>JAXLQU010000011.1:0-142448 GCA_046331425.1 Acidobacteriota bacterium
CGAACGCTCCAACACGCTGCAAATCGCCAAGTACAAGCAGCGTCTCGATGCGTACTGGGAGCAGATGAAATCGCTCACGCGTCAAGCAGCCGAGGGGAAAGACCTGGTGCTTTGGCCCGAGACAGCTCGACCTGGACGCCTGTTCTTGGAAGAAGGGAGCGAAACACACGATCCGGAAATGGAAGCGATCGCGCGCGACGTCGGCGTGCCGATCCTGTACGGCGCTGAGATCGTTCGTGTTCGTGGCAAAGAGGTGCTGGGTCTTTACAACGGTGCAGCGCTCGCGCATCCCGATGGAAGACCTGGGCAATGGTATGGAAAACAGCGCCTGCTGCCGTTCGTCGAGGGCGTCCCGTTCGGCGACTGGTTTGGATACGATCCTGCGACTCGGGCGCGCAGCCAGGATGGCAAGCCCAGCTACCTCACACTGCTCGGCAATTTCTCGCGAGGTCCGGAGCCTACGATTTTTCTTGTCAAGCAAGCCAGGATCGGCGTGCTGATCTGTTACGAGGGAATGTACCCGCCGCTGGCTCGCGAGTACGCAATGCGCGGGGCCAACATGATCGTCGTGCTCACCAACGACATCTGGTGGGGGCGCAGCGTCTTCGCGCCATGGCACTCTCAAATGGTGACGGGCCGCGCCAACGAGATGAACCTGCCGATCGTGCGCGCGGCCAACAGCGGCGTGAGCTCATACACCGACAACAACGGCGTGCAGCACGAACACAGCGACTTGATGTGGACCGGCACGTTGCCGGTACAGGCCGAATTCGACCCTGACCATCGGCCCACGTTCTATGCTCGAGTCGGCGACTGGCCGATTTGGGTACTGATACTGATGCTCGTCCTGGGCGGGGCGCGCTCCTTGGGCAAGCGGCAGCGCTAGAGGCTCGTGATGTGGTTGCAACGCGGTCAACGCATTCTCTATCCGATGTGCCGGTGGGTCTGGAAGATGACCGTCCATGGTGCGGAGCATGTTCCGACCGAAGGTGGTCTGGTGCTGACGCCCAATCACACCTCGTTTGCCGATCCCTGGTTCATCGCGATGATTTCGCCGCGCAAGCCGATTCGCTACTTGATCAACGAGGAGTCGTACAAGAAGTCGCGAGTCGGAAAAGCGATCTTCGACAGTCTCGGCGTGATCGGACAGGTGCGAAACCCAGCACTCACGATCTTCAGCGTGGTCGATTCGCTGGAGCGCGGCGAGGTGGTGGGGGTGTTTCCCGAAGGGCGCGTTTCGCACGACGGGCTGATGACTCGCTGTCAGCACGGCATCGGATGGATCGCCGCATTGTCGGGAAAGCCAATCGTGCCGACCGGCCTCAAGGGGATGTTCGAGGCGATGCCGCGAACGGCGAAGTTCCCGCGTCGCGCGATCGTGTCGCTGCACCTGGGCGCCCCGCTCAGTTTTGCTGCTGCTCCCGTACCCGACCCCAAACCCGAGCAAGTGCACGAGTTCTCATGCGCGGTGACCGAGTCGATCGCGCGCTTGTTGGGTCAGGAGTCGCGACTCGATCGGATCTTGCCAGAGGCGCCGGCAGCCGATCTCCGTCCACTGCTGGAACGAGTTCGCCGCAAACGCGCCAAGTCTGAATAAAAAAAGGGGCGGCGCGTCCGGATCGAGGTGCGCCGCCCGGTACTACTGAGGGAAGGAGTCTTCGTTAGCTGGTGGACGGCTGCGACATCGCGGCCGTGTGCAGGAAGCGTTCGAGTCGCCCGCGATCGGCATCGCTGAAGCGCTCGAATTCGAGTCCCAAGCCGGTGAGGGTCGATCCTTCCAACCCGCCGGCAAGGACGCGTCGCGTGACGCGCGCCACGACGTGCACTTCCTCGTTCACATCAGGAAGCGTGAAGCGCAGGCCGAGCCGCATTCCGTCGGGCAACAGATCGGACGTTTCGACGAACAAACCTGAGTTCGATAGGTCGCGAGACATGCCCAGGAGCTGCCCCTCGGGGCCGTCGAAATAGACTTCGGTGTAGCAGTTGACGCGGGGTCGGCGCACGTAGCACCAGACGCGGTTGTTTCCCAAGCGATGCGCCTCGCGCAGCGCTTCGTCGGCGCGGCGCATCAACTCGCCCGGGTTGTCGCCATCGGCGGGGTAGCACGCGACACCGATGCTCACGGTCGCTCTGACTTCTCCCTCGCTCGCGTGTGTGCCCAACGAGAATCGCTCGACCATGGCGCGAATGCGGCCGCCAACGGCTCGCGCGTCACCGCGTCCTGTGCCTTCGAGCACGATTGCAAACTGGCCCTGCGCGGTGCGACCGACTGGATCGCTCATCCGCATCGATGCCTGCAAGATTCCGGCGATGCGCCGCACGAGATCGTTGTTCAGAAGACTCGCGCGCGGTTGATTGGGTTCGGATGTCTGATCCAAGTCGACCAGCAGTACCGAGAGCGGTTGGCCGGAGTTACGGGTGGCTTCGAAACTCGCCTTCAGTTTCTCGCGAAACAGATCGATGCCAGGCAAGCCGGTCACCGAGTCGTACCCTTCGGCTGCCGCCGGCTTGAGCGGCCCGTGCACACGCGCCAACACGCGCTGCACTTCGATCACATAGCGATTCCCCTGTACTCCCAAAGGGGACAGCATCGCTTCGACTTCGAGTTTGGTGCCGTCCTTGCGATTGATCATCAGCGTGGTTGCCGTGCTTTGCGGCACGCGCGGGAGGCGTCCCTCGTACAACGGCATTGCGCGATACCGTCGCTGACCGTTTTCGTCGGGGTCCTCGTACAGGCCGAGATCTTTCGGCTGACCCACAATCTCGAACGCATTCCAGCCGGTCATTCGCTCCATGTTGCGATCGAAGGCCAACAACGTACCGCTGCCGTCGACGATGAAACTGCCGCCCGCGATTCGCCCATCGGAGCCAACCGCGGCATCGGGCATGAGTGAAGCAACGGGCGCGGGCGACGGGGGAGTCGTTCCGCGTGCTTCGCGCGTCGGTTCGATGCGAGTCGAAAGGGAACCGCCGGACGTTTCTGCGCCCTTCGCAGGAGCAGGCCCAGCGGCACCAGGATTTTGGCGATCCCACCACATCTTTGGCACTCCAAACGACAGCGCCATGACCTTGCCTCCGCAATCCCTTGTGGCTAGAACTTAGGCACGGCCGCGAACGGGGCCACACCAAATCGAAACAGGTGACCTATGTCCTGAGCCGATCCGCGCGCGTCGGCGTATCTTCCGCCGGCTATTTCCCTCGACCCACCCTGAGGACCCTGTGAACCGACCCCGCCTCATCGCCCTGTTTTCGCTTTTCACGCTGCTTGCGTCCGTGGCAAGCGCCGCCCCACTTCCCAACTCGCTGCGCGTCACCAAGACCCCAACCGGCGATCTGCGCTTGACCTGGCAGGCAGGCTCTGGCCCTTATGCGATCTACCGATCGCCCGATGCCAACGACGTGTTGCGACCCGCGTGGCTCAGCGGCCTCACGCAGCAGTTGATCTACGAGGAACCGATCACACTCGGGGGCGCTGAGGCGCGTTTCTACTTGGTCGATGCCGCGCTCCCCTGCGCACTCAGCAGCGACTGCGACAACCATCGCGTCTGCGACGGTGCCGAGACCTGCGATACCCGCACCCGCCGCTGCGCAGCCGGGGCCGGGGTGATATGCAACGACGGCAATTCGTGCACGACCGACAGTTGTAGTGAGCAAAGTGCCTCGTGTGTGTTCACGAACGTCGTCTGCGAGGATGGAAATCCCTGCACACTCGATACCTGCCGCCCTGACATCGGCTGCTTTGCGTCCGTCGATCCGAACGCAGGCGTGGGCACGCCGACGGCGCTCTCGGCACGCAGCTTGAGCGCTTTCCCGTTTGCGCAGTTCGTCGACGACTTCAATACCGGAAGCGCGGTGCAGGTGGCGGTCGATCCCGCGGCACAGCCATCGGTCGCGGGCCAAACCTGCGATGTGTATGTCTTGAACAAGCGCACCGCAGCGCAATGGTGCAGCAACCTGCCGCTGCAAGATGTGCGTGGCGCGCCCGAGTCGCGCAGCTTTGTCGCCGGCACCGTGCAGGCCAACACCTTCGCGCTGAACAACAGCGCGACGCTCAGTGCAACGGATGGGAACAAGATCGGCCGCGGCTATGACGTGGTGCTGGATTGCAACCGGAATGGTTTCTTGGACGCGGGCGAGTTGGTGGATGGACTTTCCGACGACGCCGGGTTCTACGTGGTTCGCGATCTGTCTGCGGCCGGAACCCTGACGGTCGCTCAATTCGACGATCTTGGTCCCGAGTCGCCGCACTGCTCCGGCAGCGGCAACGACGACATGCGGATCTACTACCCGACCACGCTGAGCGATCCACTGTTCACCGGCAAGTATCCGTTGGTGGTAATCAGCCACGGCAATGGACACTGCTACGACTGGTACGACTTTCTGGGGCAGCATCTCGCCTCGTACGGCTACATCGTGATGTCGCACGACAACAACACGCAGCCCGGCATCGAGACCGCATCGACCACCACGCTCACCTTCACCGACAAGATCCTGCTCAATCAAGCGACGCTGGGCGGTGGTGTGCTCAACGGGCACATCGACGGCACGCGGATCGCGTGGATCGGACACAGTCGAGGCGGCGAGGGGGTGGCGCGCGCCTACGATCGATTGGTCGACGAGGGGTACACGCCGCAACGCTATAGCGCCAAAGACATCGTGGTCATCAGCAGCATTGCACCGACCGACTTCTTGGGGCCAACCAAGTCCGACCCGCACAGCGCGCCGTATCACTTGATCTACGGTTCGTCCGACGGCGACGTTTGCGGCTGTCCCAACGATTCGATCACGCAGTCGTTTGGCGTCTACGAGCGTGCTGCCGGTCCGCGGCAGTCGACCTACCTGCACGGCGCCGATCACAACGACTTCAACTGCTGCGGCTTCGATGACTTCGCCGGGCCTTCCGGGAGCGCGATCGGAAGGCCCGAAGCGCAGCAGGTGCAGAAAGCAATACAACTGGCGTTGGTGGAGCAGTACACGAAGTCGTCGCCGATCCCGAAAGAGTTCTTCTGGCGGCAATGGGAAGAGTTCCGACCGATCGGCGTCAGCGCCTCCACCGTGGTGGTGAGCGATCTTCGCGAGGGACCGGCGCGTCGCAGCTTCATCGTCGACGACTACCAAACGGAGACGAGCTTGGTAACCAGCAGTTCGGGGGGCGCGGTGACATCCAATACCGATGCGCTGGCCGAGGCCCGTGAACGCGATACCGACGGACAGTACGCGTGGGCTGCCGGCGACGTGATGAACGGCATGGCCCGCGGACGCGATCTCGATGTTGGCCGCGGTGGCGTGTTCGAGTACACCAGCGGCGGCAGCACCTTCTACGAGCTGAGCGTGGTCGCGAGTCAGCGCGATTTCCGTGATGACGCGCTGCTGTCGTTCCGTGCGGCGCAGATAACGCGTCACCCGCGCACGGTAGCGGCACTCGAAGACCTGACCTTCACGGTGACGTTGATCGACGCCGCCAACAACCGCAGCTCGATTCAAATCGGCACGTTCGGAGGCGGCATCGAGGAACCGTATCAGCGCACCGGATACGGGGCCGGCAGCGGTTGGCAGAACGAATTCGAGGTGATTCGAATTCGCCTCACCGATTTTCAGCGCAACGGCACCACCTTGGACTTGAGCGATGTTCGCGCGATCCGCTTCGAGTTTGGCAGCCCCTTTGGCTCGGCCGAGGGGCGAATCGCGCTCGATGACATCGAGTTGGTGAAGGAGTAATCGAATGATTCACCGCGTACTGCTTGGCGCTGCATTGGTAGGCGCCTTCTGTGTTTCAGCGTTGGCCGAGACACCGTTGCTTCCATCGACACCTGTCGCCGTAACGCGCGTGCTGGTCGCGCGCTCGTTTACTTTGCAGACGCCGTTTCGATACGACTGGTCGGCCGACAAGCCCGAGGTTCGCGAGGGGACCATGTTGGTGATCGAGTGCGACCCCGATTTGGTCCGCCCGCGCGAGACGTCCGAGCCGGTGTTGTTTGTCGGGCGTTTTCCAGCGCAACGGGTCGCGCCGCAACCGGGATCGAATCGCTTGGTGGTGTGGGTCCCTGCGCTTGTCGACCTGACCAGCGAACCGATCTGGTTTGGTACGCCAGGATTGCCGGAATTGATCGATGCTTCTGCAATGCAGCGCGAGCGCGAGTTGGCGACGCGCTCACAGATCAAACCGCTGTCGCGCGATTCGGTAACGAGTGCATTGCGCGCGGGTGGCCCCGCCGCGACGTTCGCGACCAAGGTGGAGTTGTCGTGGGCGTTGGAAGACTGGGTGCAACGATACGCGACGCCTGCTGGACCGATCGGCCGTTAGAAACGCCACGATCGGCCCGACTGCCAATCGCGTTCGCTGATGCGTTGCCTTGGCTTGCTTGCGCAACAGGTGAACCGCTCGTTCGACTGGGGACGGCCGATGATCGACCACGCGCCCCCCACGTCGAACTCGTTAGTTCGAGCGCGTCACGCAGAAACGACCGAATTGCTTATGGGTCCTCGAGGCCGAGGGAAGCAGCGAGACAGCCTCGTCCTCGGTTCGCGCACCAAGTGTGCGTTCACTACTTGCGTGGCTGAAGGTGCTTTGCCGCGGCCAATTCACCAATCTGCTTGCCCATCGCCGTTCCGACCTCCGTCGAGTTGCGGTAGTGCACGCCGTCGTAGATGCGTGCATTCGAAACCTCGCGCACGAAGTCATCGATGCTGTTCCAGGTTCGGGTTGCGCCTGCCGCAGTAACACTGCTGGTTGTCAACGCCGGCACGGGTCCCGCGCCGAGCTCGGCCCGCAAGACGGCGCCGACCGCACCGGCAACGATGCAGTGTGCGCACGGGTACTCGGGGTGCATCGGCGTATCGATGAAGGGAACCCATGATGGGTCGCGCTCAGTCGCCTCGTTGCCGTCGATGTCGCCGTTGCGGATGGCGGTGATTGGTCGCCAGAAGTTGTAGTGATACTTGGCGTCGAAGATCGCGATCATGGCGTCGTCCGCGGCCTGCGTTACCGTGGCGAACAGTCGCGCGTTTTGCGTGATCTCTCGCCCAGGGAGGTTGGCGACCGAGCGCACGACGCCGTGATAGATCGGAGGGAGCGTCGCCTCCCAGAAGTGAGCGATCTCGGTCTGTTCGGCGGTGCGCTTGCTGCTGTTCTTGCCACCGAGCGACTTCACCTCGTTGTAGTCGCGCGCCCACACGTCGCTGGTGAGTGCGGGTGGTGGGCCAGGTCGGAATTGGGATGCACTCGTCATGAGCCACGGCTTGCGTTGTGGCCACTGCGAGACGGCTGGGAGGGTAGTAGGAACGTAGACACCCGCGGTGGTGAAGGGTCGGTATGTCTCCGGTGTCGCAGCACCGTCGGTGGCGCGCAACGCGAGCACCGCTATCGCAGCCTTCTCGCCCACAGCGACGCCGTCCGCTCTGGCTGCGCCATCAGCGATCTTCTGCAGCGCCGCGTTGTACGTCGCTTCAATGGAAACCTGCTGTGCCGGCAGCAACTTGGAGAGCGTGACGTGGCTCGCCGCGGCCACAGCGGCATCAACCGACGCTCCAGGTGCAGCCTCCAACGGCAATCCGCTGGGCGGGTAGCGCTTCGTGATGGCGTTCGCCGCTTCGTAGATGGCCGCATGCATGATTGCCATCACGCCATTGGCCGGAGGCGCCAACAACTTGGCCTCGGTGACAGCCTCACCCGCCTTGATGTTCCAGTCGGTGACGACATCGGCTCGCGCCATCGAGCTGGTAAACAAGGAGACAACGACTGCTACCAGCGACATGCCCAAATGCGATCTGAAGCAATTCAGCATGGGTCGTTCCTCGAAAAGTCGGCAACTCAGGCGATACGTCACGTGTCCGGTGCCGAACTTCACGGACAAGCGGCTGCGGCGTAGGAAAGGGTCATGCAGACCTGCGTTCTCGCTGGCTGCACACAGAGTCACTGGGCCTTCAGCGATTTGGAACCGCCACCGTGTTCTGCGATAGGTTGCCCGAATGTCAGCCAATCGCCGTCCGGAAGCCGAACCTGAAACTCGCGCTGCATCCAGGATTTGTTCATCAATGGCTCGACCCGGTCCGGCGGGAGTTTCTCCAGGTTCTCACGCAGTTGCGCATGCAACTCATCGACGTTCGCGACGTCGATATACACAGCGACCCTGGCTTTGCCGTCGGCGGTGAGTACGCGACGCGGTTCCTCCAACATCCGCAGCCCGCAGCCGGAAAGCTCGATGTAGGCATAGTCCGCCTCGCGAAACTTCAACTCGAAACGCAGCGTGTCGCAGAAGAACGCAAGTGCCGCGTCGAGGTTCGGAACATGAAGGAACGGCGTGATCTGGAAGACCTTCGTCATGGCTGGCTCCTGACTCCTGATCGAGTTGACCTTGCTTGCAAATGGCCAAAACGGCGCCAATTACCTCCCAGCCGCAAATCGCCAAGGGGCAACTGGTCGCCACGAAGCTCCCGTACAGATCGAGCAAGATCTGAAATGAAACGACAGTGAAGCGTCGCGCCTTGTACCTGCTGGCAGTTGGTTCGCTCCACCCGAGCACGCCGCGCGAGGGTCCATCGATCCGTCTCTAGAACATCCCGTTCTCGTTGGCGCTCTGCGCGGGCACAGCCTGGCCGACATCCCACATCTCGACAATGCGATCGCCCTCGAAGCGGCAGATGTGAACGACCGCAAAGCCAACCTCGTCACTTCGTTGCCTGATGTGAGACAACACCGCTACCTGATCACCATCCTGCAACGCGCGCTGGACAGCCAGAACCTTGTCAGGGTTTTCTCTCGCGTTCTCCAACATTGCTTCCTTCAGCGCCGCCGCATCGCCGCGGAAATGCGGGTTGTGATGACGAAAGCCAGGGGCGATGTGTTGGTCGAACGCCTGCTGTACCTTGCCTTGTGCGACCAGCGTGAGAAACCCGATCGCCGCATCTTTGTGAGATGTATTGGACATCAATGCCCCCTCGAACATGAAGGTCGCTGCCACGCGCCGCCACTCGAGCAACGGAAAACGACCGGCTACTCGCGCGTCACCTCGTCACGCACCATCAGGAATTTCTGGCTCGACGAGTTGAGCGAGCAGGTTCAACGACTCCTGCCACCCGAGGTAGCAGAACTCGACCGGAATCACAGCCGGCACCCCTTCTTGCACGATGGAGAGATCGGTCCCGCAGAGCACGGCGCGTAGCGAAATCGTGACCTGCATCTCACCTGGCAGATTCGGGTCATCGAACTTGTCCGTGTACCTGATCTTTTCATACGGCTCGAGTTCGACATACTTGCCGCCGAAGGAGTGAACCTTGCCTGTCCCGAAGTTCGTGAACGACATTGCGTAGCCGCCGCCAACGCGCGCGTCCATTTGCTGGATCTTGCCGGTGAAGCCATGCGGAGGTAGCCACTTCACCATTGCATCGGGGTCGAGGAACGCGCGGTAAACGCGTTCCGGCTTGGCCCGAAGAACTCGATGAAGGCGGATCGTGTTGCCAGGGGTAGTTGTCATCAGCAGGTTCTCCAGATCAGAGCAACCTGTCTACTCGAACTATGTCCGTCACGTCAACGGCTAGTGCGGTCCTTCGTCCGGCTGGACCCGGTCCAGTAGCCGACTCCACGATTCCGGATCGCCGCGTCGCCCCCACACAGCCTCGAATGTCGCGCGGGCGGCCTTGGGATGTTGCATTGCGCTTACAAACACTCGAGCCACGTCGATGCGAGCGATTCGGTAGCGTATCGACAAGGGGAGTGGCTGCTGAGTGATCTCGATGGTGCGTTGCCCTCCCTCGCGATTCAGCAAGACCCCGGTCCGAACGATGGTGTACTCCAAGCCGCTTGCTCGAATGTCGTCTTCGACGCGCCGTCGCCATACAAGCGTGTTTCCCTTCCAGAGATTCAGACAGAAGGTCGAGAGCGATGGGGTCAGCAAGCCGCTGGAGGTCATGTACAAGAAGCGGCCAGGAAGCCCGAGCGCAGATGCCGCGTCGAGTGTGTTGAGTGCGCCGTGATACTCGGTGGCCTTGACCTTCGACTCGCCAACCGGATAGCCGCTACGACAGCCGGCAGTGAACACGATGTGGCGTGCGCCTTCGATCGCTGGTCGGAGTGTGCCGGGTTTCGTGATGTCGCCCGCGATCACCTCGACGGCCTGGTCGAAGAGTGTTTGCGCTCGCGCCGGATCGCGGGCGAGCACCCGTACCCGATGGCCATGCCGGCGCAACAACCGGGCGATGATCAAACCGGTGCCCCGCGTTCCGCCGATCACCAAGATCGGTTGTTCTCCATTGACTGAATGATCTGTTGTCATGCGAGTTGCTTCTCTTGCAGCGGGGTCAGGCTATCAGCTGTCTGCGTGCTCATTGTGTCAAGCATTTCGACCAGCGCCGCGCTCACTACTACCAATCACGAGTGTGCTCACGAGCTCGAGTGTCGAAGTGCTACACATGCCGGTGACTTCCGCCCCGATCGCCTTCGCGATCTGCACGGCGAATGACTCGATGCCCCCTGCGGCTGCGATGATCGGCACACGCTGTCCCACCTCGAGTTGCCCCGCGTCCCGCAGTTTCGGAGGCGCGGTCGCCCCTGAAACCGGAAGCGCGGCTGCTTGCTCGAAGCTCAGCAATGCAGGCTTGCGAACGAATCGATTGGCAGGCGCGCTGCGCGAAGGGCCGATCAGGGGCGGGAATCGTTCTCGCGCCAATCACTCCGACGGCTCGATCTGCCCTCGAAGGTTCTCACCGATGAGTGTGTCAATGCCCTCCTCGTCTATCGTCTTGAGCGCTTCGTCGAGCGCGGCCTGTTCCGTAACGAAGAGATCGTGCCAGACCGTGGAGTTGCCGTACTGATCGACAATCTCGAGAATCCAGCCGCCCTCCTTGCTGTCGATGATCTCGACCTGAACCGTCTTGCCGTCACGCGTGACGTCCTGACACAGCGCGGACAGAATTG
This sequence comes from Acidobacteriota bacterium, assembly GCA_046331425.1. GTDB lineage: Bacteria > Acidobacteriota > Polarisedimenticolia > J045 > J045 > JANNUT01. Next base: position 10,913 of record JAXLQU010000011.1, read on the forward strand.
GCTCCTCGTTCTCGTCGCTCACAAGGCCTCCAGTTTGTTGCAAGAGCTCGCATCATCGCGTGATGTTCTCGAGCGATCAAGTCGAGCGCGTGGGTCTGCTTCCTGCGGTGGGATACCGCACGCGGACTCGGAGGGAGGGCGCGTCAGAACTCGTATTCATTGACGTAGCGCAACGTCAGCATTCGCCCCCCACGAACCAGTGTCGGTCGTGTGCAACGCCCGACAGGCGTGCCACAGAAATCCCCGTGCTGCGCTTCATCGCAGCCCAAGCTGTCGTAGTCGACGACGTAGAGCACGCCGGCAGGCGTTGTCAGCGAGTCCGTGCACGACGACCGAATTCTCTCCGCGCTGATCGTAGCGAGCGGAGAACGCACTGGTCGCGAGGATCAGCCGCTTGACGCATGCGAATACGAGGGCACGATTCCTTCCACGGCCACGCTCCCCCCGGACGTCGACGCAATCCAGTCCCACGTTTGAAACGCCGCGATCCAGACTGACGATTGATTACTCGCGTCACGCTTTGAGTAGTTGCATGCACCCGTCGTGGGTGTGTGCTTGGCCAATTTCTAGGTCAGCCAGACTCGTGATGTGCGGCGAACCGATGCGGCGATTCGTTCAATGAGGAGAGTTGAATACCGCACCGAGTGGCGAGCCACATAGGACCTGATGGCCTCGACGTCTTCGACTGCCTGGCGGGTCCATGTGACCCGGGTCACTTGAGTAGCCGATCCTTTGCTTGCTCATGCGTCAGCGTGTCGCCGGCGTCTGCCTGCGCCAAGCCCCGGTGCACCTTGGCGAGAAAGTACAAGCGCTCCATCGCATCTTCGACAGTTGCATCCGCCGGGAGTCTCTCAATCGCTTCAATGACACGCTGTTTGTCTGATTGTTGTGCCAACGGATCCTCCGCGCGCGAGGCCAGAACTGCAGAGACTGTACGGCGACGCCGCTGTTCGTTCACGCTGTAATCGCGAGTCGAGAGTCGATGTTCTCCCTGTTGGGAGAGATCGCACCACCTCTCGCGCCGGCCGGTTCGGTGTGCCGCTACTCTGCCGTCGGGACCGAGAACCGGCTGCGTTGTCGAGTCACTCGGCTCTGCTACCTTGGTGGCACCAATCGCGGACAGGCTTCGAACCAAGCAATCCCGTGGCAACCGCCGCGGCTACAAACTCCAGTGGCGCAAGAATCCAGCCACCCTTGATAAGCACAGCCACCGCGCCGAGCATTCCAAAGACAGACATTATCCGAAGCAACTGTCGAAACGCATCGATGCCGCGCAACATGCCAGCAGCAAGTACCAAGCGAGCAAGAACCAACTGCGGTGTGGAGTAGCCAAGAACCGTATCGAGTACGGCGGGCGCGACGACCAACCCAAGGAGAACCTTCACCATCGTCGGGATCGATTTCTCGGCAGTGCCTTGTGGCATGTCCCGGTCACGTCACCGACGATTCGTTGAACCAACGGAGGCACGAGTAGTCCGACTCTTCCCTCGGCGACTCTTCGCGACCCAGGTCAACGAAGGCTCCTTCTGGCGTTCGGCGCAGTCTCGGAGGAACAGCTTGATCAGGTTCTGGTACGTAACCCCAATCTTTGCTGAGAGTCCCTTGAAATAGTCGACCGTGTCGCGATCCAACCGAACCGTGACCGACTGTTTGAGCATCTGCGGATACGGATTGCGCCGCGCCTTCATCTTCGACAGTTCGTAATGGTCTCTCATTTCGTGAGCTCCCGTATTCCTCTCGCTCGCGCGCGTTTGCGTTTCGGCCCAGGGTGATCCTATCGACAGACTCGATCTCACAACATCGGGCGCGGAGCGAAACTCCATGCCGAACCGTGTCCCCCAAACCAATCGCAGGCACGCCCTGCGATGTTCACCCCAACAACGCCCGCAACGGCGCAATCTCCGCCGCTTCCGCTCTCCTCCACAACCCCGACTCACGCCGATGCGCAATCGTCGTGGTCGGATACCGCACCGACGTCACCAACTTCCCATCGACATTGAACACATGCGCGCGACCCTTCTCGCCCAACACCACCAACGTATTGCGCCTGGTATCAAACACGATCTTGTCGTCCGAAGCGGCAGCCAAATCGGCGAGCGCCACACGCGTCGGCCGATCACCCGATTCATGCCGCTCCTCCGCGTGCATCGTGCGTCGGCCCTTCGCGCGCTCATCGCGACCCAGTCGTCGCGCCAGCGACTGCACCAACCCATCCAGCCGCTTGGCCAACGACCCCTCGGCAATGCGCCGCTTCGCATCCTGCTTCTCAATCTCACCCAGCGCCGATTGCACCCAGCGCACCGGCGAGATCCACGGAATCCCGCGCAGTCGATCGTGCAGATGATCGAGCGGCTCGTTGTCGGGGCCACGGCCGATGATGTTCACCCCAAACCGCCGGCGCGGCTGCTGCTGACGCACCATCACATGCGTCGACACGATTTGGATCGTCACTGCCAACGGCTCGGGCCGGCCACTCTCGTCCGGCAGTCGCCAGAAGCCAGCGACGACCTGCGCATGCACGCGGTACTGCCGCTGTTTGTCGTGAAACGCGGGCAGCAAGTCGGCAACCAACTCCGGCTCGCTCATCACCAACGACAACAACGGCGCGGCGCCATCGAACAAGCGCTCCATTTGCTCGTGGCGTCTGTCGACTACCAACGTCGCGAAGTCGACGAACCGCGGCAAACCGGACGGCCCGTACCCGACAAACACCTGACGCGCGTGCGGCGCGGCGGCGTGCTCGCATTCGGGCGTTCCACAGCGCAAGCACAACAATCTTCCGGGGCGAAACGCGGCCGCATGAGCCAGCAACGCTTCGACGCCATCGTGCAGCGCGTCTACCGCGCGCTCGCCGGCCGCCTCCAACGCGTCGGGGTCTTGATCGAGCGGCAGGCTGACGGTTAGCGACAACGGCTCGCGACCGCGCAGCAAGTGTCCATACGGGTGCGCGTCGACGCGATCTCGTGCGGCGTCGGTGAGTGCCTTCAGCGCCTCTTTGATTTCGCGATCGCGCGAGCGCATGCGGTCACCGCTATAGCCGGCGAGAGCGCACGAAGACGCCCTTCTCGGTAATCAGCGCCGTGCCCGCCAAGGTGAAACCAACGATGTCGCCAAACCACAGCAGCTTGTCGGCAATGTCCTGCGCATCGAACGAACCTTGCGAAACGCCGGCGCCGCGCACCGAAAGGTAGACCAACTGCAAGAAGTGTGTGGCGGCCACCACGCCAAACACCACAGCGGCGGAGCGCGGCAGCAAGCGTGAACCGCGCCAGAGCATCAGCCCCATGCCGCCGTAAAGAATGATCGCCGGGCCCAATCGTCCCCAGCCCGACAAGGCGAACAGCGAATCGCTGCCGGCAAAAATCTGCAACAGCCAGTCGGGCGGATTGGTGGGGCGATCGGTCAGCATGGTCAGCTTCTGTTGCACGATAAACAAGGCGCCCCACATCCAGTACGCGGTCATGAAAAACGCCAGCGACGCCAGGCGCACGCCGCGAGTGATGACGCTATCGGAGTGCCCGTACTGTTCAATCACGCCGAGCGTTCCGAAAAAGCCAAGGCCGCCCAAGATCAGGTAGCTCAAGAAAAACCCGCCCGAGTAACCCATGCTCGACTTTTCCATGAACTCAACCGTCAAGGTGTAGCGGCCACCCTGGCGAGTCATCATCAGTTCCAACACCAACAGCGCAAACATGAACGCAGCAAACGTGATGCAAAGAATCCCGCAGGTCCGACGCTCTCTCTCGGAACGAAGCGAACTCATGAGCCCCTTTCTGCAACGCGCTCGGTTTCGGCTACTCGCGCGCTGCCACCCCAACCGGTGCGGGCGACCTTACCACGACCTCCCCGCGCTACAACCGGGGTCTGCTTGCCCGTTAGTCACCCGGGCCCCATCATCCCTGCGGCGGACGCGACCTGTCATATCCTCTGGAGGCGATCCAAATGGCCGGCACCCTGGCAATTCACGGCGGTACACCTGTACGCACCAAGCCTTGGCCGAAGTGGCCCGTTTACGACAATACCGAAGAGCAAGCGTTGATCGACACGCTGCGTTCAGGCGTATGGGGTGTCGGCGGCAAGCGCAAGACCGAACTAGAGCAGAAGTACGCGGCGATGCACAACGCCAAGTACGCGATAAGTTGCTGCAACGGCACGGTGGCGCTGCAAATTGCGATGATCGCGGGCGGGTTGCAGCCGGGCGACGAGGTGATCACCTCTCCTTATACATTTATGGCGTCGGGGCTTGCCGCGTTGACGGTGGGCGTGGTGCCGGTGTTCGTCGATGTCGAGCCAGGCACGCACAACTTGGACCCCACCAAAATCGAAGCCGCGATCACGCCACGTACGCGCGGCATCTTGCCGGTTCACATTGGCGGCCGTCCATCCGACATGGACGGCATCATGTTGATCGCCAAGAAGCACAACCTGATCGTGATCGAAGATGCCTGCCAGGCTTGGACCGCGGAATGGCGCGGTGTGCCTGTCGGCTCGATCGGATTGGGCGGCGGCTTCAGCTTCCAGTCATCGAAAAACATTGCCGCCGGTGAAGGCGGCATCATCCTCACCAACAACGAGGCGATGTACCAGCGCTGTTGGTCGTATCACAACTGCGGACGCAAGCAGGGCGGCGAGTGGTACGACCACGACTTCCCGGGTCTCAACTACCGCATGAGCGAGTTCAACGCCGCGGTGCTGCTGGCGCAGATCGCGCGCTTGCCGCAGATGCAGGCGACGCGGCGCGAATCGATGGCGGCACTGCACAAGCAGATGCAAGGCATGCCCGGCATCTTGACCCCCACCGATGATGCGCGCGTCACGGCGCACGGCTGTCATATCTATATGCTGCGGCTCGATCGCAAAGAGCTGTCGGTGGACAAGATGCAGTTCATCAAGGCGCTCAACGCCGAGGGTGTGCCGGCTGGCCCCGGTTACACACGCGCGCTCTACCGCGAAGGATTCTGGAACTGGTACGGCGAGCGACCCACCGGCGGCGGCACCAAGATGAAAGATCACTGGGCAATTCCCTACAGCGAGTACAAGTGCCCGGTGACCGAGGAGCTGTGCGCCACCACCATCTGGATCAAGCAGGACGTGTTGTTGGCGGGTGCGTCGGAGATGGGCGACATCGTGCGCGCCTTCGAGAAGGTCTCGAGCGCAGCGCGGGCCGGGTCGCTGGTTGGCGCGTAACGCGAATCGACTGTGCGTGTGTGAAAGGGCGGCTTGCGGGCCGCCCTTTTCATTGTCGGTTGGCGAGGACCTTTTGTGCGATGGCTCGCACCCCGAGCACCGCCAGCAAAGTCAGCAGCGGGAAAACCTGCACGCACATGCGCGCCATCGGCAGCGTCGCCGCGTAAGCCAGGTCGTGAGCTAACAGTAGGCCGACGGAGAGATGCGCCATGCGGCGCAACGATCCGTCCAAGTTGCCGGTGCCGCGCCACGCGCCGTACAACGCCAACAGCAACAACGGAACGATCGCCACGACATATTGCAGCGTGCGAGTCTTGGTTTCGGCGCGGACCCAAAACCAAACCATGCCCCGCAGCACACGCGCGGTGTACTGCAGCGGGTGCTCAACGATGTTCTCGCGCGCGGCCTGCGACAATCGTGTCTCGAGTGCGGCGACATCGCGGGGCGTCAGCGTGCCGTACCAGAACTTCGGCGCTGCCGATGGGTCCTTGCCCCCCAGGCGAAGAATCTGCTCCACCGCGAGCCCGTGACTTCGGCCGCGCTCGTCCTCCAGCGGCAGCCTGTCGAGCGCCTCGCCGTACCAGAAGTTGTAAGCAGCCAACGAGTGCACGAACAACACGCGTCCTTCGAGTTTCGAGGACCGCACCGACCAGGCAAGCGCCGGAAGCAGCGCGAGCAACACCAGCACACTCAGCTCGCGCCATCGACTGCGGGCCGCATCGAAAACTCGGTCGCGCTTGGCTCGGCGTGTCGCCAAGAGCGTGACGACGACGATCGCACCCAATGTCAGCAGGCCGGTCGGTCGCGTCAGGACTTGCAGCGCCAGTGCGGCGCCGCTGCCGACTACCCACCGCCAACGCGATCGTCCGACGGAGGGCGACAGTGCTGTCACCCACGACCACACCGCAGCCAGGCCCAATGCCGCGTAGAACTCGTCGCTCATTGTGCGAGACGACACGAACGCGGGCAGGGGATGCATCAGCGTCACAAACCCGAACAGCAGTGCGTGCCGCGCGCCGATTCGTCGCGTCAACCACGCGGCGAAGCCGGCGGTGATGGCAATCGTTGGCAATGCGGCCCAAACGCCGAGCCAGCGGCCATCGGCGATATCGAGCGCAATCGCAACCGCGAGCCACGACGGAAACCCAGGACCGCGAATCGTAGTGGGGCTTGCTCCCTCATCCAGGTATCCCAACTCGTGTTGCTGCCACAACGACATCGCCAGCGTGGGGTAGTGGTCTGGATTGGAGCCCAACCCGCTGCGCTCTTCCACGCCGGCACCAACCACAGCGCCATGCACAGGCGCACGACGATCCCCAGCAGCGCGACCGCGGTCGCGACCTGCCAGCCTGTGCGCGTTCGTGTCTGCCCGAGCGCTTGGTCTGCGTGCATCCGCGGCACGATAGTAAATACAGCCTTGGCTGCCAACCGTCGGTGCCGAGGACTGGTACAGCGGCCTAGTGAACAGCATTCCGTGCAAACTTTGCCAAAGACCCCACGCTGCGATGGAAATTCGTCAATAGTTGTTCGATCACGCTCGTCGTCGCCGTACTCTTCCCGCGGCGCTCTCACTACATATGGCCAGACCGGTTCGAGCGAACCCGACTCGCAAAAGGTCTGTCATCGCCGTTCGATTCCGGAGCCGGTCATGTCGCGTCGTCTTGCACTGCTCGCGCTGATTTTCTGTACCTTGATTCAACTTCCAGCCCGCGCGCTTGCACCATCGGCGCCGACGCCCCGCTTCATCGGTAAGTCGATCGATGACCCCGCCGCGGTGCTCGCAACCGCGGCGATCGATACGCACTCCCTGAGCACCGAGGACGCACTCCGTCGGGGCTGGGATCAGTTCTCAGCCCTCAATGGTGCGTGGAGTGTTCAACTCGACGAACGCACCGGCTTGCCGCTGCTGGCAACTGGTCAAGGGCTCCGCTGGTTTCCGGTTGCCGGTCGGAACGGTGAGCTGGTCGAACCACCCACCCTCGAGCTGTTGGAACAGCGCGCGCGACAGTTCCTCGATTCGCACCCGAGCCTATTGGGTCGTTGGGGCGATCAACTGGTGCTCGACCGCGCGGCGAGTGGGCCGATCAACGAGCGCGTGTGGCAAGTGACGTTCCGGCAGTCCATCGGTGGCGTTGCAGTCAGCGGTGCTCGCTACGACTTTCATATCGAGCAAGGCAATCTGGTGGCGTTCGGTGCGTATGCACTCGGCCCCGTGGAAATTGCCTCGACTCCAACCGTATCGCGCGACGCGGCGCGCGTTGCCCTCAACAACTATCTTGGCGACGCTCTACCGACCAACGCGACATTCGTCGACAACGGTACGCTGCAACTGCTTCCGCTCGATCCGCGTCGCGATGGGCGCAGCGCGTGGACCGGCTCGCGCGGCCGCGGGTTGGCCCACGCCTTGGTGTGGCGCTTCTCGCTGCGCATTCCGGACGAGGCCCCGACCTGGATCGCGCAGGTCGACGCACACAGCGGCAACGTCATCGGCCTGTACGACGACACACGTTACGAACAAATTCGTGGCGGCGTGTTCCCGCTCTCCAATGACGGTGTGGGGCCAGAAGGAATCGAGCAACCTGCCTTTCCAATGCCGTTCACTGACTACACGGTGGCTGGTGGCGCGGTGAGTTACAGCGGAGACGAAGGTCTCTACAGTTGCAGCGGCACAGGTGCCACGGTTCGAACCACACTCAACGGCAAGTACATCCGCGTCAGCGATGGCTGCGGGCCGGTCGATCAAACGACCACTTGCGATAACCCCCTGGAGTTTTTGCAAGGGCCCGGGACCGACTGCGCGGTGCCGCCCGGATCGTCGGCAGGCAACACACACGCGGCACGCTCGTCGTTCTATCACCTCAATCTGGCGATGGCGAAGGGGCGCGCGTGGCTTCCGACCAACACCTGGCTGCAATCGCAGGTCATCGACAACGTCAACATCAACTCGGTCTGCAACGCATATTGGGACGGGACGGTCAACTTCTACAAGTCCGGTGGCGGTTGTCGTAACACAGGCGAATTGCAAGGTGTATTCGTGCACGAGTGGGGTCATGGCCTGGACCAAAACGATGGCGGCGGCTACGACAACACCTCCGAGGCATACGCCGACGTGGTGGCGATCTTCGAGGCGCGATTGTCATGTGTCGGGCGCGGCTTCTTTGAATCGCAGAACTGCGGCGCGTATGGCGACACCTGCCTGAATTGCACCGGCATACGCGACATGAACTGGAACTCGCGCACACGACACCAACCGGCAACCCCCGCCAACTTCGTGCAGCAACTGTGCGGTGGCGGCGGTGGCCCGTGCGGCCGCGAGGTTCACTGCGAAAGCTATCCGCCGTCGGAAGCGATCTTCGATTTGGCGACGCGCGATCTGGTTTCCGCTGGCCTGGACGCCGACTCGGCCTGGCAACTGGCGGAGCGACTGTTCTATCAGTCGCGGCAAGGCTCGGGTGGGCCGATCTTCAACTGCTCGCTCCCCAACTCGGATGGTTGCGGCACCAACAGTTGGTTCCACAAATTGCGCCTGGCCGATGATGACGACGGCAATCTCGCCAACGGCACGCCGCACGCCAAGGCGATCTACGATGCGTTCGGGCGCCACAACTTGGCCTGCGGTCTGGCTACCGATCCGACCAACCAAAGCAGCGCTGCGTGTCCGGCTCTCGCCAAACCTGTTATCACGCAGGCACAGGCGCTGACCAACGCGATCGTATTGAGTTGGAACGCGGTGCCGGGTGCAGCCAAATATCGGGTCCTGCGCAACGACCTCGGGTGCGGCTACGCGCAACTGATCGTCGGCACCGCCACAGCGCCGACTACCACGTTCACCGACGACCAACTCGCCAACGGCCAATCGATCTACTACCGCGTGCAAGCAATCGGATCGAATAGTGCCTGCGAAAGCCCGGTCTCGACCTGCGTGGAAGCCGGGCCTCAACCGTTGGCCGGCGCGATTCGTTTCGATCGCGACAAGTACAGTTGCGCGAGCACGCTCGGGCTGCGAGTCGTCGATGCCAATGCCGGCCCGGGCCCGCTCGCCGTGAAGGTCTGGTCCGACAGCGAAACGCAATTCGAGACGGTACAACTTACCGAGGTGGTCGCGGGCACCGGTAAGTACCAAGGCAGCATTGCCGCCAACAGTGGCCCGCCGGTTCACGGCGACAATCAGCTCAGCGTCAAACATGGCGACGCACTGCACGCCGAGTACATCGACGCCAACGATGGCGCCGGCGGAACGAACGTTCCGAGGCAAGCTCTGGCATCGACCGACTGCGTCGCGCCTCTCATTTCTGCGATCTCGGTAAGCGATCTCAGCGACACGCAGGCAACCATCAACTGGCAAACCGACGAGATTGCCGATTCGAGCGTGGTATGGGGCGCTACGCGACCACCCACCAGCAATCAGTCACTCAACACGCCGACTACGCAACATGCCGTGACGCTGACCGGGCTGAGCGCCTGCACGGTGTATTGGTATCGCGTTGGGTCGAGCGACACCGCGGGGAACGCAGCCAGCGCCGACAACGGTGGGCAATATTATCGATTCGAGACCTATCAGGACTTTGGTTATGGCCCCGAGCCGTGCCATGGCAGCACGTTGACGGTCGACGCGCCCGTCGTGTCGTGCGCAAGTGCACTGTCGTTCTCGCTGTTCGACCACGATCTCAATCGCAACCCAGGTGCAATCGATAGCGCTGTCGTGCAACTCACCAGCAGCAGCGAGAGGACGGCCGAGCTGGTGACCGTGTACGAGTCGGATATCAAGCAGCAGCTGGTTCTGCGGTTTCGTGCGACGGCATAGTACTGGTGATGTCGACGGTCAGCTTCAGACCAAGGACGGCGACACGCTGACGGTGAGTTACTTCGATGCCAACGCCGGTGCCGATCGATCGGAGTGGCGTTTTGCCACCAGCGCTGCCGATTGTCGCGAAGACTTTGCTGATCACCGACGCCCGCATCACGACGCTCACCGACCAGCGCGGCGATCGCGTTCAATACGTCGACCGAAGGCGACACGCTGGTGGAGTGGGGCAACACTCCCACGCTGACCGAACTGATCTACGACCCATTGCTATCTACCACCCACGCAGCGCTCATTAACCAGTTCAACACCTGCAGCACAATCTACTTCCGCGTGCATTCCACCGATGCGCTCGGCAACGAGACCGTCAGCGACAACCAGGGTGCGCCGTTTACGCTGCGAGGCGGGAGCATTCCGGGGCTTTATTGGCGTGAGACGTTCGAATCCGGTGGACCTGGCTGGACCTTGGGGAGCGAGTGGGAGGTCGGAGCGCCGCAAGGACTCGGTGGTTGGTGCGGGCGCGGCACCGATCCGCTCGCCGCGTACAACAATCAACAGATTCTAGGTCATGACCTCGGTGGGCTCGGCAACTATCCCGGCGACTATGAACCTGGTGTCGGCACACCGGTGAAGGCGCTCTCGCCGCACCTCAATGCAACGGCGTGGCGCAACACCAAGTTGATCATCTACGCGAGCCTTGCGGCCAATCCCAGCGACGAAGCGACGATGCTCATCGGCGACACCGATGCCGAGTTGTGAAAGCAGGTAACCGTACAGGCTCGACGGCGGGCGACTACAGCTATCGGGCACAAGGACGTCAAGGAGCTGAGCCGCGACGGCCAACCCGACCTGCACCTGGAGTTCTCGCAACAGTCGGACGCCTCGAGCGCCTGCTCGGGTGGAATATCGCGACGATGTGATTTTCAAAGACGGTACCAAGCCAGCCGCTGGTTGCGGAGGCTGTGGCAGCGCGCCGGTGGTACTGCAGAACCCGCGGCGCCGTCGACAACAACGCCTGCCGGCGGCGGCCACGGCGTCCGCATCGTCGTGGAATCAAGCAGTGGACTGGGGCACGGGATCACGCGGCACGCCACCATATTCAACTCCACCACGCCCAACTTCGTGCCGGCCGCCAGCAATCGAATTGCGGTCGGTGTCGACGCCTTGTCGTACCTCGATGCCGCAGCGCCATTCGGTGCGTTGTACTACGTCGGTGCGTGCCAAGGCGAAGAAACCTGCTCGACAGGTGCTGCGAATGGCGGAGTGGTCGATACCAACCTCGTGCCTGTCATCGATTCAACAAACGACGACGCGGCTTCGATCCCGATCGAAGTCAAGACGGTGAACGTGTCGTTGGTTGGCCACTGCCCATGTCGCCTGCAATGGAACGCGGTGGCCAGTGCCGCGAGCAGCACCTCTACCGTTCGCTGTCGGGCTTGCGGGTCGTTCGCTCTGCTGAGCAGCAGCCGGGGTGGCCTACGAAGACCTGCGGTCAGCGCCAGTGCCGGTCGCTGTTCTGCAGGTCAAGGCGGCAACGCCTTAAACGAAGGGGCCGTAGTAAGGGCGGGGCTTGACCAAGGCGACATCGGAATACCCCAGGGCATGCGCAATGCCGGTCATGCAGCTTGCGCTCCACGTTGGCGATCTCCTCGCTGTTGGTTTCCGCAACGGTGATCTTGCGCTTGCGCCTCGCCGCGCCGCGACATTCCAAAGCCGCTGACCGCTCGATGCCGGAGCGATCGGCCCCGGAACCAACTGCGCCGATCGACATCGCTTCGCGGTCGACGGGAGGCGATGACAGTTGGTACATGATCTGCACACAAGACGCCTTGAGCGACAACGATCGCGATGCCAGCAACAACACAGCTTCGCATACTCCTGCCGATCTCGTCGGCTTCGATTTGGTGCACTGGATCTACCGAGGCGATGCGCTGTCCTCGCGGCCACCTGGACCGAACTCAACGCCAACTTCTGGGCGCCCGGCCACGATACTTCGGCAGCGGTACTACCAGCACTTCGCAGCCACCGCGGTGGCGCAGTACAGCGGCGAAACCAATTGCTTCGATGACAGCGGCATCACGGTGTCGCCACCGCAACCTCGCCCTTGGGACCGTGGATCGATCACGGCAGTCCGGTGAAGTGCGCTTTGACGCAACAGCCCGGGCTGCGATTTCAAAGCAACGATCGACCCCGAAATCGTCAGCACCGCCGGCGGACAGCGCTACATCTTCTACGGTAGCTTCAAGGGCGGGCTCGAAGCGCGCACGTTGAGCAGCGATAGGTTCACCTGTCGCGGCGACCACGGTGGCGTTGCGATTGCCGATCGCTTCGAAGGTGCGGAGGTGTACTTCAAGGACGTTCCTGCCCACTGGCTGTTCGCCAGCGCCAACAACTGTTGCGCTGGACCGTTGACGGGGTATCCACATACGTCGGTCTGCTCAACCTCGGCCAATCGCTCGAAAAGCGTATTTCGACAAACTCGGAAACTCATTTACGGCGGGGCGCGTCGGCGGAACAGCGATGTTGGCGATGAATAGCAGCAATTTGCGTCAGCCCGGACACGTCGTGTTCCGGCGATCGCGCGGCGCAAGCCTGGATCGCCTATGCGCGATCAGCGACACGATCCGTACTTCGGCTCAAGCGTTGGGTACACCGCGACGACCGCCGCTCCTGGACAACTGAATGGATCGATGGTTGGCCCGAAGCGCGCGGGCTGTGAACACCGATTGCGCACAAAAGCACCGGCCGCGCGCCCGGCGATCTGCCCGGCGCACAAGCGAGCACACATCGTGCGGTCGACGCACCGGAACGTTGGTGTGGCAAGACGACTTCGACGGCAACGCGATCGGCCAACGTAGGTTGGTGCGCCCGCCGGCGTCATCGAGTTACGCCGTTAGTGGTGGGGTGCTGCGGATCAACACCCAAAGCACCGATCTGTACGAAGACCAAGATAACGCTTAACGGTGTTGCATGAGCTGGGTGAGTGGGTGGTTGAAAGCGCGTGTCCAGCCTCACGGTGCCGGCCAGCGGGGTGCTGCCAAAACTACGCGCAGGGCGGTACAGACCGTATATGGAGACGACGACAACTATCTACCGCTGGTGCATCTGTCGTTGTGGTCGACGCGGCAAACCGAGTTCGCCAAGGAAGTGGTTTCCGGTGCCTGCCGGTTGGCCGTACGGCAACCTATGCCGGCACCCCGGGCGACTGGACCTACCAGCGCACCGCGTGTGGTCGGCTTGAAGCGTCTGAACGCGGGCGAGGAGATCTACACCGCGTACTCCAGCGTCGATGGCAGCGTGTGGACACGCGGCGGCAGTTGGACCCACAGCTTGGGAGATGGTGCGCGCCTGGGGTTGGTGTCGATGTCACGCAGTGGCTTTGCCACCAACATCGACAGCGTGCGGGTGTGGCGCGTCGCCCCCGAGGACTGCATCGACTCGCAACTCGCCGACGCGTGCGATTTCGACAGCGACGGCAGCGGTAACAACTGCGACCCGGACGATGACAACGACGATGCCCCGGACATCGGCGATTGCGCGGCGCGCGACGCCTCGCAAGGCCGCCCCGGACAAACGACACTCGACCTTCTCGCATCAACGAACGGCCTCGCGCAACTGAGCTGGGCCGCGCTCCCCAGCGCCGATCGCTACGATCTCACGCGCGGCGCGTTGTCGACGCTCGCGCCCGGCGAGCTTGGCGCGTGCCTCGTCGATGACCTCGCCGGCACGACCTACGACGACGCTGCGATACCGACGGCCGGCGATGGCTGGCTCTACCTGGTGCGGGGCGAAGACGCGGGATGTGGCGGCAGCGGGAGTTGGGGCCGCGACTCCTCCGGGAGCGAGCGCAACAATCAATCGGCAGGCGTTTGTCCTTAGCGCGGGTCGCGTCCACAATCGCGGCTCCAGGTTGGCAAGGACCCGCGCAATCAACGGCTATCCAACACGAAGGCGACGCTTTGAGCGAACGACTCGACGACATCCCGGCCGCCGCTCCCGCCACGCCACGCGAGAGCGCGGTGGTGATCGTGGCGCGCCGCACTCATGCTGGGCGCGAGTTGTTGATGCATCGCCGCTCGATGAAGACCGCGTTCTTGCCGGGGCATTGGGCCTTCCCCGGCGGCCGCCTCGATGACATCGACGAACCATCGCGCGACGGTGCGCATGCGCGCTGCGCGGCACGTGAGCTGCACGAGGAGTGCGGCCTCTCCGTCGACGCCGAGTTGCTGCGACCGATTGGCCTGCGCACCACGCCGCCGTTTCATCCGATGCGATTTCGCACGCAGTTCTTCTTCGTCGAGCTACCGGCCGACACCACGGTCTCCGAAACGCCGGCTTCGCTCGAGGAAAGCGACGAGCAGGCGTTTGTCGATCCGCGCGCCGCGCATGACGCCTGGGCGCGCGGCGAGTGGCCAATGCCGCCCGTGTTGCCACCGCTGCTGCGACAGACAATCGAGCTGCGCAACGACAGCACGCTCGAGTTGGCGCAGGCACTCACGATGGTCAACGAACTCGAAGAGCTGACGCCGCGAATCGAGTTTCTCCCCGGCGTCTGGTTGGTGCCGCAGCGAAGTGCCACGCTGCCGCCCGCCTCGCACACCAACGCATACCTGTTGGGTGGACGCCGCTTCTTGATCGTCGACCCTGGGTCGGACGACCCGTCCGAACTGGCGTTGTTGGTCGACACCGTGCAGCGCCGTCGCCGCGACGGCGATCGCGCCGAGGCGATCGTCTTGACGCATCACCATCGCGATCACGTTGCCGGCGCCCCCGCCTTGGCCGACTTGTTGCGCTTGCCAATTCGCGCGCATGCCGAAACGGCCGCGCGCTTGACGCACCTGGACGCCGAGATCAGCAGCAACCTGCGCGAGGGAGACGAGCTCGATCTGGAGGGAATGACCGCAATCGTGCGGCACACACCGGGCCACGCGGCAGGGCACATTGCGTTACACGTCCCCGAATTTCGCTTCACGTTGTGCGGCGATTTGATCAGCGGGGTTTCGACAATCGTGATCGACCCGGACGACGGTGACATGTCGCAGTACCTCAAGTCGCTCTCGCGCTTGGCAGCACTCGATCCGGGGCAACTGTTTCCATCGCACGGCCCGCCGCAGCGCGCGAGCGCATTGCGCGAGGCGATCGACCATCGGCTCGAACGCGAAGCGCAAATTCGCGCCGCGCGTGTGGCTGGGCACAGCAGCGTCGAATCAATCGTGAGAGCTGTCTACGGCGACACCGTCCACAGCAAGCTGGCTCGACTACAAGTTCGCGCGCACTTGGCGCGATTGGATGCGTCATGAGCGACTTCGAAGACAAACGCAAACCGCACCTCGAGGCAGGGGTCGACCCGTGGCCATCACTCGACGAACGGCCGGACCGAGGCGGCGCTGTCGAGCCGATGTCGGTTGGATCTTCCCACGATGAGTCGCCGCACGGCGAGTCATCGCACATGCGCGGGCAGCAAGGGCGCGGGAAGTTCAAGCAGTTTCCGTTGACGCTCACGCTGATGGCGGCGATCAGTGTGTGGTTTGTGGCGATGCTCGCCGGCGGTGTCGGCTTGCTCGATCCGAGTCTGGAAGGACTGCTGAAATTCGGCGCGAACTACCCGCCACTCACCACATCCGGTGAGTGGTGGCGCTTGGTGAGCTGCACCTTCGTGCATCTCGGTGTGCTGCACTTCGGCGTCAACATGTGGGCCTTGTGGAATCTGGGAAGACTCACCGAAATGCTGTTGGGTAGTCGCAGCATGGGTGTGGTCTACGCCGTGTCGGGGCTGGCGGGCAGTGTGGCCAGCACGATGATGAATCCGTTTGCGGTGGGTGGCGGCGCGTCGGGCGCATTGTTCGGTTTGATGGGCGCAGTCCTCGGATTGCTGTTGGCGCGCCGTCAGGTGATGAACCCGGTCGCGGTGCGCTCGCTGCGCAACGATGTGTTCACGTTTCTCTTGCTGAACGGCCTGTTGGCGATACAAGTCAAATCGCTCGACTTGTGGGCGCATGGGGGCGGTTTTGTTGCCGGAGCGCTCGCCGGTTGGGCTGTGTTGGCCGGCCCTGTTCCCGCCGACTGGCTGCCCGCGCCGAGGCGTGCCTGGAGTGTGCTCGCGGTTTCACTGTCGCTGCTAGTGGTCGTGGCCGCCTTGTTGCCCAAGGTCCCCAACCTGTTTGCGCTGGAGGCGACGTACGGCGAGATCGGCAACAAACTCGCCGCGCGTGAGAACGAACTGCGTGTGGCGCTCGATGCAGGAAAGACCCTGTTGAATGAAGCGCTGCGCGTCATCGACACCGAACTCGACCCCGGGTGGCAAGAGCTCGACGGCAAGCTCGATATCGACACGCGCGGCGACAAGCGGATGCAAGCCGCGATCGACGGACTGCACAAGAACGTCGCGGTGCAGCGCCAGGAACTCGCCCACCTGCGTGAGTTGGTGTTACGTGCTCAGGGCGCGCGTGAAGCGCCATCGGCGGGAGATCGCGTTCAGTGACATGGCTCGACCCACTGCTCAGCGCGTTGTCCCGACAGTTCGGGCACGCCGGATTTCGCGCCGGGCAGCGCGAGATCGTCGACGCGATGCTGGCCGATCGCGATGTCGTGGCGGTGATGCCGACCGGGGCGGGGAAGTCGCTGTGCTACCAATTGCCGGCCACGCTGCACGCCAAGACCACGCTGGTGGTGTCGCCGTTGATTGCCCTGATGAAAGACCAAGTCGATGCGTTGCGAGCACGCGGCGTCGAAGCGGCGGCGGTGCATTCGATGCAGACAACCGCGGAGCGGCAGGCGGCCGAGCGCGCCTTCGATGCCGGCCGCTTGAAACTGTTGTACGTGGCGCCCGAGCGTTTGGCGCTGGATTCTTTTCGTGAGCGATTGCAGCGCGCAAAGATCGCACGGCTGGTGGTTGATGAAGCGCATTGCATCAGTCAATGGGGCCACGACTTCCGCCCCGACTATCGACGATTAGGGGCATTGCGCGAGCAGCTCGGTGTGCCGGCCGCTGCCTTCACCGCCACCGCTACACCCGATGTGCGCGAGGACATCAAAACGCAACTCGGCCTGACCACCCCGGATGAGTTCATCACCGGCTTCGAGCGCGAGAACTTGACGCTGGCGGTGGTCGATGCCGGCAGTCGCGTGCAGAAGCAGCGCGCGCTCGCGGAGGTAATCGACGAGTTGGGGCCAATGGGAATCGTCTACTCGGCAACACGTCGCAATGCCGAAGAGTGGGCGGCGTGGATCAAAGCCAGAAAGCTGCGCACGGGGCTGTACCACGGCGGGCTCACGGCGGAAGAGCGCGAGCGTGTTCAAGACAGGTTCCTTTCCGGAAAGCTCGACGTCATCGTCGCCACCAACGCCTTCGGCATGGGAATCGACAAGTCCGACATTCGCTTCGTGGTGCACTCCGAAGTGCCGGGCAGCGTCGAGGCGTACTACCAAGAGGCGGGGCGTGCCGGTCGCGATGGGTTGCCGGCGCGTTGCACCTTGCTGTTTTCCCCAGCCGACATCCGAACGCAAGAGTTCTTCCTGGAAGGAGCGAATCCAAAGCTCGAGTTGTTCCGCCGCGTGCGCCCTTGGGTACAGGAGGGCGCGAGCAACGAAGAAATCGTGATGCGCCTTGGCGCCAACGCCATCGAGAGGATGGCGATCGAGACGGCGATCGGGATCTTGCGACAAGAAATCGAGCCGGACCCACGCGTGCTCAGCGAGAAGCGTCGCCGCGATCGGGCTCGCCTGGACGCGATGCTGCGCTACGCTTTCGGGCGCGGCTGTCGTACTGCGTTCATCTACGACTACTTCGTGGGCAGCGCGCGCGGCGGTGCGGTACCGCGTTGCGGCACGTGCGACGTTTGTTTGGGATGGGCGCAGCGCTCGGGGCGCAGCCTGAGCGACGATGAGTACGAGCGCGTGCGCATCGCGCTGTCGGCGGTAGCGCGGATGCGCGGCAAGTTCGGCGAGACGCGTGTGGCGCAGGTGCTGACGGGAAGTCGTGCGCAAGAGGTTCTGCGTCACGGCCTCGATTCGCTGCCGACGTTCGGCAAGCTGTCGCAGCTCTCGGTCGAAGAGGTGCGTGCGCTTCTGGCGGCGTTGTCCGATGCCGGACTGGTGGAGCGCCGCACCATCGAGGGGGGCGCTCCCGGGTTGTTCGTGCTTGGGATCAGCGAAGCCGGCGCGCGCGTGATGCGCGGTGAGGAACGCCCGTTGGTCGGCATGCCGCAAGCCGAAGCGCCACGTCAACGCAAAGAGAGGTCGCATCGCGCGTCGCGCGACGGGTCGCGCGCTGCTTCTGAATCGACGGAGAGAAAATCTTCTTCAGCTCGCTCACGGGGATCGAACGAAGCATCGATCAAGGCGCCATCGCAGAGTGCAGGGAACGAAGAGATCAACCCTGAGCTGTTGCAGCGACTCAAAAGTTGGCGACGCCAAGAAGCGGCGACACGCCAGGTCCCGGCCTACGTCGTGTTCGCCGACAAGACACTGGAAGCGCTGGCGGCCGAGCGTCCACAATCGCGCGCGGCGTTGGGGCGTGTGAAGGGGATCGGCCCTGCGAAGCTGGAGCAGTACGCCGAGGCGCTCCTGCAGTTGCTTCAGTAGTCGGAGACAGCGCGGCTGGTGGACGGCCGGTTCAGGCCACGACGTGCCCTATTACTTCATCGGTGTGACCGCCTCGATGTCTTCCTCGCCAGTTCGAATGCGGTAGATCTTCTCCACCGGCAACACGAAGATCTTCCCATCGCCGACATCACCGGTACGCGCCGCGCGCATGATCGCCTTCACGGTTCGCTCCACGAACGGCTCGGAGACACCAATCTCCAATCGCACCTTGTCGACCAATTCCATCTTGACCGTCATGCCGCGATACGTTTCCACGGCTGCCAACTCGCCGCCGTGTCCGCGCGCGGTCGAAAGGGTCAGCCCACGGACTTCTTCCTTGAACAACGCCTCGAGCACGTCGTTGATCTTCTCCGGACGGACGACAGCGACGATCAGCTTCATGTGCGACTCCTGTCGTGCGCGCCAATCTCCATCGGCGATTCGGTGACGACCAAGATTGCCCCCTCGCCGCTGGTGTAGGCCTCTTCGCCGTGCTGGTTCACATCCAAGCCGACGCCTTCTTCCCTCAACGTGGTGCGCAGCGGCATGACCAACGTGATCAGCTTCAACAAGACGAATGTCACCGAAGCGCTATAGAGGAGTGTCGCCAACACCGCCACCGCTTGCTTGCCGACTTGCGCACCGTTGCCGTCGATCAGCCCTTCGCTACCACCCCACGCCTTGGCAGCGAAGACACCGGTGAGCAACGCGCCGACCATGCCGCCCATTCCGTGCGCGGCGACCACGTCGAGCGAATCGTCGAGTCGCGTACGCGAGCGCCACAGAATTCCCCAGTAGCTAGGGAACGCGGCGAGTGCGCCCAACGCCAGCGCGCCGATCGGGCTGACGAATCCTGCTGCCGGAGTGATCGCCACCAACCCCACCACGATGCCGGTCGCGCCGCCGACCGCGGTTGCCTTTCCCGTGCGTGCGAGGTCGAGCAGCATCCACACCAAAAGTGTTGCCATCGGCGCGAGCATCGTGTTGGTAAACGCGAGCACCGCGATGCCATTGGCGCTGAGCGCGCTGCCGGCGTTGAAGCCAAACCAGCCAAACCACAGCAACGCGGTTCCCAGCAACACGAACGGCACGTTGTGCGGCAACAACGCTTGGCGACCGTAGTCCTTGCGCGCTCCCAAGACCATCGCAGCGACCAGCGCCGCCGCACCCGCGTTGACGTGGACCACGGTGCCGCCCGCGAAGTCGAGGGCACCGAGTTTGGCCAGCCAACCGCCGCCCCACACCCAGTGCGCGACAGGCGCGTAAACCAACAGCGACCACAGCGCGATGAAACTGAGGTACGCACCGAAGCGCATCCGCTCGACGATCGCCCCCGAGATCAGCGCTGCGGTGATGATCGCGAACGTCCCTTGGTAGGCCATGAACAACAGGTGCGGGATCGTCCCCTTGGCTTCGAGCCCGATGTTGTGAAGCAGCGCAAACGCCAACCCACCCATCAACCCTTGACTCGGTCCGAACGAAAAGCTGTACCCCAACAACACCCACAGCACACCGACTGCACCCAACGACGCAACACTCATCATCATCGTGTTGAGCACACTCTTGGAGCGCACCAACCCGCCGTAGAAAAACGCCAGCGCCGGCGTCATCAACAACACCAGCGCCGTCGACACCAGCATCCACGCCGTATCTGCCGCCACCATCCCTTCCGCCGCGTCGTTCATGCGCCGCATCCTAATCGAAATTCGGGGACGTCATACCTATTTCTCCGCGCGTTCAGGCGCCGGCTGACGCGGCTTTCGATGGGCCACTGATATTCGTCAAGGGGCGAAGCGTCCGGCACCAACCGGCTCGTGCGCCGTGATAGCCTCGCCGCGTCACCAACACATACGGTGCGATTGCGATGAAGACGCTGATCCGAGATATGAATGCTAGCGACTGGCCCGCGGTCGAGCGGATCTACGCCGAGGGGATCGCCACCGGCATCGCAACGTTCGAAACCAGCACCCCCGCGTGGCACGAGTTCGACGCAACGCACCTGGCGCAACCGCGGCTCGTCGCAATGGTCGATGGCGCGCTGCTCGGTTGGGGCGCACTCAGTCCTGTCTCGCATCGCGCGGTCTACCGCGGTGTCGCCGAGGTCAGCGTGTACGTGTCCAACGCCGCGCGCGGCCGCGGGATTGGCGGATTGCTACTGGAGTCGTTGATCGAGTCCTCCGAAAACCACGACCTCTGGACGCTGCAAGCCACGATCTTCGCCGAGAACGAAACCAGTCTGCGATTGCATCAGCGCTTCGGTTTTCGTGTGGTCGGTCGGCGCGAGCGAATCGCTCAGCGATTGGGAACATGGCACGACACGGTGTTGCTGGAGCGACGCAGCGAAAAACTCTAACTCGTCAGTAGCGGCTTTCATCGGGCGCCGGCTGGTTGATCGCCGCCAGCACGATTGCCGCCAGCGAGAACACGCCAACAACCGCAACGCGAAGCCACGTCGCGCGACGTTCCGACACGCGCCCCGCGAGCGACTTCACCAATAGGTGCGCCGCGACGGGACCGATCGCCAACAACACGCCACACCCGCTTGGCGTGTCCGAAAAAAACTTCCCGTTGACCGACAGCATTCCAACTGCAATCACGAACGGCGCCATGAGGTACTTCTGAAACGGCCACTCTCGCCAAATCAACGCCGCCACCATCGCCGCGCCGCAGGTTGCCGTCGCCGCACCGGCCAACACACCGAGCACCGCGCTTCCCGTCAGCACCAAACTCAACGCCGCACCAGCCCCACTCACCTGCAGCAGAATCGGAAACCACGCGCCACGCTCGAGCGCAGATGCGTTGAGCGACAAACCGCCCCAGTACAGAAGCGTCAACACGCCCAACGTGAGCAGCCACAACACCGACTGCCCGGCGGTCCATTGATGCGCGACCAGCGAACGCAGCCCCAGCGACAACGCCAGCCCAACCAACACCACACGCGTCGTCCAACGCAACCAAGTGGTTGTCGGCCACAGCACGCCAACCAAACAGGTCACCGCGACCACCCAAAACACCCACTGCGTCGCCTGCACGGCCGGGAACGGTGGCAGGCCTTGAAACCCTGCCTGCGCGGCGAGAAACCCGGCCCCGACCGCAATCGACCCAACCCACGCCCCGCGCTCACCACGACCGCGCAAAAACAAAGCCGCCGCGGCAAGCACCGCGGCGGCGATAACGGCCGGAACGATCGCGCCCCAAACAAGCTGCGCGAAGATCAAACTCAATTGCGAACCCCTTCGATGTTGACCATCACATGAACTTCGTCACCCAAGCCGCCACCCTCGACATAGGTCTTGTTGCCGAAGTCGGTGCGCTTGATGGTGAACGTCCCCTCGAAGCCCGAGCGCCATTCACCCTGCATCCCCTTGCCCGAGCCGATCTGCGTGACCTTGATCGTGACCGGCTTGGTCACGCCCAAGAAGGTCAGATCGCCCACGACATCCATCGTCTTCTCGCCGGTGCTCTTGACCGACTTGCTCTTGAAAGTGATGGTCGGAAACTCTTTGGTGTTGAAAAAATCGGGGCTGTTGAGGTGCGAGTTGCGCTTGCCATTGAAGGTGTCGACGCTGTCGGCCTTGATCGTGACCTCGACCTTCGAGTTGGCGCCGTCCAGGGTGAAGCTGCCGGCGATTGTCTTGAACACGCCGTAGTTATTGCTGACGCCCATGTGATTGATTTTGAAAACGACCTGCGAATGCACATCGTCGATGGTGTAGTTTTCGGCCGCAAAGGCCGGCACGGCGAGAGCGAGAACCGCTAGTGCGGCTGGGGCAAGACGACGAATGCTCACGTTTGACTCTCCTCGAGGGTCCCGGCGTTGCGGGACGGTAAGTACAGCAGTCCAAAGCGCCCGACATTCTGAGAGCCAGCGGCCCGCGCCACAATCCCTATCCGTAAAGATCGTGTCACCGTGTTACCGTGCGTCCCATGACTGTCCCCCGCCGCCCAGTCCTCGTCGCGGCGCGCGGACCGCGCGCGGCACAAGACCAACTGCTGCGAGACCTGGCGCAAACCCTCGACCCTGAGGCGCTTGCGCCCGGTGCGCTGTCGATGCCCGTGCGCGTGATCACAGCCACCGGAGCGCTGCGACGCCAGCTCGCTCATCGAATCTCCCGTCTCAATCACGGCGCCGCGGTTGGTGTTCAGGTGGTCACGCTGTGGGCACTGGCGCGTCAGGTGTTGCGTGCTGCCGGTGAATCGCCGCGCGCCGGCGACTCGCTGTTGTCGCTGTTGGTTGCGCGACGGGTCATGGCGAATACCAGCTTGTCGTCGATGCTCAACCCGTTCGAAGACGGACCACGCGCCGCCACGCCGGCGATTCGCGATCTACTCAGCGCGGGACTCGCTTCGGCAGTCACGGTCAAGACGGTGTTGGCCGAACTCGGTCGCAGCGACAACCACACGCGTGCTCGCGCACTGGTCGAGGTTGCGGCGTCCGTGAGCGAGACCACGATGCAACTCGGAGTGCCGCGATTCGGTGCTCAGGTGCGTCACGCCGCCGAGTTGCTGCGCCGCTCGGGGCCGTCGTTGCTCCCCACGCGCGCGGTGTTGGTGATTGGCTTTGCCGACGCACCCGGCGATGCACTGTCATTGCTGCAAGCCTTGTGTGCCTTGGCACCGGCCACGGCTTACCTCGATCTGCCGAACGACCCTGCGGCGACGAGCACCGAAGACTTGGGCGCGCGATTCGCCCGTCGCTTCGCCACGCGATGGCTCCCCGATGCCGAGTGGATCGACGCGCCGGCAATCGCGGGAGCCTCGCAAGTCGCGTTGGTCGATGCTGCCGGTGTCGATGCCGAGGTGCGTGAGATCGCCGCAAGGATCCGAGCGTTGCTCGATGACGGCGTGATGGCCGAATCGATTGCCGTGGTGGCGCGCGGGCTAGAACCGTACGCACTCGCGTGGCGGCGTCATGCCGAGGCGCTCGGCATCCCGTTCAGCGGCGGCGATACACCCAAGGGAATCACTGTCTTCGAGCGCCGCCTGCAGTCGTTCGTGCGCGTGATGCGCGATGGTCCGCGCGCCGGCATCGATGCATGGTTCGACGCAGGATTCGTGCACGGAATCGCGGCCAATAACGACGACCTCCGGTTGGGAATGCGCGCGCTCGGTGTGTCGCGCTTGGAGGAGGCTGCTGCACTCGACATCGCGCGCGAGCTGGGCGGCCAGGAGTCGCTCGCGCTTCCGGTCCGACGCGGACTGATGGAGGTCGGCGAAGAAACCGAGCGTCGCGTGATCGTCTCGCGCCGACACGTCAAGGCAAGCGCACTCAGCGCGACCGTGTCCGCGGTGGGCAACACACTCAGTCGACTTCAAAGACGCTCCGAATCGCTGCAACAACATGCAGAGTTGGTGCGGCAGACCGTCGCCCCGCTGCCGCAACGCGAACGCGACGCGATCACCGACGCTTGCGACACGCTCTTGGCACTTGTCGGCCCCGAGTTTTCGATCCAACGCGACGAGTTTCTACGGCTGTTGTCCGACGCGCTGACTTCCCAAATCGACCGCCGCTTGGGCGGCGATGGCGGCGGCATTCAGTTGCTCGACACCGCGCGCGCCCGCGGCCTGAGCTTCGCGCACCTGTTCGTTTTGGGTGTGAATCGCGATCTGTTTCCTGGTGCGCTGCACGATGACGCGATGCTCGACGACGCCGTTCGCGACACACTGCGGCGAGCGCTGCCCGACCTGGCGTTGAAGAGTTGGCGACACGACGAAGAACGATTGCTGTTTGCGAGTCTCATGGCTGCCGCGCCCAACATCACGGTGTCGTGGCAGCGCGCCGACGATGACGGAAAGGAGCGCGCCGCCTCGGCCTTCGTCGAGCGGCTGCTGTTGGCGGACGAAGCGCTCAGCGTCGACCATGTGCCGCGCGCGCGCATCGATCAGTTGACACGCTGGACCGTGCGAACCGCGCGCGAGTCGCTGCAACTGGCCGCGTTGTCGCGCGATGACGTGCGTTTCGCCGCGCTGCTGCCGCCGGCTTTGAACGAGGGGTATCAGCGATTCGCTGCGTCGCCGCAGCAGCCCTCCAACACCGACCCGCGCGCCCTCATCGCCCACGTTGCGAGGGGGCGAATCGCTGTGCTCGGCGAACAAGAGCCGGACTATGAAACGTCGCGGCAGTTCGGCCCGTATCTCGGTTTCGCCGGCGCTGTGTTGCAGTCGATCGATCCACGACGCGGCCCGCAGGCGGTGACCACACTGGAATCGATCGCGCGCTGCGGATGGCAAGCGTTGCTAGCCAACTTCCTGAAGCTGGAATGCCCGCCCGATCCTGGCGGCGACCTTCCGACAATCGGTGGCTGGCTCGTCGGTGACGCGGCGCATCGCGCCTTGCAAACACTGTACGAGCGAAGAATCGGCGACCAGAGTCCAACCCGACCCACCGACGACGAGATCAGATTGGCCGCGCACGACGCAGCACTCGCGGTGGCTCACGAAAACGGTGTGCGATTGTCGGGACTGATCGATGTCTTGAGCTCGCGCGCCGCCGCGATGGCACGCAATGCCATTACATTGGAATGGGACAAAGGCTTCGAATCGGTGGTTGCCCACGTCGAGTACGACTCGTCGACAACACTGACCGCAACCCACGGCAATCAACCCTTGCGCTTTCGCGCCGATCGCGTCGACCGCGTTGGCGCCTCGACGCGCTTCACCGACTACAAAACCGGCAAACCGCCGAGCCCTGCCAAGGGAGAAAAGTTCCGTTCGGACGCACTGCTCAAAGCGATTCAAGCCGGCACCAAGTTGCAAGCAGCGATCTACGCGCTGAGTCAGCCGGGCGCCGTGGGGCGCTATCTCTACATCGATCCCGAACTGGACAAGGGCTGCGTCGAGTACTCGGTTGATCACGAATCACCAGAGGCAAAAGCAGCGATCGCGTCGGCGGCACTGCTGACGACGGCACTGCAAGCAGGAGTCTTGCTACCGCGTCTTCTGGACCGCAACGACCAGACTCCCATCACGTGTGATCACTGCGACGTGCGCGCCGCCTGCAGTCAATACGACACCGGCGTCCGGTTGCGCTTGCAACGAACATTGAAGGGACAGCGCGAGCGCGCGGGCGCCCCCTCGTTAGCGCTGCAAGTCTGGGATATCGGCGCGAAAGGCGGTGGCGAATGAGCGACGCACTGCGCAGCGCCGACGTCGATGCTCGCCGCACCGCGAGCACGCAGTTCGATACGCCGGTGGTGCTCGAAGCGGGCGCCGGCACCGGCAAGACCACCGCACTCGTCGGCCGAATCGTCGCCTGGTGTACCGGCCCTGGTTGGGAGCGATCTCGCGCCGCGTTGATCGAGAGCGGCATGGCGGACGCAAACCACGTTGCGATTGCCGAGCGCGTGATGTCGCGCGTGGTGGCGATTACCTTCACCGAGCGCGCGGCGGTGGAGATGGGAACCAGGCTGGCGCAGACGCTGCGCGACCTTGCGCGCGGCGTCGTTGCCGACACGCTCGACGCCACGACGCTGCCGCCGATCGCCGTCACCGCGCCGCGCGCAACGGCTTTGGTTGCGGCGCTACATTTGCTGCGCACCAGCACGATCCACGGCTTCTGCAATCGACTGCTCGCCTCCTATCCGATCGAGGCGGGTGTTCATCCCGCATTCACGATCGATAGCGACGGCACGCTGTCGGAAGCGGTGGTGCGCGATCTGTTCACCGCCTCGCTGACGACGCTCTACGGTTCCGGCTCGGCCGAAGCTGAGCCTGCAAACTCTGCGCTGAAGTTGGCCGCTGACGGTGACGGCCCCGCCGAACTGCACGAGACGCTTAACGAGCTTGTGCGGCTCGGTATCGACATTGCCGACCTCGATCGATCGCATGTGGGCGATGCAGCAGCCGACCAAGCACGCGACACACTGAAAGCGATGCTCGACGCCACGCTGGCGGTGATCGCTGCGCCGATTCGAGCATCGGCCGCTCAGAACAAACGCGCGACGGCAGCGCCCGATACGCTGGCGGCACTAGAGTCGTTGCGCGCCGTCCTGCAGACCTGCTCCGGAGCCGATGCGCTTGTCGCCGCGCTCAAGCAGATCGACGAGAAGGTCTTGAACTACTTGGGAGACTGGGCCAAGTACAAGTTCGGGCCCGCGACCTTGGCCGATGCCGTTGCCGGCGTGGCGCGCGAGTTTGCGGTGCGCTCTCTGTCGCTGCGCCGCTACGTGAAGAGCTTGCAGCAAGTCACCCCAGACCGATTCAATCAACTCGCGGCCGTGCTGCAGCCGCTATTGACCGAGGTTCAAGCGCGGCTGCAACGCCGCGGCATCCTCGGCTTCGATCAACTCATCTGCAAGGCTGCCGAGTTGGTCTGCAATCACCGCGACGTGGCGGCCAAGATCGCCGCCGGAATCGACCTTCTGTTGGCGGACGAGTTTCAAGATACCGACAAGCAGCAATGCCGACTGATTGCAGCGATCGCGCTCAACCCCGAGCTGACGGCGCGCCCGTCACTGTTCTTGGTTGGCGATCCGAAGCAATCGATCTACGGTTGGCGCAGCGCCGATCTCGACTCGTACGAGTCGTTTGTGAGTCAGGTGTTGAACGATGCGCCGCCGCATCGCTTGTCGGTGAACCATCGCAGCGTGACGCCGATCCTTCACGAGGTGCAGCGCCTCACACAACCGCTGCTGCGCTATCGACGCGGCATACAGCCCGAGTTCCAGGAACTGTTGACCGCTCCCGCACAACTCGGAAACGAGGGGCTGACCAGCGGTGGCCGACGCCCGGTGGAGTATTGGCTCACCGACGCCAGCGAAGAGAAAGGGCGCACGCGCAAGCTGGAAGGTCGCTTGCTGGAAGCGCGCGCCATTGCCAGCGATATTGCGGCGTTGCACCAGGCCGGGCAGATCGCCCTTGCGCGCGTTGCGATCCTGCTGCGCGCCACCACGCAGCAAGAGCTTTACTTGAATGCGCTGAAGGAGGCTGGCCTTCCGTTCGTGGTGGAAGGAGATCGCAGCTTCTACAAGCGACGCGAAACGATCGATGCCGTGGCGCTTCTGACCACCGTGCTCGATCCCCACGATCAGGTGCAGTTGACCGCCGTGCTACGCGGGCCGCTGTGCGGCGTGCCGGATGCCGCGTTGCTGCCGCTGTGGCAACGCCAGCTCCCGGAGTTGGCCTCGCAGTTGGGCGCTCGCGAGGACGCGGCCGTCGGGATCGTCGCGGCCCTGCATGCGGTGGCGCGCGAGTTGCCGCCAGAAATTCCCGGCATCGAACGCATCGCCGGTTGGGAACACGCGGCCGCCCACACACTCACCGTCATTGCAGACCTGCGTCGCGCCTACACACAGCAGCCGATCGATCGCTTCATCGAGACGCTGCGTGCGTTGCTGCTGCACGAGGAGACGGAAAGTGCGCGATGGCTCGGAACGCATCGACTGGCCAACATCGAGCAGCTTCTGCGCCGCTTTCAAGCCGCGTTGATGTTGGAAGGGGGCGATACCCAAGCGGCATTGAGCGCGTTGCGTCGTGCGATCGCCGATCAACGCGACGAACGCGAGGCGGCAGTGGCCGACGAAACGCTCGATGCGGTGCGCGTGCTTTCGATTCACAAGGCCAAAGGGCTGACGTTCGATCTGGTCTATCTGGCAGCGCTCGATCATCGCTCTGGCGGGCGCGGCGGTGCGCCGCCCGCAGAGCGTCGACGATCGCCATCGGGTACGGCGCTGAGGTTGCGCGGCGCGGCCGGGTTTGCTTGGGCCGATGCTGTCGAGGCGACCACGCTGGTGTCGGAGGCCGAAGCGGCCCGCGTGCTGTATGTCGCGATCACACGACCTGCCAAGCGCTTGGTGTTGTGCGGCGGTTGGAGCACCGAGCCCGGCAGTGATTCGCTCTCGATGTTGGTTGCGACGCGCCAAGGGGGCGCGCCACTCGAGTCACTCGCGGCGTCGGAACACGCCGAGCTGATCGATGCGGACGGCGTTCGCTGGCTCGATCTGTCGCGCCGCGAGCCTGCGGTCGTTGCCGCAACTCCGGCCGCATCGATCGCAGCGCCGAGCGATGCGGTGGCGCTTCAAGTCGCGCAACGGCTCGCACAGGGGCGCACCACCGCTGCGCTGCGGCAGGCACGCCTGCTCATCGCATCGATGTCCAGTGCCGCACAACAAACGTTGACAAAGCCCAAACCCATCATGGCTGGCGGCACGGCCGACACCGTGTCAACGCACGATGTTCCTGTTGGTGCCCCGCGACGTCGCAGCCTGCTCGCGACCGACGATCTGGAAGAGGCTGACGACGCCGAGCATCCGCAACTCTCGCGCGAAGCAAAACAAACCGCCGGCAGCCTGGTGCATCGCGCACTCGAGCTTCTGCCTGTCGACGCCGTCGAGCGCGACGCGGCCTGGTCCGACGCGATCGAAACGGCGCTGCGCAACGCAGAGCCCGAGGTTGCCGTCGAAGCACGCGCAATGCTCGAGAGATTTCGACGCGGCCCGTTGTGGGCACGCTGGTGGACCGTGGCGCCGCAGATCATCGGCCGCGAGATTCCGCTCCTTTTGCAACCCGAAGACGCCACTGCCGATGGCGCGGACGACACGCAAGACATACCGCTGTGGGCCTACGCCGGTGCCATCGACCTGCTCTATCGCGACCCAACCGATGGATGCCTGGTGGTGGCCGACTACAAAACAGACGCCGACCCCGACCCGAGTCGCTATGCGCCGCAGTTGTCGACCTACGCGCGCGCGATGCAGCGAGCGCTGCGCGTCTCGCAAGCACCGCGGACCGAGTTGTGGTTGATTGCCGGCGATACGATCGTGACGCTCTGAAGCTCGAGCGCCTCGGACGCGAGAGCGAGGCGCTCTCGCGGTCCTAAGGCTCTACCAACACTGCTTGCAGCGACTCCCACGGCGCGAGGTAGTGCTTTTCGCGCGAGTACGGACTCAACGCCACTTCCTCGATCGAGTAGCTGCGCTCGATCGGTCGATCCGCCGGCAGGTCCCACTTCTGTTTGAAACGCTGCCAATTCAACTCGAGCAGATCCCGATAGGCGGTAGGTTCCAGCACGAAGCTCTGCGAGCCCTCGTGATGAATGAACACATCGTCGGCGCGATACGGAATCAACCCGCCGGCCAACAACCGCAAGCACCAATCGTCGTCTTCGAAGTTGCCCGGGAAGAAGCGCGTATCGAACCCGCCGATCCGCCGCAACGTGGGGCGGCCGATCGCCAAGCAAAGGCCGGTCAGGCGGGCCACGCCCGACGCGCGACCAGGACGCGCCTGCGCGACACGATCGGCGAAGGCGTTGAGCCCTTCGAGCGTGCCCTGCTGATACTCCACCGGCTGCAACTGCTGAAGGCCCGCCACGCGATTCGACAAAGGCCCCACCGCACCGGCGAGTTCGGCGTGCTGCAAGTGATGGCACAACGCGGTCGACCAATTCGGCGTGACCACGGTGTCGGCATTCAGCACGATCACCATGTCACCGCGCGCGGCGGCGATTCCGCGATTGACCGTGGCCGCGAACCCGCGTTGGGAATCGTGCGCGAACAGCCGCACCCGCATGTCCTTGGCGGCGGTTCGCTCCAACTTCGAACGCGTTTCGTCCGGTGAGAAGTCGTCGACCAGAATCAACTCCAACAATTCCGGCGTGTACTGCAGCACGCTGTCGGCCATGCGCAGCACCATCGGCCACTGACCGCGCACCGGCACCACCACCGAGAGTCGAGACTGACCACCGAAGGCCGGCAAATGCGTCAATGCACGCAACGCGCTTTCTTGCATTCCAAGCGGCACCGAGCGCGCCGGAAGTGCGGGTTGTCCGCCCGACAACGGGTACAGCCGCTCGCGCTCGGCAGCGATCAATCCATCGCACCAAGGCCAGAGTGTGGCGGCGTCGGGGATGCCGGCAGAGGGCAACAACTCCACGTCGATGCCGGCAGGGAACACCGACTCGGCGATCGCCGGCAACAGGCCGAGCAGCTTTTCATCGGCCAACACATACAGCCGCTCCAACGGCGCGTGCTGCGACGCGAGCTTGGTGAGCGTAACCAGCGCCGCGCGTGCTTGCGGTGAGTCGGCGTAATCGGACAACGCTTCCACTGCCTCGGCCGGCCCCATCACCAACGTCACCTTTTCCGGCAACAGTTTCTTGGCGATCAGCCGCGGCACTTGACTGGTGATCAAGAGCGAGACCGGTCCGTTCCAAACATGCGCCAGCGCTTGCGCGCGATCGACCACCGATCCGCGCGCGTGACCGAGCGAGCTGGCGACAACCAGCAGTGTTCCTTGTTTGCCGTCTTGGCTCATCGAGTGCCTGTGCTCCCGAGACGATCAACTGCGTCACTCACACTCATCGCCGGAACAGGCGTGCCCGGCGATTGCAACGACACACCACGTGCACTCAACAACTGCTGCGTTCCTTTCCAAAACTCGGTCCAGCCCGGTCGCGTCGACAACGCTTCGCTTCCGGCCACGATCACCTCGCTGGCACCAATCCAAAGCGCCCACTGCAAGGCCAGCGCAGCATCGCCGCCGGCGGGGAAGTAACCCTGCTGCAGTTCATCCGACCATCCCAACGAGGGCCCGCCGCTGCGCGAGAGATCGTGCAGCGCAATACAGGCGCGGGCGCGCGGTGCAAGTGTTTCGGCCATCAGATGATCGGAGTGCACCACCACCGTGCGCGTGGTCGACAGCGACGCGGCCGCTTCGGCGCTGCGCGGTTCCTGCGCCACGCACACGAACTGCGCCAGCCCCATGCGTGCGGTCAACCAAGCGAGCGTTTCGGGTACGGCGATCACCGTGGCGTGCGCCAACTCGCTGGCGGTCAACGCATCCAACCCTTGAAGCGAGGCCAGCACCAGGGCGGTCGCCCCTGCATTCCGCGTGCGATATCGGTCGGGGCTGGCCAAGTCGAGCGCATGTGGTTGGGAGGAGCCGGCCGTCATCGGCTCGGGCATCAGTTCGAAGCTGCTGGTGCCGTCGACATCAGGTGTGGTCGCGACCGTCGGTTCGCTGTGCGGATGCGCCAACTCGAACGACGCTTCCTGATTCGATACAACTTCCAGCGGCGCGCTCTCGGGCGGAGCGACCTCGATCGGCGGAGTGTCGAGTGCCGGGGCCTCGATCGATGGACCCTCGTTGGGTGCAAAGTCGATCGACGGGAACTCGTGCGGAGCCTCCACCACCCGAGGCGCTTCGAGCACGGTCTGTTCGATCGGTGCGGGCCCGGTTTCGTGATCGGTCGACGCGATGATAGGAATCGCGGCGGTTGTCGAGAGCGGGGCTAGCGACGATTCCGTACCTGAAGTGACAGGGATTCGAACACCCTCGACCGGCTCGCTACGCTTGCTGTGCGATCCGGCCAAACTGGCCAGATCGGCGAGTCGGGCGGTCATTGGTCCCGCCGAGGACGCCGCCAACTTTCCGGCGCCGGCGAACCAATTCGGCAAGTAGTCGACGCTGAACAGCCCGGCTCGCAGCAGTTGAGGGCGGCGCTCGACCATGCCGGTGATCGCTTCGATCCAACCCACGACCGAACCATCCTCGAACGAAATGGCCTCGTCGAGATTGACGCGCGGGTCCAGATCGACCAGCAGGACAGGGGCCGACGAAGCGCCGGTCGCACCTGCAGGAGCGAGGATTACGTCGGGTTGCTCGTGCTCGACCAAGGCGTCCAAAAACGGCGCTGGGAGCCGAGATCCGTCGCGAATCGGATAGACATAGGTATCGAGACCTTCGGGCAGCGCGGCTGCGGTGGCGCTGCCATAGGCGATCACGCGAGGGCGCGTGCCTTGCATCGCTGCGAGCATCTCGCCAAAGCCGTAGGCGGTGGCTGGGTCGGGTACCAGGACGAGCGTCTTCACAGGCATGTCTCCTCGGTCAGTCGATAGACCTCTTATTTATGCAAGGCACAGGCCAGCGAAATCGAGGGAACGACCGATGCGCGCGCGTGCCGAGATTTGCGACGATTCCCTGACGTCCGTTCGATCCAAACGACAACGCATTGACGTGTCGGGCGGTCGACTCTGATAACTTAGGCGCCGTGACGAACGCGCCGCCCGTGCCGAATACACCCTCCAGGCCGCAGACACCCACCGTGTTGGAAGTTCGGGGGCTGAGCGTCGAGTACCCGCGTGAGCAGAGTGTGGTGCGCGCGGTCGATGCGGTCTCGTTATCGGTCCGCCGCGGTCAGACCGTGGGTTTGGTTGGTGAATCGGGCTGCGGCAAGTCGACGCTGGCGTTGGCGTTGTTTCGCTTGGTGCCGCCCCCCGGAAGAATCACGGCGGGGCAAGTTTGTATCGACGGCACCGACATCTTGCCGCTCAGCGAGAAAGAGATTCGTCGCTATCGCGGGGCCGGCATTGCGTATGTGCCGCAGGAAACGGGCGACGCGTTGAACCCGGTCCTCAACATTGGTGCGCAGATCGTCGATGTGGTGCGCGCGCATCACGACGTTTCCAAGCGCGAGGCGTGGTCGCGCGCCGTGGACGGTTTGCGTCGCGTAGGGATTCCCGACCCCGAGCGTCGCGCCAAGGAGTATCCGCATCAGTTCTCGGGCGGCATGAAGCAGCGCGCGTTGTTGGCGATGGCGTTGTCGGCGCAACCGAAGGTGCTGGTTGCCGATGAACCGACCACGGCGGTCGATGTCACGATGCAAGCCGGGATCATCGATCTGCTGCGCACGTTGACCGAGACACACGACATGGGATTGCTCTTGATCTCGCACGATCTTGGTGTGGTGGCGGCGTTGTGCGATCACGTGGCCGTGATGTATGCCGGGCGCATCGTCGAAGAAGCGCCGGTCGATGACTTGTTTCGCGACCCCAAGCATCCGTACACGGCCGGGCTGATCGCCAGTCTCCCTCGTCCCGGAGTCGAGCGCGGACATCTGCCCGCGATCCCCGGAAACGTGCCCGACCTGGCGCACCTGCCGAAAGGATGTGCGTTTCATCCGCGCTGCGCCGACGCCATCGAGGCGTGCCGCACGTCCGTACCGCCGCTGGTCGAGATTGGCAGCCAGCGTCGTCATGCATGCGCGGTGCGGCGGTGAGCGGCGGCGTGGTGAGCGGACGAGAAGCAAGTCCATCGCTGTTGCAGGTGCGCGGATTGGTGAAGCGCTTCGCCGTCGATCAAGGATGGCTCGAGCCGCGACGAACGTTGACCGCTGTCGATGGGATCGATTTAGACGTCGCGAAAAGTGAGATCTTCGGACTGGTGGGCGAATCGGGTTCGGGCAAGACCACGGCAGGACGATCGATCCTGCGACTTTACGAACCGGACGCTGGAACGATTCAGTTCGATGGGCTCGACGTGCGCGCGCTGCCGAATCGCGAGATGCGGCGCTTGCGTCGTCGCATGCAGGTGGTGTTTCAGGATCCTGGCGCAGCACTCAACCCACGCATGCGCGTGCGTTCGTTGGTGGGCGAGCCGCTCGAAGTGCACGGCTTGGCCAAGGGCGCGGCACTGCGCGATCGTGTCGCGGAGTTGCTCTCGGATGTCGGGCTCGATGCGGGAGCGATGGAACGGTACCCGCACGAATTTTCCGGCGGACAAAAGCAGCGGATCTTCATTGCGCGCGCGTTGTCGGTGAACCCCGACTTCGTGGTGTTGGATGAGCCGGTCAGTTCGCTCGATGTCTCGGTCCAAGCGCAGATCATCAACCTCTTGGTCGAACTGCAAAAGAAACACGGTATTGCCTATCTGTTTATCGCTCACGATCTGACCCTGATTGCGCACCTGTGTGACCGGATCGCCGTGATGTATCTGGGGAAGATCGTCGAGCAGGGGACCCGAACCCAAGTCTGCGAACAGCCGCACCATCCGTATACCCGCGCCCTGTTCGCAGCCTCACCGCCGCCCGAGCCGGCCGCTGCGCGGTTGGTGCGCGCACCGATCCCGGGGGAGATCCCCTCGCCGCTCGATATTCCTGCGGGCTGCCGCTTCCATCCGCGCTGCCCGCTGGCGATCGATCGATGTCGTACCGAAGTGCCGGCGTTACGCCCGTTCGCCCCCGGACACCTGGCCGCATGTCATCGGGCCGAGGAAGTCGCGGGGCTGCCTTCCATCAAAGCGACGCCGTAGTCCGCGGTGCGACCCGCCCCGCCGGACTCCCCAAACCGACCGCCCGCCCCCGGCCGGGGTGCGCCGAGCGAGGTCCTGACGCAGAATCCCGACCCGTTGGTCGAATTGAGGTAACCCCCACGTGGGGTAGAGCGTTGTTCAGTGGAATCGCGAGGAGATGCTATGAAAGTCCGTTCCGTTGCCGTCTTGGTCGCTGCTTTCGTCGTGGCTCACGCGGCGATGGCCCAAACCGGTGCCGCTTCCATCAACCTGTCGCTGAAGGACGCGATTGCTCAGGCCATCGAACACAACCTCGATATTGCCGTGGCGCGACTCGATCCCAAGTCATCGGCCGTAGGGGTGACTTTGGCCGAGGCCGGGTTCGATTCGAGTCTCGAGGCGCGCGGCAACTTCTCGCGTTCGCAGGAAGAACCCAGCAACTCGTTCTCGGCCGAGAAGCGCGACAACACGACAGTCAGCAGCACTTTCACCGATCGCCTGCACACGGGTGGGCAGTGGTCGGTCGGTTTGGACTACACCGACAGCACCGCTACCTATCCTGCCGGTTCCGAACGCTTCGGTCTGATCCCCAATCAATCGGGGGCGTCGCTGACCGGCACCTTCACACAACCGCTGCTGCGCAACTTCGGCTTGGAAATCAACAAAACCCAAATCGAGCAGGCCAAGAACAACCTGAAGATCTCCGACGCGCAGCTCACGCAACGGGTGATTGCAGTCGTGGAGCAAACCGAGAGTGGTTATTGGACCGTGTTTGGGGCGAGAAAGTCGTTGGACGTGGCGCGCACGAGCAAATCGCTGGCCGAGGACTTTCTGAAGCAGACCAAGGTTCGCGTCGAAGTCGGCACGCTGCCCCCGATCGAGATCACCAATGCCGAGGCGCAGGTGGCCAGCCGCGAGGAAGCGGTGATCGTGGCCGAAAACAGCCTGCGCGACGCTGAAGACCAACTGCGCCAGTTGATGCGAGTCGACCCCGCTTCTGCTGACTGGAGCAAGGCGATCGTACCCACCGACACGCCTGACTTCCGCGCAACGACCATCGACTACGACGCTGCGATCGACACGGCGATGAAAAACCGCAAGGAACTGGATGAAGCTCAGCTCAATCTGCGCAACGTCGAGTTGGATGAGAAGTTCCGCACCAATCAGCTCCGGCCGGGACTGGATCTCACGGCGTCGTATTCGGCCTCGGGCAACAACTTCGAATTCGTCAATCAAAACGTGCCGGCATCGTCACAAACTCTCGTGGTCGATTGCGACGGCAACCCGCTGACCCCGGAAGCGTGTCTTCAAGTCATTCCGATTCCGGCCACAACCACGCTGGTGCGTCAGGACAAGAGCCGGACCGAGCCGTTCAAGGAAATCCCCAAACTCGACAACACCAACTGGTCGGTCGGTGCGATCTTCACGCTGCCGATCGGCAATCGCACCGCCAAGGCCAACCTGGCCCGCACCCGCATCCAAAAAGAGCAGGTGCAGTTGAACATCGAGAAGACGCGGCAGTCGATTCGTGTCGAGGTGCGTCAAGCGGCGCGCGGATTGGAAAGCTCGGCACAGCGCGTCGCCTCGGCCAAGGCCAACGTGGTGCTGCAACGCAAGAAGCTCGATGCCGAACAGAAACGGTTCGAAAACGGTCTATCGACCAGCTTCCAAGTGCTGCAAGCGCAAAACGATTTGCAAGACTCGGAGAACGCTCAAACAGCGGCCGAGGTGAGCTACTCGAAAGCGTTGTCGCGATTGGCAGCGGCGCAAGGCACGTTGCTGGGCGAACGTGGCGTTTCATTGCAGCAGTAATCGAGCGCATCGAGCCTTGGGTTGTTGGTTGCTGGCTTTCCGAGAGAGCGCGGCGAGTCGGCTGACATGAACAAGCCGTGATCGACGCGTGGTGAACAACGATCCGTGGCACCATCTGGCCGGCGGGCGCTTCGTCAATCCTGAAGCTCGCGCCGGCCGATCGTTTTTTGACGTGTTGCGCTGGCAGCTTGGAACCAAACGCGCGCGCTGGCCGCGTTGGGTGGACAACCCCGAGGTCGAGCCGCCGCCGCAGCGCGTGGAGCCGGGGCAGGTCGCGATCACCTTTGTGCATCACGCCACGTTCTTGATTCGCACCCACAACATGGCGCTCTTGACCGACCCGGTGTGGGCCAAGCGGGTTGGTCCAGTCGGTTTTGGTCCGGCACGGGTTCGCGACCCGGGTCTGGCGCTGGATCGACTACCGCGCATCGATGCCGTGCTGCTCTCGCACAATCACTACGACCACATGGACTTGTCGAGCCTCGCGCCGATCACACGCGAGCATGGCGCCACGATCATCACGCCCCTGCAGAACGGACGGTACTTGAAGCGGCGCGGAATCGAGCCGTCGATCGAGCTGGATTGGTGGCAAAGCCAAACAGTGGGCGACGCCGCGATCACGCTGGTGCCGGCGCAGCATTGGTCCAATCGCCTGTTGATTGCGCGCAACGTCGCGTTGTGGGGCGGGTTCATGCTGCAGGTGGAAGGGAAGTCGATCTACTTCCCGGGCGACACCGGCTATTGGCAGCGCCTGTTTCAAGAATTGCGCGAGCGATTCGCGCCGATCGACCTCGCGCTGCTGCCGATTGGCGCCTACGAGCCACGCTGGTTCATGCAGTCGATGCACATGAACCCGGACGACGCCGTGCGCGCTTTCATCGACATCGGAGCGACGCGTGCGTTGGGAATGCACTACGGAAGTTGGCAACTGACCGATGAGTCGATCGACGCCCCGATTCAAGCTCTCGAACAGGCGCGCGTCGTGCACGGCGTCGCGCCTGAGCGATTCATGCCGGCGACGATCGGCGCAACCGTGATCATCTGAGAGCGGCTGAGTGCGTGTGCTTGTTTGATCAACGGCCCGACGACTCGCGTAATCCACGGCTCTTCTGTTCGCCTAACGTCGGTCCGGCTAGCCGGCCTGCGACTCATCGAGCTGTTGCAACAACGCCTCGAGTGTGGCCGGCACCGGAATCGGCGCGTTGAGATGTTGCGGCGGCAGGTCCTGCATTTCCCCGGTGTGATAAGCGTAGTCGGTGGCCGAGAACTTCAAGCCATGCGCCGTCATGATTGCGACCACCGTATCGCTGCTGCGAATCGTGCCGTTGGTGACAAGCTCTCGTAACCCCGCGAGCGCCACGCCGGAGTTGGGGCAAACCGCAATTCCGGCGCGATCGGCAAGCGCCTTGGCCTCCATCAACGCCGCTTCGCTCACCGACAACACCACGCCGTTGAACTCTTGCACCACGCGTTTGGCCTTGTCGTGGCTTACCGGTGCGCCGATGCGAATCGCGCTCGCCTGGGTGGGGTTGGCGATGACATGCCGCTTGTGCTGAAAGCCGCTGCGATAGCTTTGATAGAACGGGTCGGCGGCTGCCGCTTGCACGCCCGCGATGCGCGGCAATCGATCGATCAACCCCAAGGCATAGGCCTCACGCAGGCCCTTGCCGAGCGCCGAAAGATTGCCGGCGTTTCCGACCGGAATCACGAACCAGTCGGGGACCTTCCAACCGAGCTGCTGCACCGCCTCGATGCCGATCGACTTTTGCCCCTCGATGCGCAGCGAGTTCATCGAGTTGAGCAGATAGATCGATCGTTGCGTGCAGACCTGTTGCACCAACCGCATGCAACCGTCGAAGTCGGTGTCGAGCGCCAGCGTCATTGCGCCGTATGCGATTGCTTGTGTCAGTTGCTCGCGGCTGATCTTGCCTTGCGGCAAAAACACCACGCCGCGCATCCCCTCGACTTCGGCCGCGTAGCCGGCCATCGCGGCGGAGGTGTCACCGGTCGAGGCGCACGCGACGGTCTTCATCCCCAAGTGACGCGCCCACGAAACGCCGGCTGTCATGCCACGATCTTTGAACGAAAGCGTAGGGTTCTCGCCCTCGTGCTTGAGATACAGCGACCGCAAGTCGAAGGCACGGGACAACGCGTCGGTGCGATAGAGGTTGGTGTTTCCTTCGGGTTTGCTGACGATTTGATCGAGTGGTAGCTGGGGAAGTATCAGCTCGTGATAGCGCCACACGCCGGAGCGATATGGCCCCTCGGTGACGGTGCGTCGGCGATCGAAAGTCTCGCGTAGATCAGGGTGTTCGGCACGCACTCGCTCGAGGTCATGCTGC
Source organism: Acidobacteriota bacterium (assembly GCA_046331425.1). Classification (GTDB taxonomy): domain Bacteria; phylum Acidobacteriota; class Polarisedimenticolia; order J045; family J045; genus JANNUT01. The sequence continues at coordinate 49,643 of JAXLQU010000011.1, forward strand.
ACTTCCAAGATGTCGCCGCACTCGCAGTGGTAGCGCACCTCCTGTGTGTCGTACCGCTTGCTGCAGGCGATGCACTGCAACCAAGAGAGGCTGCTCATTGGGCACGCGCTCCCTGCATCGAGATCGGTGAGATCAGCGCGGTGGCGGGCACGTCGTGTCGCGCAAACGCCGACACCATCGCGGCACCGATTCGCTCGACCTCGCCGTGCGATCGGGCCGCCGCCAGCATGGTCGGGCCCGAGCCGCTGATGACGCACCCCAGCGCGCCGCCCTGCAGGGCAGCCGACCTGACGTCATCGTAGCCACGGATCAACACCGCGCGACGCGGCTCGACGATTCGATCGACCAGCGCGCGAGAGAACAGTTCCGCGTCGCCCGATGTGAGCGCCAGGATCAGGTTGGCGCTATTGGCCCATCCGAGTATCGCTTCGCTCAAGCCGATCTCCGTGGGCAGCACCGCGCGCGCCTCGCGGGTAGGCACATGCAATTCCGGCGTAACCACGGCGAAGATCAGCGCCAGCCGCGGTTCGAACCGTGCCACTTGCGGTGGCGAGCCCGGTGTGACGATCACGAATCCGCCCATCAGCGACGGTGCAACATTGTCGGCGTGTCGCGCCCCTGAAGCGACCGCTTCACCGTCGAGCGCTGCAGCGAGCAGCTCATCGTTGTTCGGAATGCGGCCACCGACTCGCGCAATCACCAAGGCGGCGGCCTTCGCACCGGCGACGGCGCTGGCGGCACTGCTGCCGAGCCCGGAGCAGAACGGCATCCGCTTCTCGAGCACGAGCTCCAACCCAAGCTCCGACGCGCGCGCCGGGTCGGCATTCCATACGGACGCTGCCGCCACCGACGCGGTGTTGCGTGAGGCTTCCAGCGGCAACCCTTCACCGCGGCCGCGGATCTCGAGCAGTCGAACCCCGGGCGTTGACGAGGCGCGCGCTTGCACGACATCGCCCAACCCTTCCAGCGCAAACCCGAAGCAATCGAAACCCGGACCCAAGTTCGATGTCGAAGCCGGTGCGAAGGCGGTGCACCAGGGGTGACTCATAGTCCACGTCCAATCTTGAGAATGTCGCCGTAAACGCCGGCGGCCGTTACCTCGGCGCCGGCGCCCGGACCGCGAATCACCAGCGGATTGTCGCTGTAGCGTTCGGTTCGAAACACCAACAAGTTGTCTGGCCCATCAAGTTGCGCCAACGGGCTGCTCAATGGAATTTCGCGCAGCCCCACATCGACCGATGCCGGTCGAATTTCGGCCACGAAGCGGAGTACGGCGTTGTTGCGTCGCGCCGCGTCGACCCGCTCGGCCATCGGAGCATCGAGTCTTGGCAACGATTCCATGAAGGCGCCGACGCTTGGGAGCGCCATGAGCTCGGGGGTCACCAGGCCCACCAGCGCGATCTCGCTCATCTCCAGCGTCATGCCGATTTCACGCGCAATGATCAACGCCTTGCGAGCCACATCCACACCAGACAGATCGTCGCGTGGATCGGGCTCGGTGTACCCCAACGATTTCGCTTCACGGACGATCTCCGAGAAACGCTGGCCTTGCATTAGTCGACTGCAAACGAATCCGAGCGTTCCCGACAGACAGCCGCTGATCCGATCGACTTCATCGCGCGTGGCGACCAAGTCTTGCAGCGTCGATAGCAGCGGCAAGCCGGCACCGAACGTCGTTTCGAAGTGATAGCCCAATCCCTTGCGCCGCGAGAGCGCACGGATTTCGCGATAGACATCGCCCGGCCCTGCCACCGGTTTCTTGTTGGCGGTCACCACGTGCAGGCCGGCCTGCAACGCCGCTCGGTGGAGCGGGCCCGTCTCCTCAGCGGTCATGTCCAAGAGCGCCACATCCAAGCGGCGTGAGCCGGCAACGATCTCGATCATTGCTGAATCGCTGGGACGTGGTTGCGCACCCAAGGTGTCGAGCGCGGCGCCGTCGGCGATCGCGGTGAGCGTTGTGTCGTCCAGACCGTGTGGATCGAACAGCATCTGATTGCGACCGGCAACGCCAATCACGCGCACTGTCATGGTGGAGTGCTCCACCAAGCGCTGCCGCCCCTTCAGAAGTTGCCGCAAGAGCGTTCGCCCTACCAAACCCTTGCCCAACAAGAAAACGTGGATGTCGCGCGTCAACCCGAAGCGGGTGTGGATCGCGCCGACCGCCCGAGCAATATCGCACTCGTCGACGACCGCCGAGATGTTCAGCTCGGACGAGCCTTGTGCAATGGCCTGCACATTGATGCCAGCGCGGCCAAGCGCGGTGAACATCGCTTGACTCACACCCGGAATACCACGCATTCCCTCGCCGATGATTGCGACGATTCCCACCGGCTCCTTCACGTCGATGCTCTCGATCTCGCTGCGCATCCGTTCCAACTCGAACTCTCGCTCGAGTTCAGCGACCACGCGGCGGCCATCGCTGCGTTTGCAGACGAACGAGATGTTGTGCTCGGAGCTGGCTTGCGAGATGAGATAAACGTTGACGCCGGCGCGCGCCGCTGCTCCGAAACAACGGGCCGCAATCCCGGGAACGCCGACCATGCCGTTTCCTTCCACCGTCACCAGCGCAAGATCGGCAATCGACGAAACGGTTTTGACCGGTCCGGCGGTGCTTTCGGTGGCGGGTCCAACCACGGTTCCGGTCGACTCCGGTCGAAACGAGTTTTTCAAAACGATCGGAATCTGCTGTCGCACCGCCGGCGCAATTGTTCCTGGGTGCAAGACCTTCGACCCGAAGTACGCCATCTCGGCCGCTTCGCGATACGAGACTTGTGTAAGGAGCCGTGCCTCGGGCACGACGCGTGGGTCGGCGGTGAGCACGCCATCGACATCGCTCCAAATCCAAATCGCCTCGGCGTCGAGAAATGCCCCCATCAACGCGCCGGACAAATCGCTCCCGCCGCGACCGAGCGTGGTGGTCACACCGTCCTGCGTGGCGCCGATGAAACCAGTTACCACCGGAACGAGCCGTTCGAGATGCGGGAGCAGCGCTTGACGTGTCAACGCGCGGCTGGCGGTTTCGTCGGTGCGTGCGCTCCCGTGCATCGCGTCGGTGCGCACGAACAGTCGCGCATCGAACGGCTCGGCCTCGCCTCCTTCGGTGCGGATCGCTGCCGCCACCAACGGCGCGGCCAGTCGCTCACCGAACGACGAGACCAGATCGAGCGAGCGCGGCGTGAGATCGCTCAGCAAGCGAATCCCGTGACAGACCTGCTCGAGTTCCATCAGCAGCTCGCGCAGCGACCCGAGCAATGCCTCGCGCCGTGCGCCCGGGTCGGTGAGCGCTTCAGCCGCTTCGATGTGCCGGCGTCGGAGCTCGCCCAACCCGGCCTCGACCGCACTGGAGTTGCGATCGCGCGCTGCGTGCGCAACGGCGATCAACGCGTCGGTGACCTTGGTCATCGCCGAGGTCACCACCACGACCGGTGTCTGGTTGCGCTCGGCCAGAACCAAGCGCGCCACATGACGCATACGAGCGGCGTCACCAACCGATGTGCCGCCGAATTTCATCACCAGCATCGTCGATCCCTCGGCCCGAGAAGATAGGCGCGCCGGATCGACTGCGCCCGCCGCGCTGGCCGGACGATACTGCCGAAACCAGAGATCGCGTGGTGCAGAGCGGCCCGATCGCGCGGGATGCCGCGACAAACGAAACGGGGCGGCGGCCGCATCGGCCCACCGCCCCGCGAACTGCTTGTCGACTGACTACAGGCTGGTGAGTCTCACACCGCCGGCCGAGGTCGAAATTCGCAACGTCGCGCCGCCGCGGTTGAGTTTCCCTTGCAGTTCATCGCGATCGTTGGTTCCTTGGAACGCTGCCCCGAGATCGTTCTGCACGCGACCGGCGGAGGTCTCCGCAATCAGCGTGAGATCGACCGTCGCGTCGAGCGCGACGTTGATGCCGCCGCCAGAGCTCTCGATCGAGCCACCCTTTGCATTTCCCTTGGCCAGGGTCACGTCGACGCCGCCACCACTGGTGTGCGCATCGACCACACCGCCCGCGCCTTCGATCCGAATCGGCCCTCCCGAGGTTTCGGCACGCAGGTCTCCGCTGATCGACTCGACGCTGATCGGTCCGCCGCTGGTGTGCAGGCTCGCGGTGCCGTCGATCTTGCTGGCGTCGATCGGTCCACCCGACGTTTCCGCGTCAACCTTCCCGGCGATGTCGCTGATGGTGATCGGCCCGCCCGACGTGTGCAGTGTGATGGCACCCTCGAGCGATGAGGCACTGACTGGTCCGCCCGACGTATCGCAATTGAGCGTGAGTTCGCGCGGAACCTCGAGCTTGAACTTCATGTTGGGTCCGCGCTCCACCATGCGACCCCAGAAGCCCCAGCCGCTTCCTTTGCGCTCGAGCTGAATCGCGACCGAATCCGGCTTGATGTTGTACGTGACGACGAACTTTGCATCGAAGTCACTAATATCGGCAGTCAGCAGCAGGTGAACCGTTTTGCGGTCGCTGCCCACCACCTCGATCGACCCTTCGGAGGTGTTGACCGTCACGGTGCCGGTGCCGGCTAACGGCCATTCTTTTTCAATCCGGGTCGCGGCCAGGGACGAAGCGGCATAGGCCACGATGGCGATGAAGATCACGATCAATCGAGCGCGGATGGCGTACATGGGCGGTTCCTCCGACGAGAGTCGCCATTACAAACGGACGCCCCTGGAAAATGTTACGCGTCGAACCTCCAAGAGAGTGGCCCAAGGTCCCGGTCGATACCGGACCCCAGCGAAGTCCCCTCGAAAAGGTGAATCCCTGAAGCCCGCGGTTTACTCTGGCGGTCCATTTCGATGAAACGGATGCCCCCCCCGACGCATCAGAGGACCAGATGAAAACTCCTTTCCTCCTACTGGTCACCCTCCCAGTCCTGGCCGTGGCTGTCTCCGGATGCACTCTCGAGACTTCGGAGGCAGCCCCCCCTACCCCCGAGAAACCAACCATGACCACGACGGCACGCCGGGTCGTCAAGACCGAAGAAGAGTGGAAGAAGATCCTCACCCCCGAGCAGTTCTACGTGATGCGCAAAGCCGGCACCGAACGCGCCTTCACCGGCAAGTTGTGGGACAACCACGCCAAGGGTGTCTATGTCTGCGCCGGCTGCGCCACGCCGCTGTTCTCCAGCGAGACCAAGTTCGATAGCGGCACCGGCTGGCCCAGCTTTTGGCAGCCGATCGACCCGCGGAACGTCGGCGAAACCGAAGACAACGGGTTTTTCATGCGACGCACCGAGGTGCACTGCGCGGTCTGCGATGCGCACTTGGGCCATGTGTTCAACGACGGCCCGCCCCCCACGGGACTGCGCTACTGCATGAACTCGGCGAGTTTGGAGTTCAAAGCGGCACCTTAGTGATCTGAAAAACTCGAGAGATCCCGACCAGGGTTCCCCCGCGATTGGCGGCATCAGATCGCGAGGTGTCTGGGGGGACGATCCTGCACCGGCATCCCGCCCGACCGGTGCGGCTCTCCAGTCCTTTCTTCCTGCGCGAGCGGTCGTCCGCGACAGCGCACCCCGTATCGATCCCGCGCTTTCCTGCTCTTGAATCTCCGACGGGCTCGGCGAACTGCGCCTCAACCGGTCGACGCGCGACTCGGGTATCAGCATCTCGTGAGGCTTAAACCTTCGTCATACAGCGCCGCAGACGGGACGGTGAGGTATCGATTCGTATACTCCGACTCCTTTAGAACAGACACCCGGATCGTTCACGGAATAGCAGGAGCCGATGCCGCAACCGTTCTCCTCATCGTTGGCTAGCCGCTGGGGCACAGGAGGAGCAATCGCCGCGTTGCTCGCGATTGCGGTTACCGTTGCGATTCTGGTTCAACTCGAGAGCATTCAAGACGAAAGCGACCGAGTGCTCGACGAGACGCGCGAGGACCAGGTTTGTGCCGCCGCGCGCGTCGATTTTGCCAAGCTCGAAGTCTTGCTGCGCGGATTGGGAGTCGATCCGGCGCATGTCGAGGAGTTCAAACCGCAAGCGCTGTCGTTGATGCAGCAGGTGCAATTCAAGCTGGGCGAGTTTCACAGCGGATCGGAACTGGCAGGTCGCGGCGAGCCAGATCACGAGGCGGCCGAAGCGAATCAGGTCAACGCGATTCAGGCCGGTGTTGTCGAGCTGAAGGAGATGCTCATGGCAACCACACCGCAGGCGTTGTTTGCTGGACGTGACGCGGTGATCGATCGGGTCAATGTCTTGTTCACCGAGTTGACCCAGGTCATCCGTGACGAGACCGACGCGGCGCGCGCCGATTTGCGTCATCACCTTTCGACGATCGCGTTCGTGATGAAGCTGGCCACGCTCTCGAGCCTGGTGCTGTTGGCGTTCATCTTGTGGTCGCTGCAGCGGCAAATCGTTTCGCCGCTGCGGAGTATGCAGCGTGCGGTCGAGCGGTTCGGCGAGGGGGATCTCGCGCACCGGCTGGAAATTCGAGCACCCAACGAACTGGGCGCGTTGGCGCGCACGTTCAATCAAATGGCGGCCAGCCTGTTCGAGTCGCAGCGTCAGCTTGCCGATTTGCTCGAGCAGCGCACGCAGCAGTTCAAGCATGCGGCCAAGCTCGCCGATGTGGGAACGTTCGCCGCGGGTGTTGCCCATGAGATCAACACACCCATCGCTTCCGTTGCGTCATGCGCCGAGGGGCTGGAGCGCAAGTTACAGCGCGGCCCCGTACCGGAGGCCGAGATCTTGGACTATCTGCGCACCATCTCGGGCGAAGCGCATCGCACCAGCGAGTTGGCAGCGCGGCTGCTGTCATTCGCACGCCGCGCGCCGGCCGAGGTGAGGCCCGTGCGGATCGATGAACTGATCCACACAGTGCAGCGACTCGTGGCGCATCGCTCGAGCCAAAAGCGCCTGACCGTACAGATCGATCAGCCGACGCCGCCCTTGCCGGCGATGCGATTGCCGGCTGCCGAGATCGAGCAGGTGCTGTTGAATCTGCTGCAAAACGCGATCGATGCGTCGCCCGAGAACGGCACCATCACGGTGACGATAGGGGCTGCGTCGCCTGGCGTCTGGATCACCGTTGCCGATGAAGGGCCAGGCGTGCCTGCAGAATATGTCGATCGGGTCTTCGAACCGTTCTTCACCACCAAAGAGTCCGGGAAGGGGACCGGTTTGGGTTTGTCGTTGACCGCCATGATCGTGGAAGGGCTGGGCGGGCGGATCGAGTACCGACCCGGGGCGGTGCGCGGCGCTGTCTTCGAGTTGAGATTGCCGGTTGCCGGGGAGGGGAACGCATGAGTCGGCCGAGGTTGTTGTTCATCGAGGATGACGCCACGTATCGCAATGTGCTGGTACGCGAGTTGTCGGAGCGATTCGAGGTCAGCGCTAGGGCGACCGCCGAAGAGGCGCTCGATGCGTTCGATTCGTCAATGCCCGATGTGTGCCTGGTCGACATGCACTTGCCGGGAATGGATGGGCTCGAGTTTCTGCGCCAACTGCGGCGCAAACACGCCGCGATCCAGATCGTGATCCTGACGGGGCACGGCGGTGTGAGCGAAGCGGTCGAAGCGATGCGCGAGGGGGCCTACGACTTTCTGGTCAAACCGACCGCGCTGGACAAACTGGAACAGACCCTCTTGAAGGCAGCGGAGAAGACCGCGCTCCTGGCCGATATCGAGCGTCTCAAGCTCGCTGCGGCGTGGAGTCATGCCGAAGGGGAGATCTTGGGCGATAGCCCCGCCATGCTCGTACTGAAACGACTGATCGAGAAGTTCGGGCCGCGCGAAGAGTGCGTTCTGATCGAAGGCGAACCGGGCACCGGCAGGGAATTGGTGGCGCTCAACCTACATCGTCGATCGTTGCGCGCGTCGTCGCCGTTCGTAGTGGCCAAGTGTGGCGCGATGACCCCGGAGCGAATGGCGATCGATCTGTTTGGCGCCCAAGGAAATGGTGGACTGTTGGACGCAGCTCGCGGCGGCACGCTGTTCCTCGACGGAGTCGATGCGCTGCCCGAGCCGGAACAAGCCTCCCTGCTTCGCGCGCTCGACACGCTATCACCGGCGATCCCGTCGACGGTGCGACTCGTGGCGGCGACCGATCGTGACCTGAAGCACGAGGTCGTTGCCGGCCGCTTCCGGCACGATCTGCTCCAGCGCTTGTCGGCGCTGGAACTGAAGCTGCCGGCGCTGCGCACTCGCCGTGAGGACATCGCGCCGCTGGCGCGGACGTTTCTGCGGCGGATCGCAGAGCGTGAGAACACCCCGCTGGAGCTATCGGAGGGCGCAGTCAAACTGCTCGAGGCCTACGATTGGCCGGGGAACGTGCGTGAACTGCACAGTGCCATGACGCGTCTTGCGCTGATGACGCAGCACCAACCGATTGGAGCCGATGACGTCACCCAATTCGCGTTGCGCACGGCGAAACCTGCATCTTTTGCGCTTCCATCCGTGAGGCTCGAGGAGCTGGAACAACAAGCGCTGCTCTTGGCGCTGGAGATGACCGGCTCGGACAAGAAGGCGGCGGCCGATCAGCTCGGCGTGTCGCTGCGCACGTTGTACAACATGCTCGACCGCTACAACTTGAAAGACCGGTTCATTCGGCACTGAACTGCCGAAAGCGGCACCCTGATCACGCGTAGCTGTGCAGCCCAACGATCACGAAGTTCACGGCGATCCAGTTGAACAGCATCACCGCGCACCCGACTAACGCCAGCACCGCTGTCCAGAACGCCTTGTCGCGAGCGCGCAAGCGCACGTGGATCAACATCAAAAACACGAGCCACGTGTTGAGCGCGAACACTTCTTTAGGGTCCCAACCCCACGGCCGGCCCCACGATACATCGGCCCACACTGCGCCGAGCACCGTGCCAACCCACAACGCAACGAACGCCAGTTGCAGGAAGATCATCGTGGCGCCGTCGAACGTTTCCAACAGGCCGGTGTCGCCGGTCGCCGAGGCCCAGCGTTTTGCCGGCGACCAACGCGTCGCCAACGACAGTGCCGCCACCACGCCAGCGCAGAAGATCAACGCATACGAGGTGATCACCACGTTGGTGTGAATGTAGAGCCAGACGGTGCGATCGAGGATCGGCATCACCGGTGAAATGTCGCCGCTCAGGCCGACGGGCAAAAACGACCCGGCCATCAGGGCGGTCATGCCGGTGACGGCGGCAGCCAACGCAGGGAGGCCGCGCACGCGGTGGCGCCGCAGCAGTCGTTCCAACACCAACGCGATGACGGCACCGAACCAAGCCGAGGCGCAGACCGCTTCGAACATGTTGGAGTTGGGGATGCGCCCGGCAATGTACCAACGCAGCCCGATCGCGGCAGTGTGAAGCGCCAACGCGCACGCGAACAGAACGAATCCCAGACGCAGCGCGCGCGGCCGGCCGCGTGTGATACCAAACAACAAGGGGACCAATGCGGCCAGATAGATCAGCCACGCCCAAGTAAGTTTGTGCATGCGCAAGTACCAGGACTCGATTCCGCGACGCGTCGAGGATGGGTACAGCGCCGGTTCGATCGCGCCCAGTTGCTGCGCCAGTGCATCGAGTGCGTTGCTGGCCGCGGCAGCATCTTGGAAGCGCCACGCGCGCTGAAGTTCAGCCCATGACGCGTTCAGTGCTTGTTTCGTCTCGGGTTTGATCGAGCTAGGCAACTCGCCGCCGTGGAAGCTTTTGTGCACATCATCGCTGGGCAGGAGCGCGGCCATTCCTCCCGCTGCTGCTCCGCTGATCGGAAGCCAACTGTCGACGGTCGTCCCGCCAGGGGGCGGCACAACGCGCCAGATCGATTGCAGCGTGCGGCCGTCGCCGAGTTGGCGCGAACGCAGCAGTTTCTGCACCTCTTTGCTTCCCGACATCAGGTCGCGATCGAGCAGGCCGAGCGCTTCGCGCACCGTCGGATGATCGAGGAATGCTGCAGAGCAGTAGCCGCTTTCGAGAAAGCGCTCGAGCGCTTCGTCGGACAAAAGATCACGCCGCTGCGCCACCGGTGTCGACTCGCGCACGATCTGCACCAACCGCTGGCGGAACGCTTTCTTCGGCGCATACAGCGCGGCCGAAGTGGTGGAGTTTTCCGGCACGAGCATCAGGTCCAAGTACGCGAGCACCGGGTCGGCGTCGCCCAGCGCCTTCGGCCCGAACGCACGCGCGAGCGTCTCGCGCGCCAAGGCGTCGAAGGTCTTGACGCGCCCGTCGTCTTGAACAGCAACCAGACGAATCGCCGCCAAATCGATCGTTTCGCGGAATGGTCGGCCTACCGAGAGCGGGACCACCGAGTCCTTTGGACTCGCGCCACATCCTGAAGCGACAACAAGTGCGGCGGTGAGTGCTGTCGCAGCGACGAAGCGCTTCATGCGTGCACCTGAGGCGTCGGGACTGGCTGCGACTCCGGCGTCGTGACAGTCGCCTCGATCGACAATCGACGCTGCTCGCGCCGTTTGTGCAGCAGCGTCGGCTTGACGTAGAAGGCCCAGATCAAACCGAAAGCAACGATGATCGCGCCGCCCAACATCGCCCCCACACCATGCCGATTGGCGACGCCAACACCGCTGAAGTTCAGGCCGGCGTAGCCCATTTCCGGTGCCGGCGGATCCCACGTGCTTTGAAACAACCACCAACCCGCGTGGCCGGTCGGTACGTTGCTGCGGATATCGACCGGCTCGCTCCAACCCTGTCCATCGTCGAAGCGAATCCGGCTGATGTAGTCGCGCTCGCGTTGCCCACCAGGGTAGGTTTCGAGCTGAAACTCAGCCAACGACAACCTCATCGGCAATGGTCGGCTCTGGCGCGTGAACACCGCTTCCAGCACCGCGCCGTCATCGAACGTGAGGCGCTGCGGCTTGTAGCCATAGCGATTGGGATGCGGGTAGTGGCTGTACTCCAACCACGCCGATTGCGTCTTGCCTGCGCGCGAGAGTTCCAAACGGATCAACGCGTGCGCCATCCCTGCCTTGGTGTCGCGCTCACGCAACGGAATGATCGTGGGGCGGGTGACGCGATGCGACTCGCGGCTCAAACCGTTCACCTCGATCGACAGCGACCGCGACGCGAATTCGACGGTTTCCCCCGTGCGAGCCGACTTCCATTCCGCCTTGCCATCCTCGCCGATCAGCCCGATGTCGACGCCCCACTCGCCCGCGACGAGTTTCAGCGCCGGCGCCACGGGATCGAGCAGTTCGATATCGAGCGCCTCGTCGACCCGCTTGCCCAATCGCTTGCCCGCCTCGTCAAGGTCTTCCGATCGCCCGCCGTCCGGTGAGACCACCGCGCGTGTGTAGCGCTGTGTACCGTGTGTGACCGCGATCGTGACTACCGAGGCCGATTCGCCCGAGTCAGCCACCGACCAATGCGGAACGAACTGCAAACCACGCAGCGAATAGCCCGTCGCTCCGAGCGAGACCTCGCCCTTCATCAACTCGGCGAGCGGTATCAAGCGATCGTCGTTGCCGACGCGCACGCGGACGCTGGCCGGCTCGATCTTGCGCTGCGATTCGCGCGCCGCAGCGCTGTCGAGCCACACCAATTGAGCTTCGAGCGGACCGGTCGCGGTGCCGAGCGTTGTCACGCCGCCGGATTGCACGAGCGCGTGACGCGTGAGGCTGCCGGAGGCGCGCAGCGTCAACTGCGCTAGTGGACGTCGCAGAGGTCCGCCTGGTTCCCATGTTTGCTCCAAGCGGGCATGCGGCAGAAACGCCGTGGCGCGCAGTTCAACCCCTTTCAGAGGCGGCGATGCGGGCGTGTCGCTGGCTTCTCCGCGTATCTCGAGTGCCCGCGATGCAAGCGGTTCGCCGGGCGCTGCGTCGACACTTCGAGTGTCCGCAACATGCTCGGCGTAGCGCGGCAGCCGCGGCAACGCGTATTCGATCCATTCATGGTCATTGGCTGCGCGTAGCCGCACGGCCGCACTATCGCGCAGATAGAACCGATCGGCGGCATATGGAACGAGTTCGACATGTAGCGCGTCGTCGAGAATCGCGCGCCCGACAACCTTGATGGCGCGGCCCTGACCCGGAACAACGTCCTCGGTGTACTGCGGATATCCCGCAATCACCTGTCGAACGAACGGGCTCCCGGGTCGCCCCGCAATGTACGGCTGCACTGCGAGTTGGACGCTGTAGGCGCGTCTGCCCTTGTCGGCGCCGGTCAGCAGTTCGTACTGCGGTTGGATCGTCGCAACCCTGACGTCATAGAACCGGCCATCGCCGTAGACAAAGGCGCGAGTTCCCGGCTGAAGCATCAACTCGCTCTTGGCGCCGCCGGCACTGAGCTGTGCGCTGAAGCGATAGACCGCCGTGTCCCCCTCGAGTTTGCGAGCGAAGTAATAACCGGTACCGGCCATCAAGGCGATCACCCCGACGTGCACCGCCCAAACTCCGAGGTTGGGGAGATTGAACTTGATACGCCGCACGGTGACGATCACGAGCGAAACGGCAATCGAGGTCAAAAGCGCCTTGAACGGCCACCAAGAAAACCACTCCAGCTCGGTCATCTCCAGCGACTGGCGCGGAAACCAATCGCTGAAAGGCGCAAACCCCGCCGACCCGATCCAGCAGTAGAGCAACAGCAAGCCCATCATCGACAGGCCAAACGTTACGCTCCCAATGAAATCGAGCACCGCAATCAGCGGCGACCGGCGTCGCGGCCGTGCCCCGACATGAGAGGGCAAATGGCTCATGACGGTTCTCTGAGAGGACGACGCGCGCGCACCCAAGAAAGCTGCCTCACGAATCGGCCTGCGTCTACCCAACCGCTCGAGTTTTTTGCTCGCCAGGAGCCGATTTGCAGCTTATGCAAGCCGTCGAGCGACGGTTCGAAACCGATTCGTGACAGGGCTGACGTTATTGTCGCCGGCATTGGGCGCTTTGCCCGGGGATGTCGACGCGTCCCCTGCGACAGCGCGCCCCTGGGTCGGCGCTCTACGAAGAGCGCATTCGCTGCATCAGAAAGCTGCGATCGATCGCATCCTTCTCGCGCAGGGTCTGCTTCATTCGTAGTAGGAGTCTCGCACTCGGGAACGGTACGGTTACACCGTCGATGGTGTCGTATTCGATCTCCTGGCACGCCTCCGCATACTCGATCCCGCACGCCGAGCGCATGAGATTGACCACGATCTCGTCCGCGACTCGAATCACCGCGTACGTCATCAGGTCTTCGTCATCCACCTCGCGCACGGCGCGATCAGGCAAATGAAGCAGCGCGCTCCGCACACGCTCAACGTTGTCGGCGTCGGCAGCGACGAGCAGATCGATGTCCTCGGTCGCACGTACGAACCCGGCGTGGATAACAGCCATGCCATCGATTACGAGATACCTAGCACCCGCGTCGTTCAAATGGCGGCACAGCGTGAGTAGATCCGCTAGGGTTGGCGGTCTGGATTCGGCTGGCGAGCCATCATGCGAAGCGACCACGCGCCGCTCTCCTCGAACGAAGTAAATCGGTGAACGCCTTTCGGGATGAAGGGCCGATCGCCGCGCAAGCGAATAACGAGATCGAGGAGCGCTGCCGCCGCGACTAGCCCGCCCCGCGAAGGGACACGAACCCCAACCACACGTAACTTGCTGTCGGGACGCGGGTCATTGTGCGCATCTGCTGGCTTCTCGGGACTCATGCCGGCATCGTCGCACTCCACTCTCAAACAGGCCACCGGTTGCAGCTCCGGTCTCGCGCCCGTGGCGCCCAGTCGAGAGAGTCGCTAGCGCCCGCCTATGCGCCCTCGCTTGGGTCCCACTCCGTTCGCAACAACCCAAGCATGACGGAATCGCACCACTCGCCGCTCACGAGGAATCGTTCCCGCAAGTGGCCTTCTGTCACGAATCCATGACGCGCAAGCAGCCTCAACGAGCTTGCGTTGCGTGGATCGACATCGGCCTCCAAGCGATGCAACTGCATCGTCTCGAACGCAAATGCAATCAGCATCGCCAACGCCTGCGACATCAACCCGCCACCCCAGTGTGTGCGACTCAAGGCAAACCCTACCTCGGCGCGCCGATGATCCAGCTCGATCCGATGCAGCGCGACGTGCCCGATCGCCGTATCAGCTCCAGGAAGCGCGATCGCCCACTGCACAACGCGGCGTTGAGTGACGCCATCGATCACGCGCTGGACATAGCTTTCGGCCTCGGCCATCTGTTGCATCGGCGGTCGCGACCAATATCGCGTCGTTTCCGGGTCGGAGAAGATCGCGAAGTACGCGGCCACGTCGCTGTGCCTAATCGGGCGCAGCACCACGCGCGAAGACGTGAGTGTGGGGAGTGGCTCGCTCCACGAGTAAGCCTCGGGATGGTTCAACGCTTCATCGCTCCATAAGCGCTAGGGGCAAACGCCGTCGGTGAGTTTGGTGGACAAGCCGCACAGCGTCGACCGTGAGGGTCGCTCGTGTCCGCTACTGTCGACGCCGTGAGATCCTTCGATCGACGCGCCGTCATCGGCCACCACCAACACACCTAGATCACCTGCCGGCGCTGGCCCGGTGTACGAACCCGTGTTGCCGACGGCGCAGGTTTCACCGACAACGCTGTAACTGGCGATCGCGTGCAGATCCAACCACACCACGTGGTGATTCGGGGCCGGGCACGCTCCCAATCCCCAGTCGAGCTTCAGTTGCGTGCCGCTGGCGCGCGCGACCGTGAGTTGTGCGCCGGGCACTGACCACCCATCGGGTACGATCGGCGGCACCGCGCGCCGGCCATCGGCATTGCGAGCATCCCAAACCGCGAGCGATGGGCGCGCGCTGAGTTGCCCGTTCCACAATCCGGTGTCGCGCCACAACAACCAGCCGTCGTTGGCCTGCCCCAACAACGTCAACCAAAACCACAACCGATCGTAGTCGACAGCCAAGAACCAAATCACGAAGCGCGCCTTCAATCGCTCGCATTCCGAAAACAGTGCGCGCACGTAGTCGGCCTGCCACGCCGCCGTGCCGGTAACGAACAATCCAAACGAGGGGGCGTTGAGGTTTTCAGCCAGCCAACCGGTCTCGGCGATTGCGAACGGTTTGTCGGGTGCCAAGTCGGCCGCTTGCTGCAACCAGCCAGGTGGAAGGTTCGCAGGATTCCCTTTGTCGTTGCCGCTGCCGAATAGATAACGGTACGTACTGACCGCCATGTAGTCCGACACCTTCATCAGCTCGCCCACCTCGTCGGTGTAGTCGGTCATGCCGGGTGTGCCTGGATCGCGCAACGTGATCGACACGAAGATCGGCAAGGCGGGGAAGTCGCGCTTGAGCCTGGGATACACCGCATTCAAGAGTCGCATAAACGCCGGCCAGCGCGCGGGCGCATTGCGGGCCAGCTCCAATGACTCGATCGCGTAGTTGAAGTAGGTGGGATGGAAGCGGTTGACCATGTCGCGGCAGTATTTGTAGTACGCCTCGATCACCATGGGGTCGTCGAAGTCTTTGTCGGCCCACACACCTGGGCGCGGTGCGTTGGACGAGTCGCTCCAGTAGCCGGCCATGTCGCCGCGGTTGCTGTCCAATGGCGTCACCGCCAAATACGACTTCATTCCAGGCGGCGTGTTGGCCAAGCGAAGCGCGATGTTCGCCTCCGCCGCGGGGTGATACGGCGTGCCGGCATACGCCTCGGGCCACGGCACGCCGTCGTCGACATGATGCGTTTCCATGTCTTGGCGTGCGTTGACCCGCGCGTAGGTATCGAGCTGCGACTCATCGGAGATGTCGTACGCAAACGGCGTGATCGAAACGCGAAACCAGCGTGGCGCGGCCAGCGCCGTGGGGGCGGTGGCGAGTATCGCGACCATCAACAGCAGGCTGGACCGAGTCATAGAAAACGCCTCCATGAGACGAGAAGGTACCGAGTTGCGTCCGGTTGCGATAGCGGCGTGATTTGTCCCCCCAGACAGCGCAGCCATCCCCCTGGCTCTGCGATCAATCCCCGGGTCCGGTCGCCCGCGAACCGAGCGCGAATCTATCGGCCTGCGCCGCATGACAAATGTCATGTGCGGGCTGTGACTCAGGGCACTGACAGCCTCGTACGTTCCGCGTATTCAGTGGGGCGCAGTTCAGCCTACCGATTGGATACCGCCTCGATCGGATCGGCTTGAACGAATCAGGTGGCGAGTGAATCTGCGAGGTATCAGAAGTGCAGCACAGCAGCTCCGTTATCCCGACGAGCCCATTGGACAGAGTTCGCATATGCACACACCGGTCTGCAAGATTTTCAGCAGAGGGGAGAAGGACAATGAGTAGCCCACAGCAAACAAGGCCCTCTATTCATCGTTATGCGTCGATCGTTGCAGCGCTTGCATTGGCGCTGGTGGTTGGGCCGGCGCTTGCGGCGGTGCGAATCCCGACAAGATTCGTTCCGGGTGACGCGGCGATTGCTTCGGCCGCAAACAATCAACTCTCACCGTTCCTCTCGCAGGGTGGCAGCACCGTGCTCGCCATTTGGTCCGACAACCGGGCCAACAGCACCGGCGGATACGAGGGCGAAACCTCGCAAGACATCTACGGCATGCGCTTCGACGCGGCTGGCAATGCAATCGATGCCCTTCCGTTTGCAATTGCAGCCGGACGCGCGGCACAGACGGTCCCGCGCGCGGCATGGAACGGCACCAACTGGTTGGTTGTCTTCGAGAGCTACGACGTCGGTGGCACCGGCTACTACCAACAGTCGCTGGAGGCGTTGCGTGTCGCCCCGACTGGCCAGGTCCTCGATCCGAAGCCGATCAAGCTGTTCAACATGACGCCGGTCGGTTCGACGTGGGCCGTCGCGTCCGATGGTTCGGGCTGGGTGGTCGTCAACCAAAGCACCTCGTCCAGTGGCGATCTCGTGGCATCGCGGATCTCCGCGGCCGGCGTGCTGCTTGATCCGGGCCCACGCAGCATCGTGACAGGCACTTACTATCTGCGCGGCGGACTGCAGCTTGCGTATGCCAATGGTGTTTTCCTCTTGGCCTATGAAGAGTCGATGACCGGCTCCGATCCAACCACAGCAATTCGCTTCGACTCCAATCTCACGTTGCTCGACCCGGCGCCGTTCGGTCTGCTTGGAAGCACGATCAAGCGGCTTGTGTCCAACGGAATCGGCTTCTACGCGGTGTGGAATGAACAGCTCCCCGACTTCACGATCGCCGTCAAGGGAACGCGCATCAACACCGCCGGGCAGAAGCTCGACGGCAGCGGCGTCAACATCTCCGGACCAAACGAGCCGAGCGGCACCGCGGTAACGAGCGCCGTTTGGGACGGCACGTACTGGAAGGCGATCTGGGGCTCGCTCACCGATGCGCGGGTCGCGCGCGTGAGTACCGCAGGCGTCGTGCTCGATCCGGGCGGCGTGCTTGTCGTCGGAGCCAAGACCGGCAATACGGCGAGCGCCGGAAGCGGTAGCGTGCAGGTAGCGTGGTCGGAGTACACCACCAACAACTCCGATGTCTACACGTCCAATATCAGTTCGCTCAATCTCCTCGGCCCAACACGCACGGCGTCGCTCGGCGCACCCTCGCAGTGGCGGCCCGATGTTGCAACCAACGGCAGCGGCTACATGGTCGTCTATCGCAGCAGCACGGCGGGCCGCAATCGCATCCTCGCGCAGCCGCTCGATTCCACCGGCAACCCACTCACCGCCGAGCCGATCGAGCTGGACGCTGCCGACGGGACCGATTACCCAGGCTACCCCGCCATTGCGTGGAATGGATCTGTGTATATGGCGGCCTGGAACAATGGCAGCGGTGTCGTGATGCGCCGTCTCCAATCGAACGGCGCCGTGATCGATCCGGCGCCGATGCTGGTGATGAGTTCCGGCTTCGGCCCGGTCGATATCGCGGC
Source organism: Acidobacteriota bacterium (assembly GCA_046331425.1). Lineage (GTDB taxonomy): Bacteria > Acidobacteriota > Polarisedimenticolia > J045 > J045 > JANNUT01. Next base: position 67,372 of record JAXLQU010000011.1, read on the forward strand.
GTTGAACGGTGACTTCCTGATCGTCGGCTTGCGATGCGGCATCAACTGTCAGTACATCAACCCGATCGCGATGCGCGTGCGCGGCTCCGATGGAGCACTGCTGAACCCATCACCGATTCAAATCAACGGCACATACTCGAGCACACCAACGCTGGCAGTTCTCGGCGGACGCTGGCTGTTGGTCTGGCGCGACAACGCTTCCCATGACGACTGCTACGCAAGCACCGCCGCGACGTTCATCGACGCTTTCGGGGTAAAGGCGCCTGAGTTCACCGTTCACGGACCGTACTCGAGCTGCGGCGGCAACGGAATCTTCGGCATCGGTTTGGCGGCCAGCAACAACGTAGCGCTGATGGTGCAATCGCAAGAATTGACGTCGGGTGTCGAGAACGATCTGCTGTTCCGGCAGATCGATCCCAACGGCACCGTGCACCCCTACGTCAACATCACGCCATGGTCGGACGATCAATACCGACCGCGCGTGTCGTGGGACGGCTCGTACTTCGTGATCACCTGGCAGGATCAACGTTCGGCGCTCGCCGACTCGCTCTTGGAACAGCTCGATGCGCGCAGCGATCTGTACGGCATGCGTGTTTCCGAGTCGGGAGCAGTCATCGACCCGCAAGGATTCGTGTTCTCCAACAGCCCGATCGCAGAAGCGTACCCAACGGTGGTTTCATCCAACGGTGTCACGCTGTTTGCTGCTTCCTTCATGCGCAACGAGTCACCGCTCGCGAACTACCGCGTCGGCTACGAGCTGTACGGTACCGGCAATAACCCGTGGCCATCGCCGCGCGCCACGGCGTTACCGATGGGCGGCGACATCCCGCTCGCGGTCTCGTTCAACTCGGCAGGGACCACCGATCCAAACGGCAGCATTGCGTCGTACTCGTGGGACTTCGGCGACGGCGCGAGTTCTCCCGACCCGAACCCTCTGCACACCTACTCCACACCGGGGCCGTTCCTGGCGACGCTCACGGTTACCGACAACGCGGGCGCGACCGCGATGCAAGAGTTGATGGTTCGCGCGATCTCTCCGAACCTTCTTCCTGTTGCCATCGCGCGTCAGGACAGGACTCACGGCCCGGTGCCGCTGGATGTCACGTTCTACGCTGACCGTTCTTACGATCCCGACGGGGTCCTCGGAAACATCAAGTGGAGCTTCAGTGACGGCAGCGAGACCTGGGGTTCCACCGGGTACAAGACGTTCTATGAACCGGGCACCTATCAGGTTACGTTGACGGTTTATGACGCACGCGGCGGCACCGGCACGGCCAACCTCACCGTCACTGCCGACCCACCGCTTCCGCCGTTGCCTCCGAGTGACTTGAGCGCAATTCCATTCTCACCTGAGTGGATCAACATGACTTGGACCGACAACTCCAACAACGAAGATGGCTTCAGAGTCGAGCGATGCTCCGGCAACGCAACAACCTGCAGTTCATCGTCTCCCGCCTGGTCCCAGATCGCAGAAGTCGGGCCCAACATCAACTACTACGGAGATACCGGTCTTCCTCCGACCACCACGTACAGCTACCGCGTGCGGGCATTCAATGTCACGGCGCAATCGGCGTACTCGAACATATCCACGGCAACGACTCAGACCTACCTGCCGATAGCGAGCAACATTCCCTCGGTCCTCCACGGCTCAGCCCCGCTGGACGTGACCTTCGATGGCCGAGGATCGTACGACCCCGACGGAACGGTCGTGTCGTGGCATTGGGACTTCGGCGATGGCGCAACGGCAAACGGGGCGCTGGTGAGTCACACGTACAGCACCGTCGGCTGGATGTTCTCGTCGCTCACCGTCACGGACAATGCCGGCGCGACGGCGACCGAGTACGTGTCGATCGAGGTCAAGGACGGGAACACCAATTCCCCCGCGACGGCGGATGCCGGGACGGCACTTGGCTCGATCTTCTCGGGCTCATACCTCAACACTCAGACAGAGGACAATTCTGCCGAGGTGCTCATCGAGGCTCAGTCGGGGAGCACGCCGTCGACTCGCAAGAGCCAACTCGAACACAAATGGTCGATCACCGTTGCAGCGGGCGGCATGCAGAAGTTCTACCTCGACGCCTGGCACACCCCCAACAGTGAGGGCGACGACTTCATCTTCGAATACTCACGCAACAACACGACCTGGACGCCGATGGTCACGGTCACCAAGACCGCGGACAACAGCTCGCTTCAGTCGTACTCATTCCCGAGTGATGTCACCGGACAACTGTGGGTACGCGTGCGCGATCTGGATCGCACGGCAGGGCGCGGATCGACCGACAAGGTGTTCATCGATCACATGTTCGTCGCGTCGAGTCTGTCCAACGGCCATGTAGGCGAGGTCGCGCCCGTGGGCCTGGCCGATGGCACCGCAGGACTCACCGTCACCAAGACCATCTACGGCCAACTCACCTTGTCGTGGGGAGTGTCTTGCGTCGCGACCGACATCGACTACGGCGTCTATCAGGGCAAGCTCGGTAGCTTCCAATCGCATGTACCGGTGCAGTGTTCAACCAGCGGCGCCACCACGGCCACGATCCAGATGCCGGCAGGCAACGCGTACTTCCTCGTCGTGCCCAGCGACACGTACTACGAAGGTCGTTACGGGACAGCGAGTTCCGGAGCAGCAATTCCGGCAGGACCGCAGCGCTGCTGGCCGGCCGCGGTCACCGCTGGTTGCCCGTAGACCAGGGCCTTGCACCAAACGCGCCGCGCACGTCGAGAGACCTGCGCGGCGCGCGCTTGATAAGACCAAACTCCTCCCCCGCGGTTTTATCCTCGGCACTACTTTCCGGGCAGGATTCGCCTCTCTCAGGGGCGGATCGCGGCGATACGGCGATCCACTTCGGGGAAGCTAGCGCACAGGTACCAGAGGCATACGACTCGTGGTATCTGCGGAGGATGAGCTAGCGCACGCTGCAACAGCCAGAGCGCGCGCGACGCCGGGACTTTCGAGGCGGCAGAGATGTTGAGGAATGACGCGGGGAGAGGCTCTCGCCCCGCCCCGCCTGTAGTCGCGAATCGCAATGACTCGAGTTACTCCGACTTGCTCCACGGCGGAACCACTCCGGTGGAACGTGCGTAGGCAATCGCTTGGCCCAGGTGTTCGCTCATGTGGCCGTAAGCCTTCATGTACATCCCGCGTACCGTGGACTTTTGGCCAAAGAAGTCGACTTCCTTCGCCATCGACTCGGGTGTCGCGGCCGCGACGGCCGCGCGCAGGTGATCAAACGACTTGTCGAGTTGCGCAATGACCTCCTTCTTTCCGACGATCTTCTCGATCTGCTTCGGCACATCGGCCGGGGTTGGGAAGCCGGCCATGCGGGTCAAGAAGTAGGTGCCTCCTGCGACATGCAGGAAAACCTCCGACACCGAGCGAATCCCTTCGGCCGGGCGCCACGAGTACTTGGCCTCAGGAAACTCCTCGGCGAGTTGGTGCAGCTTGTCCTGGACGTCGGCGATCTCGGCAAGATACTCGGCCTTGAGTGCCGCTGTCGGCGCAGGTGGTGCAGCCGGTGCAGCCGGCGCTGATGGAGGTGACGGGGGCGTTGGCGGCGCACTGAGCGCAGGAACCGCAAGGGCGATGAGCGCGAGGCAACTGGCGGTACGAATCACGAGAGGCTCCTTTTCGTTGAGAGGGATTCCGCAGGTTAGCGCGCTCGACGGCGACTGTCTGTGAGCGGACGCGTAAAACTGATGTCCACGGCGAGGACACGCCGGACACTTGTGCGCACTGAAAGACTGGTGTCCCACAGAAGCAACGGGCCATGTTCCGCCCCGTGAATCTCACTCGGATGCGGACCCGAGACGGGACCACGCTGGCACCATAACGGAGCCATGCCTTCGTCGAATCCGCATAAACGGCCCGAGAAGTGACCGCGAATCGCGGGCATGCGCGTTGCAGTGCGAACAGCTTGCTTCGCGAGGAGGTTCGGGTGAGATCGGATGCGCGTTGTTTCATCTCCGTGTCAAAGAACGTAACCAGCAGCCCTTGCGCCAACCGCGGCGCCTCCGCTGCGGATCAACTTCCGCAGCATCGCGTCGACAACCCCTTGGCTGGGGCACTGATTGAGTCACTCTATGGTGGGTTTGAGCCCTGGGGCCCAGGAAGGAAACGCACGCTGTGAGCCGCTTCATCAAAGCTGCCATCGCAAAACTGGCCGTCGTACGTACGCGATGGGTAGGTGTTGACTACGACTGCATCGACGGATGGTTCGAGGTGCAGCCCGAGGACGAGGTCGACGGACTCCCTCCCGAGGACGATGTCTCTATTGCGCCGTTGTCACAACCACTCCCTACCAGATAGCGGCGACATCCGAGGCCGTTCGCGCGAGACGGCGCTGACCCATCGACTCAGCGGATATCTACGCCGTCACCGCGCACTGCGGTTAGAAGCGGCGCTCCGCCGTGGCTGTGGCGTTCAACCCCGACGCGGTGTCTGTCTTGACCTTGAGCCCGTCCTTGAAGATATCGACGGTGACGGTGCCATCGCAGTCCAGCGTCGCGGAAATGAACAGGCTGTCCCCCTCATCGGCGGCAAACATGAAATCCCAGCCACTCGGTACGTCCAATCTGTCGACAGAAATCTCATTCGCAGCGATGAAGCTAATGTCGGCCGTACAGGTAGAGGTGAGCAGGTAACGAGCGACCCCGCCGGAGTTGCTATCGCTGCTGTGGCTGCAACCAAGAGCTGTGGCTGCGATCGCTGCAGTGGCCAATAGCCCCGCACTCCACACACGTCTCATTTGATCCTCCTTCACGAGCATCAACCTCGGATGGGAATACGCGCACGATGAACAGGTTGCCCGACGCGGTCAACTGACCGCGGACAACGTCATCGTGCCGAGCTGCCGCGCTTCTACTCGCAGGCGATCTGTTCCGCTCCCGGACTGTCGCAGTAAGCTCTCCGCGCCTCGCCAAATGCCTGCACCGTGGTTGCGGCCTTGCTTTGCTCGTCGATCGATTGCAGCGTGACGGTCACGTCGCCACCGGGTCGCCTGACCTCGGCATGAATCAGAGAGTCGCCGAGGAGGATCAACCGTTGCGTGAGCGCGACGTTCGGAATCACCGACGCAGGCTCGCCGTTTTGGCCTGCCGGTGAGCCGAGCCGGTCGGCCGTGATAATTCTGATCCGCGCATTTTGCGGGAGAGGAAAGCCACCCGCGTTGCGGGCGGTCTCGAAACGGCTTCGTATCGCCGCCTCGTCAGGTCCGAATAGATGGACTTCGCGCACGGATGTCGGCGCGAACTCGTAGATTCGAATCTCATCCAGTGCCGCGACGTGATACGTCACTGGCGCGTCACCGGGAATCGAGAGCAAGTCGAGCCGGCGCGACGTGATGCGGGCGGAACGGCAGTCGTCGAGCGCCGAGGTGCCGAGGATCCACGTGCCGTCGAAGGTTGGCAACCCTGCAGTAGGTCGGTCGATAACAGGGCGGGTGATCAGGCGCCCCTCGGGCGGTGACGTGTCGCGTTCAGCGCTGCGGCCGCGTTGGGGAGAGACCACCAAACCTCCAAGCAGTTGGTCGCTATCGAAGCCAATGGCGTCGAGCGGGGCGAGCGACTGCGCATCGCGGGCGCGCCCGCTGAAAGTACGGGTCCGGCCGAAGGAGATGCGTTCGCTGCCAGGGTCGAGATAACTGGTCGACGGGAAAAACCCGCCCGCCCCATCGCCCCTCCAGTAACTGATTCCATACGAGTTGTCGAGAATGTCAGCGAAGCCGTCGCCATCAAGATCAGCGATTCGTGCATTGAATGAATCGCCTGTGCTGATGCTCTCCCAAATCTTGGTGAAAGTGCCGCTGCCGTTGCCTGCAAACGAAAGCCAGCGAGAGTTCGGGTAGGTGTCTCTCACGTTGACTATCAGGTCACCGTTGTGGTCTCCATCGAGATCGTTGACGAGTAGAACGTTCCACGAGTCGATCTTGGCGCCCGCGATCGTGATCGGCTCCGGTGGGCTAGGAGTTCCATCGGCGTTGGTACGAGACCACGCCAGAAATGAAGCCGAAGGGTCGGCGGCGAGCGCACTGCCGGACGAAGCGGCAATGCCGATCAGGTCAGCGCGTCCGTCGCCGTCGATGTCGCCGAGTTCGCGTGGGCTCACCATCGCCGGATCAAACTGCTGAGAGATACGTGTAACCGTGCGTCCATCGGTTCGCCAGTAGCTCAGCTCCTGGAGCCACGGCGTGTGATACCCCGCAGCACTGACGACGGCATCGTCATCACCATCCGCGTCGAGATCGCCCCACCGCAGTGTGGAGATCTGCGTTGATACCGGAATCGGATATCGAGCGACTGGCGATTCGAAGCTACCGTCACCCAGTCCGAAGCCGATGGAAGCGGCGAACTCGTTCGCATATCCACCACTCAGCACGAGATCCTGCTTGCCATCGCGATCGATATCGCGCAACGGCGGCAGCAGTCTCGATCCTGGTGCCGAGGGGGCAATGCTCGATTGCGTCAATGTTCCATCACCGTTGCCGCGCCAGGTCTCGATGGTGCTGTCATAGCCAAGCAGTACAGCATCCACGACACCGTCTCCGTCCAGATCACCGGAATCGAACTGGTGATACGCGTTCGGCCGGCGCAATGATCCGATCCAGGTCGGTTCGAGCGATCCATCAGCGGTTCCATGCAGCAAGGCCAGGCCCCCTCGGCCGCTGAGGAGCACATCCGGATAGGAATCGGTGTCGAACTTGCCAACGTGTACCAACGACGCACCAAAGGGGAAACGCGCTCGCTCGGTCAGCCCTGCGTCGCTTCCTTGCAAGAGTACAAAGCCGTGCGCTTAGGAGGAGTATTCTCCGAACGAACAGATGAGATCGTCGCGCTTGTCACCGTCGTAGTCCCACACGCCCGTGAAACTTCGTGCGCCGAGCGGCAGGTCATAACTCCAGATCTCGGTCAGGCCGAATGGGACCGGTCGCATCTCGTGCAACCGATAGAGGTAGGTGTTCGTACCGGGCGCGCGCTCTGTGCTGATGATTGTCATCGACTTCCAGCCATCGCCGTCAAAGTCGGTGATCAACATTCCGCCGGGATCGAACGGGAGGTAGGCAATACCCGATCTCGAGAGTGGCGCGTACTGGTCACCCGTATAGACCCGCACCGAGTTTCTAAGGAACACTTCATTGCTAGCCAGATCGTCGTCACCGTCGTTGTCGTAATCGATGACCCATCCGCCGAATGCAGCCGAGATCGTGGTTTGCGTCCGCTGCGTCCAGCCGTCTCGAGAGTCGTTCGAAAACACGGCGAGCGTTTGAGGGCGCCCATTCACTTCACCGATCATCAAGGCAATATCGTCCCGCCCGTCACCATCAAAGTCGCCGACCATCGGACCAATGACGTAGGAAGTGTTCAGCGTCAACGGTGCGCCAAGTCGATATCCACCGGCGCCATCGGGGTTGTATACGTCCATCCAAAAATTGCTGGTTCGGTAGGAGTTGTCCCAGCTCCATGTAACGAGGATCTCCAACTTGCCGTCGCCATTGGTGTCGGCCGCTGCAATCGAACGCAGAGTCCGAGGCAACGAGTTTGTGGCTCGCGAGATCGGCGTGAACAGCGGTTCATAGCGGATTGCGCCGCTGGCGCGCGGCTTCAGAGTCAGCACCTGATACGGCGTGAAGTAGGGGACTAGCAAGCGTTCTGTCGTGCCATCTCCATCGAGATCCTTGAAGCCTGAGAGCAGCGACGAGGGTTCGTAAGCCCCCGCAATCACCGAGAGCGGGAAATCGCCAGCCGGTGTCACGCGCGTACAGACGGAAGGTGACGGTTGAGCCAACGCGCACGGCACGAAACCAGCAGCGAACACGGCCCACAGAACGAAAGCGACATTTTTCATAGTCCCTCCCCGAGGGTACCAAGATCGACGGGACTATACGCCGCTGAGAGGCTGGGGCGAGGTAAACCTAGCGCAAGCTCGTCGGGGCGTCTTTCACCCGCACACGCAGGTATCGATCGGCAGATCGGTCAGCCGGTTCGAGCCTCGCGATGTCGATCGGCCCACTCGGATCGATTCACGCTCCGACTCCGTTGCACCATCCGAAAGTAAGCGAGACTCAACGCACGCGCCTCTCTACCCTGTGCCCACGCAGCCAACGCCCGCTCGCGTATTGACACAACGACTCGCACCGACTCAAGATCCGGCCCGAGCAACTGATCGATGCGTTCAGCGGCTCGCGTGGAGAGATGCCGCAGTGTCCAAAGAGCTAGCCAGCGCCCGCACTCCGGCACCTCCGCCCGAGTCCGCGCTGACGGTATCGCGCGATCTCGGACTCGCTGTCGTCGCCACCCTCATGGTCGGATACGCGGACTTCTTGACAGGAATCGATCTGCGCGTCTTTCCGCTCTACTTCGTTCCGGTCGGAATCATCGCCTGGCGTGGTCATCGCTCGATGTCGTTGGCCCTGACTATTCTCTCTATCGCCGTGTGGGAGATGTCCAATCGACTTGCCGGAATGCACTACCCGTCTGCGTTTGTCTTCTACTGGAATCTGGGCGTTCAGTGGCTATCACTGCTCTCGTGCGCGCTGCTCTTGTCGCGGATGCGTCGCCTTGTCGACCAAGAACGCGCCGCCTCGCGTGTCGACTCGCTCACAGGGTTGGCCAACAGCCGTGCGTTCCTCGACCTGCTCTCTGTCGAGACAAAACGATCGCGCCGCTATGGGCACCCGGTAACTCTCGCCTACGTGGACCTCGATAACTTCAAACAGGTCAACGACAGCAAGGGACATCAAGAAGGTGACGCCGTGCTGGTCCGGTTCGCAGAAGTCCTTCGTGCGGGATGTCGATCCACAGACTGCGTTGCTCGACTGGGCGGAGACGAATTCGCTCTCTTGCTTCCTGAGACAAATGCCGACGCGGTCAAGCCGCTGCTCGAGCGACTTCAACAACGCGTTCGCGAGGAGATGGCCCGCGGTGGTTGGCCCGTCTCGGCCAGCATTGGAGCGGTCTGTTTCGAACGTGCCCCGGATCACGGCGAGCAGTTGCTCCGCCGAGCCGACGCGTTGATGTATGAGGTAAAAGCCGCGGGGAAGAACGCGATTCGCATCGAGAATGTGCATGCTGGCCAGCAACTGGCGGTGTGAGGCTCGAGGGAACTCCGTCGCGCGTGATAGCGGCCCGCAGCGCCCATCCACGTGGCGTTCATCGGCGCGGACTTGGCCGGTTCAGCCAGTCTCGCCGGCCTTGACCTAAAGCGATCCACGGCCAGTCCCCGAACCGACGGCCATTGAGCGTCAATGGGTCAAGCTCGATCGAGGTCGGCCCCGCGTTGACGGTAGTTCCATTGACGGCACCGTGGTTGCTCACTTCTGCGTCAGGTAGTAGGCGCCGTCGGTATTGATGGTTAACCGCAACGATCACTTCGGCGTCTGCCGGTCGACCTGGTCGAGCGGCTTCCTCGTGGGACCGGGCGAGCCGTAGGGCATCAGGCTCCCGGCGTGAGACAGCACCACACCGACTGCTGGGCGTCGCTTGGAGCGTCTTTGACAGTCGCGGTTTCAACGACCGATGACAGCGTCTCCAACCAACTGCGGCGCGCGAGATTGCGCCGCCATTGCGTGCGCCAATCATGCGCGACGCGACTTTCTGCGCTGCATAACGCAACGCCGCCCCAAAAAAAGCTATTTTTCCCCATGAATTTGCTTGTTTTCTCAACACGATTTGCGAAAGGGTATGTAAGATTGCGCGTCTGGTCCGCAGGAAGCGGCCAGCCACTCACCAACGAGGACGAGCACATGGCAAAGACCGCGAAGAAGGCCAAGGCCGCAGCCAAGAAGGCCTACAAAGCAACCCCAGCAACCGAGCGTCGTTCGCGCGCCGAGACCATCCGGGAGATCGCCGAAGCGACCGAACTGAAGACCACCAAGGTGCGCGAAGTATTCGACACGCTCACCTCGTTGATCGCAGCCGACCTGGGCAAGAAGGGATGCGGCGAGTTCAACTTCCAGGGACTGATGAAGCTGCGGGCCGTCAACAAGCCGGCGTCGCCAGCACGCAAGGGCCGTAACCCGTTCACCGGCGAGCAGATCACCATCAAGGCCAAGCCGGCGAGCAAGAAGGTTCGCGTGCGCGCACTGCGCGCCTTGAACGGCTTGCTCTAAGCGTTGGTCCGGAAGTGGCTCCGCCGGGTGGCGGAGCGGCTTTCCTCTTTAGCGGGCGCTGAGCGTCAGGCGCCCGCTATTGCTTTTTATGGAGGTCGCCGCGGCCTCTACGGCTTGAGCGTCTCTCGTATAGCGGCCAAGTCGTTATCGCCCGCCGCTTGCGCCGCCAGCTTGGGGTTGAGCGCCAGGGCGCGTTTCGCGGCGGCAATCGCCCCGTTTTTGTCGCCGTTCGCCAACCGAATCACGGCCAGGTCGTAGAGCACCTCGGGCAAGATCGCGGACTGCGATTCGGCCCGTTTGGTGGCTTCTTCTTGCCAGCGCAATGCATCGGGGAAGCGCTTCTCGGTGAACGCGGTCCAGCCGCGATTCCACAAATCGTTGACCACACCAATCGCAACCAACCGCGCCATCTCGCCGAATGGGTCGGGATGATCGTCGACACGCAGATCGATCGCGCGATCGGTGAAGCCGCCGTAGCCGCCTCCTTTGCGCGCCACGATCAACGCCGCCGATTGTCGGCCGCGACTGTCGCCGCCCGCGGCATCGCCGGCCTCGAGCGCGAGGAACATGCGTTCGGCGAGCGGCTTGCCGGTGGAGTCGAGAAATGCCTGCTCCATCGCAATCACCACCGCTTCGCCTACCAAGATGTTCCCTTGCACGGCGTAGTTGGCGCCGTGCCTGCCGCCGGCCCACGCGGCGCAACCGCTCCCGGTGTAGGTTGCCGACGCGCCCTTGACGTCGACGATGCCGACCTGTCGTCGATCGCGACCGTCGTCATGGCGCAACAGGATCGCCAGCACCTCATCGGGACTCGCGCCGCGCGCGAGCAACTCGAGCCCGCGTGGTCCGAAGCTGGTGTTGGCAAACGACTGTGTGGCCACCGCGCCCGCCTCGGCTTGCGCCCACGGCACCACGCTGCCGACCGAGAAGAAACGGCTTGCGACCGCAATACCGACTTCGCCCGTAGCGGGGTCGGCCGCGGCAATCGAAAAGGTCGATGGCCGAGGCGGTGCGCCCCATGCCGTCCAGACGAGGGATAACGCCAAGGCGATCGAGGCTAGCCAGCGCATCGTTGGATCCTCCAGAGGAGTAGTCGAACGGCGTCCTGCACAGCGACCGAACACGCCGTTTGATGGACCACGATAGCGCAGGGTGGACCAACCCGGTGCGCGGGGCGATTCATCGCCATCTGAGTCGCGCCCGATAGCGCCAACCGAGCAGCAGCAACAAGATCCCGAGCACCCATGGCGTCGCGGCAACGATCAGTAGCAAGAGTGCACCGATCGATCGCGCCAGAGTCTCGAGCGCCAGATGCACCGCCTCGCTGATCGGAGTCAAGGCACTCATCTGCATCAGCGGCACCCGAGTGGCAACCGATACGTCGATCGTGGTCAGATCTACCTTCGCGCGCAGTGCATTGAACTCGGCTTGCAGTTGTTCAATCTCCTCACGAAGGCGGCTTGCTTCGCGTTCTGCTTCGAGCAAATCGGAGAGGTCGGCAGTGTGCGTTCGGATGATCTCGCGCACGCGTTGTTCGGCCTCGTGTTTCACTCGCAACCGCGTCTCGAGGTCGCGGTACGCATGCGTCTGGTCATCGGCGGATTCCACCGCAGATGTCACCTGGCCCAGCGTGCGCAATTCCACGAGTACGGACTGGAAGTGAGGCGGCGGCACACGTAGCGAGATCGATCCTGCGCGCCGCTCGGGCGGGCCTGAAAGCTGTCGTGCAGCGACGAATCCACCTGCTTGCTGCGCAAGGATCGCCGCACGATCGAGCGCTTCTTCAACGCTCGCCACGTCAAGCGCTAGAGCGGCGGTCCGGATCACGTGGCGATCGGTCGACGCTGGCGGCATGACCGTAGCCTTGGCCTCACCGGCTGGCGCGATATAACCGATCGACGCGAGCGCCGCTGGTGTCGCCGTGTCTACCGGAACAGGCTCTATCGATTTGCGGCTCGCCAATCTCGCGGCGTCATCACATCGCAACGTCGGCATCAAGCCGATTACCACCCAAAGCCAAAGGCATGTGCGTCTCATCGGTTACCTCCTGGCGCTATCGGTCGCGCCGCCCTGATGGTTTCGACCGGAAGGAGGCGGAGAGGTTCCCGTGCCTGGCGAGATTCCTTCGACCGAAGCTCGTGTGGGGGCGAGCGCTAGATCTAGGCCCGGTAACTGCCAGCCCGCAGGCCTCGGACCCGGATCGAGCCGCTGGTGTGAAACCCGCTGGCAGCACGCGCGAAAAGCGGCCAACTCGCACGAGCTTCCCCAACTTGACCTACCTCGTTTGCTCCCGCGCGCCTACCCGCGGAGAGTCGCGGTCACAATCACCCCATGTCGCTCCCGGCCGATAGCCCAGTGCCGCGGAGCACGGCTCTAGCGAGGTCTTGTATGTGTCGCTTCACGACTCTCTTCGGTCTGGTTCTGACGGTCGTCTCGCTGTCGTTCGCACCTCACATCGCGTGGTCGGCGGAGGGGCCGCGCACGCTGAGCTTCGAGCAACGCGTCGCGTATCAACAGCGACTCGAAGCGGTGTGGCATCGTCATCGCACGTGGCCGGAATGCAACGCACGCTCCAAGCCATCGCTCGATGAGATGCTCCCCGCGTCCACCTTGCGCGCGCGCGTCGCGCATGACGCAGCACTGTCGCTGGCGCTGGAGCAGGTGTGGCACACACCAATCACCGGTGCGCAACTGCAAGCCGAGGTGCAGCGCATGGTCTCGGGCAGCAAGGCACCTGCGATACTGCGCGAGCTGTTTGCCGCGTTGGACAACGATCCGTTTCTCATTGCCGAGTGTTTGGCGCGGCCACGCTTGGCTGAGCGACTTGTGCGCAGCCGCTATGCGCACGATCCGCGTTGGCATGGAGCGTTGCGTCAGTCGATCGAGCAAGAGCTGGCCCGTGTCGATACCACTCGCGACCCTGCCGCGTGGCTCGCGCAGCTCTCGGGCGCACACACCGAGACGACGTGGCAGCGCAGCGATCGAGCGCGCGTGCGCGACAGCGTGTTGGTCGGCACGGGGCGTGTTGCGGTGAGTGTGCCCTCGAGCGAGTGGCCCGATGTTGCTGGGCAGTTGTCGCTGACCCCTTACAACGTCATCAGCGACGTGGACGACGCTTTCACGATCTCGGCGCCGCTGTCGATTCAACCCGACCGCGTGGTGGAGGTCACAGTTCGCTGGGACAAAACTCCGCTCGATCGTTGGCTGACCGACATGCAGCCGCAGCTCGGTCACGACATTCGTGTGCCTGAGTATCCGTATAGCGCGCCCGAGCCGGATGCCGGGTCATGCACGCCCGACAGTTGGTCGCGCATGCAGCTCGAGCCAGACGAGCGCTACCAACAGACCACCGTCTGGACCGGCAGCGAGATGTTGGTGTGGGGCGGTTTCAACGGTGCGGGCGCGCTCCAGGGTGGCGGGCGCTACACACCGGCCACCGATAGCTGGAGCGACATCAGCAACGTCGGCGCACCATCGGCACGCACGCTGCACACAGCCGTGTGGACCGGCAGCGAGATGATCGTGTGGGGCGGTCAGCTAGGATCGACCGCGCTGTCCTCCGGTGCGCGCTACAACCCGGCGACCAACAGTTGGACCGCGTTGCCATCATCGTCGGCGCCGAGTGTGCGTTACTACCACACCGCCGTGTGGACCGGAACACAGATGATCGTGTGGGGCGGCTACAACGGCAGCACATACCTGAATACCGGCGCGCGCTACGACCTGGGCAGCAATAGCTGGAGCGCAATCAACACCAGCGCGTTGGCTGACGCGCGCGCACGTCACACGGCAGTCTGGTCGGGGACCGAAATGATCGTGTGGGGTGGCTTCCGCAGTTCTTGGTTGGCAACCGGCGCGCGTTACAACCCAGCGACCAATGCGTGGAGCGCCGTCGCAACGTCGGGCGCGCCGGCAGCGCGTCAGTATCACAGCGCAGTGTGGACCGGCAGCGAGATGATCGTATTCGGCGGGCAGGGAAGCGGTAGCGCTTACTTTTCATCGGGCGCTCGCTACACACCGGCAACCGACGGATGGACCGCACTTCCCAATGCCGCGGAACCGCGCGCGTATCACACCGCTGTGTGGAGCGGCAGCGAAATGATCGTGTGGGGCGGCCGCAGCGATCTCGGTTTGCTGGCCTCTGGTGCACGCATCGATGCCGCGGGTACTGCGTGGAATACGCTTGCGACAAGCGGTGCGCCCGAGGCACGGTTCCAACACTCTGCCGTCTGGACCGGTAGCGAAATGATCGTGTGGGGCGGGCAGGCCAGCCTTGGCTTCGTTTCGTCCGGTAGCCGATACAACCCAATCACAGATGCGTGGGTGGCGACCATGACATCGGGCGCACCGAGCGCGCGCTCGTCGCACACCGCGGTATGGACCGGCAGCGAGATGATCGTGTGGGGCGGTCAAGGGCGCGGTGGTTTCGCCGCGACCGCAGGCAGGTTCGATCCGGCGACCAACAGTTGGACGCAACTCGCCACACTCAATGCGCCCACGCCGCGAGTCACGCACACGGCGGTGTGGACGGGCAGCGAGATGATCGTGTGGGGCGGGCGCGGTGCCACGGCGCTCGCGGACGGCGCGCGCTACAACCCCACCACCAATCTGTGGAGCGCAGTCGCCAACACCAACGCGCCGACGGCGCGCGCGCGACACACTGCAACCTGGACCGGGAGTGTGATGGTGGTGTGGGGCGGGCAAGGCGCAACCCCACTCGCTTCCGGTGGAATGTACGACCCACTGCTCGACACATGGACAGCGACCGACGAATCAACCGCGCCCGAAGCGCGCGCCGATGTCGAATCGATCTGGACCGGCAGCGAGATGATCGCGTGGGGCGGACAAGCGGCGAGCGGCCCCGTCGATAGCGGCGGTCGTTTCAATCCACTCACCAACAGTTGGAGCAGCACGCCGGCCACGAATGCTCCCGCGCCTCGCTACGGACACAGCGCAACGTGGGATGGCTCGCGCTTGATCGTGTGGGGCGGTTCGGATCTGCTCAACTTCTTCTCGAGCGGCGGGCGGTATGTGCCTGGCGACTCCAGTTGGACCGCAACATCGTCGAGCGGTGTGCAGGATGGCCGCTACTTGCATCGTTCGGTTTGGACGGGGGCCGAGATGATCGCGTGGGGTGGAAACGCCGACGGCTTCTACTACGCGATGGGCGATCGGTATCGCCCCGCATCGGATAGCTGGATCGCAACCGCAACGCTGGCAGCACCAACACCGCGCTCGAATCACACCGCGGTGTGGACCGGGACCGAAATGATCGTGTGGGGCGGCGATAGCAAGAATGGCTACGTCGGTAGCGGTGGTCGCTACTGTGCATGCACCGATCTCGTGGCGCCCAACGGCAAACCATCGCTGACGCTGACGCACGCCGCCGGTACGACCACGCTGACATGGTCGAGCGTGGTCAACACGCGTGGCTACGATGTGGTCCGCGGTGCCCTCGACACCTTGCTCAGCAGCGCCGGCGATTTCACCAGCGCGACGGAAGGATGCCTGTTGAGCAACGACGCCGGGCTTTCAGCGCAAGACACCGTTACCCCCGCGGCCGGCAACGGCACGTGGTATCTCGTGCGAGCCCGCAACTGCGTCGGCACCGCCACCTACGACGATGCCGACGCCGGCCAGGTTGGAAGCCGCGATGCGGAGATCTTGGCCGCGGCGAATCGCTGTCCTTAGTGATGTGAGGGCCGGGCGATCACCCGTCAGACCGCCCGGCTCATTGCCTTCGACCGATGCACTTCCCGGTTCCGGGACAGCAGCCGGGCCGAGGTATTTCGTCGACACCTCCTTCGGGTCGAGAGGAAACGGGGTTGCGGTGCGTCCTATCGGCGAGGGGCGCCCCCCAAATCCTGTCGGCGCCCAGGAGACTTCGATGAACCGCGTTGCCACCTCGCTCCGCACATTCGCCCTCGTCTGCTTCCTCTCGGCATTCGCACATACACCAGCAAAGGCGCAAGACAGCCCCGACAAAGACATCTTCAACGAGCCCGGCCTGACGACGACTGGCACGACACGAGTCACCGCCGTCGACGTCGCTTGGAACGACGAAGGGATGGCGGTGGCGGCATTCGTAGAGGAGCGCAGCCCACGCAGCGCCGATCGGGTCGTGCTTCGCAAGCGTGCTCGCAACGACGCACAGTGGACCACGATCCTACGGCAGGATCTCCCCGAGTTTCTTGCAATTCGCGATCTGGCGTTGGCAATCCCGCGCACCATGATGGGGAACAGCAGTTTCGATCGGGCCTATTTGCTGGTGATCACCGAGGCGCGCACCTCTTGTGGTGGCCCACTCTCACAATGTGTCAGCGACAACTTCTACTTCACGCATGCAGCGTTGGCACCCGGCGCGACGCTGGCCGCGCCATTCAAGCTGCACACTGCACCGGCACGCTATCCGGACGAACCACTGGCGGCCCACCCCGCGATCGCGGTCGTGCCCGACGCCTCGACACTGGGCGGCTACTTCATCGCCGCCGCCTATCAGTCACAGCAGAATCCGTTCGGCAACCTTGGCCCTAACGGATTGCCTCGCGGCAACGTCTACCTGTCCGTATTCAACAACTCCGGCAGCACGCCGATCACCATCAGCAACCTGATCGCCGGGACAATTTCCAACATCTCCTCGATGCAGAGCGCGATCCGCCCGAGCCTCACGAGCGATGATCTGAACGGGAAATGGCTGCTTTCTTTGGAAGATCTGTGGGGCGGAACGACCAAAGTCTTCAGCGCGCTGGCGCGTGACGCCAGTGGCAATTACGAGGCGCATCCGTCCACCGTACGCAATGTCTGGAACTCGTCCGCGACATGCACGTCGGCCTCGATCTCGATGACCGATACGCAGTTCGACCTCGCCTGCTTCGGTGGTGAGACCGGAGTCCAAGGCGGGAAGAACCTGCAGTGGGTTGGGGTCTCGTTGTCGCCGCCCATCGAATCTCGAATCACCGTCGGTACCGACTGCAAAGGGGATCCCGATCTCGCCACGCGGTCGAACCGCGCGTACTCGGTGGCAAGTTGTTTCGATGCAACCGCAAATGCATTCACCGTACGGGCTTTCGAGAACACCCGTGCAGGCGGCTCGCTGGCGACCGCGCGTATCAATGACAAGCTCTCCACCACCACACGCCCTCGCGCGGCGGCGTTCCGCGGCGATGGTAGCCTCCAACCTTCCTGGGCAAACGGGCGTTCGTTGTATGGATATGCCACCGAACGACTCTTCCCGGCGTCCGGTTTGCCGATCGAGGCGGCGTACATCGACCCTTGAGTCGGTGCGCTGGTTAGTAAGCGCCATCGATGTCGATCCGAGTCGTTCGATTTGCCGGCTCGCTGCGTACACGGCACCTCGCTCCCGGCCTAAGAGGAGCGAACCAGATGACGACTCGATCGACTTCGATGGCGCATCCAGAGCGTGTTCCCCTCGAAGCTCCCATCGCGCTTTCGTCCAACCTCATTGCCAGCCAGCTCAACCCAGCAAACTTTTCTCGCTCACGTCGGCCCGACTTCCGCGATTGTTCACAGTTGACTCGCAGTGGTGAGTCCTCGTGAACAAGGCACCCTTGTCGCGGAACACTCTTTGCGCAGCCGACCCGTCAACACCTCCCGGCTGCGTGTGACGCGAGACCGCGGCGCCCCCCGGGTGTCGAGTTTGCGAGCTGGTCGACCGAGTCGCCGCACCGCCTCGCCGGATCGCGCGTTCTGTCTCTGCCCTGACGGAGATTCGCGGGGCGGTGCGGCGCCCGTAGGGCGCTAGACTTCGGCATCGTGTCGATAGATCGCGCGTCCCTTGTACTCGTGTCTCGAGCCTCGTTCGCGCTCGTCGCTCTCGCGATGGCGAGCGGGCAAGCCGCTCTCGTGTGGCGTACGCCTGCCCCGAGTCCTTCGCCGCGCACGTTGATCGATGCCGGTCGCTACGCCGAAGCCGAATCACAAGCGCGCCGGCTGCTTTTGCTTTCACCCGAGTCGAACGAGGGGCTGGACCTGTTGGTGGAGGCGTTGTGGCGCGGCGGCAAAGCGGCGCACCCCGAGACGCTGCAGCTTGCGACGCAGGCGCTGGAACGCGAGCAAGCGATCGGCGATCGTGCCGCGGCGGCAGGTTTATACAATCGCGCCAACATTCAGCGCGCAATCGGCAACAGGGATGCGGCGCGTTCGGACTTCGAGCGGGCACTCGCGATTCGCGAGCGTCTCTTCGGACCGACTTCGCGCGAGGTGGCGCAAAGCCTTGCCGGACTCGCCGCGTCGTATCTGGACGCTGGTGAGATCCCCCGCGCATTGCAGCTGTTCGAACGAGCGATGGCCATTCGCCAACAGCGCAACGGCCCGCGCGCCGCGGAAACCGCGCAGGCGATGAACAACGTTGCGTTGGTGTCGCGCTTGAGCGGAAACAACGCGCGCGCTGCCACGCTGCTGACCGAAGCGATCAGAATCTGGGAGCGCACCAAGGGGCCTGATCATCCGCACGTGGGCCAGGCGCTGGAGAACTTGGCCGCGGTCTATCGTGCGCTAGGGCAACCTGCGCGCGCGCGCCCATTGCTGGATCGTGCGCTGAAGATCAAAGAGCAAGCTCTCGGCCCGATGCATCCGTCGTTGGCCGATACGCTCGACGCGGTGGCCGATGTCGCACGGCTCGAAGCGCGTTTCGACGACGCCGACGCAGCGGCCTCGCGCGCGCTCACGATTGTCGAGGCGTCGATGGGCGATGCGCATCCACGTGTCGCGGCGGCGCTGCACACATTGGGATCGATCCGCCTGGCGCGGGGCGATGCGTCCGGTGCGCGAGCCTTGCTGCAGCGAGCGCTGACGATTCGCGAGTCGGCGCTCGGAACAGAACACCCCGACGTTGCCGACACCTTGTGCAACCTGGCACTCGCGCTCGGCGAGTCGGGCGACGACGCAAACTCTCGCGCGATGTTCGAGCGGGCGCTTGCCATCCGTCGTACCGCATTCGGACCTGACCATCCACTGGTTGGCGATGTCTTGGATAACCTCGGAAACGCGTGGCACGCGGCCGGCGATGACGCCGCAGCCGAGCAGCGACTGCGCGAAGCCTTGGCGCTGCGCGAGCGCGCACTTGGTGCAAGAAGCAGTGCGGTTGCCACGAGCCTGCACAACATTGCCGTCGTGAAGCGCGGCCGCGGCGACTTGGTTGCCGCCCAACACGGGTTCTCAGAGGCGTACGCGATACGCCGGCAATTGCTTGGCGAGGATCACCCCGATACATCGGCTTCGGTGCAGAACCTGGCCGAAGTGTTGAGCGACCTGGGAGATCACAAACAAGCGCAGCGCTACTACGTGCGGGCACTCGAGGCTCGGGAGAAAAGCCTGGGTGCCGAACACCCCGCAGTGGCGGAGTCGCTCGATGGTGTGGCCGACGAAGCGTTTCGCGCTGGCGACATGGCGACCGCACAACGCCTCTATCAACGGGCCCTCGAGATTCGCACGCGGGCTTTGGGCGCCGAACATCGCTTGACGGCTCGGAGTCAGAACAACCTTGGAAACGTCGCCTTCGCGGCCGGTCGATACGATGAGGCGATCGCGCATTATCAGGAAGCACTTGCGCAGCGCCGCGCGCACCCGGTTGGTCAGCAACTCGACGTTGCAAGGTCGCTGGACAATCTTGCCGCCGCGCTCGGTGCAAGCGGCGAGCGCGCGCGTGCACTGACCTTGCATCACGAGGCGCTCGCGCTGTGGGGCGATCATCCCGCGGCGGCCTGGACCTGGGCCGCGATCGCGCGCTCGACGCTTGCCGATGGGCTTCGTGCCGAGGCGATAACTGCTGCTGTGAAGGCGGAACAACTCGGCCGGGCCGCGCTGCGCGACGCTGCTAGTCGCGGCAACGAACGCACGGCATTGCAGTTTTCGAACGAACGATCGGGTGGCCTTGACCTGCTGCTGCAACTCGCGGAGCAGCAGCCTACCGCCGCGGAGCAAGCAACGATCTGGAATGAACTGATCCAGTCGCGCGGCGCGGTGCTGGACGAAGCGGTGCGGCGTGCGCAACAGCCTCGAGTGAAGCCCGAGACTCGCATCGAAAACGGGCTCGCTCGCGTGCGCCAGGCGTTGCCGCGCCATGCAGCGCTGGTAGCGTACGCACGCAGCCAGAATAGCTACCTCGCCTTCGTGCTCGATGTCCGCGGTGTGGCCAGCGTTGTCAACCTGGGCCAGCGCGATCGCATCGACAACGCGGTGCAGCGCTGGCGTGCCGAGATCGATCTGGCGGGCACCGCGCTCCTGACGCGCGGCGGCGCCGCAGATCATCGGTGCTACCTCGCAGGTGCTGCACTGCGTGGCTTGGTTTGGGATCCACTCGCCGAGTCGTTGCGAAGCGCGTCGCTTGTGCTGCTGGTGCCGGATGGCGCGCTGCAGTGGGTGTCGTTCGGCGCACTGCCGGCAGACGAGTCACGGTTTTTGGTCGAGACCGCGCCGACTCTGCATCTGTTGGCTGCGGAGCGTGACGTTGTGGTGCCGAGTGCGCCGCCACGCGGAGCTGGGCTTCTCGCCGTTGCCGATCCGCTGTTCTCTGCAGGGAGCCATTACTTGCCGTTGCCAGGCACGCGTGCCGAGGTCGACGACATCATGAAGCTCTGGCGCACACTACCGCGCAGCGGTGAGGTCACGTTGCTACAGGGTGCAAGCGCTACCAAACAAGAGATCATGAAACAGGCGCCCGGGCGTCGCGTGCTGCACTTTGCCACACACGGGTTTGCAGACAACGTGGCCGACCCGCTCGATGCACTCCGCCACAGCGGCATCGTGTTGTCCGGCGCCAGCGACAACGACCGACTCACGGCCGAGGAACTTGCGACGCTCGATTTGGCGACCGTGAGCTGGGTGGTCTTGTCGGCGTGCGATACCGCGCGCGGTGCCCTGCATCCGGGCGAAGGCGTGCTTGGATTGCGACGCGCGCTGCAAATTGCGGGAGCGCGCACCAGCATCACCAGTTTGTGGCCGGTGCCCGACGTACAAACGCGCACCTTCATGCATGAGCTGTATTCCGCGAATCAGCGCGGTGAATCAACCGCGCGCGCGATGCAGCAGGCGTCGATACAAGCCTTGGCCGCGCTGCGTGCCGCCGGTAGCAGCACGCACCCGTTTCGATGGGGTGCGTTCGTCGCGGCGGGAGATTGGCGATGACCTGGCACTCCAGTCCAGCGAGACGACTGGCAGAGTCGAGTTTGCGGTCTCCGTTGCCGAGCCAGCGGAGCCTGCGGAAGAAAGATGCTACTCGATTCGGCGGATCCCCAGTCACCAACGACCCCGGCTCGGACAGCGTATGAGAAGACCACAACTAAGGAGTTGAGCGTTGCGGGGCGCTCTCAGTTCTCGAGGGCCACTTGAATGACGTAGTCACTCAGGATTCAGCTCCCGACCCGGCTATGGGCCCCTGCCATCCGGAGGAGTCTTGCCGAAAAGCTGATCCTCAATCTCTGATCTTAACTGGCCTGCAACAGGAATGAGGAAGGGCCGGGTTAAGCCCGCCGTCGACTTTGCTCGGGCGACGATAGCGATGCCTCCTTGTGCCCCACGAAAACTCGTTCTTACTAACCGCAGTATCGGGAGGTATCTACTTGTAGTGGTAGCTGCGCCTGTGGTTGCTTCACGGTGCAGATTCGGCGACCAGTTCTGACTCTGCTCTTGACCTCGCTCCTCAGTCAAAGCGCTCTCTGAGAACCATATTCCTGGACTGCCATCTGAACTACTGGTGTCAAAACCCACCCAGCTCTCCTTGTTCTGTGGCGCGCCTATCGGGCGAAAGCACTCAGCTAGCGGTCTCGACTGCAGGAGAGGGAGTCGAACTCTCGACATTTCAAGTAGGACATCGCAGTGCGCCTCAAGCCCCGTCCTCTCTAGGCCACCGCGCTCGTCGCGAACCCCTAGGAACCAAGAGTCAACCCCGTGTGACACGAACGTCTCCATCAAAGAGGGCAAGAACCAAGAAGACCCGGCGAGGCGAGGAAAGAGTGATTCCCATTGATCGACGCCCTGGACGATCACTGTTCTTGGCTGCCACACGTAAAGCCAGTACAAGAGCCGATGGAGCACCTCGTCAGGTGAGTCATTCCTAACAGATTGGTATATGACTTTTAGTCTTTGCATGTACGCTTGAATCAGGTGGCCATCGTGGGAGTATTCTTTCGCCTGGAGACTAGACAATGCGCGGGAACGTATCTCTCGCGATACATTAGGAACAAGACTTGCCAACAAGGCTTGCAGCGCTTCAGGTCCTGGCGAGCCGAGTTCCTTCCTCAAAAGGGCGCTAATCGTCTCCTCGTGGACTTTGATAGTGCGGGCACTCGCGTTTGGGTCTGAGCGCTCTCGGCTTCTCGTTCGTCCGCCGGAAAATGCGATTAGAAGTACATTCTCTTTCCGTGCAAGCCGGCTAAGGATCACTTCATTGACGATGTGCGTTTTTCCGATCCCGCGCTCGCCGACAAGCCCAATCGCAAGTGGATATGGTGACGAGTCCGTAGGGTCATTCGCCCGTTCATCTGGACTCGACCGAATCATTCTAGACATGTATGCGAGCGGCCATCGACTTAACTCTCTGGCCGTAGAGAACTCCTCGAACACAACACGCGCTTCAGGTCTACTGTCATCGACTCCCCACCTAAGGAACTTAAGAGGCGGAGATGGGTCATTACTCTCCCACGCGTTCCGTTCTCGAGTGCCGACGATACGCTTTCCGTCCCGCAGTTTCGAAAGCACAAAGTACGGATTGGGGTAGACGAACATCCCTCCGTGCCGCAGGACGGGTTTCGGCCCGTCCCTCTCGGTGTTCTTCTCCTTGTCTCCCTCCTTTTCGAGCGCGTGGATCTTGTAGCGGTGTCTGCCACGCGAATGATTCTGGTACCTTGCCTTAACTATCTCCAGATGCCTGTCAACGTAACCATGTTCCTCGCTAGTGTCGAGGCGGATCCAAATGTCAGCTTCATAGGCCAGTGGAGGCGGGTCCGAAACACCTCTAGTTGACCCGATATCGTAGGAGAAGATGTACGCACCCGCCTTTGTCTGTGCGTCCTCACCCGCTCTGTCTTTCTCGATTAGGTGAAACAACGTAGCGAGATCGCCCTTGGAAGTACCTACATTTACGCCATCCAAAACAAAGTACGCCAGCCCGCTCATCGTAAGCGGAAGGGAGAACGGCCGACTCTCAGTATTGAGGCCTGCGTCGCGTGGCTCGTCTGGGACAAGGATGCTCAGCCTCACCGCGACCTGCCCGCGGAGTAGCGCATTTGCCACGCCATGAATTGCCTGGCTCCTGTGCGTTTCCCCGAGTGCCTGATGAGTCGAGACCACCTGCACGCCCGGGCGCAAAATGCCCTGTGTACGAATCTTCTCCTCAGCCTGAGCTCTCACCTCTTTCCAAACCGTTTCTCTTTGGGTTTCATTCGGTTTCTGTTCGAGTAGGACATCGATAGCGATTTCGAGCTTTCCCTCGTTCTCCTCAAGACTTACGCTGTCGACGTGCCACGACCGGCTAAGGTCACCTGGTTCCTCATGAGTTAACCCGGCGATGGGGTGATCGCCTGCGCCGCCCAATGATGGTTTCTTCTTGAAGAGGTCTCTCAACAGCCAGTCCGAGAACTTTCCATCTCCTAGCCCGTCTACCGAAACATCGAAGGGATGGAGGCCTTTGGAGCTGCACTGGAGGTCCTCAAGATTCGTGATGATGCTCTTCGCCCGCGACTCCGCTGTCACGATCACGCTGGTCAGCTGGTCATTCTGATAGGCAGCAAGGCAGAGCTGCTGAACGAGTAGAGACTTTCCGAGGCCAGGGCCACCAGAGACAAGTACGAGTCTGGGGTCATCTGGTTGGACAAGACTCCCGCCGAGCAACTCGTCTAACCAGACTATCGGTTGCCCGTTCTCCCCCTTAATAGCTAAATCGCTTGAGGCTTTCGAAGGCAATGGTAAGTCGCTGGGATCAAAGAGTAACGGCGACACACCGGTGCTCGTCTTCGATCTTTTGCTCATTCCTTCCCTCTTCGCGAGCAGCGAACTCCTGAGCTGCAATCATGGCAAGGCTCCGTGATACGTCGACCCCTCATGGTGTCGTGTTCCTGACGCTTGACACTCTGCCCAGGTCACTTCGCAATGAGTTGATCTCCTCTAGGTGACGCTTCAGGGAGTCCGCGTCCAGATGCCCCTCTCTGAACGCCTGCTGAACGGCCAACCCCGTCTCAAGGAGTCGGATTCTGCCGACGAGATTCTCGATACGAGCGTCCTCCGCAAGGGAGGACGTCGCTATCTGCAGTTGCTCCAATACCTCTTTCTGCTCGATATCTCTGCGCTCGAACTCGACGGCGCTGAAAACGAGGGTCGGAACCAAGCCTAGGACTCCGAGGAGGCCGGCGATTGCAGCCAGAAGGCCGGCTTTCGCATCAAGTATCGGCGCTCGGTCCACGTCAGGGTCAAGTTTCGCAACTTCATCGAGCTGCCGAACGTCTACGAATGCAGCGATCGAACATACCAGAGCAATGGCTGTAATGATCAGCAGAATCCCAAGAACAACGTAGATGAGTGTCCTTCTTGTACCACCGGATGTACCGGGCTCTTTGTGCTCGTCTGGAGTTTGCTGTTGGAGTGAGACAGACTTCGAACTCGCGCGATCCGTCACAATTTCCCCCCGTTCCGAACCACCGACCGGAGTCAAGAGATGCTTGTGTGATCACCTCGAGACTTATCCGTCGCACACCAGGGGCGGACGGTAGCGGCGATAGACAGGCTTCCGACGGAACCTGCACCGCCGTCGCTCCCCCGCTCCCTGCAGAATTCAAGGAAAACGTGAGGTAGGTACGCCGATCCTCTGGGCAGCGCAAGAGCAAAAAGCCGGTAGATCGAGTGATTCGTGGGGAGACGACCATCCTTGTCGCGGTGACGCCCATTGGCGTACCACGCACCGTCGGGAGTTCACCTGTTGGTCGGACTGTATCGGCCAAGAGATCTTCGACCCCGGGAGACTGGCAGCTCAATTTTCTCGTCCCGGCATCGTGGATTGTCCGCAATGTTAGGTCGGCGGTATGAAATGCCTGGCGTGTCTCGAAGGCGAGTACCGAGTCCACAGGCTGGAAGCGGCAACATCATCGAACTTGGGGATCTCGCGCCACAAACCGGGCCTCGAACAGCGGTCCCTCTACCCCCGGCGCCACGACGCGCAGCGAGTACTCCCGAGCATCGATCGCAATACCTGGCACAACCACCACGACAACCCCCGAGACCCGCGCTTCACGTCGCAAGTCACCGGCCGTCATCGTGTGCGACCAGGCGTTGTCGATAGCGATGGTGAGCAACGTGTCATCGGCAACAGTGCTCGGCACCACAGGGTCGAAGGCCAACACCACCTGAGGCGCAATCGTGACCACGGGCAGCGCAACGTCGCCGCGCACGGTGCCGTTGAGCACCACCAACGGCGCGGCGCCACCACTGTCGACATCCGACGAAACGCCGCGCAATCCCCGCCACGCCGGCAACGCTAGAACGGCAAACACTGCGGCCGCGGCGATTGCCGATCGTCCACCGGCGGATCGCCACACTCGCTGCAACCAGACGCGTCGCGCGGCGCCGCGATGCGGCGTGCGCTCCTGCTCGGCCATCGCCTCGCGCGTCGCGGCCACGTCGTCGGAGCAATCGGCGCAGCCGGCGAGGTGCGCCTCGATCTGCCGGCGCGCGACCGCGTCGAGCGCACCGAATCCGGTCGCGTACGCGACCAACGCCTCACTCAGCGGATGCGAAACACCTTGCGGCGCGCGCAATGCGCGCATCAGTTGCCGATAGGTGGTGCCGAGCGCGGCGCATTCCTCGCAGCCCGCGACATGTTGCTGTGCCTGCGTGTCCAACGGTGCTGCCAGCTCGCCATCGAGTAACTCAGGCAACAGTGGAACGACCTCGTCATGGGTCATCGTCATCGGTTTCGTCTCCGCAACTTGGACATCAGCGTGCGCGCGTGACGCAAGCACTCCGACATCTGCTGGCGCAGCGCGACCTCGCTGCGCCCTTGTTCTTGGGCAATCTGCCGGTACGGCTTGCTCTCGACGCAGTGTTGCTTGAATAGCTCGTGACAACTCTCGCGCAACCGCAACAACACCTGCTGAGCCAACGCCACCTCTTCTCCGTCGGCCAACTGCTGTTCGGGGCTGCGTCGTTGCTCCTGCACGTCGGCCTCGAGTGGCACGGTCCAACGCTTGCGCCGGCGGAAGTCGATGCAACGGCGGCTGGCGATCGACCGCACCAGCCCCTCGAAGCTGTTGTGAAACGAAAAGCCGGTGGCGCTGACGGCGCGCCACACATCGATCAAGGCGTCTTGCGCAATGTCGGGACGTTCATCGACCGGAATGCGGTAGCCCCGCGCCGCGATCGTGCTGCGCACCGCGCGGCGCGCTAGTTCGATGGCAGACGCGTCGCCGGCGAGAAACTGGCTGAACAACGGATCCTCGCCGCTGCCGACCACACGCAGCGACGCGCGCTCGAATTCGCTCATGGGCAAACTGCTCCGCGTTCCATCGGCAGATCGCACGCGCCGATTCCAACCGCTTCGGGGCGGCCATGCCCGTACGGTCCCTCGACCTCGGGGCTCTGACCGACCACCACAAAGTAGAACGCGCGCCCGAGCGGTGGCATGCCTGGGTCGAAGCTGGCCGTGCCGCTGACACCCAAACCACAGAACGCGCGGGTCCAATTGACGCCGGTGTTGATGGGAGCGATTCCGAGATAGATCACGTGATCGGTCGCCAGACAGGCGGGTGTGTAGGTGACACGCAAGATCGTTGGCGTGAACGGGTCGGGCGCGACATCGAGCTTGCGCACCTCACTTGGATTGGCGATGACGTTCGAAAACTCCGACGTGTTTCCCTGCGGATCGGTGGCGGTGGAGCTGATCCATGTGCGCGTACCAGGGGCGGTGAAGCTGAAGGGCGCGAAGCCGTTGGAGTCGGTGAAGACCGACGTCGTTCCGATCCAGGTGCGTCCCTCACCGAAACCCGATGGGTCAGGCGCTGTGTTGGAGAAGAACTCGATCTCATAGGGCGTCAGCGGCGCACTCCGAATTCTTCCGAAGATGAAGGTCGAGGTTTCGTCGGTGCGAACACGCTCGAGCAACGGAAAGTTCTGTCGCCGGTTTGGGCCAACGTCGGTTTCGGTTGGATCGTTGGGCGTTACACCATCGGCGCCAAGGTCGATTCCGAGCCGATCGTTGGAAGCGATGGTGTTGCCGCGAATCGCATTGCCGACAGTGATGTCGTCGACAATCGTGATTCCATCGCCATCGTTGTAGCCGATTCGATTGCACGGGCCGATGCACAAACCAGGGATCTGTCCGGTGATACCGCCGATCACGTTGTCGGTGGCTCCCCGTTCGAGAATTACGCCGCTACCACCGTTGCCGGGAACGATGGTGATGATCCCGCCCGCCGTCGTCCCGACGTTGTTCCCCGACACCGTGTTGCTCGACGATCCGCCTCCGCCGACGCGCACGCCGCTGCCGCCATTCCCCGAGATCGTGTTGCCGCTGCCGTTGGTTGTGCCGCCCACCGTGTTGGCATTGGTAAGGCCAGCGGAACCGACCAGTCGTACGCCATCACCACCGTTGCCAATGATTCCGGTGCCGGCGCGATTGAGTCCAATGTAGTTGCCTTGAATCACGCAGTTGGAGACCGCGTTCAACTCCACGCCATCGGCATTGAGATCACCGATTCCATTCCCCGAGATGACGTTGCGCAGACTCGAGGTCGTGCCGCCGATCGTGGTGGCATTGGCGCCGCTCGCTGCGCGCGCGCCGTCGCTGCTGTTGCCCAGAGCCGCCGTGCCAGCCGACGACAAACCGATGAGGTTCCCTTGCAGCAGCGTACCGGTAGCTCCCGCGCCGCTAATGTCAACGCCGGCCCCAGAGTTTCCGGAGATCAGATTGCCGGGCGGATCACCCACGGTGGACGCAGCGCCGCCAATGATGTTGTTGGTGGAAGCTCCCGCAATGCTGATGCCGGCGCCTGCATTGGCCAACTTGCTCGTGCCGTCGAGGTTGGTGCCGATTCGATTTCCGCGCACGCTGTTGTCGTGCGCACCGTCGGCGATCGTCACGCCCGCGGCACCGTTACCTGAGATCAGGTTGCGAACGCTGGTGCTGCTGCCACCGATCGTGTTGCCGTTGGCGGCCGAGCCGGTAATCAACAATCCACCGCCGCTGTTACCCGACACGCTTCCGGCACCGCTTGCATCGCTTCCGAGGTAGCAATCTTCGATCGTGTTGCTGGCTGTTTCGATTCTGACTCCAACACCCGAGAATCGATTGATTACCAAAGACTTCAGTGCGCTCGAGCTGCTGCTGAGTCCACCGAGAGTACCGAGCCGCAATCCATCGGCACCCGCGCCTGCGCTTACCCCCGAGAGCTCCACGCGCGTCGCGCCGCCGGTATTTCCCAAGATGCTCAGCGTTTCGATGATGCTTGGCAGGGCCGAGGTCGGCGCAATCGTCGGCGTCCCACTGCCGAGCGAGAAGGTGATCGTATCGGCGCCAGGCGTCGCGTTGGCTTCTTCGATCGCCGCGCGCAACGTGCACTCGCCGGTAGCGGTAGCGCACGAGCCGTTTCCGATCGCAGCGTCGCTGGTGTCGGCAGCCGAGTTGACGACGAACGTGCTGTCTTTGCCGCGCGTCGCGGGCGGCGTTGCACTCGTGTCGAGCAGCATCACGTGAGACGGGTCGAGCGACTCACGCCGCCACTGCTGTGCCGACTCCACCGGATCGCCGTAGGGATTACGCGACAGCGCACGATCGCGGCCAAACAGCACGGTGTTGCCGTCGTCGCCGCGCAACACGGCATCCCACCACGGATCGTCGTCGACGCGCCGCAGTTGAATCGAGTCGACCTCATGTCCAAGCGGTATCGTCAACGGCGGCACGACCAGTGCGCCGCGCGGCGACTCGAAGACCAACAGCGTTCCGCCCCGCACCGCGACCAGCAGATCGGCCAGCCCGTCAGCCCGGTCGAACTCACCCGCCGCGAGCGCCGTGATCGGCGCCGGCAGCGGAATCGTGATCCCGCCCCACTGCAGCGACTGTTCGCCAACGGTTGCACGGACTTGGTCGATCGACGCGCGCGCGCCCCAATCGCCAAGCGCCGTCCAACTGTCGCTTGCTCGCGATGGAGTCGTGAGCCACACGGTGGACAGCAACAGCGTCGCAAGGAACGGGGTCGTCAACAGGCGCGCTGCGCACAACGGCGATACAACACACACGGCAGCGCGCACGAAGCTGCACCACGTCCCCATGTTTACGGCGCGTTCCCTCTGCCAGGATCGCGGCCTCATGGATGCTCCTGAAGCCGGCCCCACCGGCGCCCTCAGGGAGTTTTGGCTTCGTGAGGGAAGTATCGCGCGAGGTCGCGGTTTGTGAGGAAAAAATTTCCAGCCCGGCCGCCTCGTTCCGAATTCGCGATTTGAACCGGTTTTCGCCTCACGCGCGGGGGTGTCTGGCGATGACTACTCGTGTCCGGTTGGGCCCATCTGCCCGCGAGGAGGGTTGCCATGAAACGCGCGTTGTCACTGCTGATCTCGGTACTTGTCTTTCCTGTTGCCGCCTGGGCCGCAGAGGGTCGCTTTCCGATTTGGGAGCCGACCACGATCACCACTGGCGGACACTACGTGCTGACGCAAGACGTCAGTGCACTCGGTGGCCCTGCGATCAGCATCGTGGGTGGTATTGGCGATGTCGAAATCGATCTCAACGGGTTCACGGTCAGCACGTCTCCCCCGGGTGCGGCGGTGATTCAAGCCAACGCTTTGGGAAGCGTGACGCTGCGCAATGGAACCGTGCGCGGGACGCCGTTTGGCCCCGCGGTGCAACTCGTCGGCGTGGCACAGGTACGGCTCGATCGATTGAAGGTCGACAGGGCCGGCGCAGACTGCGTCACGATCACCGATGCCTCCGGCGTGATCATCACAGACAACATGATTCAAACCTGCGGCGGTGCCGCCCTGGCAATCGAAGTCACCGGTGCGCTGGCGCGCACGCGCGGCACGATCGAGGGTAACCAACTCTCCGATACGTTCGAGGGGATTCGGATCCGAACGGTGACGAGCATGACGCTGCGCAACAATCAGATTCGTACGACAACGGGAGGCAACGGCATCACGCTGCAAGATTGTGCCGGTTGTTTGCTCACCGAGAACGTGGTCGATCAAACGGCGTCGCATGGAATCTTCGTCACCGCGACGCGCGGCGTAAAGCTGTTCAACAATGTGATCACGTCGGCATCCGGGCATGGCATCTGGCTGGTTGGTGGGGTGTCCGATGGACTGGTGCTGCACAACGTGGTGACCGGTAGCACGCAGGCCGGTATTGCCAGCGACGGCGAGCGGATGCAGGTCGATCAGAATGTCCTCACCAACAACCGCGGCTTTGGGCTCTGGTTTTCCGGCGCCGCCAAGCGCAATACATACGGTCGCAACACGATGCGCGGAAACTTCGGCCTCGGGCCGCCGTGCCTCGGCTTCATAGCGAGTTGCGTGGTTCCCGACTTTTGCGATGACGGGGCCGGAAACAGCTCGTTCGGTGACAACGCCGGCCCGATCCCAGGCTGCTGATCCCCATGTCGCCGCGAATGCGTTACTCGCTGTTGACAGCAGGCATGATCCTGCTTGGCTTCATCGCGGCTGAGCCGGCGCGTGCCGTGTCGTTCTATCTTTCGCCCGACGTTCCGGGCAAGGTGGCGGCCGTGACGCCGCTGCCGTGGTTGATTCTGCGCAACGACTCGGGCAGCTACACCGTTGCACAGGCGTTGCCGCAGTTTCGCGAACTCGACGGAATACATCGAATGGACAGCGGCAACTGGCTGTTGTCGTTCGAGGCGCCGGCCACGATCGGTGCGGTGACCTTCGACCCTCGCGATGTCGTGAAATTCGACGGTGTTTCGTACGGTGTGTATTGGAGTGGCGCCGCCGCCGGTGTGCCGCGCAACGTCAACGTCGATGCTGTGCTGTTGGCCGGCAGCGACTCCGGCGATTTGATCGTGAGCTTCGACGTGCCGGTCACGATCGCCGGCAACACCTACGAGCCGGCCGATTTGGTGCGATGGAACGCGGGTGGCTTCTCGCTGTACTTCGATGCGTCGGCCGCGATTCCACCGATTCCACGCACCACCAACGTCAACGACGCTGCCTTGCTGGGCACGACGCTGATTCTTACGTTCGAAGCGCCTGTGACGTTGGCCGGCACCACTTATCAGCAGGGTGAGTTGGTCTCGTGGAACGGCGCCGCATTTGCGTCGTACTACGTCGACCCAGCGTGGCCCAAGGGAGTCGCCTTGGGCGGATTGGCATTGATCGCGGCGCCGGGCGAGGTTTCCAACACGTTGCTGGTCGACAAGACGGTGCTGGTGCCAGGAAACATCCGCCTGAGGTGGCAGCCGAGTTGTTCGATTGGCGGGGAAGACTACGGCATCTATCAAGGCAAGCTCGGCGCGTGGTACAGCCACAAGGCGCTCGATTGTCATGACGATGGCGCCCCGTTGGTGGAAGAGGTGACCCCGGCTGCTGGAAACACGTACTACTTGGTGGTGCCGATGAACCCAGGTGCGGAAGGGTCGTATGGCGCGGCATCGAACGGCGTCTCGCGGCCGATCGGTACTGCAACGTGCCGGCCTGTGCAGCAACTCACGCCCTGCCCATAGCGTGAGGTTCGTGCGGTGAGGGCGAATGGCGGGCGTCGAGGCGATCGCTTCGACGTCCGCTGTCGCCAAGATCTGGGCTAGCATCTGCCCATGCGAATCGACAATCGACGAGTCCTTGGTGTGTGCTTGGCCGCGAGTCTGCTCTGTGCGTTGGTCGTGGCCGCCGCGCAAACGCCAACCCCCGCCACGGCATCGACGTCGGCCACCGCGACGCCTTCATCACCTGGTGAAGAGGTTGGATCGCTGCGCAACGCGCGTGTCGCGTTGCCGATGGCGAACGAAAGGCTGCCCGTTACCTTCTTTGTGCAGGAGTTCACGGCGGCTGAGATCGACGAGTTGAAATCCTTGGCGCCCAACGTGCGTGTCGTTAGCGGGTTGTCGCGCGAGCAGGTGCTGGAACGCGCGGATGAAGCGCGGGCGGTCGATGCTTATTACCTTTCGCCCGAACTGATCACACGCGCGAAGAATCTTGTATGGGTGCAAGCGATGAGCGCTGGAGTCGATCGTTACGTCGGCATCGCAGGGCTCGCGAAGAGTCCGTCGATCGTGCTCACCAACTTGCGCGGCGTACACGGCCCCGCGATCGCCGATCACGCATTTGGAATGCTACTCACGCTGACGCGCGATCTTCGCCATTACGCCGCGCAACAAGACAAGGCAGTGTGGAAGCGCGATGGCTCGGGCGCACCGCGCATCGCCTTGCAAGGGCGCACGATGCTGGTCGTCGGACTGGGCGGCATTGGCACCGAGATCGCGCAGCGGGCACACGGTTTCGGGATGCGCGTGATCGCGACGCGTCGCGGTGATGACCCTGCGCCCGACTATGTGAGTCGCGTCGGTCATTCGGCAGACTTGTTGGCGATGCTCCCCGAAGCGGACGTGGTGGCAATCTCGGTTCCGCTCACCGCCGAGACGCAAGGAATGTTCAACGCCAAAGCGTTTGCCGCGATGAAGCCGGGGGCCTACCTGATCAACATCGCACGCGGCAAGGTGGTCGACTCGACCGCGCTGATCAGCGCGTTGCAAAGCAAGCGACTTGCCGGTGCCTGCTTGGATGTCACCGATCCGGAGCCGCTACCCGCCGACAGCCCGCTGTGGCGAATGCCGAATGTGTTGATCACCCCGCATACCTCGGCCGAAGCCGATCTGACCAACGACCGCGTGTGGGGACTCCTGCGGGAGAACGTTCGGCGCTTCGGGGCGGGGGAGCCGCTGCTCAATGTGGTGGATGTGACGGTCGGGTACTGACCGGCTGGTATTGGCCGTTGGCCCATCGAGGCGCCGGGCCAACGACCGCGGGTCAACGAACCCCTAGGCCCAATGAGGCGCCGGTGCGCCGAGAGGCCCCGGGCCGCCGAGAAGCCCGGCCGTCGGGCCCCTCCCAAGAATTTCAGAATCATTTTCCTTCCGTGTCGTCTTTTTCCTGCCCCCTCCGATTACTCAAGTGACAGGGCGATCGTTGGCCCTGTCCGGGGGTCTCCCCGAACTCAACGGACTGAGCCGGCGAAACCGCCGGCGCGAAAGCGGAGGAACAGGCCATGACCTCGAGGGTGCAACAGGTTGCGATGTTGATGATCGTGGCAGCGAGTGCTGCGACCTTCAGCGCAGCCCCCTCGAGCGATCGAATCGTCGACGTGTCGGTCGTCGGCACCGACTTCCGCGTTCAACTCAGCAGCGGCCGCGTACTGTCGGGTCGCGATCTGGTGGGGGCGAAGCTCGCCTTGATCGTACCGGGGGGCGTGACGCCCGAGCAGGTCACGATCGATGCGGTCGTCACCGATCCACTCGACCCATCGGGCGAAACGCTGCTCTACAAGATGCGGGCACTCAATCCCCAAACCGGGCAACTGGAAGAACTGTGTGAACCGGATGCGGCCGGGGAGCGCTGGGCCTTTCCGTTGCGCGGCCAGTGGGACTCCGAAGGTTACCCGCTTTCCGACAAAGGACTCTCGCTGACCTGTGGTGATGGCTCGCAAGGTAAGTGCGTGCGCTGGGGATACAAGCCATGGAAGACGCTCCCCGACGGCACGCGGCTCTTCGATTACCACCAAGCCTGCATGCGAATGGTCAACGCCAACTACTGCGGCAACAAGCGAACCACGCGCGACGGCATGTTGATCGATTACTGGGATGCGCTCGGGATCGCCAAGCCCGAGGCCGATCCACAGAAGCAGGGGCTTCAGTTCGAAGCGGCCTGGGGTCCGAATGGTGCGGTGTGTGTTGCACACACGCGCGTGCCCGAACACGAAACGGTTGCCGATCTCGAACGCGATTGCCCGCGATTGGAGGGCCGACTCGGGCCGGAGAGATGTTCTGCGGAGGCAGCAAGCCAGTGGCACGAACCGGTGCTGCTCTACAACCGCTCGCGATGACAGACACGTTACGAACACTCACCAAAACACGCAGGTATCGACCTGCACGGAGGAGAATCGATGAATCGCATTGGGAAATTTGTCAGTCTGGTGGCACTGGTTACGCTGTTCGTCGCAAGTGCGCCGGTTGAGGCGCGGTCGACAACCAACAAGGTCGCTACCAACAGGCTCGCTGCCAACAAGCTCGCTGCGAACAGACTTTCAGCCAACAAGCTTTCAGCCAACAAGCTTTCAGCCAACAAGCTTTCAGCCAACAAGCTCTCTGCCAACAGGCTCGCTTCCAACAAACTCGCTGCCAACCGCATCTCGCTGAATCGCATCTCGCTGAACCGCATCGCCCTAAACGGCCTGGCAACTCAGGGTCTCTCGCAGCACTCTGCGGGTCCTGCGATCCAGCGTTCGAACATCGGCGAGGGCGCGGTAACCTCCATCGCGGCCATCGAACTGGCGGACGGTACGCAACTGCAGCAGTAAGCGCGGTAGGGAAAGGTTGGCGGTCGCTTCGCGGCGGCCGCCATCAACAGAAGGAAGGACGTACAATCACCGCGCACCTCCCGCTGCCGCGACAACGTGTGCCAAGGTCACGAGGAACGCACGGCGGCCGGGCGTACTCTCTCGCACAAGGAGCGCGATGCATGTCGGAACCAGGGGCCGGGCAGCCGCAGTCCAAAGGCGGCCTCACCTACGCGGATTACGCCGCGCTCCCCGACGACGGGCAACGTTACCAACTCGTCGAGGGAGAGTTGATGATGACCCCGTCAACAACGAGCTGGCATCAATGGACAGCCGGCCGGCTCTTCACGGTGTTGACACAACATGTCGAGACTCACGCCTTGGGAAAGGTGTTGTTCGCCCCGCTCGACGTCGTCCTCGATGACCGTACCGTAGTGCAACCCGACATTCTGTTCATCGCGACGACGCGCGCCTCGATCCTGCAGGATGCCAATGTCAAGGGCGCGCCCGACTTGTGCGTCGAGATCCTATCGCCGGGTTCCGAGAGCCTCGACCGTGTGCGCAAGCTCGGGCTCTACGCCCGCTTCGGCGTCGCACACTACTGGATCGTCGATATCGCGGCGCGCTCGATCGAGGAGTACGTCCTGCACGGCGATGTCTATCGCGTGCGCAGTGTGTCGAGCAACGATCACGACTTTTGTCCCGCAGCGTTCCCCGGGCTCACGTTTCGATTGGCGAGCGTCGGCCTACCGGAGAACTAGGGAGAAAGCACGACGGCCTGACCGTCAACGCATTCCAGCCCAACCGGTTCGCTCACTCTGTACAGTGTCGCTTCGCACGAACAGGTTCCGGTGCTGAACGAAAGAGCGATTGAGCCAGGCGCGTGAGCGACAGCCGATTGACGATCCTCGTTGCTGTGTTGCGGCTACCCAACATCGGTAACGGCGAACGCTGCGCGAGGCCTCGAGACGCGAGTTGTCGCCGCCCCGAGCTAGCACAAAGTCGGGCAGAGCGGGGCAGCCCCCTGGCTCTATAGTCCTCATCGACCTACAAGTGAAATTAGTACTTCACTAATTACGCTTTTGGTCAGAGGCTCGCGAGATGGAAGACCGGATCGCGCGGAACCTGCGTAAGCTCCGTGAAAAGAAGGGATTGTCCCAGGAGCGTGTGGCGAAGGCGTTGGGTATCACTCAGGCCGCAGTCTCGGCGCTCGAACGCACTTCCAGTCGGCTGACCCTCAAGCGTGCGTTGGAGTTGGCCCGGCTGTTCGATCACCCGTTGCAGTCGCTCGTTTCAGGAAACGTGCATGCAGGGGAGGGGCAAGACGACATCGCATTGGAGCTGGCCTACTACGGCCTAGCCGATTTGGTCGTCGATTCTCCGCGCGTGCCAGGGGCCTTTCGGAGTTTCGAGGAGGTGTTGGCGCTTGCCGTTGTCGGTGAGCCATCCACGCGAGTGTTGAGCGCGCTGCCCGCGCTGGTGACTTTCAATCGCTGTCGCGCGGGATTACTCATCGCCCACGCTGAAAGCCACGGCGTCGAGCGTCGCGTCGGCTGGATCGTCGACCCGGCAGCGACGCTCGTAGAACGAGGGCTGAAGCACTCAGCGGCACGCCCCGATCTCCCTGCGATTCGCACGCAGATTTCGCGGCTCGTTGCTTCGCCTCGCGAATGCGATTGGGATTCCATTGGCCGGCCGACCGCAGATCGCACGAAATTGTCGATCGTTCACCAGCGCTGGAGAGTCTCGTACGACGAGTCTCTGGAGGGTTTTGGTCTACGGGCGCACGCACTACTCGGAATGCAACCATGACCGGCATCAGAACCCTGGTACTCTCGCGCCTCGATGAGATCGACATCGGCCTTGCGCCCGACACGTCCTCGAGTGCCGATCTCGATCCATCACGTGGACGAGGCAATTGCCGGGTTCCGGCCAATCTTCAAGACGCGCGTGATCGAAATCGAATCAGGTCGCTGGAGTCAGATTCGAGTATTTGTCCCGGATGCTCTCGATCTGATTCTGTCGAAGATCAGCCGTTTCAGCGCAACCGATCGCCAGGAGATACAGTTGTTGTGCATCAGAACGGGTGACCCAGTCGATCCAAACACGCTGCGATCCCGATTCTTGGATCACTTCGACTGGGAGGCTGGTGACAATCCTCAACTGGGCGAGCGGCTGGAGAGAATCGTCGATTACTTGTTGGGTCGAATCGCGGCGCTGTGAGTAGGCCGAGTAGCAGTCAGAAACCCTCGACCGAGATCCAAGAGAAGCAGCGAGCATGGCTGATGTCTCAGTCAAGAAGCTCGCTCGCCTGCCCCTCGGCCGCCTCTGCAATCTACGGACAACTCGTTGATTCGCTAATCTGCATGCAGGGTACAGCAGCCAGCGGGATCGTATTCCCCGGTAACGAACCAGCCAACAGTTCCTCCCGTGACAAGCACGTCGCCGTTCGGCCTGATCGCGAGCGAGTTCGCACTGTCGGAGGAGGTGTTGTCGAACCCGCGCGCGCGTGTCCAGATACGCGCACCGCTTGGCCGTGAACATTCGGAATAGTGGCGCTCCACTGAAGGGCTCCTGCCGCATCGTAGTGAAGCGTCAAGAGGCCTGTCAGGGAGACGCTCGTGGTTGTCGATCCGGCCACGACAACACCGCCAGCGGGGTGGTCGCTATCCATTTGCCGATCGCCTTCGAATCGGTAGTACGAAGATCGCGCTACCAGATTTGATGCCCCATCTGGTCGTACTTGGCTGTGATCACGTTATGCCACGGGTTCGAACCGGTGACATAGATATAGCCGGCAGAATCGACGGCAACCAATGCGCCGTACATGCCGGCAGAACCACCCTGCGCCAGCCTCGTGTTCGCGAGATGGTGTGGTCTCGGCCTTGATACCTGCGATGAGCCTTTCCGAGTGGCTCGCAAGCCGGACGCTAGTCGAGAATCCAGGAATTGCCTGTGGCATAGATCACCCGTCCGGTTGGGGCCACGTCGGACGCGCCCTCCGTCGGCGCGCGTACCCGGGACACTGTTGACCATTGTTCCTTTTGGCGCTGTAGTGAGCACACACAACACAACGAACGTCACCCAAGAAGGGAGAGGTCGATGGCCGATGTCACAGTCAAGAAATTCTCCGAACTTCCAAGCTACAACGACGAAGGACGCTTCATGTTCGCGGCCAAGGCACTGGGTGTCTCGGCTTGGGGGATGAACCTGATCGAGATGCCTCCCCACTGGAACGACTACCCGGAGCACGACGAAACCGGCGACGGTCAGGAGGAGGTTTATCTCGTGCTGCGTGGGTCAGCCACGCTCACGGCGGCCGGGAAAAGCTGGCCGCTCGAGCCCGGCATGATCGCTCGCGTCGGACCGGCTGAGAAACGCAAGCTCGTGCCGGGCGAGGATGGCGCCACCGTGCTTGCACTCGGCGGTACGCCGGGCAAGGCGTACTCGCCGCCTGACTGGTTGAAGTAAGCGGCCTGCCGTCACGGCGGATCGCTGCCGTATTGCGGCGGTTCAGCGCGTGTGAGTCGCGCGCGACTTGTCGGGTGTCAATGTCGAGCCTGTGTCTCCAACCTCGAACGTTCCTGGATAGCGATTGCCCAGCAGACCAAAACAACCGTCGATTGCCGTGGTCAAGATCGGCACACCATCGACACAGGCTTCGCCGATCACATTCGCGCCCCCTTCACTGCGCGAGCTGAGCACCATCAGATCGCTGGAAGCGATCAATCGGCGAGTCCGCGGGTGTGACATCTCGCCAAGCCACTTCCAGCGCGCATTGGAGTCGCTCTCACGGCGAGCGCGGCGGTGCCAACTTTCGCTGAGCGCTGATCCAACGTGAGATACGATGATCCTCGAATCGCGGGGCAGTCGTCGTACCGCATACGCGGCGCGCAACGGATCTTTCACCGCCCGTAGATGGCCCACGACGATCACGCGGAGCGCGTGCGGACGAGCCCGTGCGCGTGACAGAGTCCGGACTGTGGGCGACACCGACTGATAGATCACGCACAGCTTGCGGCGCCAGCGCGGTAGCAACTGTTTGGCGGCCAACGGCTGCAACACGATCACGCGATCGGCTTGGTCGAGGGCTCGACAAGCGGTTGGCCTGGATTGGAGGTTGGGATACAGCTCGGTGCCGGTGAGCGCCACGACAATCGGCATCTGCGATCGCATCCGCCGAGCCCTCGCCACGGCGCGCGCGCAGCGCACGGCATGAAGCGCGATCATCAGATCGGCGGGCTGCGACCTGAACTCGGTAGCGATCGTGACGCGATGCCCCAGCGAGCGCAGGATCCTCGCCCAACGCTCGGCCGTCAGTCGGTTGCCACGCAGACTACCGCGTGGAGCGGGGCAGACAATCAGGATGCGCATCGGGTTTGCCATTCTGATCCGCCCGGACCGTTTGGCGAAACGGATTCGTGTACACCGCCCTGACCGATTGAAAGGAGAAAGCGAGGTCTCCATGTGGGCGCTAGCGTTGGAGCTTCGCAGAGGTGCCTACCGGCGGCTACGGTGAGCGCCCCGAAACTGTCGACCAGCGCTGTTTCCAGGTGCCGAACGCTGGTGTCTCATCGTCGATGGTACGAGCTGTCCAAGCTTTGAACACGGACCTCATCGTGACCGTGCAGCGCGCCGAGCAAACAACTCTGCACCGAGGAGCACGAAGAACGCGGAGTACAGAAAACTGTCAAGAAACACCGCCAGGTGATGTCCATACTTCGAAGCTATTGGCGTTTCCAACGCGGTGAGGAACGGGCCTGACGAGTTCGGTGCGGGGAGCAAAAGTGAGAGGACGGCTCGAGCCCAATCGGCGACTCCGGAATCCGATCCAAGCGGTGCGACCGCCACTTCGTCGGGGATCACCAACGCAAGAAGAACGATGCCGGCCACGACAGCACTTCGCGATGACCCGACAAGCAACGCCAGAGAACTTACCAAGCACATTTGGCTGACTAGCTGAGGTGTGAACAACCAGTAGATGCGCGGCACTTCCACACCCGTCGTCACTACCATGAGCATCCCTGCGGCGGCGGTTCCAAAGCCTATCAGCATTACAAGCAGCATGATTCCGATCACCTTGCCGAGGAACAGCGCTCGATGTGGCACCGGCCGTACGAGAAACAGGTCACGCGTCCCCGCGCGGTCTTCCGCAATCATCGCCGCGACACCGCAAACAAAGGCGCTCGTAACGGCGAGCGCTCCGAGTGACACTTGCGCGCGAATCAGGCGATACCACAAGTGCTCAGACTGAACTATTGCCGCTAGGCCGCCTCGATCAGCGGATGCAACAGCCCAGCGAATTTCTGGAAACAGCAGCACGAGCGCGCATGCGAGATACAGCGCAACCCACTTTCGCCTCATGAACAGCGAGAGTGTGCACTTCGCGATGATCCACGCGTGTCTCATGCCCTGGCATCCAGCGCACGCCCGTACCGGTCTTTCGGCCGATGCCTCCCCGGCGCCAGGCCGACGATGCGCCCAGCGAGCTCACAAAGCAATTGTTCGAGCGCGTCACGGCGTTCAACGCAAAACACCACTCGCACAGCTTTCAGTGAGATCGGGGACAACTCGTATCCCGCAACCCGAAGGGACTCGACCTGTTCGTGGCGGCGGACCGCAACGGTCAACTTCCTGATCTCGCCGGACGTCGTCATCAAAGCGTTGATCCGGCCCTCGAGCAGCACGGTCCCGGCGCCAACCATCACCAAACGCTCACAGGCTCGGTCGATATCCCGAGTCACAAGCGGGCTGAGCAGCACGGTAGCGCCGCGCCGATGCTTCTCGGCAATCGACTCAACGATGAACTCTCGCTCCACCGGTTCGACAGGTGCGTGGGTTGGTCCTTCGAGAACCGCTGTAGTGGTCTCCATGGAGAACTCACTCGACGCTGCCCGCAGGTCTCGCTCCTGCGCCAGCGCAAGCCGCCTCATCGCGACCGCGCAACTCGCCGGGCAAACAGCTCGGCACCGAGAAGCACTAGCAAGGCGGAGTACAGAAAGTTGTCGAAGAAGACTGCTAGATGGTGCCCCGGCGGCATTGGGACTGGACTTGCCGTGAGCCCGACAAGGAACGGCTCCGGTGGATTCGGTGCGGGGAGCAACAGAGAGATCACCACTCGCGCCCAGTATGTTGACCCTGTGTCCAACGCAGACGGTGCAACAGCGTGTGCCTCCGTGATGCCCAGCAGAATGAGAAGAGCACCGGCCACGAGGATGTTCCGCGAAGCTCCGCCGAGCAACGCAAGGCCGTTGACCAAGTACGCTTGGCTCACTCGATGCAGGATCGTCAGCCAGAAGAGCGATCCAACGTCCGCACCTGTGGCCATCGCGAGAAGCAATCCGGCAATGGACGTACCGATACTGATCAGCGTCACGAGCAGCAGCGTCCCCATCGCCTTGCCAAGAAAGAGCGCGCTACGCGCCGCCGGTCGTACAAGAAAGAGATCGAGCGTACTGGCGCGATCTTCCTGGTAGACCGCCACAAAACCGCAAACTAGTGCGCTCATCACCGAGAGCGCCTCCATAGTCTCCTGCGCGCCGATGAGGTGCCACTCAAACTCTTCGGAACGAAACAGCGCAGACAGTCCACCTGAAGCAGAGGTCTCAATGGCCCACCGAACCGCAGGGAACAGGTCAATGAATCCTGCAAGGAGAAACAGTGCGATCCACCCGCGCCTGATGAATAGCGAGAGTGTGTACTTCGCTATGATCCATGCGTGCCTCACGCACTGGCATCCAGCGCGCGCCTGTACACGTCCTCCAACCGGCGCCTACCTGGCGCCAAGCCGACGATGCGCACATCGAGATCGCGAAGCAGTCGCTCGAGTGTGTCACGGCGCCCAGCGTTACACACCACTCTGGCAAGTGTCGGCGAGAAGTGGGCCAACTCGTATCCAGCGGCTCCAATAGACACAGCCTGTTCTTGACGGGCTATCGTCACGGTCAGCTCCCAGGTCTCATCTGTCATCGCAACCAGGTCAGTGATCTGGCCCTCGAGCAGCACACTCCCGGAGCCAATCATCACCAAGCGTTCACAGGCTCGCTCGACATCGGGAATGACATGCGAACTCATGATCGTGGTGGCGCCGCGCCTACGCTCCTCGACAAGCGAGTCGAAGATGAGTTCCCGCCCGGCCGGATCGACGCCGCTCAGTGGCTCGTCTAGTACGAGGAGGTCGGGCTTGGCAAGTACCGCCTGGATTAAGCCGATACGACGTTTCATTCCGTTGGAGTAGCTTCCGAACGGGCGATCGAGCGCGTGCGAGAGCTCGAGTCTTTCAGACCATTGAGT
Source organism: Acidobacteriota bacterium (assembly GCA_046331425.1). GTDB lineage: Bacteria > Acidobacteriota > Polarisedimenticolia > J045 > J045 > JANNUT01. Next base: position 109,264 of record JAXLQU010000011.1, read on the forward strand.
GATGCTTAGACTGAGACTCTCCTTGTCGATCTCTGAACAGCGACCCAGCAAGAGGAGCAACGCTCTCCCCGTCATATGGCTATGAAAGGAAAACAACTCAGGAAGATATCCGATTCTAGGTTTCGAGGCGCACGCAGTCGGTGGCGCCCCGAACAATTGGATCTCCCCTCGATCCGGTCGGAGGAGCCCCAGCAAGATCTTCAGGAGCGTCGTTTTTCCGGCGCCGTTAGGCCCAACGACACCGAGCGCACACCCACGTGGGACGACGAGGTCCACGCCCGCTAGGGCACGCACTTCCCGCTTGTGCAGAAAGCGGAACGTCTTGCTGACGTTGAGAGCAGTGATCGCATTGTCGCTCATCAATGGTCTACTCTGGTGGCATTGATTAGCGATTCCAGGAAGTTGGGGTCGAGACCAACTCGCGACATCAGAACAGTACCCCTGCTGATCGCAACACTGCTCGGCAGCGCCGAGACACCGAACCGTTTCCCGACACCCCCACCCGGATCGAGCAAGACAGTGAAGGGCAGCTCTGTAGCCGCCACATATCGCCGAACGACTTCAGGCTTCTCGTCTGTGATCGCCACGACCTCGATGTCCTGGCGAGTCAACTCCTCATGGGACTTCTTGAAAGCTTGAAGCTCGCGACGGCAAGGGGGACACCAAGTGGCCCAGAACAACAAGACGACGCCTCGACGGTTCTTGTAGGCTCCGGCAATGTCGTAGGGTGCGCCGTCCAGCGCGCGCAACTCGAAGACCGGCGATGAAGCGCCCTTCTCGAGTAAGCGGGCCGTGTCTTTGTGCTCAATGAAGACGAGTTTCAATCCGATGGTGGCAAGCAGGAGTGTCAACATCGCGATCCAGCGCATTTGTCTTCCTCGTCCGACCTTGCCGTCGCGAGTGCCTACACCAGGCTAGGCGGCTCATCGGCACTCTACCAGATGCTGCGGCCCATCCAATCTTGGCTTGCACAGAGCGAGTTCTGATCGAAAGACAGGGCCACGAAACGGAGCTCGCCGCAGACACATTCATGCCGGTGCCGCCCACCTGCTAGTTACATGGAGTGGTAAAGGATCAATCGGTAAAGGAATGGCTCGTACATCGTGCACGCAGCCCCGCAAGGCGCCAACTCGGCTGCGACATTTCCCATGCAGGCCTGGTAATCTTGTGACTCACCGAACAACGCCCACCAGACCCGTTTGAAGAAGCCTTTCGGTCCGTACTTCCGCGCACAGTCTCGCCGCCCGGCCTCTGCTGCCGAGCTACAACACGCCTGGCAGTCTTCTATTGTGCACGATGACATTGAACAACCTAGCGAGTTACCCAGGAGCGACCTGAGCGCCTCGCTACAGTCAGCGATCAACTGGGGCGTCCTGAGGTACTCTGCGATCACGTCAACCAATGTGAGGCATAGATCCCTCTCCTGCGATGTCCCTACGTTCGCTAACAGAATCGCCAAGTAGTAGTCATGCGCTTCCTTCATCGCCTGCAAGACGTGAGAGTCGTCCAGCGCCTGGCAGTTCATGACTGTGGAGCTCACGAGCGTCCGTGAGAGGGCCGGAAGTGTCAAGTTGTACGTCATCGTCCCGAGTGAGCCAAACGTCAGCGTCATAAGTGCGTTCGGCCCTGGGCTTGTGGTCGACAACTCAAAGATGTCGGTCTGCCCCATGAAGTGAGCACGGACGGCGACATAGTTCGGAGCGACCTGACCGCACATCAACAGCTCACCATAGGAAGTCGGGCGCCGGGTGTTGAACTCTCCGGTACTCGGGTTCCATGTGGCGCCCTGAACGGGGAGAGGCGTGCATGGCGTAGCGGCGATTGAGGCAGAAACGCCTAGAAGCACTCCAACAACTGCTGCGGTAGCGATCTGCTCGAGTCGACGTGTCATCGTATCCTCCAATCTCGCGGTTGCTTACGCGCACCAACCAGGCGCGCCGCCGCATGAGGCCGGGTGTGACGAAGTGCTGCCCCTACGTGGAGTCGAATGCCCCCAAGGCGGTGATCGAGATGACTCTTCGGTTGCTCTGAAGCCAACCGTTACGCGGGCTCCACTAGCAACCGTCCATTGATGAAGCTCAGAAGTCATACAGGCTCCTCGGCCTGCGAGTCGCGTGAAGTATTAGACGCGTGTCCGGGGGGGGGGCACTTGACGCTCGTCAAAACGGGTTCATCGCAACTCTCGTGCAGCAGTTAGTCGAGTTGCGCACTCGCGATGCTGAAAGACGATCGTGTGACTGGCCCGGTAGAGCGCCCCACGAGCGCCTGGATTGCGGATTCGGATACAGCTCGGTGTCTGTGAGGTCGACAACAATCGGCGCTTCGGGGCGCATCGCCGAGCCTGCACCACATCGCTTTACGCCCGACGTAAAGCGCGACTATCGTAACGGTGTTGTGATTTCCGTGGTCCGAGTCACGCCCGCCTCGTGACCCCGACCACGTGGATCGCAAACGAGGTTACGCGCAAGTATTTGGCCAACCAAATCTCCGCGACGAAGCGATCGTCGTCCAATCTCTCGCCAAAGGAGATCATACCGATCGCGGAAGCAAAGTTGTCACCGTCAATCCGAACCTTTCTGGAAAGACCGCATTGCAGCAGTCCTAACGCCAAGCAGATCCTGACGCTCGACTCCTCCGCGACGACCGGGATCTATCGAATCGATCGATCGTCATGAGGAATTCTCGACAGGTCACAGCGACAAGGGAAGAACACCTCTCCGTGACCGGCTACCCAGGAAAGTGCACTGCACGGGTTGCTGCGCCATCGATAGAGTGTGTGCCTGCGACACCGATCGGTTGCACGGATCTCCAGCAGCACGGACCTGGGAGCAGGGTAGAAGTTGCGATCGGCCATCCGACCTCCTCGTCACGCCCGATCAAGATGCCGCTAGAACCGCCAGCTCACACCCAACTCGATCTGATCGTTGGAATCATCGTCACCGTCGGTGCGCTGCCCAGAGAACAGCAACAACCAGCGACGCCCGAGCGTCACGTCGACATCGATGCCGAGCCAGTTGATGGTGCGATCGGGAGCGACGGTCAAGAGCGATGTTTCATTCTGCGTGCCGCCGGTCAGCTCGAAGTGCACGCGTTCTCCAAGGTCGAGGCCCGCGCTCACCGAGTGCAGCCAGCCTTCGGTTCGCTCATTGGTGTAGCGCGTGCTGCGTGAGCGTGCATCGATGTTGTACTTGGTCAGGTTATCGGCGCCGAATGTCACCGTATAGCGGTTCGAATTGGTGCTGATGCCATCGGAGGTGTCGCTGCGGAGCTCACCGCCAACGCGGAAGTGCTTGGCGAAACGCCAGCGAGCACCAAGCCAGACACCGCGACGCTGGCGCTCGTCGAACACGGTTTCGGGCGTGACGAAGTCGGTGTACAGCCGCACATTGCGGCGATCGTCGTAACCGCCATTCAGCTCGAACGTGTCGGTGAACTGATAGCGCGCCATCAGGAACGAGCTGGTAGGGGCAAACGCGCTTTCTCCCGCATCGGCCTTCCAGCCGCGATTGATGTCGACCTCCTGTGTCAGGTACGTCATCAGCTTCTTACTGCGGATCATCCCCTGTATGTACACGAACTCGCGATTGATCTCCCCTTTCTGATAACTGCCGATCAGCCCGGTCGTGAGTTCCCAATCGAGCTTGGCGTCCTTCTTCTGGCGCAGTTCGTAGTAGGCGCCGTACTCGCGGACTTCGGTGGAGTATCCCTGATCGATCCGATCCGGCTGCGAGCCGGCGATAGCGCCGACACGCCAGCGCGGTGTGCTGTACTCGGCCGACGCGCCGTCGTAGATCGAGATTGCACTCAAGGAGGGCGTGATCTGGCGGCCCACCGTGACACGCCAATCGGAGTCCTTCGGATGCCATCCCGCCGAAAGCCGATAGATGCGCGTGAGCGAGTCGTTGCGATCCGGTCCGTCCGGCACTGTGCGATAGGTGCGACGCGAGCGAACATCGGCCGAGAGCTCGAGCGGTGTGCCGGCCAGTCCACGTGCGTCGAAGCGAAGATCGAGCCCTGGTTGCGACACGTCGCTGCCAAATCCGGTCCGATCGCGCACCGCCAAGTAGCGCACCCCCACACGACCGCTGATTCCCATTTGGCGCATTCGTTTGTCGAGCATCTTTTGGGTTTCTCCGGCTTCGGTTCTTGCTTCGGCGTTTCAGCAACGGCCGGCTGCTCGGGGCCGGGTGTCGACAACTGCCCTGGTCCCGCGCGACCCGTCATGTCGACCGCACCGTGAGCGATGAAGCGCACCGTGTCGCCCACCTTCAGCTCGACATTCGGTGTCTCGACCTTACAGGCCGACTTGTGCGACGAGACGTCCGTCACAGCCAGCACGGCAACGATGACATCGCCGCGCACAACCTCGATCTTGTCACCAACACGAACGCCCTCATCCTGACCGGCATCGATGTAGGCAGAGTCACCAGCCAGGTAGGTGATGCTGGCTTTCAAGCCGATCAGCCGATCGCCTTTCTCCTGTGCGATCGCCGCGCCACAAACCAAGGCCAGCGCGCAGCAGGCAAGCGTTACCCAGATCGCGCGCGAGCGGAACATCAGTCGGCCCTCCCTCGAGGATGGCAGCGATAGCACGCTCGACTGTCATAGCTGTAACCAGAAATTCCTCGATGATCCCCGTCGGTCTTTGACTTGTTCGAGTGCGGATGACACCCCAAGCAAGAGAACTCGGCATAGTTGTTGGAATTGGTGTGGCAATCCGAGCAGTTGTTCCACTTGCCTCGGTGAGCGCCGGAGTAAATCGGGAAGTAGTCGGCGTCGTGCTCGAAGCGTGCGCCGGCCCAGGTAGTGGTGGTGTGGCAGGCGGTGCAATCGGTTGGGAAGCCGGCGGCTCGGTGATTTGGATCGGTTGTGTTGTCGTAGTCGGACTTGTGGCAGCTGTAGCAGGCGGTTGGCTTTCCGTTGTAGACGCCGTCGGCGTGGCAGGCGTTGCACGGCAGGTTCTTGTGCGCGCCGGTCAACGGGAAATCGGTGGTGTTGTGATCGAAGTTGGAATCCCAGTTGGTGGTGGTGTGGCACTGCTTGCAGTCGGTGGGGAAGCCCGCCGCCCGATGATTGGGGTTGGTGGTGGAGTCGTAGTTGCTTCTGTGACAGCTATAGCAATCGGTCGATTTGCCGTTGTAGACACCGTCAGCGTGACAGGCGTCGCAAGGTTGGTTTCTGTGTGCGCCGGTAAGCGGGAAGTCGGTGCCGTTGTGGTCGAAGCTAGCGCCATCCCAACTCGTGGTGGTGTGGCATTGCGAACAGTCGGTGCTGAACCCTGCTGCTCTGTGATTGGGGTTGGTGGTCGAATCGTACTGCGGCTTGTGGCAGCTATAGCACGCGGTCGACTTGCCGTTGTAGACACCATCGGCATGACAGGCAGGGCACGGTTGATTTCTGTGTGCGCCGGTCAGCGGGAAGTCGGTGGTGTTGTGATCGAAATTGGAATCCCAGTTGGTGGTGGTATGGCACTGCTTGCAGTCGGTGGGGAAGCCGGCCGCTCTGTGATTGGGGTTGGTGGTGGAGTCGTAGTTCGCCCGGTGGCAACTGTAGCAATCGGTCGATTTGCCGTTGTACACGCCGTCGGCGTGACAGGCGTCGCAAGGTTGGTTTCTGTGTGCGCCGGTAAGCGGGAAGTCGGTTCCCGCGTGATCGAAGTTGGCGCCATCCCAACTCGTGGTGGTGTGACACTGCGAGCAGTCGGTGCTGAACCCTGCTGCTCGGTGATTGGGGTTGGTGGTCGAATCGTACTGCGGCTTGTGGCAGCTATAGCACGCTGTTGACTTGCCGTTGTAGACGCCGTCAGCGTGACAGGCGGGACACGGTTGATTTCTATGTGCACCGGTCAACGGGAAGTCGGTGGTGCTGTGATCGAAGTTGGAGTTCCAGTTTGTGGTGGTGTGACACGCTTTGCAGTCCGTTGGGAAGCCGGCCGCCCGATGATTGGGGTTGGAGGTGCTGTCGTAGTTGGTCTTATGGCAACTGTAGCAGTCGGTCGACGTTCCCTGGAACTTGCCGCCAGGGTGACAGGCGGGGCAGGCCTGCGCCCGGTGCGCACCGGTCAGTGGGAAGTTCGTCTTGTTGTGATCGAAGATCGCCTGGTCCCACGCTCGTGTGCTGTGACACTGGGCGCAATCGGTGGGGAATCCGGCGGTCTTGTGATTTGGGTCCCTGGTGCTTTCGTACTGGGCACGATGGCACGAGTAGCAATCGGTGGGTGTTCCGACGAAAACACGCTTGCCCTGCGCGCTGCTGACATGGCAACTCGCACAGTCGAGTGTGGAATGCGCCCCTGACAACGGGAACCGGCTCGTGCGGTGCATGTTGATCTGCTGTGACCGATCGACGAACGTCACCGTGGTGTGACAACGCGCGCAGTCGTTCCCCAATTCGCTGCGGTGCACGTCTTGGTGACAGTTGAAACAGTTGCTGCCCCTGTTCTGCGCGAAGTCCAGCGTTTTGTGGCAGCCGGTGCACTGCGCCGTTGCGTGCGCGCCGCTCAGCGCGAACCCCTTGCTCATTTCTTTGTGATTGAAATCCTTGCTGATGCGCGCCGGGCGCCAGCCTTGCTCGCTGTGGCAAATGTAGCAATCAGCCTCGAGGTTGCCGTGCGGATAGTCGGGTTCCTGGTCCGCCGCGTTAGGTTGCGGCGGCTTGGCCGCTGGGGCCTGCGGCGCAGCCGCTAAAGGCCACGCAATCGCGAAGGCAACGAGCACACCAGTGAAACCCACCAACGTTCGAGTTCGCATTGTCATGGCTGCCTCCCCTGAGGCGGACGGCGATGGCAGTCCTCGCAGCGCGCGAGGACCGGACGGTAAACAACCACGCTCTTGCCGTTCTCCAGATGCGCGGTATGGCATTTGGTGCACGCGACCTTCTCGTGCGCCCCCTCCAACTTGAAACTCGAATCGCGGTCGTGATCGAACCGGCCCGCGGGCTTGAACGCTTTGGCGTCATGGCACACCGAGCAGTTGTCACCACCCGGTCGGCCCACGAACTGAACGCCGTGCGGGCTCTCGTGGCAGTCGATGCACTGCGACTTCTTCATCGTCATCGTCAGCGGTGTCTCGGCGACATTCGCAAGCAGCAGAACAGCCTTGGTGGGCGTGCGCTGCAGATCGGTGTGGCACTGTGAGCAAGGAATCGCACGGTGCGCACCATCGAGCGGGAAGTTGCAGCGCTTGTGCGCCTCGGCATCGTACGTCGACGGCCGGAACGACTTCTCGGTGTGACAGTCGGCACAGCTTCGTGCGGGGCCGGTGACGCCTGCCTTGGCGAATCGACCACCGTGCGCATCGCGATGGCACTGCTCGCACTTCAACTCGTTCAGCGCGAACATCACACCGGCATCGCCAAGTACCTGCTTGGTGGGAAGCGGCGAAAGACCCTTGCGTTGAATGCTGTGGCACGCCGCGCACTCCAGTTCGAGATGCTTGCCTCGCAGCGGCAGCCGGGCCTTGGCATGACGTGCCCCATCGAATGTCGATGGCTTCCAGCCCTCGACTCGGTGACAAGCGGCGCAGTCGGCAAACTCCGCACGCTTTGCCATCTGGCCGCCGTGCTGGTCTTGGTGACACGCCGTGCATTTGTCGTGCGCGGCGCGAATCAGCACCAATGCTCGGCCCAGCCGCGCCGGGTCGACCCCCTTGGGGCTTTTGACATGACACGCAGCGCACTTTGCAGCGGCATGTTTGCCTTGCAGCGGGTAGCCGCTTTGCTGGTGTTGGGCCAGCGTGAAGGTGGTCTCTTGGAAACTCTCGACGGTGTGACATGCCGCGCAATCGGCAGGCTTTCCTGCCAGCGTGGCCTGCCCCGCGTGCGCGTCGGTGTGACACGCGGTACAGGTCGCGAACACCGGCCGTGGTGTCTGTGCGATTCCGCCCTTGTGGCACTGGGCACAACTCACCGCACGATGAGCGCCTAGCAGCGGGTATTTCGTGCGACTGTGATCGAACGGTTTGCCGTCGAGCGTGACGGTATGAAACGAAACCTCGGAATGGCAGTCGCTGCACTTGGGCCCCAGTCGCCCCTTGTGCGGATCTTGATGGCACGTGCTGCACTGCTCGTGAGGAAGCGGTTTGTACTGCGCAACGGGACGGCCCTTGGAATCGGTTTGCAGCGTCAGGCGCGGGGCTTCATGGCATTTCTTGCACTCCAGCCCTTGGTGTTTGCCGCGCAGTGGAAATGCCGAATTGACGTGATCGAAACGGGGCGCCGGTTTGAAGGCATCCAGCGAATGGCACTTGGTACACTCGGCGCCCAACTGCCCGCGATGCGCGTCCTCGTGACAGCTTGCGCAGCGCGCCTCGAGCCCGGTCCAGTGCTGCTGTTTGTCGGGCGTGGGATGCAGGCTGGCGATGTCGCCAACTTCGAACTTGGCCTTGTGACAGTCGGTGCAAGCAACGGTTTGGTGTTTGCCGTCCAGCGGCCAGCCTGTGATCGCGTGATCGAACCTGTCACGTGAACCACCGGGCCAATCGATGACCGCAAACTCGCGACCGGCGTGATCGGGGTGACAACTCGCGCACGCCCCCGGCTTGCGACCATGGAAGCCGCGCTTCTGGGCGCGTAGCGCGGTGATCTCGCGATGACACTCCAAGCACTTTGCATCCATCCCGCCGGCACCGCGCGAGTGACACTTGGTGCAGTTGCTATTCCCTTCGAGGTGCGCGTGAACCTTCGATAGCGGCCCGGGCGATACTTGCGCGTAGGCCAGTGGTACAAACAACAGTAACGCTGCGACCGCAGCGAGCCAGAACATAGCATCGCGCAGGTCGGGCACGGCTTCCTACCAAAACCATGTCGTGCCCAAGGACACGACCACGTAGACGTGCACGAACACCGCGCCCAACGCCGCAAACGCAACCGGCATGTGCGCGATGTGCCAGTACTGGAAGACCCGGCGTGTCGCGTCCAACATTCTGGCCTGTTGATCGAGTGCGACGGTGAGTCGAGCGGAGCGCAGGATTTCTTTCAACTGCGTGCCTTCGGTGTGATCGCGCCCGAGCGAACGGGCGAACGCTCTGACAGTGCGCCGCTGTGCGAGGTCGGCGCGCAGCATGCCGAACAGTGTGCTCAGCACCCCGTTGCCCCTCTGCGGCGCGTTTTCGATAGTGAGGCAATGACTCAGCAAGTCGGGATCGATTCCGGTGGAGAGTGAGATCCGTTCGATCGCCTCCTGTCGGCGCCGCGTCATTTCCTCGCGTGACAGCTCGACACCCTCCAGTGAACGCGGGATGTGCTTGTACAGGTAACGCCCAACGATTCCGCTCAACGCGACCAACGCCATGGCGCCGTACCCCAGACCGACGAGTCCGGTGAAACGCCAGCCAGCGTGCACGGCTCCAAACAGCGGTGCGCCGATGCCAGCCGCAATGTGCCAATCCAACCAACGAGGCAGCGCCCCGGCCGAATGCAGCGGAAGCAGTCGCTTGCGCAGTGGATACAACCACAAGAACAAGAACATCAGCAGGGCAAGCACACCGGCACCCTGACCGATAAGGCCGGAAGGTCGCAGGGTGGCGGCCAGGGGATGGCGAATGCGGGCGGCGAACGGGGCGAAGTAGTAACTGGCCCCTGCGATCGTCATCGCCAACGGAACGACAAGCACCGCAATCGAGACACGCTCCGACCAACTCAAGCGCTTGTCCCGAGATGAAGCACGTGCCTTGGCGGCGCGCGATGAGTCGGCCGCAGGCGCGGCTGTTTCCGACTTCATACCGGCCTCGCGCAACTGGCCGCGGCGCGCGGTACCCGATTGCGTAGCCTCGATAACGATTTCGCACTTGGGATCGGCATGCGCGCTTCCCTCATAACGAACGCGGAAACGACAGAAAAGCTACACCCCGCACCTCTGCGGCGAGCTAGCGAAAAGTCATTATTTCAAGGCCTGTGCCAGCAGCGAACCGGTTGAAAGTGCAGAAGTTGCACGCCGTCGGCTGGATGCTGCGCGTGGGTTTTGCTCATGGCGCGGCCTTCGCACGCGGAACGCTCTCACGGGCTTCCAAAAAGGCATCCTGCGTCATGTCGCGCATCCCCATGCCGATCCCGATCTTTTCCAAGAACTCGGTCGGCGGTGTGCCGCCAGCAAAGACCCACACATAGTCGTTGGGGATCTCGCGTTGCTTCCCGCTGACCTCCAAGATCACGGACTTCTCGCCGATCTTGAGCGGTACCGAGTTGAGCATCACCGTCAACAGTTGCTTGTCGACGCAACGCTTCAATCGCTCGGCATTGGCCTGCTTGATCCGCCCGAACTGGTCCTTGCGATACGAGAGCGTGACGCGATTTCCTGTCTGATGAGCCAAGCCCATTGCCGCTTCGACCGCGCTGTCACCACCGCCAACCACCAAGATGTCGGAGTTGATGTAGGCCTCGGTCTCGATCAGCGAGTACATCACCTTGGGCAGCTCTTCACCCTCGATTCCGAGCTTGCGCGGCGTGCCCCGTCGCCCCAGCGCCAACACCACGGTGCGCGCTCGATATGAACCGCTCGTGGTGTGGATCGTGAACAGATTGCCAGCGCCGCGCAGTACATCCAGCACGCGCTCTTTGGTATTGACTTTCAAGCGCGCCTTGGCAACCAGTTCGTTCCAAAGCGCTACCAACTCTTCCTTGCTGATCTCGCGCTTTTTGAACTTTCCGTACAGCGGCAGCTCCACCGGGCTGGTCATCACCAACTTGCGGCGCGGATATTTCGCGACAGTGCCGCCAAGTTCATCCTGTTCGAGCGTGATGTAGCTGAGCTTCTGCTCGACGGCACGCAGCGAGGCCGAGATGCCTCCGGGGCCGGCCCCCACGATGCAAACGTCGTAGATCGACGATTCGCGCGGCGCGTGCGAGCCAAGCCGCTGCGCGATCGTATCGATGCACTCGCGTCCTTGGTTGATTGCGTTCTTGATAAGCGCAAGTCCGCCGAGCTCGCCAACGATGTAGATCCCCGGCACCGATGTCTCGAAGGTCTCGCTCAGGCGCGGCATCTCGGCGTTGATGCTGGGACTGGCGTTCACGATTTCGATCGCGCCAACCGGGCAGGCCTCGGCGCAGACACCGTGTCCGATGCACTTGTGCCCGTTGATGATCGCTGCCTTACCGCCGATGAGCCCGAGCACGTTCCCTTCGGGGCAGACTTCGGTACACACGCCACATCCAATGCAGTGCGAGACGTCGATACGCGGATGCTGCGCGCGCGGTCCGTGCGAGTACAACTTGCCGGCCTCGGCCTCCAACCGGACGCGCTGTTCACGTCGCTTGGTAACCCAGAGCGCAATACCGATGCTGACCATCAAGAGCGCAAAAAACGTGAGGTAGATCATTCCATCCCGTGCTGTTCATGCAGCTATTGCATCGAAGAACGCCGCCCGTGTACGCGCTGTTCTGCACGATGCGTTCCATTCAAAGGATCGGCAACGCGCCGGGCGTGATTCCGATACTGGGACGCTGCATCAACGCTGCGGCCGGGCGTCCCCTGTCCCGGGCACACGTTATATATATGCGCGCCGAGGGGCCGCGCCCAGGCCGTCGCCCATTCATAACTCGTTGATATCGTTTGGTTTATTGCTCCAGCTACCAATCCAGATCACGCGTTGACACCCAAACCGCCCAGTTATACGATCCGGCCCCTCACTGAAGCCCTGCGCCACACCCTGCTGGAGGTAGCTTTTCCGATGGAAAACGGGCTCGCGATCCTGGTCCTGGGTCTGCTCGGGATCGCCGTCCCGGCGGGCATGTTGACGGTGGCGATGGTCGTCGGGCGCTTCCGCGGAAAAACCCAAACAGATCGCGCCCCATATGAATGCGGCAGCAAGCCGTTCGAGTCGGCGCGACGTCGCTTCTCCGCCAAGTTCTATCTGATCGCGATGCTCTTCATCCTGTTCGACATCGAAGCGGTGTTCTTGTACCCGTGGTCGGTGCAGTTGCGTTCGATGGCGGGCGAGGGTGGCGGTTGGTTCACGTTCTTCGCGATGATCGCGTTTCTCTCGACACTGATCCTGGGCTTTGCCTACGTGTGGAAGCGCGGCGCCCTCGACTGGGACAAGTCATGAGCGGCAAGCCCGAGTCACTCACGCAATGGCCGGCCTGGGACGGTAACTCGACGGTGGCGCGATTGCGCGCGGCGTTCCCCACCGCCGTGCTGGAAGACATCGAGTTCCGCGGCGAGCGCACGGTGATCGTCCAGTTGGCGCAGATCAGCGAAGTGCTGGCGTTTCTGCGCGACGAGCCGGAATGCGACTTCGCGATGCTCACCGATGTCACCGCTATTCACTGGCCGGCGCGCGTTGAGCCGTTTGACGTGCTTTGGCACTTGTACTCGTTTTCACGCAACCTGCGCCTGCGCGTGAAATGCCGCGTCAAGGACCGAGTCCCCTCGGCCGTGCCCCTGTGGTCAGGTGCCGGTTGGATGGAACGCGAGTGCTTCGACATGTTCGGCATTCTGTTCGACGGCCATCCCGATTTGCGACGCATCTTGATGCCCGACGATTTCGACGGTCATCCGCTGCGCAAAGAATTCCCACTCAAGCGCTGATGAGTAACTCGTTACGATGAGCGAATTGCAGGCAAGCGGCAGCGGGTACAACGTGGTTCGCACCCAGGAAGGCGGCCGCGACCTGGTGCATATCAACATGGGTCCCAGCCACCCATCGACACACGGTGTGCTGCGCTTGGTGTTGGAACTCGACGGCGAAACGATCGTGTCGTGCAAGGCCGACTTGGGCTACCTGCATCGCGGCTTCGAGAAGATCGCAGAAAACAAGACTTGGCAGCAGTTCGTGACCTGGACCGATCGGATGGATTATCTCGCGCCGATCTCCAACAACATCAGCTACATCATGGCGGTCGAGAAGCTGCTCGACATTCATGTGCCGCCGCGCTGCGCCGCGCTGCGTGTGTTGCTGTGCGAAATGGCGCGGATTTCGGCGCACTACGTCTGCATCGGAACCGGCGCGTTGGACATTGGCGCGGCAACCGTCTTTTTCTACACGTTCCAAGAGCGCGAGACGTTGTACGACCTGTACGAGCGCCTGACAGGAGCGCGCTTCACCACCAGCGGCGTGCGAATCGGCGGAATGTCGCGCGATATCCCCGACGGGTGGCTGGAAGACGTGGGGAAGTGGGCCACCAACACGCGCAAAGTGATCGAAGAATGCGATGGGCTGTTGACCCGCAATCGCATTTGGATGGAGCGCACGCAGGGAGTCGGGATCCTCACCACCGAAGAGGCGATCGCTTATTCCTGCACCGGCCCTGTGCTGCGAGGCTCGGGTGTGGAATGGGACTTGCGCCGTGCGCAGCCGTATCTCGGCTACGAACAGTACGACTTCGAGATTCCATACGACACGGAAGGCGACGTGTACTCGCGCTACCTGGTGCGGATGGAAGAGATGCGTCAGTCGTGCCGCATCATCGAGCAGGTCGTGAAGAGCATGCCGTCCGGCGCCATGAATGCGGATGCGCCCAAGGTAGTCTTGCCGCCGAAGGAGAAGGTGCTGACGTCGATGGAAGATTTGATCCATCACTTCATCATCCTGACCGAAGGAGTGAGACCGCCGCTTGGCGAGGTGTACCACGGGATCGAAGCGCCCAAAGGAGAACTTGGTTTCTTCGTGGCCAGCGACGGCGGACCGGCAGCGTATCGTTGCCGAATTCGCCCGGCGGCCTACATCAACCTGCAAACCATCGAAAAAATCTGCGTGGGCCGATACGTGGCCGACGCCGTGGCGATCATCGGCAGCCTCGACCCTGTGATGGGCGAGGTCGACCGATAACGCTCGCCGTGTCGTGAGGGAAAGGTAGCGGGATGTACGGACCAGAGTTCGAAAAACAGGCCGACGAACTCGTCGCCCTTTACCCGGTGATGAGGCAGGCTGTGATGCCGCTCCTCCACTTGGTGCAAGAGCGCGACGGTTGGATTTCGTTGCAGGCCGAAACCTGGATCGCCGAGAGATTGGGTTTGACGCCGGCGTTCGTACATGGCGTCAGCTCGTTCTACACCATGTATCGAACAGCCCCGGTCGGGAAACACCTGCTGCAAGTCTGCACGACGGTCAGTTGCATGCTGCGTGGTTGCGACACGGTGCTCGAGCACCTGCAGAAGAAGCTGGGAATCGAAGTCGGCGAAACGACGGACGATGGAATGTTCACGTTGGTGCGCGTGGAGTGCTTGGGTTCCTGCGGCACCGCGCCGGTGATTCAGGTCGACGATGACTATCACGAGGATATGGACATTGCGCGCACCGATGCGTTGATCGCAGCGCTGCGGCGCGGCGAGCGCCCGCCCGCCAGCACCGGGCCGAACAGGGTGATGGTCGAATGAGCTTCGAACCGGTTCTCACTCGCAACATTGGCGTGCCGGGCTCGCAGACGATCGATGTCTACGAGAAGCGCGGCGGGTATCAAACGCTTCGCGCAGCGCTGAAAATGGCGCCCGACGAGATCACCGAGAAGGTCAAGGCGGCGGGCTTGCGCGGTCGCGGCGGCGCCGGGTTCCCAACCGGCTTGAAGTGGACTTTCATGCCGAAAGAGCCAACCAAGGAACGCCCCAACAACTTGGTTGTCAACGCCGACGAATCCGAACCGGGCACATTCAAAGATCGCTGGTTGATGGAAGAAGATCCTCACATGTTGATCGAGGCGTACCTGTGCAGCGCGTTCGCGATGCGAGCCTCGATGGTCTGGATCTACATTCGCGGCGAATACACGCTCTGCGCCAAGACAATGTGGAAGGCGATCCACGAGGCGCAAGCCAAGGGGTACATCGGCAACAACATTTTGGGCAGCGGTTGGAGCTGCGGAATGATCGTGCACCGCGGTGCGGGCGCGTACATCTGCGGCGAGGAAACAGCGCTGTTGAATTCGCTGGAAGGTGGACGCGGCAATCCGCGCATCAAACCGCCGTTCCCGGCCTCGTACGGCGTCAACGGTTGGCCCACCACCGTCAACAATGTCGAGACGTTGGCTTGCGTGCCGTTCATCCTCGAGCGCGGCGTCGATTGGTTCAAGTCGATCGGCCGCGACGAGAAGAACACCGGCCCCAAGCTCTACAGTTTGAGCGGCCACGTCAAGCGGCCGGGCAACTACGAGCTGCCGATGGGTGTGCCGTTGATGGAGCTGATCAACGAGCATGGCGGCGGCATGGTTCGCCCCGGAAAAAAACTCAAGGCCTGCATTCCGGGTGGATCGTCGGTGCCGGTCATCACCGCGGCCGAGTGCGATGGGCTGTTCATGGACTTCGACTCGCTCAACAAAGTCGGCTCGTTCCTGGGTTCGGCCGGTTGCATGGTGATGGACGAAACCACCGACATGGTGCGCGTTTTGGCTCGCATCGCGCACTTCTATCACCACGAGTCGTGCGGCCAGTGCACTCCGTGTCGCGAGGGCACCGGTTGGCTCGAACAGATTCTGCTGCGCATCGTCGCCGGTAAAGGGACCGAGCGCGATCTGCAAACGCTCGACAGTGCCGCGCAGTTCATGATGGGCGGCACCACGATTTGCGCGTTGTCGGACGCTGCGGCGATGCCGGTGCGTTCGTTCCTGGCCAAGTTCAAACCCGAATTCGAGCATTACATCCGACACGGCAAGCCGCTCGCGGCGGCCGTGTGAACCGCTAGAGGCAAGCCTGATGCCGACGATCACCATCGACGGCCAGACGTTCGAGGTCCCGCAGGGAATCACCATCCTGCAGGCGGCGCTGGCCAAGGGGATCGAGATCCCGCACTACTGCTATCACCCCGGCCTCGAGATTGCCGGCAACTGTCGCATTTGCTTGGTCGAGGTCGAGAAGAATCCCAAGCCGCAGATTGCTTGCAACACGTTCATCAGCGACGGCATGGTGGTGTTCACGCAGTCGGAGAAAACCAAGGACTGGCAGAAAGCGGTGATGGAATTTCTGCTGATCAACCACCCGCTCGACTGCCCGATCTGTGATCAAGCCGGCGAGTGCAAGCTGCAGGATTACTCGTTCCGGTTCGGCAAGCCGACCACTCGCTTCGAGGAAGAAAAAGAGCACGGCCCCAAGCGCCGCGAACTGGGGCCGCACGTGATGTTCGATTGGGAGCGCTGCATCAAGTGCACGCGCTGCATTCGCTTCTGCGAGGAAGTGCCCAAGACCGGCGAGTTGGACATGTTCTTGCGCGGTGTTCGCGAAGAGATCAGCACCTTTCCGGGCAAGCCGCTGGACAACAACTACTCCGGCAACGTGGTCGATATCTGTCCGGTGGGAGCGCTCACACTCAAGGAGTTCCGTTTCAAGTCGCGGGTTTGGTTTGTAAGCAACGTTCCATCGACCTGCGGCGGTTGCGCGCGTGGTTGCTCCACCAACATCGGCTCGTTCCGCAACGAGGTGTACCGCATCACGCCGCGCGAGAACCAGGCGGTCAATCGCTGGTGGATCTGCGATGAGGGCCGCTTGTGGGGCGAGCGGATGCGTGCCGGTGAGCCGCATCGTCTGTCGGGTGTGAGCGGCGCCGGTGTCGATGCGAAGGACACGTGGGGATCGGCGCTCAGCGCCGCGACGCTCGCGCTCAAGAATGCAGCCGGCAAAGTGCGCGTGCTGGCGAGCCCGCGAATGACCTGCGAAGAGGCACTGGTGTTGGCGCGCTTGGCGGCCGGCCCACTGCAAGGCGCCAAGGTTCATCTCGCCGTGCATGAGCAGGGCGCCGATGACGACGTGCTGCTGCGACGCGACAAGTCGCCGAATCGTCGCGGTGTGAGTGCAGTGATCGATGCGCTGTGCGGCGGCGCCGGGACCGTGGCCGAGCTCGAGCAGGCGTTGAAGGCCGGTACCGTCGACGCGCTGATCGCCATTGGGCCGGGATTGACCGGACCGCATGCCGACGAACCTGCGGTCATCGATGCTGCTGCCCTGCAAAAAGCCAACGTGCGGATCGTGCTGGATTGCTACAAGTCATCGCTTTCCGACGCCGCCACGCTGTTGCTGCCGGTGCTGACGTACGGCGAGACGGCCGGCACGTACGTCAACTTCGCCGGCCGCGTGCAGCACGTGGAGAAGCCATTCACACCGCGTGCCGATGCGCGCTCGTTACTGATGATCTTGGGCGATTTGTTGCAATCGCTGTCGCCGGGCGAGTCGATCGGCGGCGTGGCTCATGCGCGCGAGCAACTTTCCAAGAGCGTGCCTGCGTTTGCCAACATTCGATGGGATGAACTGCCGGCGTCGGTCGGGCAGGATCTCGCCGGCGTCGATTCGGCGTCGCAAGCCTGCAAGGTGACGGGTGCGGCTCGCAAGATCCTGAGCGCCGGTTGGGCGCCGGTGGGTCACTGATGGACACGACGGTCATTGTGTGGACGTTGATCAAGATCGTCGTGATCTTCGGCATGCTGATGCAGTTGGTGCCGATCATGACGTGGGTCGAGCGGCGTGGATCGGCGATCATCCAATTGCGACTCGGGCCCAATCGCGTGGGGCCGTTCGGTTTGCTGCAACCGTTGGCCGACGGCGTCAAGACGATGTTCAAGGAATGGGTCATTCCACCCAGCGGCCATCAACTGCTGTTCAACCTGGCGCCGATCGTTTCGTGCTGCGCAGCGTTCGTTGCCTTCAGCGTGATTCCGTTCGGCTACGTCCTCGACTGGAACGAGCACCCGATCAAACTCGTGGTGGCCGATGTCGATCCCGGCGTGTTGATCCTGCTTGCTGCATCCGGCATGGGCGTTTACGGCATCATCATGGCGGGCTGGGCCTCCAACAATAAGTACTCGCAACTCGGCGGACTGCGCAGCTCCTCGCAAATGATCAGCTACGAGTTGGCGCTGGGCTTGGCCGTGGTGTCGGTGCTGGTTTGGAGCGGCACGCTCAACCTGACGGCGATCGTCGAGCAGCAAGGCCAACGGCCGCTGTGGAACATTTGCTATCTGCCGCTCGGCGCCTTGATTCTGTTCGTGGCTGGTTACGCCGAAACCAATCGTGCGCCGTTCGATCTGCCTGAAGCGGAGTCCGAGTTGGTGGCCGGCTATCACACCGAGTATTCGTCGCTGGGGTTTGCGATGTTCTCGATGGCCGAGTACATCAACATGATGACCGCTTCGGCGTTGTTGGTGACGCTGTTCTTGGGCGGGTATCGCGTGCCGTTCGTGCAGGAGATGATGTTCACCGCCGGGAGTTGGCAGTTGGCGGCGGCTCAGTTTGCGGTCTTCTGGGGCAAGATCCTGTTCTTCATGTGGGTCTACGTTTGGGTGCGCTGGACGTTGCCGCGCTTCCGCTTCGATCAACTGATGAAGCTCGGCTGGAAGATGCTGATTCCGCTGGCGCTGGTGCAGATCATCCTGTCGGCGGCGATGGTCACGCTGGGATGGGGGAAGTAATGGGCCAAGTCGCCTTCATTGCGCTCGCCATCGTTGCGCTGATCTCGGCGCTGTTCGTGGTGCTGCACAAGCGGCCGATCATTCAGGCGCTCAATCTGGTGATCAATTTGCTTTCGGTGGCTGGGTTGTACGTCTTGATGCAGGCGTACTTCTTCGCCGCGATTCAAGTCATCGTCTATGCCGGCGCGATTGTGGTCTTGATCACGTTCGTGATCATGCTGCTGAACCTCGAGAAGGAATGGCGCGGCGGTGCGGGCCTCGGAACATTGTTGTTTGCGGGGCTGCTGGGCGTTTGTTTGGTGGCATTGCTCGGCAAGAGCGGCTGGACCTACACGTCGGTAACCGGCGCCGAAACGGCTGCCGGTCAACCTGGTCCGTACGGCAGCGTGGCGCAGATCGGCGCGGCGCTGTTTGGCCCGTACTTCTTTCCCTTCGAAGTGGTCTCGCTGGCGCTGGTCGCAGCGATGATCGGCGCGGTGCTCCTGGCCAAGAAGAATTTGGAGGACTGATGGGCGCCACCCCGGAAAGCATGTACCTGATGCTCTCGGCAATTCTGTTTGCGCTCGGTGCAATCGGCGTCATTACGCGCCGCGGTGCGATCACGATCTTGATGTGCATCGAGCTGATGCTCAACGGCGCCAACCTCGCGCTGATTTCACTCGGTCGATCGTTGCCGGCCAACACGCCATCGGCCGGAATGGACGGGCAAATTCTCGCGTTCTTCGTGCTCGCCATCGCGGCGGCGGAAGCGGCCGTGGGGCTGGCGATCATCATTGCGCTGTTTCGCTTGAAGGGCACTGCCGATATCGATGCAGCTCGCCTGCTGCGCTGGTAAGAGGACGCGATGCTGAAGTGGATGTGGTTGATACCGTTGCTGCCCCTGGCCGGCTTTACGCTGGTGGGTCTGCTCGGTCTCATGAAGAAAGCCAACGATCGGTTGGCGCACACCATCACCATTACCGCAGCGTCGCTGTCGTTTCTGTTGTCGGTGGCGTGCATCTGGAACTTCTCGCACAACCTGGCCGGGTATCAGCAACTCGCGCAGGAACATCCCGAGAAGTTCAGCGTGTCGGTCGGCAACCCCGACATGGCCGACCGCTTCGCGGTAACCGCTGCAGAATGGATGCCGCTGGGTGACGTGCAACTGAAGCCGTGGGGCCCGACCGGTGAACGCTGGGCCAACCTGTCCATCGGATGGACGTTCTCGATCGATGCGTTGACCTGCGTGATGCTCTTGGTAGTGACCGGGATCGGCACCCTGATCCACATCTACTCCGTCGGTTACATGCACGGCGAGCGCGGCTACTGGCGATTCTTCGCGTACCTGAACTTCTTTCTATCGATGATGTTGACGCTGGTGCTGGCCGGGAATGTTCCGGTGATGTTTGTCGGCTGGGAAGGGGTAGGGCTCGCGTCGTACTTGCTGATCGGCTTTTACTACGACCGCGTGTTCGACAGCGAGTCGGGTATGACGTGCAGCGATGCCGGCCGCAAGGCATTCATCACCAACCGCATCGGCGATTTTGGTTTCTTGCTCGGCGCACTCCTGATTTTGCTGGCGTTCGGTACCTGGGACTTCGCGGCAATCAGCAACGCAATCAACGCTCATTCGGCGTTTTGGTATGCGGCGCCGCTCTTGACGCTTGCGGGGGTGTTGTTGTTCGTCGGCGCTACCGGCAAGAGCGCGCAGATTCCGTTGTACGTGTGGTTGCCCGATGCGATGGCCGGCCCGACGCCGGTGTCGGCCCTGATTCACGCCGCCACCATGGTGACCGCCGGCGTCTACATGTTGGCGCGCACCGCGGCGCTGTACTGGCACGCACCCGACGCGATGTTCGTGATTGCTGTGGTTGGCGGCCTCACCGCCGTCTTCGCCGCAACGATGGGGCTCGCGCAATACGACCTCAAGAAGATCCTGGCGTACTCCACGGTGTCGCAGTTGGGATACATGTTCTTGGGTGTGGGCGTGGGCGCGTATGCGGCCGGCGTGTTTCACCTGGTGACGCACGCGTTCTTCAAGGCGTGCTTGTTCTTGGGCGCGGGCTCGGTCATTGCGCGCGCCGGTCACAGCAACGACACGCGCCTGTACGGTGGACTCAAGCAGTGGATGCCGGTGACTCGACTCACGTTCTTGATCTCGACGCTGGCGATCGCAGGGTTTCCGTTCTTGTCGGGCTTTATGTCGAAGGATGAAATTCTCGCGCAGGCGCTGCATAGCAATCGCGGGCACCTGGCGTTTTACGCGATTGGGTGTTTGGGTGCAGTGTGCACTGCGTTTTATATGTTCCGCGCTTACTACATGACGTTCGAAGGCGACAACCGTTCGCCGAAGTGGGTTCAAGCCCAACTCTCCGAGTCACCCAAGTCGATGACCGGCGTGCTCTCGATACTGGCGGCGGGCGCGCTGCTGGTGGGGTTGATTGGAATTCCCGCTGGCGTGCCGGGACTGCTGGGAAGTCACACCGATATCAACTGGTTTGCCAACTGGCTCAAGCCGGTGGTGATGGCGCGCGGCGTGGCGGCGGCACCGACGGAGGCAACACACGGCGAGCATGGGGTTGGTGAGGTTGCCGATGCTCATGCGGCCGAGGGAGAGACCGCAACCACGCAGGCGAGCGTCGCGCACGATGCGAGCGCCGACTCGCTGTCGAGTGCGGGGCACAGCGGTCCGCTTCACGTACTGCGCGAGGGGCTCAAACACGAGCCGACTCTTGCGGGTGAGTGGATCCTGTTTGCGGTGGCCTGCGCGATTTTCTTCGGCGGCTGGTTGATGGCTCGCTCGTTCTACGGCAACAACATGAAGCAAGCTATCGCGTTGGCTCCAGCGTTTGCGATGCCGCGAAGGCTGTTGCATCGCAAGTGGTTTGTGGACGAGCTGTACGACGCGGTGTTGCTGACGCCGTTTCACAAGCTGTGCGACGCGTTCTCATGGTTCGACAGGATGATCGTCGATGGTGCGGTCAACTTGTCGGGGGGCGGCGCTCGCTTCACCGGCCAAGTCATCAAGCTGTTCCAGACGGGCGTGACTCGTCACTACGCGCTGTGGTTTTTGATCGGCGCGGTGACGGTGGTCTTCGCCCTGATGCGGTAGAAAGATGCTGAGCGGAAACGAGTGGTCGCATTATTGGCCGGCCTTCCCGGCGCTGATTCCAGCGCTGTGGGGGCTGATGCTGATGTTTTTCGTACCGTGGCTGAATCAGAAGATCGATCGCCGCTGGCTGTGGGGCGTATCGCTGGTGGGGATGGCGCTGACGTTCGCGGTGCCGGCGATGATGCTGTCGGATATCCGCGATCGAGGTGCGGCGACGCAGGCGCTCGGCATGGGCAGCGAGATGATGATGCGCGCCGACCAGTTCTCGCTGTGGATGAACTTGATTTTTGCAGCGGCCGGCTTCATGGCGCTGTTGATCACGCCGCAGTACCTGGAACGAGCCAAGGCTCATCACGGTGAGGTTTATCCGTTGATGTTCTTGGCAGTCTCGGGAATGGCGTTGATGGTCGGTACCGAGAACCTGATCATGATTTTCATCGGGCTCGAGGTGATGTCGATTTCGTTGTACGTGTTGTGCGGCATGGCGCGCGAGCGCGCGACCGGGATGGAAGCAGCGCTGAAGTACTTCTTGCTGGGGGCATTCTCGACCGGCTTCTTGGTTTACGGCACAGCGCTCGTGATGGGCGCCACCGGATCGCTGCACTTGCCCAAGATTGCCGAGGCCATTCGCGCCGGCGCCGAAGGCGGCCTGCATGTGCCGATGCTGATGGCCGGTATTGCCATGATCATCGTGGCGTTGGCGTTCAAGGTGGCGGCGGTGCCGTTTCATTTCTGGCTGCCCGATGTTTATCAAGGCGCGCCCACTCCGGTAACGGCGTTCATGGCGGCAGGCACCAAGGCGGCGGCGCTGGGTGTGTTGGTGCGCTTGCTGCACTCGGGCTTCAGCAGCGGCGCGCCGGACGATATGGTGTCGCAGCGTTGGATCTTGGTGGTTGGGTTGCTGTCGGCGGTCACCATGGTCGTTGGCAATCTGCTGGCGTTGGTGCAGGTACGCGTGAAGCGCTTGCTGGCGTATTCCGCGGTGGCGAATGCCGGTTACCTGTTGTTGGCGCTGGTGGCGCCCTTGGACATTGGCGCCGGCAACCTGGTGTTTTACTTGATTGCCTACACGCTGATGACGGTGGGTGCTTTTACCGTGATCTCGCTGTTTCAAGAGGACGGCGAGGACGCAGATCACATCGACAACTTCAAAGGGCTGTGGCATCGGCGCCCGGTGCTTGCCGCCTCGATGATGGTCTTGATGCTTTCGATGATTGGAATTCCGCCGACGGGCGGTTTCACCGGCAAGTATTTGATCTTCCTGTCGGCGATGCAGTCGGGTCATCCGTGGTTGGCGGCGATCATGGCGATCAGCGCGGTGATCGGTGCGGCGTACTATCTGCGGGTGATCGTGGCGATGTTCTTGGAGGAGCCGGCGAACGAGTTGACCAGTTCGCTGGCGGTGCCACTGAGCGCTGCAATCGTGATTGCGATTGCGGTGGTTGGAACAATGATGCTGGGCGTGGTGCCGTACTTGCTGACCGAGCCGCTGGCAGTGATTCACGGAAGCCTCTTGCCCTTGTCGTAGACCGAGCGCAGGGCGGGTCGAGCGTCACCGAAGACGCCGCTCGTTTCGATACCACTTGCCGCTACCGACCGGACCCAATCGCCACGTTCGCTGCAACGGCGTATCGCCTCCAACCTGCATGTGCCCGCCATGTTGACCGTGCCGATGATGCGTGGGGCACAACGCATCGCCGTTGTCATGGTGGTTGCTGCCGCCGCGCGACCGATAGTGCCTGTGATGCCACTCCACGCGCCGTGAGGTACAACCTGGTGCCTCACAACGGTGCCCAGCGCGCACGAACACTTCGGATTGCGACGCCGAGCGTTTGCCGGCAACGTCGTAGGTCGCACAAAACTCTTCGAGCATCGCCAACAACCCAACCCACGCCGGCAGGCGGCGCGAAGCCGTGGAAAACGTCCGGGCAGCACGCCACGACGCAGGATTCTCTTCACCAACGGGCTGCGACCAATCGCACCTGTCTGCGTCGGCGCTCAGCAGCCGACGTCGACTTTCAACGCACGCGGTGAAATCGCTGGCTAACTCGACAGGCAAGCGCAGCCGCAGCGCGCTACCAACCAGCGGCATCAAGACAGTGTCGTTACAGGCTGCGTGCCCAGCGCGCTGCACCGCGGCCACGGTATCGCCGGGCGCGCAACGCAGTGAAGCGAACCACGCTTCATCCGACATCGGCATTGGCGGCTCGGAACGACCTTCGACGGCGCGGGCCCACAACAGCGCGCGCTTCTCGTCGCGCAATCGCTTGACCGTGCACTGCTCGAGGTGTTCTACCCAAGCCGCCTCGCACGCCGGATCGACGAAGCCGGAGCCAAGAATCTGCGTTGCCAACAATACCTTTTCGAGGCCGACCTCTCCCTTCGCGTAGGCGCTGTGAACCGCTGGTCGCTTGGCGAGCGATCGAGCGGCACGCACGCGGTCTTCGATGGTGGTACGCGCTAGCCCCAAACGGTCTTCCGCATAGGCGCCGATGCTTTCAAACCCGAGCTCCCGCAGCGCGCCGCTGCTGCTCATATCCACCAGCAACGCTGCGAGATTGCGCTCCATTTCATTGACTGCGTTAGCGAGCCACTCGAGTTGCGCGAGCAGTTCCAGACTGGCCCCCTCACCAACGCGCGCCATTGCGGCATCGAGCTGCTCGAGCGTTTCACGCGCCACCGACAGCGCGGGAATTTCAATCCCTGACGGCGTGAAGCCAGGATTGGACGGTGGCTTGACCAACCGCAGCCGTGTTTGGAAAACGTCCGGCGGCCTGCCGCTCGCCAACTCCTCGGCTACAAGTGCTTCGATGAACGAGGTGGTTGTTGCCTCGCCACCTTCGAGTCGACGATAAAGATCGAGCGCGCTGTCGAACGCAGCACGCACCGCGGGTGGCGCAGGAATGCTCCACAGCACACGTACCATGTCGTTGATGTCGTCGTCGAAAACCGACACAGGCTCTGCACAGCGCCTGTCGCGCCCCACATCACCAGTGACAGCTTCGCCGTCCAGCGGCATTGGGGTCGAGGGATACTCGCCACTCGATGTTTCCTGCTGGCGTACCGCTTGCTGCAACTGAGCAACCGTAAGCCGCCGAGCACGCTCGATCCACGGCGCCAGAGTCTCCATTGTCGCAATGCGACCAACCAACAACGCCTTGCACAGCCCGATCGGAGCGCTGCCATCTTCACCAGACACCGCGCTGCGTAAGGCTGGAAACCGTTCGACGGCGCGATGCAACGCCGCATGATCGCGCAGCCACCGGCCACTGCGCTCGAGTTGTTCAGCCGCGAAATCGTGCACCGAGGAATACCCCGCGTCACGCCACAATTCGCGCCCGAGTACCGCGGATGACACCTTCGCAAGCGGCAACATGACACGCACTGTTTCGGTAGCCAGTCGACACGCGTATTGATCGGCTTGCGTTGCAGCGAGCCACGATGAGAGCGATGACTGACCTGTTGAACTCTGCACTGTACGCGACACGCTGCACCCGTGATGAGTCATCAAGGTACTCGCAATCAGCGCGAACAACAATCGAAAGTGCGCGGCAAATGAAGAAATGTTTCTCATCTGCAAACGAGCAACATGCGCGCTCAAAATGAGGAACTGAGCGAGCGATACAATGCGTGCAGCTCACGGGCATGTGTTCGTACGATCGCGCGTGACGCTCGGCCTCAGCGCACAGCAGCGTGCATCGAGTGGCGTTGCCTTGTGAAACATGCAATGGCCAATAGAACACGAGCCCTCGAATTCGACGAGCGCAGCGCGCGCGAGGCTTCAGTCGGCGTGGCAACGCGGCGTCTTTTTGTTCCATCCGATCAGCGAAGCCTCCGATTTCGTATCGCCGCCAACGATCGGGGCCGATGCGCCACACTCCGTTTCTGCGTAGAATCCCCCGCACTTGAACTGACCTGCGAGCGAAAATCCATCGAGTCTTGACCACGACTTCCATCAGCCGGACCACTGCTACACAGTGACAGCCAGCACGCCGCACCGAACACCCGCACCCCGCAGCCCGCGCCGAACACCTCGCACCGAACACCCTGCACCGAACACCCCGTGCCGAGCAGCCCGCACCACGCAGAACGACCACCTCATTGCCAGCGTCTCCAACGCTCTCCCAAGCCGGCCCTACAAGGAACACCGATGATCCTTCCCATCTTCCACCTCGCCCTCCCGGTCCTGAATCTCGAAGACTCCCGCCGGTTCTACGTCGAGCTGTTCGGCGCCCGCGTCGGTCGAGTGCGCGACGCGTGGATCGATATCCACCTCTTCGGCGGCCAGATCACGCTGCATCACCAACCGGCACAAGTGCTCCCGAAAGACGAGCAGGGCGTTCGACACTTCGGCGCCGTCGTTAGTTGGGAGCAATGGGAAGAACTCGCCGCTCGCCTCACTCGTCACGGCGTGGAGTTCAAGGCAGCGCCGAAAACCTCGAACGCAGGCACGCCGGCCGAGCAAGCGAAGTTCAAGGTGTGTGACCCCAGCGGCAATGTCGTCGAGGTGAAGGCGTATCGCAATCCAACGTCCGCACTCGAAATCGAGTGATAGTACACAGCCTGCCAACCCACGATTTGCCGGGGAACCGGTGCAGACACGAGGGACATCGCGAATGAGTTCAGACAATCGAGCCGCTCTCTACCAGCCCCCCTCAGCGATACAAACGGAGTCGCTCGCCGGCGTGCCGCTGGCCTCGTTCATGCGAAGAGCGTCGGCGCTGTTCATCGATACGGTGCTGGCTGGCGCGTCGTTCGGCATCGTCTCCGTGGCCGGCGCCGTGTTGGGGTCCAAGCTCGGCCTTGTGACCGCAGATCACATCGACATCAAGTTCACCTTCTTCGGCAATTGGTACAGCGTGGTCTGGCTGGTGCTCTACTTCACGCTGTTCACGTACTTCGGCCACGGGCAAACGCCGGGAAAAAGACTCTGCCGCATTCGAGTCGTGTCGATCGCGCATCAGCACCTGAATCTGTGGCATTCCTTCGAGCGAGCGCTCGGCTATGGCGCCTCGACACTGGAGGCCGGCTTCGGGTTCTTCCAATACTTCATTCGGAAGGATCGGCGCACGGTCCACGACCGAATCGCGGAGACGATCGTGATCGATGTGCGCCGGCCGTCCCAGGCTGGTTCCTCAGATGCGGCAAAACGACGCTCATAGATTCCGCTTCCGGCAACAGTTTTTGGCGCGGCGCCGCTTGCGGGCCAGCCCTGTGACAATCGCTGCGCACTCGCACCGCAGTCACAGTCATTTTTCTTACGGGATTCGACCGACTTCGTCGTAGATCTCCCTCGTCTGACGCGGAATCAGGAGAGAATTCACGACGGAGGAGGATCTCGATGCTGGCCTTCCATCACGGGCGAACAACGATTGTGCTTGCGGCGCTATCGCTGTCGCTTACCACTGCGTTAGCCCAGACCCCGCCGGAGGTCACCGCTGTCCGGTTCTCAAACAAGACCACGCTGGCTTGGGACTCCGCTGCAGGCGCCGCTCGATACAACATCTATCGGGGCGTCGTGTCGCAGTTGGCGGCAGGAGTACCGGCCACTTGCCACGTCAGCGATGTGGCCGGGACCAGCGCTACAACGCCAAATCTGCCCGCCAGCGGCGTCGGATACTTCTACTTGGTCACCGGCGAATCGGCGACGAGTCAAGAAGGAACGCCCGGGAATCGATCATCAGGAGCACAGCGCTCACTGATGGGACGATGCGACCCGGTAATCCGTCAAAACGTTCTCGATCGCATCACCTACGGCCGCAACGACTACGTCAACGGGCGCGTCGCAGCGCTCGGTCTTCAAGGATTTGTCAACGAGCAACTGACGCCAACATCGATCAGCGAAGCCGATAACGCACCGCTCAACGCACTGCTCGCCTTGTACAACCCGGTCGATGAGATAACCGACTTGATCTACAACCAACTCGGGCGTTCGCACTATGCGCGCCGCCAACTCGAGCAGGTTGCAACGCAGTTCTGGGCCAACCACTTCAGCACCGATTGGGGCCAGGTGTTCGAGGGGCTGTTCGAGGTTGGGTTGGTCGACAATCAGGATCAACGCTCACCGAGCGAGCTTCAGAATCGCGAGCTCGGAAAGTTCAGGACGCGCGCCTTCACGGGAACGTTCCGCGAGATTCTCGAGGACAGCGCCTTCAGCCCAGCGATGGTGCTTTATCTCGACGGAAATCGAAACATCATTGGCGTGCCGCAAGAAAACTACGCACGCGAGTTGATGGAGCTGCATACGCTCGGCGTGGACGGCGGATACACGCAAGAGGACGTTCGTCAGATGGCGCTGGTCTGGACCGGCTGGACGGTGTGCCGAAAGACAAATGCCACCATCAACGATCCGCTCGCCCCTTGCAATTTCTTGGGTGGTGGGCCGTGGGCGACACACTTCGACTTCACCAATCACGATTGCCGAGCCAAGACGCTGTTCGCCGGCACGCCGCAACAGGTCAACATCCCTTCGACCTGCAACGGCACCGGCGGACCAACCTCCGCAGGGCTCAACGACACTACCTACGCCTTGGACGCGGTGGCCGATCATCCCGCCACCAAGCACTTCATCAGCAAGAAACTGCTGCAGAAGTTCGTGACCGAAACGCCGAGCGAGGCCCAGATCCAAACATTGATCACCGAGTGGGACGCCACCGGCGGCGACCTGAAGGCACTGTTGGCCAAGGCAATCGATGGCGCTTTCAACCCCGACAACGCCGGCAACAAAATCAAGATGCCGTTCGAGACCGTAGTGGGCGCCATGCGCATGGCGCGATCGGACATGAACCAGTTCAACATCGTTGGCGCCTACTTGCAGATCAGCGCGCTCAAGAATCTGCCGCATCTATTCCCGGCGCCGACCGGTTATTCCGAGTTGGGAACTGGCTGGATCAACACCAACGACCTTCTCGAGCGGCAAAACTGGGCGTTTGCTGTTGCCAACGACCCACTCTACAGCTCGCACATCATCGAGTTGCTGGCCGCTGCAGGACTCACAGCAGCGTCTCCACCGGCCAGCGTCGCAGACTTCATACTCGACACGATTGTCGGTGGACGCGTTACCCCGGCCGAGCGGCAACTGGTGATCGAAATGCTGACTACCAACGACGTTGGCGCCGCCATCCCAATGGACAACGTGCGAATCAAGGAAGCGTTTGGCTTCGTCCTTGGCCTTGCGCCCTACGTGGAACAGTGAGGAGCATGCGATGAACGACAAGACTTGCGGTTGCTCGATTCACGACGCCCATCGCGCGCTCTCGCGTCGCTCATTCCTTCGCACGTCAGGGATGACGCTGGCTGGTATCTCGCTGGGCACGATGCTGCCCGACGCCTTGGTGTCCAACGTCATGGCCGGCCCAGGAAACGGCAAGCGGCTGTTGTTCATCTACCTGATGGGCGGCTGCGATGGAATCAACACGATCGTTCCTTACGGCGACGCCGACTACAACGCGATCAATCGACCGACGCTGTACCTGAACCCTTCCAATCGGATCGACCTCAACGGCTTCGCCGCGCTGCACAAGAATCTGGCTGACATCAACTCGGTCTATCAAGCGGGCGATCTGGCGGTGGTGCATCGCGTCGGTTACCCCAACATGACGCAGTCACACTTCGACGGCCGAAAGATTTGGCAGTTCGGCGATCCGAGTCAGATCTACTTGGGCGAAGGGTGGCTGTATCGCTATGTGGTAAGCAACGGCTTGCTCAACGGCGCGCAGATTCCGGTGTTCAGCGCCAACTACAACTTGGGCGAGGTGCTGCAAGGGCAAACCAGCTTCATAAACGTCGCCAACCCCGACACGTTCGACCTCACCATGGCCGAACCCAAGAAAAGCAAGTTCAAGAACAAGTGGCAGCAAGCCAACGCCCTGCCGCGCGGCCTCGATTCGTACAAGCAACTGCTGTCGCAGACCGGCGTCACCTTGGCCAACTTCACATCGGAATACGCTTCGTGGAGTCAAGCCACCTGGAACCCGCGCGACCCCAACACCGGCTTCTCTCTGTTTCCGGTGGATGACGCCACCAACCCACCCGAGTTGGGTGGGCCCAACGGTAAGAAGTTCGGAACCGACTCCTACGCGTTCTTCAAGAATCTCAAGGTGTGCGCGCTGTCGCTGTTGGAATCGGATGGCATCAACAACACGCGCCTGGCAGCAACCGAGTTGGATGGCTTCGACACGCACGATGGTCAGGGTTTGCTCGCCGGCGCGCATCCTGATCGGATGAAGTGGCTTGGATACGGGTTCAAATCGCTGCGCACGGTGTTCAGCGGCGCGGCGCTGGACAATCGCGGCTACGCCTCGATCTGGGATGACGTCTGCGTGGTGACCTGCTCGGAGTTTGGACGCACCTCGAAAGAGAACGGCAGTGACGGCACCGATCACGGACAAGCCTCGTTCTCGCTGGTAGCGGGCGGTCAAGTTCACGGCGGCGTCGTCAACTGCGATGCCTCGAATTGGTTCCCTGGTTCGATGTTCGAGATCGACGGGTTTTATCTGGCGCATCGCACAGACTACCGCGCGATGTTCTGGGAGATTCTGCGCGATCACATGGGTGCCAACCCCGCTACTGCCAACACCGTGTTTCCTGGCTACACCGCGGCGGGACTCATCGAGCCGAATCTGTTTGGAGCGTAGGCACGGCCAATGGCAGCAGATTCACGGCACGCGAGCTTCGCTGCGTTGCATCGCGCGGCGAAGCCGCTGCTGCTGCCCAACGCTTGGGACGCGGCCAGCGCGCGCCTCTGGCAGGAGTTGGGCGCAGCGGCGGTTGCTACCAGCAGCGCGGCGGTTGCGTGGTCGCGTGGCTATGCCGATGGCGGTGATCTGCCGCGCCACGAGCTGTTGAGTTCGCTCGAGGGAATGATCCGCGTGCTCGATGTTCCGCTGACGGTCGATCTCGAAGCGGGATACAGCGATCGCCCTGAAGACGTGGGCCAACTCGCGCGCGCCGTGGTGAGCGCTGGCGCCGTCGGGATCAATCTCGAAGATGGATTACTGCCGCCAGGATTGCTGGTCGCGAAGATTCGCGCGATACGGGAAGCGCTGCGTGATACGCCGCTGTTTATCAACGCGCGTACCGATGTCTACCTGCGCGGCCTCGCCACCGGCGCGGCGGCGGCGTCAACCGCGAGCGAACGTTTGAATCTGTATCGCGAGGCCGGTGCGGATGGCGCGTTCGTGCCGGCGTTGACGTCGCTGCCCGAAGTCGAGGCAATCGCCGCGGCGGTTGCGATGCCGTTGAGTCTGATGACGGTCCCAGCGCTGCCGCCGGTCGACGCGTTGTACAAGGCCGGCGTGCGACGCATCAGCGTCGGGCCGACCCTGTTCAAGAAGGCATACGGCACCGGGCAGAGCGCTGCGCGCGCGTTCCTCAACGGCGACATTTCAGACCTGTTCCAGCCGACGCTCGACTACGCCGCCATGAACCGACTTTTCGCCCACGATTGACTCACCCCACTCATGTGAGAATGGCGCATGAGCACTGGAAAGCAGAAAACGCAGGCCCCACGCATGGCACTGCGCCCGGTGATCGAATCCGATCTGCCGATCTTCTTCGAGCATCAACGCGACCCGATCGCCGTCGAAATGTGCGTCTTCACGAGTAGAGACTGGCCGGCATTTGTCGAGCACTGGACCAAGCGGATCATGGCTGCTCCAACGGGGGTGGCGCGAACCATCTTGATCGACGGCCAGGTGGCAGGGAACGCGGTCACCTTCGACATGTTCAGCGACCGCGAGATCGGCTACTGGATTGGCAGGGAATACTGGGGCCGAGGACTTGCAACCTACGCGGTCTCGGAACTGCTGAAACTCGATCCAATCCGCCCGATCTACGCGCATGTCGCCAAGCACAACGCTGGGTCGCTGCGGGTACTGCAGAAGTGCGGCTTCATGCATCACGGCGTGGAGCAGGGTCCACCGAACGCCCGCGGCGAGTGCGTCGAGGAGTTCGTGCTGGTTCTGAACGCTGCGGAATAGCGCCATGAAAGCGACGTTCTTCCGCTCACCAGCAGCCTTCCGAACGTGGCTCGAAAAACACCACACGAGTGCTAGTGAGCTACTGGTTGGCTTCTACAAGAAAGACTCGGGAAAGCCCAGCATCACCTGGCCCGAGTCGGTGGACGAAGCGCTGTGCTTCGGTTGGATCGACGGCATCCGCAAGCGACTCGACGAGGTTAGCTACACGATTCGATTCACGCCGCGTCGCCCTGGCAGCATTTGGAGCGCGGTCAACATCAAGCGCGTCGAGGTGTTGACCGAAGAAGGGCGAATGCGCCCGGCTGGTGTGAAGGCATTTGCGGCCCGCAAGGAGAACAAGTCGGGGATCTATGCGTACGAGCAGCGGAGTGCCGATCTGGTAGAGCCGTATGCCAGCCTGTTCAAGCGCCACAGGGCCGCGTGGAAGTTCCATCAAGAGCAGCCTCCGGGATATCGCAAGACAGTTCATTGGTGGGTGACGAGCGCTAAGACTGAGGAGACGCGTCTCAAGCGATTGCAGAAGTTGATTGATGAGGCCGCAGCGGGGCGGCGTGTTCAGTAATGTCGATTTCTGCAGGTGGGGAGTGCGCGAAGATGCAAGGTTAAGTCTTCGCGATCTCGATCCGTGACGCTACACCTTCGGTCGAGGTAACTGGTGCCGTGTCGCGAGTCCACAAGAGCGAGCGACGACTGTACAATCCGCCGCCGGCAATCAAGAACGCCTAGTGCATCGGAGAATCGGGTGGACAAAGCCTGGCTAGCAGCCATCTGCGTTCTCGCCCCTCGAGTGTTTGGCGCGGGCGCGCCACCTCCATCAATCGGGTGGCCACCGGAGTGTGACCGCATCAGTAGGTCGAAGATACTCACTGTTTCTGTCGAGGAGCTTCGGGAGGCTGGGTTCGGACTGATTGCGCTGGATCGTGAGCGGCTGTTGGAGACCGAGGAGGTCATTAGCCGCTTCATGCATTGCATTGAGATCCAGGAAGATACCCCAGATGAGCGTAGGGGTGCTGAACGGAGCAAGGCGCCCGGAGTGCCTGCGCCTGCTGATCAAGGTATTGAGGCGGTGTGTATCCGAGGCGCCATCGATCGTCTGAACGCGATCATGGAACGCGATGCTGGCGTGATTTTGATAGCGGTAGATCGACCCTTGAATCTGGTGCTCCGCCGGATCGCTCGCCCGACCGGCGATGGGCTGAGTCTTCCAAGGATCTTCTGGCGCCGCACCCAGGAGAGCTCGTTAGCATCCAGCTCGGATTGTCATCCTGTGGCGACGTACGCCAACTGCTCCCTTGAAAGCTCTGAACTCGTTGCATGCCGCGAGCTCTCAGGCAGAACGGTCCGGGTCAGAATCCTTCGAGGCGGTGGGGACCAGCCGGGAGTCAGCGACGACGGTGTGTGGGAGTCAATCGATGGCGGATCGATCGTTAAGATCTACACGGAGCGCGAGCCTGATCAGCCTGTTTGCCCAGTCTTAGAGGAGAAGTGATTCGCGCGCGGCTTGAACTTGGGATTCTCAACACAGCGTCTGCTGTCATAGCGCCCGACAACGGCACAACCCGTGCGAAACTCCGCGATCTGGAGCCCCTCGTGATCGAGCCATCCCCCGTAACGCTAGAAGGCCAAGGCATCCGCCTCGAGCCGCTCACGCCCAATCATCACGACGCGCTCGTCGCTGCGGCCGCCGATGGACAACTGTGGCAGTTGTGGTTTACGACCATTCCCGAGCCCGACGGCATGCAGGCGTACATCGATGACGCGCTCGCCGGCCAAGCGGCCGGGCAGATGTTGCC
>JAXLQU010000012.1:0-127225 GCA_046331425.1 Acidobacteriota bacterium
ACGTCGTTGGGATCCAGCTTGGAAGCCTGTTCCAACTCGGAGATGGCTTCACCGAAGCGTTTCTGTTCCGAAAGTAACGAACCCAGTGCTTTGCGAGCATCCATGTTGTTGGGATCAACCTGCACCGCTCGACGATAGGCTGCTTCCGCAGGTCCCCAGTCGTGTGAATTATCGAGCAGCTGAGCGTAGCGAAACCACGCTACGCCCTGATCTGGCCGGATCTTGACGAGCCTCTGATAGGTTTCCTTGGCCTGTTGCAATTGCCCTGCACGAATCTGCGCCTGCCCGAGCTCGAAGAGCAGGGCAGGATTGTCCGCTTCGATGGCTCGCAATTTGGAGAACGTGTCCAATGCCTCCGTCAGTTGCCCGGCCTGTGTGGCCAGCACCGCCTTGTCGAACAGTACTGCGAACTTGGCGCGGTCCTTCGGATCGACAAGCTTCGGATCGACGAGATCACCAGGACCCGATCTCCCTCCCGATGCTACATAACCCAGTGATCGCAGTACCTCCTGCTGCTCGGCGCTCACGCTCTGTTCCGCTCCGCCGGGTGAGTGTCTTGCGGCTGTCTGGACGGCCGACGCGAGTTGCTCGAGTTGCAGTTTCACCACGGCGCGCTGCTCCGAAGCAAGGTCGTGCTGTTCCTGCGGATCGCTACCGATCACGTACAGTTCCGGTCGAGGTGCTTGAATCAGCTTTGTGTCGCCGTTAACCCAGGCCCTCAGTCCGGACCAGCCGAACTCGAGGCGGGGGATGTGGCTTTCGGCCACGACGCCTGCTCGTGAAAGGGTGTCGACCTCCCCACGAACCAACCTGGCCAGCGAAAGACCATCCGCATCGGCGAGCGGCGCGAGTTTGAGTAGGTCGAGAACTGTCGGAGCGATATCAGCGACGCTTACCGTCTCATCGCTGAACCCGGCCTTCACCCCGAGTTGCGGGGCATGGACGATCAACGGGACATTCAAAGTCCCCGCGTAGAGGTACATTCCGTGCGTTGCTTCTCCGTGCTCGCCGAGCCCCTCTCCATGGTCGGCGGTCAGAATCAAAAGCGTGTTTCGCTCTCGACCCGTTCGCTTCAGGGATTCGACGAGCGCAGCGACCGCACTGTCGGCCAAGGCAATCTCCCCTTGATAGCGATCGCCCCCGACGCGCGCTGCAATGTCCGGAGGGGGGGAGTAGGGGCGATGCGGCTCATAAAGGTGGACGAAGACGAAGGCGGCGCGCGTACCGGCATCGCTCAGAAACGAAGACGCGACCCGGACGGTTTCGGCCCCGCTCCGTTCTGCGTGACTTGGGGACATTCGCGATCCTGCCGTCGGAACGATCCGATCGTCATAGACATCGAAGCCTCGATCCAGACCGTAGCGCCGCGCCAGAACCGGCGCTGAGACGAAGGCCCCGGTAACGTACCCTGCCGAGCGCAGTCGCTCTGCCAGCGTCGGCACGACCTCCGGCAAAGCGAACGTGAGGTTGTTGAAGACACCATGGCCGGCGAGGGAGCGGCCTGTGAGCATGGACGTGTGCGCCGGCAAGGTGAGCGGCGCGGTGGTTTGTGCTCGTCGAAACGTTGTCCCGCCAAGAGCCAATGAGTCGATCGTGGGAGTTCCGGCATTTGGCCGGCCGTAGGAACCCAAGTGGTCCGCGCGGAGTGTATCGATCGAGATCAAAACCACGGTCGTGGCCTCGACAGGAACGATTTCTCGTTCGATCTGAGTCGAACTCGGACCGCAAGCAACGCTTCCCAGTAATCCCACCAATACCGTCGCCGATTGCGCCCGTCGGCCGATCCTCATCAGTCGCTCCTGTCGAACGCGGGAAGGTACACCTTGACGCTCCCAGCCGGCCATCTTACGAACCGCAACGATTACGGCGAGGCAACGGCCTCGGGGCGCGGCGAGACCGCCAATACGACGAAAGAAGGGCGAGCATATGGGCAAGATCATCGGAATCGACCTCGGCACGACGAACTCGGTGGTAGCGGTGATGGAGGGCGGAGAGCCGAAGGTGATCGCGAACGCGGAGGGGGGGCGTACGACCCCTTCAGTCGTCGCCTTCAACGAGAAGGGTGAGCGCCCGGTCGGCTCACTTGCAAAAAGGCAGTCCGTCACAAACCCCCTGCGTACCGTCTATTCGATCAAGCGCTTCATGGGGCGCAAGTTCGCGGAGATTCGCGAAGAGGCGACGCGCGTACCGTATCGCGTGATGGCGGCCGCCAATGATGATGTGCGCGTCGAGTTGGACGGCAAGCAGTACTCCCCTCCAGAGATCTCGGCGATGATCCTGCAGAAGCTCAAGCGTGACGCCGAAGCTTACCTTGGCGAAACCGTCGATCAGGCCGTGATTACCGTGCCGGCCTACTTCAACGACGCGCAGCGTCAGGCGACCAAGGATGCTGGCCAGATCGCGGGGCTCAAAGTGGAGCGGCTCGTCAACGAACCCACAGCGGCAGCTCTCGCTTATGGACTCAATAAGAAGAAAGACGAGAAGATCGCGGTCTACGACTTCGGCGGAGGCACGTTCGACATTTCGATTCTCGAGGTGGGAGATGGTGTCGTAGAGGTGAAGTCGACGAACGGAGATACACACCTGGGCGGCGATGACATCGACCAACGACTCGTCGAGTGGATCATCGAGGAATTCAAGCGCGACCAAGGGATCGACCTCGGCAAGGACAAGATGGCGCTACAGCGCTTGAAAGAGGCCGGGGAGAAAGCGAAATGCGAGCTTTCCTCGCTGATGGAAACCGAGGTCAATCTTCCATTCATCACCGCGGATTCGACTGGCCCCAAGCACTTGTTGCTGAAGCTCACCCGCAGCAAGTTCGAGCAGCTTGTCGGAGATATCGTCCGGCGGACCATCGGACCGTGCGAGCAAGCGATCCGGGATGCTGGACTTTCGGCGCGCGAGATCGATGAGGTTGTCTTGGTGGGAGGATCGACTCGAATTCCAATGGTTCAGAAGATCGTGCTCGATCTGTTTGGCAAGGAACCGCACAAGGGCGTGAATCCCGACGAAGTAGTCGCGGTTGGTGCCGCGGTGCAGGCAGGCGTTCTACAGGGCGAAGTCAAGAACCTGCTGCTACTGGACGTTACCCCGCTGAGCCTGAGTATCGAAACGCTGGGGAATGTGTCTACCGTGTTGATCCCACGGAACACAACGATCCCTACGCGAAAGTCGGAGGTCTTCTCGACCGCGAGCGACAATCAACCTCAGGTCGAGATTCACGTGCTTCAAGGTGAGCGCCCGATGGCGCGAGACAACAAGACGCTCGGCCGCTTCAACCTCGATGGAATCCCTCCCGCACCTCGCGGTTTGCCTCAGATCGAGGTGACGTTCGACATCGATGCAAACGGGATTCTCCACGTCAGTGCCAAAGACAAAGCTACAAGCCGGGAGCAGCGCATCACGATCCAAGCGTCTTCGGGACTCAATAAGGAAGAAATCGAGAAGATGGTGAGTGAGGCTCAATCTCACGCTGACGAGGACCGTCGCCAGCGGGAGTTGGTCGAGTCCCGCAACCGGCTGGACAACATGATCTACGAGCTGAGCGAGAAAACGCTCAAGAGTGCTGGGGAGAAGGTGCCTGCTGATCTTCGAGCCGAAGTAGAGAGCGCGGTTGCCGAAGGACGCGAGGCACTCACTGCCAACGATGGTCCCAGGATCGGCGTAGCGCTGGAACGCTTGACTGCCGCAAGCCACAAGCTGGCGGATGCCCTGTACCGTGACCAGTCGTCTTCAGGAACCTCGGGGACCACGACCGATCAGTCGCCGCCCCACCAGTCGGGAGGAGAAGGGGTTGTCGACGCAGAGGTGGTGGACGACTCCGGTTCCAAACGTTAACGTCCGAACGGGACCTGTGCGAGGAGGGGCCCAGAACGGCCCCTCCTTTCGCATTTGGTGAGCCGACGGGCGAAAGGCGGTAGCGATGAAGAGCTGGGATCCTTTCCGAGACCTTTTGGCGATTCAGGATCGGATGAACAAACTCTTTGAATCGGTCCTGACAGGCCCCGCTCCCTTGGAGGCCGACGGCGAGGGAATCAGCTATTGGCGACCGGTAGCTCGTGTCGCTGACACCGCGGATGAGCTGAGAATCGAATGCGAAGTCGCCGGGGTTCCGCTCCCAGGGATCGACGTACGGATCGATGGCGGGATGCTCGTCGTGACCGGAGAACGTAATCGGCCGGACGAGACGGCGGCGTGGACCTTCCACAGGTTGGAACGCCCTCACGGCAAATTCCTCAGGCGTTTCGAGTTGCCCGGCGGCCTCGACCTGGAGGCAGTCAAGGCAACACTCGAGGCCGGAGTCTTGCTGGTGAGCCTGCCCAAGAAACCCGAGGCGCGAGCACGGTCGATTCGAATCGAGCGAGGAGCAACGCGCGATCATTGATGCCGTTCGTGACACACGGAACAGGTCTGGCTCTTATACTCCCGACTGACCTGCCGATAAGTTGCCATGGTTGGCCCCTTGGAAGGGGTGAGTCGACCAGGCTGGAGGTGGCATGGCTGAGGAGTACGGGGACGAGCGGGGAGAGAGTCGGGGGCGCGGTCAGGGCTCCCCTGAAGCCCTCAAGAAATACTTGCGAGAGATTGCGAAGCTGCCTCGAATCACGGTCGAGGAGGAGCGGGACTTGGGACGCCGTATCCACAAAGGCGACCGAGCGGCGCTCCAAAGACTCGTGGAAGCGAATCTGCGATTCGTCGTGTCATTCGCGAAACGATACCGAGGTTGTGGGCTCTCCTTCTTGGACCTCATCAACGAGGGGAACGTCGGACTCATCGAGGCTGCAAAGCGGTTCGACCCCGACAAGAACGTCAAGTTCATCACCTATGCCGTTTGGTGGATCCGACAGTCGATCATTCACGCGCTCTCCGATCAGAGTGGCCCGTTTCGACTGCCACAGAAACAGGCGAACTTGCTCTATCGGATCGGGAAGACGCAAGCCGCTCTGACCTCGCAGCTAGAAAGACCGCCGTCCATCGAGGAGATCGCCAAGACGATGGACGTCGACCCCGCGGACGTCATGACGTTGTTACAAGTTTCCGACGACAACATTTCGCTGAACGCCGTGATCGATGATGAACATGAGTTCCACGTTTCCGACAAACTGGAACAGGAAGTCATCCCCTCGGCAGATGCCGTTTTGTTTCGCGATGCGTTACGAACTCAGGTGCGGCAGTCCTTGTCGGAGTTGGATGAGAAAGAGCGGCGCGTACTCCTGCTGCGTTTCGGTCTGACCGGTGAGGAGCCGAAAACCCTCAAAGAGATCGGCGAAGCGATGAACTTGTCGAGGGAGCGAATCCGGCAGATCGAAGCCCAGGCCTTGAAGAAACTCAATCGATCCTCCAAGTGTCAGCAGCTGAGGAGCTACCTGAATTGATTGCTCGTTCACCTCGCGGGAACGTCTGCCCCGAATGCGGAGGAACCGGTTTTGTATTGATACAGCGTGAGGGACGGACTTCAGCCGCTCCTTGCGCTTGTCGTCGCGACGCTCGTGCCCAGGTCCGGATCGAGTCGGCTCAGATCCCGGCTCGATATCGGAATTGCTCACTCGATAACTTCGAATTGCATAGCGAGGCCCACCGGCTAGCGAGGCGACGGGCTGAGAAGGTTATCGACGACCTCCAGGCTGGAGTTGCTGGTCGCCTAGGACGCGGTTTGGTGCTCAGCGGCTCTTGCGGGTCGGGAAAAACGCACTTGGCCGTGGGAGTCTTGAGGAGATTGGTCGAAGACTACGGGAAGGTCGGCCTGTTTGCTGAGTTCACGGATTTGCTTCGACGGATCCAAGAGAGTTTTGATCGACGCTCCCAGACGCCGAGTTTTGCGGTACTTCAGCCTGCGCTCGACGCCGAAGTGCTACTCCTGGACGATCTCGGGACGATGCGAATGACGCCATGGGTCCAAGATACGCTCGGACTCATCATCAACGAGCGGTATTCCAACCAGCGGATCACGTTGATCACGACGAATTTGCGCCGAGAGTCGAGCAACAACGAAGAAGTGTTGTCTGAACGCGTGGGGGAGCGAGTCGTGTCGAGGCTCGAGGAGATGTGCTACTTCGTCGGCCTGGACACCAGCGATTATCGTAAGAACGCTCGGCGGGCAAATATCCACATCGACCTCGTCTGAACCGGCGCGGGAGGAGAGGGGCGGTCATAATCAGTGCCTCTCGCAGGAGGCACAAATGTCGCTCGATCCACTGGTGCTCATCAGCCGTGACGAAGCGGTCGCAACGCTCACGATCAATCGGCCCGAAAAGCTGAACGCACTCAATCGCGCTGTTATCGCCGAAATCAAGTCACAACTCCAGCAGTTTGGCTCGGATCCCTC
The DNA here is from genome assembly GCA_046331425.1 of Acidobacteriota bacterium. GTDB lineage: Bacteria > Acidobacteriota > Polarisedimenticolia > J045 > J045 > JANNUT01. The sequence continues at coordinate 6,326 of JAXLQU010000012.1, forward strand.
GACACGCGTCGTCATCATCACGGGCGCAGGCGGAAAGGCGTTCGTGGCTGGCGCGGACATTTCTGAGATGAGATCGCTGAGTCCGCACGAGGCGCAGCAGTTTGCTCGTGAGGGGCAAGCCCTCGGTGAGGCGATCGATGACCTGGGCAAGCCGGTGATCGCTGCCGTCGACGGCTTCGCGTTGGGAGGCGGATGCGAATTGGCGATGATGTGTCACCTGAGGGTCGCCTCGCAGAACGCAGTGTTTTCTCAACCGGAGGTCGGCCTGGGGTTGATCCCAGGTTTTGGCGGGACACAACGTCTGACGCGTTTGATCGGTGAGGGGCGCGCCATCGAGATGGTGACCAGTTGCAGACGTATCGATGCCGAGACCGCTCTTGCGTGGGGGCTTGTCAATCGAATCGCACGAGAACAGTCCGCGCTCGAACTGGCGCGATCGCTCGCGGCCGAGATCGCGGGGCAAGGCCCGATTGCGGTGAGCCTCGGTCTGGATGCTATTCGAACAGGGGCCTCGATGCCGCTGGCGGACGCACTGGAGTATGAAGCGGCTTTGTTCGGACTCGTGTTCTCATCGGACGACATGAAGGAGGGCACGAGTGCTTTTGCTGAGAAACGTAAGCCGCGCTTTGCAGGGCGCTGACTCGGTCTCGTTGTGCGTCGCAATCTGATTTGGAGCGTACTGCTCGGATTGCTATTGGCGGTCGCTGGTGGGGCTGTGATCTATGAGTTGTGGGATTCCCCGCTGCCGTCAACCACCTCTGTCGATGCGTCCGCGCCGATCCGGCCTGACGAGCTGGCCCACGTCGACGGTGGCTTCAGTTGGACAGCGACACGTGGAGGCAGCCCGCTCTTCGAATTGCTGGCCGCCAGCGGGGTCGTCGTCGAGGGCGGAGTAGAGTTTCTCCGAGAGATCGATTCGCTTCGGCTGCACCTCAAGGACGGCGGGTGGGTCACCTTGCATGCCCCGGCAGGTCGGATCGAGGGCCGGGGTGGCGAGGGAAACAATCTGCGGCTTTTCCTTGAGGGCGGGGTCACAGCGCAAGACCCGAGCGGGGCGCTGCTCGCCGCCGATTCGATCGCCTATGACTTTTCCACTGGAATGTTGGCCGCGACGGGACCTGCAAACCTGACCCGTGGTGACTCGAAGACTCGCCTACAGTCGTTCGACTACGACACGAACAGCAAACGCCTCGTGACTCACGGCCCGCTTCAAGTCGATTTCGGCCCGCTTGGGTACTATCGGCTCGAAACCGCCGATGCTGTGTATCAACTCGAAAGCGGCGACGTCGAGTTTACCCGCCCTGTTCGCGTCGTCGGTGAGGCCGACGGCCTCGAAATCATCGCGTGGCGCGGGCACGCGCAGTTGGCGAAACCAGATCGCGGGCAATCGCTAACGCTCGAGGGGCCGCTACTGCTCAGTGATCGTTCACAAGGAAGCGGCTGGAGCCTGGCTGGGGCGAGGCTAGAGACAGTTCCGAGCCCAGTCGTCGGTGCCGTGACGATTCACGGACCAGTTACCTGTCTCATGCGCACTCAATCATCGGACGGAGTTCAGCTCGGAGATTTGCGGACGCAGCTAATGAAAATCGAACCGTCTTCGGATGGTGGACATGTGGTCACTGCGTCGAACGGCTTTGAAGCGGATCTGGAGAGGGACGGCAGCAGCAACGAGCGGGTAGAGATTGTCGGCACACAGGCTCGCCTGGTAGTGCCCGGACGAAACGTACAGAGCTTTCAGGCAACGGGACGCGTGCTTATCAAAGGGATGGACGGAGTCACGGCTGAAGGTAACGCCCTGCAGTGGGATGCCGGCGCAGCTGAACTGATTAGCCTAGAGGGAGCACTAGCGCGTGCGACTCAGGTCCGTGACTCGGTGGAGGCGCCCCGGCTCGTTTTCGATCGGAAACGAGCGAGCTTGTTTGCCGAAGGCCCCGTCACTTCGGAGATTTCGCCGCGAACTTCCAACCCCGGCGCGATCTTCCGAGCGGGAGAGCCGCTTCGTATTCGCTCCCAGAGGTTGACTATGCCTCAGCGCGACGGCTGGACTGTCTTCGACGGACCTGTGCAAGCCTGGCAGGAGGACACGAAGCTCCAAGCGAAATCGCTGCGGTATGATCGCCAGAAGGAATTGCTAGAGGCGGAGGGAGAGGTACGTATTACCAAAAATCTTCAAGACGACGACGGCTCCGCACGCAGCGTACGGCTGTCGGCCCAATCGCTCCGATATGATTCTCCGAAGCGAGAAGTACGCTTGAACGGAGATGCACACTATCAGGAGGAACCAGGAATCCGCCTTATCGCAAAATCGATGTTCGTCCACCTCGGAGAGAAGGAGACGATCGAGTCGCTCAACGCTCAGGACGATGTGAAACTCGATTCGCGCGGTACACGTGGCACTGCAGATCGATTGGAGTGGACGGGTGGCGCAAAAGGGGTCGCGTTGCTGTTCGGAACCAAAGGCTTCGCAACCCTTCAATCGGCCGACAGTCCACCGTTGAGGGGACAGCGACTCAAGTATGACCTCGCAACTCAACAATTCACCGCCGATGGAGGGAGCGGGAAGACCGTGATCGAAGGCCAGACACCTGCACCGTCAGCCGAGAAGAAACCGTGAGCGGAACCGTTGGCCAGCCATCGGATTCCGGCAACAACGCCACGGCGCCGCACGATGGCGCGCTCGACGTGGCATCGCTGACCAAAGTCTATCGTCGGTTGGCGATCGTCCAAGACGTTTCCCTTCACGTCGCGCCAGGCGAAATCGTTGGGCTGCTTGGGCCCAACGGTGCAGGGAAGACCACCACCTTCGGTATGATCGTGGGGCTCGTGGAGCCAACCGCTGGGCGGATCCTACTTGGCGGTACCGACATCACAGGGTTGCCTCTACACCTCCGCGCTCTGGCTGGGATTGCGTACCTGCCGCAAGAGCCCAGTGTGTTTCGACGACTTACAGTGCGCCAGAATGTGGCACTGGTCCTCGAGTCGCTGGGCCGCGATAGCGATGAACTTCGTGAGACCTCGGACCGGTTGCTGCATGAGTTCGGGCTTGCAGAGATTGCCGACCGCCCAACATACCTTCTGTCTGGTGGAGAGCGGCGGCGATGCGAGATCGCTCGTGCCATGGCAATTCAGCCGCGGTTTTTTCTCCTTGACGAGCCGTTCGCGGGGATCGATCCGATCGCGGTCGCAGAGATTCAGAAGCTCGTGCGGCGTCTCGCTGCCGCGAACATCGGTGTGCTGATCACTGATCACAACGTCCGAGAGACATTGCAAATCGTGGGCCGCGCCTATATCATCAACCACGGACGAATTTTTCGGAGTGGGACACCAGCCGAACTCGCAGAAGATCAATCGGTCAGGAGCGTTTATCTAGGCTCCGATTTTCGGTTGAACTGAAAGCGAGTGGTGCAGCAGCGGTTCGGAGCGCCATGCCGCAGCTCGAGCAGAGACTTCAGGCGAAGCTGGTTCAGAAGCTCATCATCACGCCGCAATTGCAGCAGGCGATCAAGCTTCTGCAGCTCAACAAGCTCGACCTGCAGCAAGAAATCAGCCAGGAACTTCTCGAGAATCCCGCACTCGAGGAGCTAGGTGCGGCCAATGAGGTCAGCGCCGATGTCTTGAACGAGTCCAGCGCGCCCAGCCCCCAAGACCCAACGGCGGCGGAGTCGGGTGCGGCCGGCATGGATGAATTCGACTATGCGGCTTTCTTCCGGGATCTGGATGATAGCTATCAGCCTACACATGGAACGCGCGAATACCGCAGCGAGGATCTGCCCGCCTTCGACCAGGTGCTGCAAAGCGAAAGCGGCTTGGCTGAGCACTTAGCGTGGCAGTTGGAAATGAGCAGCCTCTCGGTTCGCGATCGACGAATCGGCGAAGCGATCATCGGCAACTTGGACGAAAAAGGGTATGTAGAAGCGACTGCCGAAGAGATCGCCGCCCTCGCCCCAGAAGGTGACAACTGGACTGCTGACGAGGTTGAGGGCGTCAGAAACGTGCTCATGCAATTCGACCCTGTCGGCGTCGCCAGCCGGACGCTCCAGGAATGTCTACTCGTTCAACTCGATGTCGCCGAGTTGGAAGACTCCTCAGCCGCGATCGCAATCCGCGATCATTTCCCGTTGCTGGAGAACAAGCGCAAGGCCGAACTTGCTCAGGCGCTTAAGATCACGGCGGAAGAGGCGGAGCAGGTCTACGAAGTCATCCGCCATCTCGACCCTCGGCCGGGTGAGCGTTACAACCCGCAGCCAACCTCCTACATCACTCCGGACGTTTACGTCATCAAAGATGGTGACGACTATCGAATCGTGCTCAACGAAGAGGGCCTACCGCGACTCCGTGTCTCGCCAACCTACAAGCGGTTTTTTAGTGACGGAGGCCGCGGCCAGGGCGCCGATGCTACGACCAAAGAGTTCGTGCGAGACAAGGTTCGTGCCGCGTTTCGACTGATTCGCAGCCTCGAAGAACGGCAACGCACCATCCACAAAGTGGCCACAAGCATCGTGAAATTCCAGCGAGCGTTCTTGGATCACGGTATCGAAGAGATCAGGCCATTGGTGCTACGCAACGTTGCCGAGGATATCGGCATGCATGAGTCGACCGTCAGCCGCGTGGTGAACAACAAATACATGCATACTCATCGCGGCCTCTTCGAAATGAGAATCTTCTTCCACAGCGGTTTGGCATCAGCGGTCGGGGAGAACGTTTCATCGTTGTCTGTCAAGGACAAGATCCGCAAGATGATCGCGGAAGAAGACGCCAAGCATCCCCTCTCCGATCAATCTATCGCAGAGACTCTTCGCAAAGAGGGACTTCAGATCGCACGACGAACGGTCGCCAAGTATCGCGAGGAACTCCGTTTGCCTGCTTCTACAGAACGCAAGAAACCGCGCTGAGTCCGCGGGCGTTTCGCAGGAGGGTTTTCAGATGACGCTCACTGTCACGGCTCGCCACATGGATCTAACCGACGAACTGCGCTCCCACACCGAACAGAAACTGCTGAAACTCGAGCGACTGATCGATAACCTCGACATTCACGTCACGCTTGCAGCGGAAAAACACCGCAAGACCTGTCACGTAGACGCCCGTGGGAAAGGAGTGCAGGCCGTTGGAGAGGTGACACACGACGATCTGTACACCGCTATTCACGAGGCGGTCGACGTCCTAGCGCGCCAGCTTCGCAAAAATAAGACCTCAGCACTCGCTGATCGCCGGGAGGGTGCCGACACCATCCGACGCCCTCCGCGTGGCGGCGCCGAGGAGTGACGAATACCGAGCCCTGGTTCGCTTCACTGCCCGGAAGCTTCGAGTTGAACGGGGAGAGCCCCGGGCAGGCTGGTGTAGTTTGTGTCCTTGGGCCGATCGACTCCGATCAGTTCGAAATGGCACTGCGAGCTTCGATCATCGTCGCGGCCCCTTCGGCGAGCTTTTGCGGCGGACAAGGGAGTCCGCCGAAGGACCCAGCAACACCGAGCCGTCTGGCTCAACGACTCGGTGCCGGAGGCGCTGCGAGATTCTGGCTTGATCCTCGCCCGGTCTCTTCGCGCCGAGCATTGCATCTTGGCCTCATCGATCGAGTCGAGAACGACCCCGGGGCATCCGCCGAGGAGATACTCGCTTTGTGGCGCCGGTACCCGGCAGCCCTGCAAGCTCTCATCTCGCTGGGGGAGTCAGGCCGGCGTCTAGACCCAGACTCGGCACGTCGCCTGGAGCGAGCCCGTTTCGCCTTGGCATTTAGCAGCGAGGTCCCCCGGAAGGGGGCCGGGGCGTTCTTCGAGGATCGAGGTCGCACCAGCCGATCGGGGGGTTAGCCGGTCGCGAGGCTTGCGGTATTCTGTCCGCCAGAGACGTACGTCAACCTGAGGCGGATATGGGATCTCGATCAAAACGACAGTGGGAACAAACGACACTGGCTGAAACGCTCGCAAAGTCTCCCGAAAGACCGGACAGTTTCACGACGGTTTCCGATCTGCCGATTCCCCGGCTCTGTACTCCCGAAGATCTTGGAGCGGAATGGGACCCTCAAGAGGCCTTGGGCTACCCAGGTGAGTTCCCCTATACCCGGGGGATCCACGCGACGATGCACCGCGGCCGCCACTGGACCATGAGAATGTTTGCCGGTTTCGGAACGGCAGAAGACACGAATCAGCGCTTCAAGTACCTGCTCGCGCAAGGTCAAACCGGCCTCTCCACCGCCTTCGATATGCCCACACTGATGGGACACGACAGCGACGGCGCACACTCACTCGGCGAAGTAGGCCGAGAAGGTGTGGCGATCGATACGCTCGCCGACATGGAAATCCTGTTTGATGGGATCCCTCTCGATCACGTATCCACGTCGATGACCATCAACTGTTCAGCCCCGGTAATTCTGGCGATGTATCTGGCAGTGGCGGAGAAGCGCGGGATACCCCTGCACAAGCTTCGCGGCACCCTTCAGAACGATATCCTGAAGGAGTACATCGCTCAGAAGGAATGGATCTACCCTCCTCGCCCGAGCATGCGTCTGATCGTCGACCTGATCGAGTTTTGTACGCAGCACGTGCCGCAGTGGAATACGGTCTCGGTCAGCGGCTATCACATTCGCGAGGCTGGCTCGACCGCCGTTCAAGAACTCGCATTTACGCTGGCCGACGGCTTCGGTTACGTAGAGGCGTGTATCGATCGCGGCTTGAACGTCGATGATTTCGCACCGCGGCTCAGTTTCTTCTGGAACTCGCACAATGATTTCTTCGAAGAGATCGCCAAGTTTCGGGCGGCACGGAGGATCTGGGCGACACGGATGCGGGATAAGTACGGCGCTCGCGATCCTCGGTCCCTTACGCTCCGATTCCACACGCAGACTGCTGGTTGCTCTCTGACCGCGCAGCAACCGCTGGTCAATATCGTGAGGGTCACTCTTCAAGCCCTCGCCGCGGTGCTGGGAGGAACGCAGTCGCTGCACACCGATTCGTATGATGAATCGCTCTGCTTGCCTACCGAGGACGCCGTGAGAATCGCGCTTCGGACCCAGCAGGTGATTGCCCATGAATCGGGAGTGACCAACACCATCGACCCGTTGGGCGGATCTTATTTCGTCGAGCAGTTGACGAATCGGATGGAGGCCGATGCGCTCGCCTATCTCGATCGGATCGAGTCGATGGGCGGGATCGTGGCGGCGATCGAGCAAGGGTATCCGCAGAAGGAGATTGCGGATGCCTCGTTCCGCTATCAGCAACAGGTCGACCGTGGCGAGAAGGTGATCGTCGGCGTGAACAAGTTCCAGATACCGCGTGACGAGGACATGAAGATTCCGCTGCTGCGTATCACTCAGGAAGTAGAAGACCGGCAGGTTGCACGGCTACGAGAAACGAAGTCGAGTCGGAACCAGATTGCGGTCGAGGCGGCGCTCCAACGGCTGGCGCAGGGCTGCGAACACGGGGAGAACACCTTTCCTTTGATCCTCGACGCGGTGAAACAGTACGCGACCGTGGGAGAGGTTTGTTCGGCGATGAAGGCTGTGTTCGGCGTCTATGAAGAGACCTCGGTGCTTTGAGCACCACGATGAGAGGACTGACATTCCATGCCTGACTCGAAGCCGCGTCTGCGATTACTGATTGGGAAAGTCGGGCTCGACGGCCACGATCGCGGAGCCAAGATCATCGCGCGTGCTCTGCGAGATGCTGGCCACGAAGTGATTTATACGGGGCTTCACCGCACGCCCGATCAGGTCGTGGAGACCGCTGTGCAGGAAGACGTTGACGGTATCGGCCTTTCGATCCTTTCGGGCGCACACCTGACGCTATTCCCAAAAGTGATCGCGTTACTGGCGCAGCGGAAGGCTGGCGACATCGCTGTATTCGGTGGCGGCATCATTCCAGACGAGGATGTCGAGCCGCTCCGACAGGCCGGGGTCAAAGGCCTATTCATGCCCGGTACGAGTACCGAAGACTTGATCCGGTGGGTGGAAGGGAACATTCAACCTCGGCATCTTCAAGATTGAGCGCTCCCGAACCTGCATTCCGTGTCCAGCAGCTGGACGGCGGGGTCGTGGTCCGTCTCGACGAACCGCAGCGCGCGGTCAACGTCTTGTCCCGATCGGTCATCCAATCGTTGGAAGCGTGGTTGATATCTGCCTGCCGGGTTTCGCCACCGCCCGCGTGGCTCTTGCTCGAGGGGAACGGCCGGGGATCGTTCGCAGCAGGTGCCAACCTTTCCGAGATCGCCCGGCTGGATGGAATGGCGGCGCGTCAGCTATCAACGGCTGGGCAACGCCTGCTTCGGCGGATTCATAACGCTCCGTGGCCGACAGCGGCACTGGTCGCGGGACACGCGCTCGGAGGCGGTCTCGATCTTGCGATCGCATGCGACCTGATCGGTGCTACACCAGACGCTTCGTTTGGCCATCCAGGATTGGCCCGCGGGTTTTTCACAGGCTGGGGCGGTACCGTCAGCCTCCCGGCCGCCACGAAGGGGCGTCGGGGAATCAGCGCGATGCTGCAAGCCGAGACGCTCGATGCCCGCGCCGCATGTCGGGCGGGCCTGATTGCCTATCTCGCCCCCGAACCCCAGTTGCGCCGCCGGCTTGTCGCAGGACTCGAACAACTGGCAACGTGGCCCCGCCCGGCGCTCGAGGCGTGGCGAGTTTCACTGCGGGGCGCTGCGAATCAACGCCTGGCCCAGCGGCTACTCGAGTTGTCGCGCGTTGACACTGTTTGAGAGCGGGTGCTAGCGTCCGAGGGCCGTGCCGAAGAGCGCGGCCCCGCGTGGGAGTTTGCCGATGCGCCGTCTCCTGATCGCCGATGACAGCAGCACGATCCGCCGGGTCGTGGCTCACGCGTTCGCGGGCACCGACATCGACGTGATAACGGTGGAATCCGGTCGCGCCGCGGTTGACGCAGCGCGTCGTGATCGGCCTGACATTGTGCTTTGCGATGTCTTGATGCCTGAGATGTCTGGATACGAAGTCTTGGAGTCGCTCAAGTCTGAGCAAACCACGGCCGACGTTCCGGTACTGCTGCTTACGGGCGCCTACGAGCCATTCGATGAGGAACGCGCCTCCCGAGCGGGAGCCGTGGGATTCTTGGCCAAACCATTCGAGACTCGACTGTTGATGCAGCGTGTCGAGGAAGTTCTCGCCCGACTGCCGGCTCGCGAGTCGGAGCCCGGAGTTTTTCTCGCACCCCCCATTGAGCCGCGCGCCCAAACAGCATCATTGGAAACCGGCTCGGGGGACGATCCACTGGGAGCGCTGAGTGAAGCGCCCGCCACCTGGAAGTCCACGCCGAATCGCGTGCCGCTCCCAGGTGATGAGGACTTCCGGCTAGCACCACCCGCAGCAACACCCGTGATCCCGACGCCGGCATCGCCCCTGGCAGTCCCGTCAGCCGCGTTCGACGAGGCCTGGCGAGCCGAGGTCCTCCGCGTGATCGAGGCGATCGCACCCGACATCATCCGCGAGATTGCCTGGGAGGTTGTTCCCGATCTACTCGAGCGGCTTCTGCGCGAAGCGGTCCCCCCGCCGCCAGCCGCTTCTGCGAAAGGCTCTGGAGAAAGAAGCTGATGAGTCTGGAGAAAGCGTTCGATCCCGAGACCTACGAGGCTCGGGTCGGCAAGGCTTGGCAAGACGCGGGTCTGTTTTCTGCCGGTACGGAGGTAGATCAGTCTGTGTTCTCGCTCGTGATTCCGCCGCCCAACGTCACCGGAAGCCTGCACGTCGGACACGCGCTGGACTATACGCTCCAAGATCTGCTGATTCGTTGGCAGCGGATGAACGGCGCTGCAACCGTCTGGGTCCCCGGCAGTGATCACGCAGGAATTGCTACTCAGATGGTCGTCGAGCGCGAGTTGAAGAAAGAGCGAGGTCTTTCGCGACACGAACTCGGACGAGAGCCGTTCCTCGCCGAGGTTTGGCGCTGGAAGGAGACGTATCACGCCCGAATCGTTGCGACGCTCGATCGGCTCGGCGCGTCATGTGATTGGTCGCGAGAACGATTCACCATGGACCCAGGATTCTCGCGCGCGGTTCGTGAGACGTTCGTGAGGTTTTGGGAAGACGGGCTGATGTATCGAGGCGAGCGCCTCATCAACTGGTGCCCGTCATGCCGGACCGCCCTCTCTGACCTGGAGGTCGATCGAGACGATCCGGAATCCGGTGAGCTATGGTCGTTCGCATATCAGGTCGAGGGCGGAGGAGAGATCGTGGTTGCAACCACGCGCCCCGAGACGATGCTTGGCGACTCAGCAGTCGCCGTTCACCCCGATGATGTGCGTTGGCAGTCATTGATCGGAAGGCGATTGCTCCATCCGTTCTTTCCCGACAGAGATCTGCGTGTGATCGCCGACCCGATCCTGGCGGATCCAGAGCAGGGTACCGGTGCCGTGAAGGTCACTCCGGCTCATGACCCCAACGACTTCGCGTGCGGTCGGCGGCACGGGCTCCAGGAGATTTCGATCTTCAATCCCGATGGCACGGTCAATCACTCAGGTGGGCCATTCGAAGGGTTGGATCGGTTCGTGGCGCGTCAACGCGTCAAAGAACAGCTCACGGAGCGTGGGCTGACACGTGGAAGCAAGGAGCACGTTTACTCACCGGGACGTTGTCAACGCTGTCGAACGATTGTCGAGCCGATGATCTCGACACAGTGGTTTCTGAAGATGGAGCCGCTAGCGGCTCCGGCGATGGATGCGGTGCGGGACGGGCGCATCAGGATCGTTCCTGCCTCCTGGGAAAAGACCTATTTCCACTGGCTCGACAACATCCAAGACTGGTGTGTCTCGCGACAGCTTTGGTGGGGTCACCGGATCCCCGCTTGGTACTGCGATGAATGCGGCACGGTCAGCGTGTTGAGAAACGATCCCGCCGACTGCCCGCATTGCCACAGCAGCCGGCTACGTCAGGACGAGGATGTGCTGGACACCTGGTTTTCATCGCAACTCTGGCCGTTTGGCGTCTTTGGATGGCCCGAGCGAACCGCCGACCTGACCCGTTTCTATCCGACCACGACACTCGTCACAGGGTTCGACATCCTGTTCTTCTGGGTGGCGCGCATGATCATGGCCGGACTTTATCTCACGGGAGATGCTCCGTTTGGCACGGTGCTCTTGCACGGAATGGTGCGTGACGCGAAGGGCCAGAAGATGTCGAAATCACGTGGCAACGCGCTCGAGCCAGAGGAGGCGATGAAGGAGCATGGTGTCGACGCGTTGCGCTTCACTCTCGCAGCGATGGCATCGCCCGGGTCGGATGTGGCCCTGAGCGAGGAACGGCTGACGGGCTATCGCGCATTCATGAACAAGCTGTGGAATGCAACTCGATTCTTGCTTTTGCGACTTCCCGAGGAGCGCACGCGCCACCGCGTGTCTTACGCCGCAGAGGAGCTCGACGAGATCGATCGATTCCTGCTCGCTTCCTATGTCGAGACTGTCGCAGCCGTTCATCATTCGATGGCTGATTATCGATTCGATCACGCTGCCGAGGCGATCTACCACTTCCTCTGGCATTCGTACTGCGATTGGTCGATTGAACTCTCCAAGATCGACCTGAGTGATCAGGCACCCGAGCGCCGGGCAGACGTTCGACGGGCTGTCTTGTTCGACGTGCTCGATGGCGCGCTGCGATTGCTTCACCCGATCGCCCCGTTCATCACAGAGGAGCTTTGGCAGCATCTTCCTCGCCGCGCAGGGGATGCAAAGTTCCTCGCCGTGAGCCGGATCCCGACACTCGAAAAACCAGGCGTGCCGCTACCTCAAGCGTTCGACCCAGCCGCTGAGCGAACGCGAATCGAAGCCTGGCTGGTCGAACCGGTCCGAGCCGCGCGCCTGCTGCGCACGGGTGCGGGACTGTCACCAGGCGTAACGATCACGTTGCGGCTAAGACCTCGCGAGTCTGCTGACGTGCCGAATGCCTTGGCGTTTGCCGACCGAATCGGCGATTTGTGCCGGGCCAATCCTGTGACGGTGGTGACCGAGGATCCCACCGGTGAAGCGGTACGGATCCAGAGCCTGGATCATGTCGATGTGATCATGCCGTTGTCAGGCGTGATCGATCTGACGGCAGAACGAGAGCGCTTGGCTCGAGAGCGAGACAAAGTGGCCAAGGAACTCGAGGTGGTTCGAGGCAAACTCCACAACCCCTCCTTCGTGGATCGTGCTCCCGCCGAGGTCGTCTCCAAAGAACGCGAGCGGCTCGTCGGGATCGAGGCGCGATTGGGCGAGATCGAACGTCAACTCGCGCTGTTCAAATGACCCAACCTGCGTTCCCTACCGACGATGCGCGCGCCGTCGTCGTGCGAGCGCTGGAGGAGGACCTGGGGCGCGGGGGCGACCTCACCACGCGCAGCGTACTCGCGTCGTCAACGCGAGCACGAGCCGCATTGGTTGCGCGCCAAGAGACCGTGCTTGCTGGAATCGCGTTGTTGAAGATCGTCATGGACGAGGTGACCCGTCGCGTGGGAGGACACGTCGAGGTCGATGAGCAGGCGCGCGACGGCGATCGTTTGATGGCAGGGAGTCTGGCGGCGACTCTCGAGGGGAACGCGTGGCCGATTCTGGCGGGGGAGCGAGTGCTACTTAACTTGATCGCTCGGCTTTGCGGTGTCGCTTCGCTGACGGCGGCCTGCGTCAATGAGGTCGCCGGGACGGCATGCCGTATCGCGGACACTCGAAAGACGACACCCGGGCTGCGCGCCCTCGAGAAATATGCGGTCGCCGTTGCCGGTGGCGAGAATCATCGCGCCAGGCTCGATGCACTCATCCTGGTGAAGGACAACCACAAGGAACTTGCAGGCGGGATCGTAAACGTGCTCTCAGCGTTACGTGCTTCCGAGATCTCACTGCCTGACGTCGAGATAGAGGTCGATACTCTCGAAGAGTTCGATCAAGTCGTGGCGGCGGGCGTCGGCTGGATCCTGCTCGACAACATGTCGCTCGAACAGGTACGGGAGGCCGTGCGGCGAAATCAAGGACGCGCTCGATTGGAAGTCTCGGGCGGCTTGGTGCCAGGACGTCTACGACCGCTGGCAGAGGCGGGTGTGGATCGACTCTCGCTTGGCAAGTTGACGCATGGTGCACAAGCGGTCGATCTGGCACTTGATATCGCTCCGCGATGACGAAGGTCGAGCCACTCGATGCTCGAACGCTGATCGGTGAATTAGCACCGACATCGCTTGGACGCCCGTTGTTCGTACTGGACGTCGCGGGCTCGACGATGGATGAGGCACGTCGGTTATGGAACGCCGGCGCACCGTGGGGGACGGTGGTCGTGGCCACGTCTCAAGTCGAGGGGCGGGGTCGGCGTGGACGACGCTTTGTTTCGCCGCCAGGTGGACTCTATCTCACGGTCCTGACCGAACCGTGCGGTCCGCCCGCGATCGCCTGGCGCTCGGGCTTCGCCGCTGCGCTCGCGGCACGTCAGGCGATTCTCGATCGCAATGGGCCCGCGGTTGGGTTCGAGTGGCCTAACGATCTGGTACTTCATGACAAGAAGATCGGAGGCGTGCTCGCAGAGTGGTTCTCCGGCAGATCGGCTGGAGTGGCGGCGGTCGCGATCGGTATCGGACTCAACCTCGGACCCGACCCGCGTGAGGTTGACGCCAGCGGAGCCGGACCTGCTGGCGCCATCCACCTGGCAGGAACGGGTAACGGAAGAGAACTCGTGGCGGCGTCACTCCTTGGCCGAATGGCCCACTACATTCAGAGTGTCAGGACGGAACCTGGCTGGCTCGATGTCCTACAATCCCTGCGCGCGATTATGCTTCGCCGACGCGATCAGCACGTTGCGTTGCGCCTCGCGAACGGGAGTCGCGTGGAGGGGACCCCACTGGATCTCAAGGCGGATGGAACGTTGGTGTTGCGCGATGCCGACGGCCGGGTCATCGAAGTACGCCACGCCGAGCGTTGGATCGACTAAGGAGCTCTGCCGCGGATGGGATTGCTGGCGGTTGACATTGGAAACTCGAACATGGTTGTCGGGCTGTTCCAGGGGGAGCAACTCGTCCATTCGTGGCGACTGGCCTCTCGCCGAGAGAACACGGCCGATGAGATCGAAGCGCTGTTAGGCCTTCTGCTGGGGAGTCAACGGGCGGAGGTGAGTCACTCGGTGTTGGCCTCCGTCGTGCCCGCGCTCACGGCGCCGACGAGTGAGGCGATTGCACGCTTGACCGGCTCTCCGCCTCTCGAAGTAGCGCCCGGAATAAAGACCGGCTTGAAGATCCGCACCGATAACCCAGCCGAGGTTGGCGCGGATCGAATCGTCAACGCAGTGGCCGCTCTGAGTTTGTTTGGTGGCCCCGCCATCGTAGTAGATCTCGGGACAGCAACGACCTTGGATGTGGTGACCGCGGCGGGTGAGTATCTTGGTGGTCTGATCTGCCCCGGGCCGCAGCTAGGAGCCGATGCACTGTCGACGCGCGCTGCGCGACTGCCCCGCGTCGAGCTATCGGTGCCGGGTGGGGTGGTTGGACACAACACGGTCGACGCAATGCGCGCCGGTGTCATGTTTGGTCATGCCGCAATGGTGGACGGATTGGTGTCGAAAATCCAAGAGGAACTCGGTATCAAAGCCAAGATCATCTTGACGGGAGGATTGGCTTCGACGGTAGCGCCGCTGCTGGATCACTACGACGTGATTGCTCCTCAACTCACACTCGATGGTTTGCGTCTGGTGTGGGACCGAAGTCGATCTCGATGAGAGTGCTTTTTATCTGTTCAGCGAATATCTGCCGCTCGCCGGTGGCCGCAGCCTACATGCGGCATTTGTGCGAGGTGTTCGGCGTGACGTCGGTTGAAGTCTCGTCGGCTGGAATCCTCGGCATCGAAGGACACCCGGTCGATCCGATTGCAGCGCGACTTGCGAAGGTGCGCGGCCTGGAACTTTCCGAGCACCGCAGTCGCGGGGTTGATGCCCAGGATCTCGCCAATGCTGACGAAATCGTGGTGATGGAGCGGCGACATCGCGCATGGATCGCCGAGCGCGCACCGGACGCCGTCGCCAAGACCATATTGCTCCGAAGCGCTGGTGGATCGTCGACCGACTTACCCGATCCAACCGGGGGGACTCTGCAGGACTACGAGCGGGTCTTCGGTCAACTGTTCGAAAATGTCGAGCGGATTGCGCTGGGATACAAGTATCCGCGATGAGCCAGGACGATCCGCTACACGCCGAGCGAGTGTTTGTGGTAGCGATCGAGGAGACTCTTCAGCAGCTACGCGGCAAGCCTGTGGTGATTTCGCCAGCTGACCTGGAACGTGTGCTCGACTGGTTTCGACGCGAGATTCCTTTGCATCTGATCTTGCGAACGATGGAGAGCCTCGGCGCGAGAGCGACGCAGGGTCGGCGGCACTCCAGACCTCGTTCGCTGGCGTATTTTGAAGAAGCGGTAGAGGACGCGTTCTCGGCGCTGCAGCGCGCTCGCGTCGGTGCCGAACGAAACGTCGCTGCGTTGCCGATTCCGACGCTCGCGAGTTTGCTACGTGGCGCGGCAGAGTCTGTCGATCGATCGAGCGCTCCCGTGTCAGCGCGTGCGTCGGCGAGCCAAGCACTGCGCGAGCTTGCCGAGGGCAGGGGATGGCCGTCCCCACGGGTCGATGTGGTCTCATCGATCGATTCCGAGTTGCTCGAGGCCTGCCGTCGGTGCCTTTCTGATGAAGACCTGCGCTTGCTGGAGGCGAGTGTCGAGCAGGAGATCGCCCCCTTTTTGTTGGAGATGTCACCCCGGGCGCAGTCAAGAGCCCGTGAGCTGGCTCGTGTTCGCCTGCTTCGTCAACGGTTCGAGCTGCCGGATCTGTCTTTGTTGCCGTTGTTTGGAGGCGATGTCCCGCCTTAGGAAACCCCGTGCCGCCCGAATGCTCGACAGTGTTGCTACGGTCGCCACACTGGATGCATGAAGCTGTTGACCGAGTCTCGCGCGACCCTCCAGCTGTTGATTGCCTCGTGCGCCTGTTGGATCGGTGCTGGGATTGGGCTTGCCTTGCGCCAGTGTGATGCTGAACCGCTTGCACTGGTTGCCCTGCTCTCACTCTGGAAAGCGATCCGCAAGTCGCGGCGGCAACAGGTGTGGTCGTGCATTGCCCTCGCTTGCTGTGCTGCCGCCTCGTTGTGTCATGTTTCGACGAGCGGACACAGCGCGTCAGCGATCGATAACCCTCTGAGGGCAAGACTGCTCAGTGCTCAGTCCGAGAGGGCTCAAACGCGATTGACTCTACTTCTCCCAGGCGGTGAACGCTGCACCGTCGCTGTACCGACGACCAGCGTCATCAGTTTGGATCGTCCCGCTGCGGGGGC
Organism: Acidobacteriota bacterium; assembly: GCA_046331425.1. Lineage (GTDB taxonomy): Bacteria > Acidobacteriota > Polarisedimenticolia > J045 > J045 > JANNUT01. Next base: position 22,584 of record JAXLQU010000012.1, read on the forward strand.
CGTGCCGGGAGCCTTTCTCGAGGTACCGTTGCGGCCGGACGAGTTGGAACGTGGGCGCCTCGAAGCAGTCTCGTCAAGCACTATCGGTGTGGTCGAAGCGCCGCGCGGCGCGTGGTTACTGTTTCACGCCGTCCAATCACTGCGTCATCGGTTTGCACGACACGCACAGCGGCGGCTCTGCGACCAGGCGAGCGGTGATCGTGAAGCTGGAGCGTTGCTTCTCGCACTGGTTGCCGGGATCGATCGCTTCATCGCGGTCGCAGACTGGGAGGACCTTCGCGCATCGGGGCTGGCACACGTAGCCGTTGCCTCTGGCGCCCAGATAGCGATCATCGCGGCCGCGGTAACGATGTTGTTGGCGCCGTGGTTCGGCCGGCATCATCCACTGCGCCGTAACCTGATGTTGTTCTCCGTGGCAGCCGCCTGCGTTTTCCTGTTGCCCTTCGAACCACCCATCTTGAGAGCGGGATTGGCGTTGAGTTGGATGGTGTTATCGCGAGTCTGCGGCCGCGGCGTCAGCGCACTGGGCGCGTTGGCCTTCGCGGTACTCGCACTGCTGTCTCATGAACCATCGCTAGGCTCATCCCTCTCTTTCGCGCTGACGGTCGGTGCGACCCTCGCGCTGATCGTTGCCGGTTCGACAACCAGTCGGATGCGATGGCTCGCATTGCTGCTCGCGCCGATGTCGGTAACGCAACCCTTGATCGTCGCCGTGTTCGGCAGGATCGCGCCATGGGGAGTGATCGCCAATCTCGCGATACTTCCGGCGACTGTCCCGGCGGTTGTGGGCGGATGGTTGATGTTGCTCTGGCCGAAGCAACTGTGGGGCCTGCACGCACTGAGAACACTCTCAGAATTCTCTGCCTGGTGGATTCTTGCCGTCTCGCGTGAAATCGCCTCTTGGCCCTGGTCGGGAAGGCTCGTCGCGCCGACAAACACGCTATGGCTGATCAGCTCGCTGGGAGCGGCTGCCGCGTGGTGGCTCGGTTCGAGAAGGTGGCGCGCGCTAGGGGTTTGTGGCTGGCTCGCGCTGGCCGTGTGGCCCTGTATGAGTCTCGAGAGCGGCCAGACGCCGAGTCTGGATGTCATCGATGTGGGTCAAGGACAGGCCGTGCTGCTTTCGGATTCGCGGTACTCGATGTTGATTGACGCTGGCCCGGGATCATGGCGTGGGGCGTCTCGCAACCTCTTGGAGCGGTTGCGCGATCGCGGGGTGCAGCGACTGACACGTCTCGTCGTCACGCACGCCGATGGTGATCACATCGGGGGAATGCGCGATCTGCTGGCTGCCACGCCGCCGCTTTCTCTGGTCATACCGGAAGGCGCCATCGACTCACCGCGGCTTCGTGCGCTGATCGCTGCGGCGGCGTCGCGCGGTATCCCGCTTCAACCGATCGCCACCGGCGATACGTGGCGTGACGGCGCTTTCGGAGCCGATGTGTTGTACCCACCTCCTGGGCAACGCGGAGACAGCAACGATTCCAGTGCCGTGCTCCGGATCACAGTCGGCTCGTTCGAAGCGCTCGCAATGGGGGATGCTGGTGAGGCGGTGGAGCAGGAGTTGCAGCGTCGCGCGCAGCTCCAACCGGTGCCGGTTCTTATCGTCGGTCATCACGGCTCACGCTCCTCCACCTCTCGCGAATTTCTTCGCACGGTGAGTGCTCGTGTTGCGGCAATCTCCTGCGCCGCCGGCAATCGATTTGGGCATCCACACCAACAAACGCTGGCGAACCTACGACAGATGCAGGTTCGGACCTTCGTTACAGCCCGACATGGAACGATCTCATTCCTGGCCGCGAACCACCGCTTGCAGATTCGATTGATATCGTCACGGGTCCGAAAACACGATTGGGTGTGGCATGAAGGAGGTCACCAAGATCAAGGCCGCAAGCGCGGCGAGTACGACTCGCGGCCACCCGAGCTGGTCCGACTCATCGAGTAATGACGGGTGCCTGCGTCCCCACACCACGACCACGACGGCCCAGATCAGCCAGACCGACGGCGTTCCCCAGTGAATCATCGAGGTGCCTACCAACCCAAGCAGGAACGCGGCTGACAGCGCGCCGATCCCTCGATGAAGGGCGGGCGCAAAGCTATAGACGATGTGACCTCCATCGAGTTGTCCTGCGGGGATCAGGTTCATCGATGTCGCTAACAGCCCAACCCATCCGGCCATGAAGAGGGGGTGCAGCGGCGCACCGCTCCCAAGGTCAGGTCGAAGCCAGTGCTTGAGCAGGCATGTGAGCAACGAGTCTCCCCACAATTCACCCGGGAGCGGTCCCGCGACCGCAGCGTTCTGCGGGGAGGCAACTACTCCCCAGATCACGAGCCCAAGTGCGACAACGGCTCCTGCCAGAGGACCCGCTACACCGATATCGAAAAGGGCTCGACGATTGGGGATGCGCGATCGGATGACGATGACGGCACCCAACGTTCCGAGGTGCATCGGGGGTGGAGCGGGGATGAAGAACGGCCAGGTGCAAGCCACTCCGTGGTAGCGGCACGCAAGAAAGTGCCCCATTTCGTGAGTAACGAAAAACACCGTGACACCGATCGCGTACGGCAGGCCGGAACCGAGTACTGACAGCAGCAGTTCCCACGCGTCTGCAACGCGACCCACCGACAGCAGATCAACCCCGATCAGGGGAGTGGATGGATCGTACGCACCAAAACTCCAAGCACCGAACAGCGTCGCGCTGCTCAAGGCCATCGCCGCCAGCACGAGATGAATCCACAGTGACGTCGGGATACGGGTCAATCTGAGATTGGACACGACGCAGAGTTCGCGCGATCAGTTGTCGAGATTGCGCAGGTCTTTTCCAGGTTTGAATCGGACGGTCCGACCCGGAGGGATTTTGACCTCGAGCCCGGTGCGAGGATTGCGCCCTACTCCGCGCTTGCGCGGTTTGACCTGAAAAACGCCGAAACCTCGAAACTCGATCCGCTCGCCATGAACCATGGCATCGCGCAAGGCGTCGATCATGGCCTCGACCGCTTTGACGGCCTGCGACCGACGTAACTTTGCTTCCTCGGCCACGCGATTAACGATGTCTGCCTTGACCATCGAGTCCTGGTACCTCCCGAAACGCAACGTTGAAAAGGAGGCGAAGTCTACGGCAGGCATTTGGGGTGGTCAAGGTAACTGTTTGGGACAAAAGCGGTTATCCGTTCTTTTGGTGGCGTGTTGCCGCGCCTCAAGGTAGTCTCCCCACCCCCTGGAGTTGACGATGTCTTCCGGCCGAAACACCGACTCCAAATCAAGAAACGCGCGACCACCCGTGATCGCCTTGGTCGGGCGTCCCAACGTTGGAAAGTCGAGCCTGTTCAACCGGCTTCTTCGACGTCGCGATGCGATCGTGCTGGATCGCCCCGGTGTGACCCGTGATCGCCTCGAGCGCCGAACCAGGCTGCAGCGACGAACCGTCATGTTGCAGGACACCGGTGGGATCCTCCCGGATTGCACTGAGGAGTTGTTCGAGCAGGTCACGCGACAAGCCGTTCAAGCGATCAAGGAAGCAGACCTCGTCCTGATGCTTGTCGATGCGCGAGCGGGCGTGGTTCCACTCGACGAACGAGTGGCCGATTATCTGCGAACCGCTCGCCAGCCCGTCCTACTGGTGATGAACAAGTGCGACACGGTTTCCTCCGAGTCGATTGCGGCCGACGGATGGCGTCTCGGACTCGGTGAACCGATCGCTGTGTCTGCGGAGCATGGGTTGGGAATCGACGGTCTGATCGATCGAATCGAGTCGCTGCTAGACGAGAACCTCGGGCCGGCAGCCGAGATGGACTACGACGAGGATCTCGACGCCTTGCCCGACCCAGGCGAGGAACTGCACCTTGCGATCGTGGGCCGACCGAATGTCGGGAAGTCGTCGCTTATCAACCGGCTTCTTGGGGAGGAACGGGTCACCGTGAGCGCCGTTCCAGGAACCACGCGTGACGCGATCGACGTGCAGCTCGTTCGCGATGGCCGACGGTACCGATTGATCGACACCGCGGGCTTGCGGCGGCGCAGCAAGACGGCCAGTGCCGACGAGTCGATCGGTATCATGCTCACCCGTCGACGACTGGCTCGCGCACATCTCGCCATTCAGGTGATCGACGCTACCGAGGGCATCACTAGCGGAGACGTGGCGATTGCAGGCGAGATCGAAGCGGCTGGCAGGCCGCTGCTGCTGGCGCTCAACAAATGGGATCTGGTGCAAAACCCCGAGGAACGCGTCAAACAACTCGATGATGCCATCGTCACCCGCCTGGCCTTCCTTCCCGCAGATCTGGCGAGGGTTACCGTATCTGCGGCTACGGGTCAAAGAGCATTCAAGTTGCTGGATCAGGCTACTGAGCTAGCCGACCTGGGCTCTCGAAAGGTGCCCACCTCCGAACTCAATCGTTTCCTGGAGAGCACGACCGCGCGTCACATCATGGAAGGTGGGCGGGTTCCCAAGATGCTTTACATCACCCAGTCAGGCACGCTCCCGCCCCGCTTCATCGTGTTCTGCCGGGACGTCGCCAAGATTAGCGACGGCGACCGGCGATTTCTCGAGCATCGCCTTCGGGACACGTTCGGGCTGGGCCCCGTGCCGATCAGAATCGACTTCCGGACGTCGCCTCGCCGGTGACGAGCCAACCCGAAACCCCACGAAACCGAACGATCCGTTTTGACACGGCGGGATAGACCGCCCTATGTTTGGCCCCCCGCGCGTCGGCTGTGCGGCAGTGTGACTGCCAAGGCACCTCCCAAACGCGGGCTGACCCATTGAAGGGGAGACTTCGAATGGTCGTATTCAATTACTCGACGCGCGAACTGACCACCAAGGTCGTCTTCTACGGCCCGGGGCTGTGCGGCAAGACCACGAACCTGCAGTTTATCTATGACCACATGCCGCAAGGTGTGCGAGGCAAGATGCTCTCCCTCGCGACGAAGAGCGATAGGACACTGTTCTTCGATTTCTTGCCAATCGATCTGGGCCAGATTCAGGGAATGAAGACCAAGGTGCAGTTGTACACGGTCCCCGGTCAGGTCTTCTACAACGAGACGCGGCGACTCGTGCTGAAGGGCGCTGATGGCGTCGTATTCGTGGCCGACAGCCAGGAGAACATGATCGAGGCCAATCTCGACTCTCTGCGCAACCTGGAGGAAAACCTCCAAGCGCATGGGATGTCGATGGCGGACACGCCTCATGTGCTGCAGTTCAACAAACAGGATCTGCCGAACGCGCTTCCGGTCGACGTGCTCAACGAGAAACTCAACAAGTACAACGCACCGTTCTATGAGGCGATCGCCACCACGGGCGTCGGTGTGCAGGAGACGCTTCGCCACATCACCAAACTCGTTCTGCTGAAACTCAACGACAAATACGGCAAAGACAAGACATCAGCGATGGGGCGAGCAGCGACGACCGTAGCCGCACCGCCGACGGGGAACTCTGCAAGCGCACCTGTAATCGCAGCACCAGCAGCCAGTGCCGTGGCGAACCCGGCTGTGGATGTGGCATCGATGCCGACACTTGTGAGTCCCATTGCGCCCATCCCTCGCTCGGAGGTTGCTATTCCGGCTGTCGCGAGCTTGACAGCCCCTGCGGCGGCACATTCGCAATCGCCAGCCCCGCCGACGGCGCCGAAGGTATCCGCCACAGCGAAGCCGGCGGCTCCGACCGTCGGGGCCGGGTTGCTAATCGCCGATGAGGACGTGCTCGGCGTCGGGTTCCAAGCCCCTCGACGATCTGCGGGTGCCGCTGGCGCAACGGTAAAGATCGACCGCGGCGCTGTCTCCGTGTTGGAACGCACGCAGTTGGCGACGTCACACGCCTTGGCGACGGCGACGGCAGTGGCGGTGGATGAATCGGATCCGCTGTTCAACGAAGTGGGGATCGAGCCGACGGTGCTCCGCCCCGGGGATCCTCAGGAGATTCTCGTGCCGCTGGAGTTGAGAACAGCGCAAGGGAGTCAGCGTTACCGCCTTACCATCCGCCTCGAGGTGTCGCGGTGACAATGACGTCATCGCGCGCGCCGCGCCGATACATCAGTGTCCGAGCCGGAAGTTACCCGCCTGCTGTGCTCCAACACCAGGTGAGGGAACCTGCAGATCCGATCGCTAAAGAGATCAGCGTCGTGCCCGTCGAGGCGCGACTGTTGGAGCAGACGGCACCGGAAGCGACAGGGACTGCATGGAGTCTCCCCGTGCTGGAGTCCCTCGCTGCGGACCCGGCCCCGCAGCAATGGGGTGATGCAGCGAAGCGCGATCGCGGTGTTCTGCGTACCATCCTCGGTGCGGTTGCCGGTGGAGTGATCGGTTTGTTCGCAGCGCTGCTTTTGCTTGCACTCTCCGATCCGACAGAACGCCTACCGATGCTCTCGAGGCCTATCGAGCTATGGAACTACGTAGACGACTTCTGGGTGCGAGTGAGCGCGCTCATCGTGGCGGCCGGCTTCGTCCTCCTGGGCGCAGTGTTGGCGCGTTATCGGCGGTCCTCGTAGCCGCCGCTTGTGCGGCTTCTGCTGTTGCTGCGAGGGAAGAGCAACCGGACGTTGCGATACCTCGTGACGGGGTCGATGTCGCGGCCCGGCTCCTTGCTGGAGAGCGCGTCGTCGTCGCAGAAGTGCTCGATGTCAACGTTCGGTGCTCGTTGCGAATCTTGGAGACGCTGCGTGGTTCGAACATCGGAGCCAGCATCAAGATCGCGTTTCGCGGGGTGAATCTCGAGCGCGACGCCGGCGTCGCTGCATTCGAGCCTCGTATCGGCGAGACAGCGGTGTTTGTACTCGGGCCGGCACTCGACAGCCGCGGCGAACCGGATGGAAGTGGCCTGTTCTCACCCAGAGGTGGGTTTCGATCGCGCATCCCGCTGCCGCTCGAGGGTCGTGATGCGCTGCTCGACGCGGTCCGCGGCATCATCAAGCTGCAAGACCTGTCGGACCAGGCCGCTGTCGACCGATCGGTCTCGGACTGGTTACGGGGAGACAACCCGTGGCTCCTGGATGTTGCACTCGACTTCGCTGCCCGGTTCGGTCTCGATGATGAGGACGCGGTGCGCGCACTTCTGACCCGGACTCGAGACACGGCGCCACAGCGCCGCCGACGTGCGATTCAAGCCCTCGCTCAATGGCTCATCCGCGACTCTCTGGCGGCCGAGAGTGCTTCGGCGTCGTTGCAGGAACTACAAGGCACGGTTCGAGAGACGATCATCCGACTCGCTCGGATCGACAGCGAGGTCGAGGTCCGGCGGGTCGCCGTTCAGCAGTTGGTGAGCCTGTCGCCTGAGGGCGTCTTGGATCTCTTGCGCTCGATCGCCAAGGAGGATCCGGCTCAGGAGGTCCGCTACGAGGCCGCCGCAGGTGTCCAACGATTGTCCCGATCCAACACGAAAAGCATCGGACAAGCGCCGCGTTGACCGCAGCAGCGTAGGTTCCCTATATTCCGAGCGGAAGAGGGTATTGAGACGATTTATGGCGGGCGATCCTTTCAAAGCGCTGACCATCACATACCAGCCGGGCGAACGAATCATCGCAGCGGGAGAAAGCGGTGCGTGCATGTTCGTGGTGCAGCGCGGAAACATCCGTCTGTCTCGCCCCAGCAGTGAGACAGCAGCAATCGAGGTTGCAACCCTGGAAAAGGGCGACTTCTTCGGCGAGGCCGCACTGTTGGACGGCAGACCGTATGGGATCGATGCCGAGGCAGTGACCGAGGCGGAGGTAGTCGAGATCGGCGCATCGACGTTCCAGCGGATGCTGAGAGCGAATCCAGAAATCGCGGTGCGTTTGATGCGCAAGATGTCATCACGCCTCACCACACTCGAGTCCCGCTTGCGACACGACTCTCCTGCAGCGGCATCCACAACGGTGGTCGAGGCCGCACCAGTCCGAGCGCCGGAGCCTGTCGAGGACGACATCCCGGAGAACACGGCCCGTGTCGAAGAGCTGCCACGCGACGCGCCGACGCCCGTCAAGAAGCGAAGCAGATTGGTAGTGGAGGGCGGCGGCTCAGTGTTCCCGCTAGAGGGTACCGAAGTGCTTCTGGGCCGCTACGATCCGATCACCGAAATTCAACCGGAGATCGATCTGTCGACCGCCGACACCAAGCGCTCTGTTTCGCGGCGTCACGCGCGTCTATCGTGGCGTGGCGACACGTGGTATGTATCCGAGGAGATCGGCGCTCTCAACGGCACTTTCGTCAACGGTGTGAAACTGCGCCCGGGAAGTCGAGCACCGTTGTCCGACAACGATGTGGTCTCGGTCGGAATGGTACGCCTGGTTTATCGGGACGCATGAGTCTCGCGAAAGGTTCCGCGATCGTCACGCTGGCCCTGGCGATCCTGTCAGGGTCCGCAACGGCAAGCGGCGGCAAGCAGCAACCGGTCAAGGTTACCGTCACAGCCGACCAAGGCGTCTCAGAGCTAGAGCGCATTCACGTTGATCGCTCGATCGCGATCAGGCTCGCCAAGGCGCGATGCGATGTTCGCCCGGCAGCGCCTGATGAACCAGCGGGCGTTGTGGCTTCTGTACGGCTGCACGGCTGGCGCGAGAGTGACATCCCGGGAGGTGAGCCGATCCTTGACACGCAGACCGGTAGAGACCGACCCGGTCATGAGCGTGAGATCGAGGTGAGATACTCGCTGGAGGTGAGCGTCTCAGGAATCGCTGAACCGGTGGAGTCTCACCAGCGACGATTCTTGGTGACGCGCGGTACAAATCGGCTCCAGGCCTATGATCCTGCGACGGCGGCACGCGATCTAGCCCTCGCGCGACTCACCGATGATCTGCAACGAGGCGTATGTAAGGCTGCGAAGCTAACCAAGCGCGCAGGAGAAAAGGGCAAGCGTTGACCCTGCGAGATCCCGGGTGATACCCTCGGCACCCCGTGGACTCACAAATCGGACGAATCTCCCCAGACGAGGCTCTATCCGGACTTGGCGAAAGTTTCGCTGGGGCCGGCACGTTGGAGGTGTCGATCCCGCAGTTCGAAGGCCCACTCGATCTGCTTCTTCACCTCGTTCGCTCGGCTGACATGGATCTGTTGGACATTCAGGTGCATGTCATTGCGCGCCAGTACAACGAATTCGTCGACCGAATGCGGAAGATGAATCTCGAGGTAGCCTCAGAGTATCTCGTCATGGCCGCGACACTAGCCCACATCAAGTCGCGACTGATGCTGCCACCGGAACCGTCCGACCTCGGCCAGCCGTTGGAGGATCCCCGAGCCGAACTCACACGTGCTCTTCTTGAATACGAAAAGTATCGGAAGATGGCCGAAGAACTCGCGGCATTGGAGAGTGGCCGTGATCTGGTGTTCGTAAGAAGTAGCGCTCCTCCCTCCGAGTTGGCCGGCGCCTTCACAATCAAGGTCGAGTTGCAGGACCTCGTCAAGGCGTTCGAGCGCGTGCTGTCGCGCCTGGAAGCGTCCGAGGGCGTCGAACTCATTCGGCGTGAGGATTTCAAGATCCAGGACATGATGGATCGTGTGCTGGGTCTCTTTGGCAGCGAAGGATCGATCTCATTTCGAAGTGTGCTCCGTATGTGCCGCACCCGAATCGAACGTGTGGTGGTTTTTCTCGCTTTGTTGGAGCTTGTGAAGATGGGGGCTGTGAGCGTCTGGCAGGAAGCGCCCCGCGACGATATCCGCGTAGACATCGTCTCGGCGGCAGAGGAAACACACTAATGACCGAGCCGGACAAGTTGACGGAAGCAGCGGAACAGCAAGCGATCGGCTCTTCCGTCTCTGCGGTCCCTGCGGAATTGTTGGCGGTTCTCGAGGCGATGCTGTTCGCATCATCGGAACCACTGACGCTCGATGAAATCGAAGCGGCGCTGCCGGAAATTCCGTCGGAGGAGATCGAGATCGGCTTTCTCGGACTAGAAAAAGCCCTCCGCGACACAGAACGGGGCCTCAAACTCGAGCGGATCGCTGGCGGCTTCCGCCTCGTAACCAAACCGGACCTGGCGGCGTCACTTCGAGCACTCTTCCGATTCCGAAACCAGAAGCGACTGACGCCCGCGACGCTCGACGTGCTCGCCATCATCGCCTACTCGCAGCCGATCACCGCTCCCGAGATCGAAGAGATTCGCGGCTCAGATCCGAGCTACGGCTTGAGAGTTCTGCTCGATCGGAAACTCATTCGGATGATGGGACGCAAGCGAGTGGTTGGACGTCCGATCCTGTATGGAACGACACGCGATTTCTTGCTGCACTTCGGCCTGGATAGTCTGGAAGATCTCCCCGCGGTTGAAGGCTATGGGACACGTGTCATGCCGAGCCAAGGAAGGCTGTTCCCCGTGACCGAACTCGAGATGGACCCGCTAGATGGGACCGAAGAAGTCGAGCCGTCCGTCGTGAGTGCACCTGATCCTGACGCCGCTGTGGCTTCCACTCCAGTCGATCAGATCATCCCTGGCGAGGCTTCCGGAGCGCCCTCGCTGTGGACGGACTTACCTGGCGAGACGCCGCCAGTCGAGATCTGACGGTGGCAATGGAACGTATCCAGAAGATCCTCGCCCACGCGGGCGTCGCGTCGCGGCGCGCTGCCGAGCAGATGATGCTCGAGGGGCGCGTCACCGTGAACGGCGAGGTGATCGATCGACTGGGAGCCCAGGCCGACCCTGAACGAGACCACATCAAGATCGATGGTCGGCGACTAAAGGTCCATGAAGGACCGCGGAGCTATTTTCTCGCGTTCAAACCTCGCGAAATGATCACCACGATGAGCGACCCCGAGGGGCGCTCGACTATCGCCGACCTCCTGCGCGAGCAAGGTGTTCGGCGCAGAGTCTATCCAGTTGGAAGGCTCGACTGGGACGCCGACGGTTTGTTGCTGCTGACCGACGACGGTGATCTCGCCAACCAGGTGATGCACCCGCGTTCGCATCTGCCCAAGGTTTATCAGGTACGACTCAAGGGAAACCCGACCGAACGGGATCTTGAACGGATCCGGCGGGGGATCGTCTTGGAACCCGGTGTTCGTACGTTGCCGGCCGAGGTCGCGATCGAAGCTGAAGAAGAAACCGGCACGCGGCTACGAATCACATTGGTTGAAGGCCGTCAAAACCAGATCAAGCGGATGTTCGAGCGGATCGGACATCCGGTTCGGCGGCTTCGACGAGTTCAGATCGGCCCACTGCGTCTCGGCAAGATGAGGCCAGGTGAACTCCGACCGCTGACGGGGCGAGAGCTCGAGCAATTGCGCGCGGTCTTGGCAGGGGAGCGAGAGGTTCGGGTCCCAAGGATCGCGCCCCCTCGCCGCCATGCCTTGGGAAACAGCCCCCCTCGCCGGGAAAACACGAAGAGGCTGTCTCATCCCAATCCGAAGGCTGCCTCCAAAGCGCGTCATGGACCCAAGACCAAGCGCTCTAAACCTCGCGGATCTGCTTGACCGGTAGACAGTTGTTCCGTACCATCCCGGCCTCACAAGGGCTTGCCCCCTTGGGCGGCGACTGTGTCTGCACGGCGCCACTCGATTCCTGGCTCTCAAGCCAAATCCAAAGGAATCGCGATTCAGGAGGTCCGGGTTTCATGACTATGGATGAAAGTCGTAAAGCTACGTCCGTCGGGAGCGCAGAGATCGTCGACTTCGCCGCACTACTCGATGAGTACAGCCCTAACAAAGAGATTCGCGAAGGCAACGTTGTTCTGGGGCGTGTCGTCAAGATCCTTCAGGATTTCGTTCTGGTCGATATCGGCTACAAGAAGGAAGGCTCGATCAATCGGTCGGAGTTCCAATCGCTTGGAACGCCTCTCAATGTCGGCGACTCTATCGAAGCGGTCGTTGAATCGCTAGACGAGGCTGAAGACTACATTCATCTCTCAAAGGACAAAGCGGAACGACTCAAGGTCTGGGAGCGCGTCGAAAACGCATACAAGACCGGTGAAATCCTCATCGGCCGTGTGCTAGATCGAATCAAGGGCGGACTTGCCGTCGACATCGGGGTTCGCGCGTTCTTGCCCGGTTCACTCGTCGACGTCCGGCCGGTTCGCAACCTCGAAGGACACAAGGATCAGGAGGTACGCGTTCGGGTCATCAAGATGAACCGACGACGCGGCAACATTGTCGTTTCGCGGAAGCACGTGCTCGAGGAAGAAAACGCCGAGAAGAAGAAAGTAACGCTGGAGACTATCGAGGAAGGCCAGCGTGTTCGCGGTGTCGTCAAGAACATCACGGAGTATGGAGCCTTCATCGACTTGGGTGGTATCGATGGCTTGCTGCACGTGACCGACATGTCATGGGGCCGCGTGACGCATCCTTCCGAGGTTGTGAATATCGGCGACGAACTCGATGTCACCGTTCTCAAGTTCGATCGCGACAAAGAGCGCGTCAGTCTCGGCTTGAAGCAACTCCAGTCAGACCCGTGGGAACACGCGGGCGAGCGGTATCCGTTGCTCTCGCGAGTCCGTGGAAAGGTGATTAGCCTCACCGACTACGGTGCCTTCGTGGAACTCGAAGAAGGCATCGAGGGTTTGATCCACGTCTCCGAGATGTCGTGGACGAAGCGGGTCAAGCATCCGTCGAAGATGCTCAACCCTGGCGATTTGGTCGAAGCGGTCGTGCTCGAGGTGGACGAAGAAAACCGTCGACTTTCACTCGGTCTGAAGCAGACCACACCCAATCCCTGGTCGGTCATCCAAGAGAAGTACCGGATTGGTGACGTGATTACAGGAATTGTGCGAAACATCGCCGACTTCGGTGCCTTTATCGAGGTTGAAGAAGGTGTCGACGGGCTCGTACATATTTCAGATCTGACTTGGAATCGCCGGATCAAGCATCCCGCAGAAGTCCTGAAGAAGGGCCAGGAAGTTGAAGCCAAGATCCTGAAGATCGATACCGAGAATCAACGTCTGAGCCTGTCCGTGAAGGAACTCCAACCAGATGTCTGGCAGGAGTTCTTCAAGCGCTATCGCGTCAGCGATATTCTCGAGGGCAAGATCGTGCGAATCACCGATTTTGGTGCGTTCGTCGAACTCTCCGACGGCGTCGAAGGGCTGGTACATGTCTCCGAGATGTCTCATGAGAGGCTCGAGAAGGTAAGTGACTCGTTCCAGGTGGGGCAGAGTGTGCGCGTCAAGATTCTTCGCACCGACCCGGACGAGCGCAAAGTCGGCCTGTCGATCCGCGCCGCGTCTGACGAGCTTGGCGACCGCGAGTTGCAGCAATATCAAGACGAACGCAGCGATGAACACCAGCGCAGCTCGATTACGCTCGGCGACATGGCGGGCGATCTTCGCGCGATCCGTGACCGCGCTGCCGCAGCGCAGCAAGAGCGTGACAAGACCGGAGAGGAGTAACGCGGAGGGGACGTGACCAAGGCAGATTTGGTCGAACGGGTGTCCGAAGCCGCCGGTATCTCGAAGAGCGAGGCGGAAGCGGTTGTGAACACCGTGCTCAACTCGATCGTCGACGCTCTTCGGCTCGGCGAGAAGATCGAGTTGCGCGGCTTCGGTTCGTTCCGATTGAGAATGCGACGAGGCCGCCTCGGACGGAACCCCAAGACCGGGACCAAGGTCGATGTTCCAGGCAAGGCGGTCTCGTACTTCAAACCGGGAAAAGAACTGCGGGAGCTTCTCAATCCTGGCGAGACCTTCGTGGACGACGATGACCTCGATGAAGACACCTCCGTCACCGGCTCAGAAGACGGTGTCTCCAGCGGCGGAAAGCCGTGAACCACCTGTTTGCCCCGTGGCGGGAGTCCTGGGTCGTGTCCGCTTCATCCGGCAATGACGCTGGCCTCGGCGTTCGCAAGACATGCCTGTTTTGTGACTGCTGGAACCGCCCTGCGCAAGATCTCGACAACCTGATCGTGCACCGTACTAGCCAGTGCCTCGTGATGCTCAATCGCTACCCGTACAACGGTGGTCACTTGATGGTGGTCCCACGTGATCACGCTGGCAGCCTTCCATCCGTTCCGGTAGACCAGCGCCAGGAACTGATGGACCTGACGGCGGCCGCGGTCGAGATTGCGCAAGAGTTGTGGAATCCAGACGGATTCAATATCGGGATCAATCAAGGACAGGCTTCGGGGGCGGGGATTCCCGATCATGTCCATCTGCATGTAGTGCCTCGTTGGCACGGTGACACGAACTTCATGACGACCATTGGAGACAGCCGCGTGGTCTGTATCGATCTCGCTCGCGCGCAGAGTTCTCTCGTTGCAGGTTTCGGACGTCATTACTCGCGATGAACCACTCAGACCTGAGGAGTCGATGAGCAAGTCGTATTGGATCGAGACTTGGGGCTGCCAGATGAATGAGCATGACTCTGAGAAGATCGCGGGGACTCTCCAGGGACTCGGCTACTCACCAGCCGAATCGAGCCACGATGCGGACGTCGTTCTGCTCAACACCTGCGCAATCCGAGAGAAAGCGGAAGACCGTGTATACCAAGCGCTTGGGGAGCTTGCACCACTGAAGAAGCGTCGCCCCGGTATGATCATTGGGGTCTGCGGGTGCGTCGCGCAAATGTCTGGTGAGTCGATCCGCCAGCGCGCGCCGATCGTCGATCTGGTGATGGGACCAAGAGCCAGCATCAAGCTGCCGGAACTACTTGCGCGGCTGCAGGACGAACGCGGAATCGTCGACACAACTCTGTATCAGGAAAGCATCCTTGCGGGGACCGAGAGCGTTCGTCGCATGCCGGGGCGTGTGAAGGCGTTCGTAACCATCATGGAAGGGTGCAACAAGACATGTACCTACTGCATCGTTCCGACGACCCGAGGGCGTGAGGATAGCCGCACTCTCGAGGTCGTGTTGAATGAGGTTCGTCGCCTCGCCGACGAAGGATATCGCGAGGTCGAGTTCCTCGGTCAGAACGTCAACGCCTGGCGTTGCGCCGAAACAAAAGCCGGTCTCGGAGACTTGCTGCGCGCGGCGGCGCGGGTGGACGGCATCGCTCGCATTCGGTTTACGACATCACATCCGCTGCACCTTTCCGACGCGATCATCGACGCCATGGCAACGACACCTGAGGTGTGCCGCTACATGCACCTGCCCGTTCAGAGCGGCTCGGACCGACTCCTGAATGCGATGCGTCGCGGATACGATCGCGCACGATTCATGGGGCGCGTCGCGAAGCTGCGTGAGGCGATGCCCGACATTGTTCTATCGACGGATGTCATCGTGGGATTCCCGGGAGAAACGGATGAGGATTTCGATAAGACCATCCAGCTCGTCAAGGAAGTCGAATTCGAGAACATCTTCTCTTTTCTCTACTCGGCGCGCCCTGGCACGGTCGCTGCGATGATGCTGGATTCGGTTTCGGCCGAGCGAAAAACTGAGCGCCTCATGCAGCTGCAGTCGCTACAACGGGAGATTCAACTGCGTCGTCACGCGGCGCTGGTCGGTAGTCACCACTGCGTCCTCGTGGAAGGCACGAGCCGCCGTGACGAATCGGAGTGGGCAGGCCGCACGACATCGAACAAGGTCGTCAACTTCGCCGGAACCGGGATCGGAGTGGGGGATCTCGTCGAGGTAAGAATTACGGCAGGTGGACCGAACTCACTTCGCGGAGAGATGGTCGTAAGACCGGATTCGGCGAGTCCCGCAGCATGACGTCTCCAAATCGCGGTGTCGGCTTGACGCGTGACGCCTGGCACGCGTATCGTCGCCCTCCGGTTTGCGGAGGTGCAAAGCACGCGCACGGTCGCATTGGCGGAGTCCAACACGGAGCGGGGAACTAGACGATGGCGGTCGAGATGCGAATTCAGGGATTGATGGTGGATCCGATCACCAACACCCCGATCGTAGTGCTCCGTGACCCAGTGTCGGACGCAAAGCTGCCGATATGGGTCGGTGTCTTCGAGGCCAACGCGATCGCGCTCGAGCTAGAGAAGATTCGCTCACCGAGACCGATGACTCACGATCTCCTTCGCGATACGTTGGTGCGCCTTGGAGCCAAGCTTCAGCGGGTTGTGATCAACGACCTTCAGGACAACACGTTCTACGCGCTGCTGTTGTTGGAAACGCCACAAGGCCCGGCTGAGATCGATGCGCGCCCCTCTGATGCGATCGCTCTTGCACTGCGGTGCGACGCGCCGATCTTCGCGCACGAGTCAGTCATTCGCGATGCCCAGAACATCGATCTGACACAAGGGCACGAAGATGCCGAGAAGCTGAGGAACTGGCTCGAGAGTTTGAACGACGGCGAACTCGGCAAGTATGAGATGTAAGTAAGACAGCTCGTGTCCATTCGGCGTTCCCCGGACTAACTCGCGATTGATTTGATTCGCCTGATCGCCTAGCATGGCGACGGGAATCGTCTCGCTTTCGTCTCAATTTCGCTGCCAGAGGGGGCGAATGATAATCGTCGTAGCAAACCAGAAGGGCGGGGTTGGCAAAACCACGACCTCCATCAACCTCGCGGCCGCCCTGGCGCAGAAGAAGCGGCGAACGCTGTTGATCGATCTCGACCCGCAGGCGAACGCCACACTGACTTTTTTTGATTCTAGTGAGGTGACTGGACCCACGATGTTCGAGGTCCTCACCGATTCGAACGTCGTGATGAAGGACATGATTCTCACGACGAAACAGCCACACCTGATGGTTGCCCCAGCTCGGCTATCGCTCGCGAAAGTCGAGCCTGCCCTGGCTGGTCAACTCGATGCGCACTTTCGACTCAAAGACAAGCTCGAGACGGCGAGAGGCCTCTTCGAGTTCGCGGTCATCGACACGCCCCCCACGCTTGGGATGCTCACCGTGAATGCGATGATTGCAGCAAGCCACTTGCTCGTCCCGATTCAGTCCTCGTATTACGCGCTCGAGGGAACCGACGATTTGATGGAGACCTACGAGCGGATCAGGTTGCGAGCCAATCCCGACCTCCAACTTCTCGGCGTCGTTGTGACGATCCATGATCGTCGTACCGTTCTGGCGCGCGATATCGAGCGTCAGATCGACGACGTGTTCAAAGAGAAGGTCTTCAAGACGCGAATCAGCAAGAATGTTCGACTCGAAGAGTCTCCTGCCTACAAGGAGTCGATCTTCACGTTCGCGCCGCAGTCAAAGGGGGCAGAGGAGTACTACAAGCTCTCCGAGGAGGTATTGAAACGTGTCTAAGAGCCGTGGGCTACCTCCAGACGTGCGAATGCGGGCTGCCGAGACGCACTTTGTCGATCAGGTGACATCGGGTCGTTCCGTGTCGGTAGGCCGAATGATCGAGATCGAGCGGATCGCACCAAACCCGACTCAACCGCGTCGTGAAATGCGCGGACTCGACGAACTCGCCGACTCGATCCGCGAGCGAGGCATCCTCGAACCAATCCTGGTCCGGCCCGCAGATGATGAGGGAAACCACGAAATCATCGCCGGCGAACGGCGATTTCAGGCGGCCCGCAAGGTCGGCCTGACGATGGTTCCGTGCGTCGAACTCGACGTCGATGATAGGGGCTGCCTGGAGATCAGCCTGATCGAGAACCTCCAGAGGAGGGACCTGACCCCCTTCGAGGAGTCGGAGGCGATCTCGAGACTGATGGACGAGTTCAGCTACACGCACGAGCAAATCGCAAAGCGGCTCGGTAGGTCTCGTACATCGATCACCGAGATTCTCAGCCTCAACCGCATGCCGGAGGCCGTGAAGGCCGCATGTCGGCGCGCCGACATTATTACCAAGAGCACTCTCATGGAGATCGTTCGCCAGCCTGACGAGGCGTCGATGCTCTCCCTGGTTGCAGCCGTGGCGAGCGAGAGCTTGACGCGCGATCAGGTTCGGGAGAGGAAGCGCGGCGCTAACCCCGGCGGGCCGTCGACGGGATCTTTGAAGCCGCAGGCATTTGTGTTTCGATACCGTCCGCCCAATCAGGATTTCACGCTGAGCCTGCGGTTCGAGCGAGAAGCGGTTGAGGCTACCGAGCTACTGTCGGTCCTCGAGAAGATCGTTCTCGACCTTCGCACCCAGGTCGAGGCGGATACCCACGCGGGGCGTCGTTCGGGTTCCTTGCCTAGCCACGGCATTGAACTCCGCAACCCTGGACGGATCGCCGAAAGCAGCTCCGAAGGTTAAGCGTCATCGCTGGTTTCGGTATTCGAGAGCAATGCTGACTATCGCGGTATTTAACATAATGCTGATTATCGGACATAAGACCTTCCGGGATATGGCTTCAACCCAGGGTCACGCACTGCATTCCCAGCCTAGACTCATCCCCCCCTGGGAACTCATTTCCATGCGACCTTCTTGGCTCTGAGGATTGATGCGGTTCTTCGGACGACTCGAACGCTACGTCTGGGCCGAACTCCAAGCCCCATTCCTTCTCGGTCTGGCGGGCTTCACATTCTCAATTTTGCTCACCAAGCTCTTCGATTTGGTTGGCAAGCTCTTCGACAAGAAGGTCCCAACTTCCGTGATGCTGGGACTGCTCGCTAACGAACTACCCGGGATACTCCTTCTGACGCTCCCCATTGCGACGGTTCTGTCAGTTCTCGCGGGAATCGGTCGGATGGCCTCCCAGAGCGAGATCACGGCATTCCGCGCAGCCGGGATCTCGCCACTCCGCGTCTTCCTCCCGGTCGTCTTGTTCGCAGGGTTCACGACAGGATTCGCAACCTGGGTCGCTCAGGATCTTGCGCCAGGGAGCATTCCCAGGCGCAAAGCCCTCATCGCTGAGGTACAGCGAGGACGGGATCCTGCGCGTGAGATCGAGCCCGGCACCTTCTACATGAGACTCCCAGGCGCGGTCTTCTACGCGCGCAGCGCCGTAGAGACATCCCAGGGAAGAGTCTTCGAGGGTGTTTTCTTGCACGCTGAGAGCGGCGAGATCAACTCTGAGCTGATTGTCGCCGCCAGAGCGCGCATCATCTTCGACCGTGATAGCGGCAAGATCAGCCTCCTTCTTGATGACGGCGAGCAGCACGTTCCGCCCAAAGAGCCAGGAGGCGTGTACCACAGGATTCGATTTCCACGACTCACGCGAAGTTTCCCCGCGGATGTTGCGTTCTCCAAGTTCACTCAGGGACTACCCACCCCAATGCGCTCGGCTCGCTGGGGAGATCTCCCGAAGGAGATCCACAAGCTCCGTGCCGAGCTGCGGAACGCTACGCGGAAGAGTAAGCAGGAAAATCTGACGGTAGAACTTCGCCGCGCTCAGATCGAGTGGTATCGGCGCCTCGCCCTGCCTCTCGGCGGACTGGTTCTCGCCTTCGCGTCGTTCCCTCTTGCCGCCCAGTCCAAACGAGGGGGTCGATTCAGCGGCCTCAGCCAGTGCCTTGTCCTGCTCCTTGTTTATTACGTCGTTCTCATCGCCGCCGAAGGGCCGACAGAAAAAGGAAGTTGGCCTCCTTGGTTGGGGCCGTTCCTACCGGTTATTGCGTTCGCGATTTTTGGCGCAATGCTCTGGCTTGGGGTTCTCTCGGGGTCTCGCTTGTTCACGCCCGTCGCAACCGTCTGGGATTCTGTTCTCCAGATCCCGCGCAGGGCTGCCGAATGGTGGCGACACCGTCGGCTCAACAAAGCAGTCGGACCTCAGGCGTCCGAGAGTCACGTTCTTCAGCGCATCGAGATTCAGGAGCGACGCCAGGCGGCTCCTCGAATGCACGGCCCTTTCGACCTTGTCGACCGATATCTTGCGATCAACTACCTCCGCTTGTTTTTCGCAGTGGTTCTGAGCCTCTCCTTCATGGGGTTCATTGTCGAGTTCAAAGCTGGATTCGACGACGTTCCCGCTGGAGCCCGTAACATTCCTTGGCTCGACATCGTGACCTTCTCATTGCTGACGATTCCCGGGCAACTCCGGTATCTACTTCCTCTTGCCGCGCTGTTCGGAGCTGCGATCGCGCTCGCCGGCTTGGCCCGAAATGGAGAAATAGTCGCTCTCAAGGCAGCCGGCATTGGTCCTGTACGGATGGCTCTACCTCTCCTTGGAGTCACTGCATTCCTCTCGCTGGTCTATGGAGTTGCTCAAGAAACGCTGATCCCAACCGCTGAACGGATCGCTGAACGCGCTAAGGAGACCATTGCCGGTCGCCGTGGAGCTGACCCCGCTGACTCTGGGCGCCGCTGGCTGGTTGGCGATGACGGCAGAATCTGGAGCTTCTTGGACTGGGACCCTTCCAAGGAGAGGTTACTTGCTCCCTTCGTGGTCGAGGCCGATCTCAATCGCGGCGAAGTGGAGAGCGTCTTGTCGGGCGCCATGGCACAGCACGGCCTGGAAGGCTGGACGTGGACCAAACTTCAGCAGCAACTGTTCGTCGAGGGGAGTAGGGATGCAGGGTCATTTGTCTCATCGAACCAGACCGTTTTTCAGTATTCGGAAGCTCCTGAACTTTTCGGTGGAGGCAGCGAGTCACTCTTCGGGCGACGCGAGGCTGATCAAATGTCGGCACAAGAGCTACGCAGGAGCGTCGCTATTCTTTCGAAGACTGGCTCGCCGGTTGGCGCCCTTCGGGTTCGCCTTCACGAGCGGCTCGTCACTCCTTTGCTCCCAATCCTCTTGATGCCAGTCGGGATCGCCTTGATTGTTACCGGCTGGAGTCGAAAGACATCTCTTTTTGGATTCGTCATAGCCCTGGCGGTAGCGATTGCGTTCTGGTCGACGTGGGCGGTGACAACGTCGCTCGGGCGCGAGGGACTGCTGTCGCCGCTGATCGCAACGTGGTCCGTACCGATACTGCTTGGTGCCAGCGGTGCGCTCCTTCTCACGCGAGCCCGCTGACAGCTCACCCCGAAATTCCTTGTGCCCGGCTGCCCGTTAAGACTCCGCAGATCACTCGCTAGGCGAGGTGGCCAGCCTCTCGCTGCAGCGCAGTCGCTTGAGCGGTTGATTCCCAAGAGAACTCAGGCTCGTTTCGGCCGAAGTGACCGTACGCCGCGGTCTTCTCATATACCGGCCGCCGCAGGTCGAGATGCTCGATGATGCCTCGCGGGGTCAACGGGAAGATGTCACGAACCAGTCCCTCGAGTCGGCTCTCAAGAATCTTCCCCGTTCCGAACGTGTTGACGCGAACAGATACCGGGTCAGCGACCCCAATTGCGTACGCCAGCTGAACCTCGCAGCGCTCAGCGAGGTCCGCGGCCACGATGTTCTTGGCGATCTTGCGCGCCATATAGCAAGCGCTGCGGTCAACCTTGGTGGGGTCCTTCCCGGAAAATGCACCCCCTCCGTGATGTCCCATTCCACCGTAGGTGTCGACGATGATCTTCCTTCCCGTCAAGCCTGTATCCCCGTGTGGGCCACCGATGACGAACCGCCCAGTGGGGTTAATGTGAAACACCGTCTTGCTGTCGATGAGGTGCGAAGGGATCACGCTGCGAATCACGATCTCTAAGATCTCTTCACGGAGTTTCTCGGTCGTTACGGTGTCGTGGTGTTGCGTAGAGACGACGACCGTAGGGACCCGAACCGGACGCTCTCCATCGTACTCGACGGTTACCTGAGCCTTCCCGTCCGGTCCGAGGTACGTCAGCTCGGAGGAGCGTCTGACATCTGCCAAACGTTTGCAGAGGTGATGCGACAGCGTGATCGGCATCGGCATGAGTTCAGCAGTCTCTCGGCAGGCATAGCCGAACATCAAGCCTTGATCGCCGGCTCCTTCGCGGTCGACTCCCATCGCGATGTCGGGTGACTGGCGGTCGATCGTGCTGAGTACCGCGCACGTGTGGTAGTCGAAACCGTAGCGAGGATCGGTGTATCCGATCCGCTTGATTACATCGCGCGCTGTCTGCGGAAAGTCGACGAAACCGGAGGTGGTAATCTCTCCGGAGATCATGCACAGGCCGGTTGTCACCAGAACTTCGCAGGCGACGCGCCCGCGAGGATCCTGAGCCAGAACTGAGTCCAGCACGGCATCGGAAACCTGATCCGCTACTTTGTCCGGATGTCCCTCGGTTACCGATTCCGACGTAAAAGATGACGTTCCATCGAGTCTCATCTCCTGTTGCTGACAACCAAGTTACTGCCGCGGCCACATGAATGCCGTCGGAAGCTGGGAGAGCTAGCCGCTCGGAACGGGCGCTTCAACCTGCGATTCCAAAGGGTCCCGGCCGCCCCACGCGAGCGCAGGACCTCCCGACGGCGTTGTGTATCGCATCGATCAACTGCCGATCGGCCCGGACCGCTCGGCCATCGTCCGCCTGCAGGACAACGCGGAACTCCCCTTCTCTCACAACCTCGAAGAAGACCGGCACCGGCCCAGGATTGTCGCTCAATACCGCCGCGATCAGTTCGAGTTGATCCGGTTCGAGCAGTCGACCCGAGAGGCGAACGGTCAGTCCGTCAGCGTTGAGGGCCCGCGCTTCCTCGAGTCGTACCACCGAGTCCACCATCACACGCGGTGCCCCCTCGGCGGTATCGACTTTGCCGCGCACAACGACTGAAAGATCCTCCGCGAGTCCCTCACCGATATCGCGATAGAGTTTCGGAAAGACAACACACTCTGCGCTGCCGGTGGTGTCTTCCAGATCGAATACCGCCATCATGTCACCCGATTTCGTGCGTCTTCGCTTGAGTCCCACGATCTGTCCGCCGACCACGACCTCCCCAACGGCACCCTCGAGTGATCCCACCCGGTGCGATGTGGTTTCGTCGAGGCGAACTTGGTGCGCGTCCAACGGATGTCCCGAGAGATAAAACCCGAGCGCTTCCTTCTCGCCGGCGAGGCGCTCTCGATCGCTCCAGGCCGGAACGTCGGGCAACGGGAAGCTTGCCACCACGCTTTTCGGCTCATCACCGAACAGAGACACTTGGCCCGTCGATCGATCGCTTGCAGCACGCGTGCCGCGTTCCATCGCAGCATCGATGCCAGCAAAGAGTCTCGCTCGCTCGCCCAACGCGTCGAGTGCGCCTGCCTTGATCATGGCTTCGAGAGGTCGTCGCCCCAACGCCTTTCTGTCGACCCGGACGCACAAATCAGCCAACGACTCGAAGCGGCCCAGTTTTTCGCGAGTCTGGATCAGGGCGTCGACCGTCGCCTCACCGACCCCTTTGATGGCGGAGAGCCCAAATCGAATCGCACCGTTCTCGACCTCGAAGTTGAGTCCTGAGTGATTGAGGTCAGGCGGGAGGATTCTTAAACCCATCGCACGACACTCACCCACGTACTCGACGAGCTTGTCGGTGTTGTCCTTTTCCGTTGTCAGGAGCGCAGCCATGAAACAGGCGGGGAAATGCGCTTTGAGGTAGGCGGTCTGGAATGCAACGAGAGCATACGCAGCGCTGTGAGACTTGTTGAAGCCGTAACCCGCAAAATGCTCCATCAGGTCGAACACTCGCCCTGAGTCCGATTTCCCGATTCCCAGGGCGGCGGCACCAGCGACGAACTTCTCGCGTTCCGCCTCCATCACTTCTTTCTTCTTCTTCCCCATCGCGCGTCGCAACAAATCGGCGCCGCCAAGTGAGTACCCCGCCATCGTCGACGCAATCTGCATGACCTGCTCTTGGTACACGATCACGCCGTAGGTTTCCTGTAAAACAGGCTCCAACACCGCATGGGGATAGCTGACCTTGACCTTGCCGTGACGTCGCTGGATGAAATCATCGATCATTCCGGAGCCAAGCGGTCCGGGACGATACAGCGCATTGAGTGCGATCAGATCCTCGAAGCGTTCGGGTTTCAGTCGTCGCAAGATGTCGCGCATGCCGCTGGATTCAAACTGAAACACGCCGCTCGTGTCGCCGCGGCCGAACAGCTCGAGCGTCTTGGGATCGGCGAGCGGAATCTCTTCCAGAATCGGTCGCGACTCGCCGGATCTGGCGATCAACTCGAGCGCGTCACTAATCAGTGTCAGCGTCTTCAGACCAAGGAAGTCCATCTTGAGCAAGCCAACCGCTTCGATATCCGACATCGCCCATTGCGTGGTGATTTCATCTTTGTTGGAACGATAGAGCGGCGCGTACTCCATCACCGGTCTGGGCGTGATCACCACTCCCGCGGCGTGCGTGCTCGCATGGCGCGAGAGTCCTTCGAGCTTCAGCGCAACCGCGAGTAGTTCCCTGCCGGCGGCATCGGTATCTCGCAGTTGCTTGAGCGCAGGCACAGCGTCGATCGCATCGCCGAGGCGTACGCCGATCTCATCCGGTACCAGCTTCGCGATGCGATCGACATCGACATAAGGAAGACCAAGGACTCTCCCCGTGTCGCGAATGGCAGCCTTTGCTGCCATGGTCCCGAACGTAATGATCTGCGCGACGTTCTCCCTGCCGTACTTGCGCGTGACATACTCGATCACCTCGCCGCGGCGCCGAAAGCAGAAATCGATATCGATATCCGGGAGCGTGATTCGTTCAGGGTTGAGAAACCGCTCGAATAGCAAGTCGTACTCGAGTGGATCGATGTCCGTGATCCTCAGGCAGTAGGCGACCAGTGACCCAGCCGCCGACCCGCGCCCCGGACCGACCGGGATTCCAGCCTCGCGCGCATAGCGAATGAAGTCCCAGACGACGAGGAAATATCCGGGAAACCCCATTTGGACGATCGTCTGAAGTTCTCGTTCGAGGCGTTGCTCGTACTCCGCGAGGCTATGACGCAGCATGTCTCGCGCGGCGCGCGCTCGCCACACGACCATCCGCTGCTCGAAGCCGCGGCGCACCTCGTGACGAAACCGGTCCTCGATCGTTTCGCTCGGATCAACCGGAAAATCCGGAAGATGATGCCGACTCATATCGAGTGTGAGATCAGAGCGTTCCGCGATCTGCAGCGTGTTGGCCAGCGCCTCGGGGCACCACTCGAATCGCTCCAGCATTTCGGCGTGGGACTTGAAGAAATGATGTTCGCTGTAGTGCATCCGGTCGGCATCGTCACGTTTCTTGCCTGTGCCAATGCAGATCAGCACGTCGTGAGCCTTGTGGTCGTCGCGGTGCGTGAAGTGGCAATCGTTCGTCGCAACCAGCGGTACGCCAGTCTCTCGATTGAGCCTGAGGATTCCCTCGTTGACGGTGACTTCCGCCTCGATCTCCTGATCCTGCATTTCGAGGTAGAAGTTGCCGGCACCGAAGATCTCGAGATACTCCGCCAGCGCTGTGCGCGCGGCGTCCATCTCATCGCGCCGGATATGAACAGGGATCTCCCCCGACAAGCATGCGGATAACCCTACGAGTCCCGCCGCGTGGGCTCGGAGAATCTGCTTGTCGATTCGGGGCCTGTAATAGAAGCCCTCTAGGTAGGCGTAACTACACAATCGAACCAGATTGCGAAACCCTTCATCGTTGATCGCAAGTAGAACCAGGTGGTAGTAGGCCTTGCCATGCGCTGTCTGCTGCGATCCACGGTCGAATCGACTGCCGGGCGCGAGGTAGGCTTCGCAACCGATGATCGGCTTGATCTTCTCTTTCTTGCAGAGCTGGTAGAACTCCAAGGCACCGAACAGATTTCCATGATCGGTGATTGCAACCGCAGGCATCTCCAGTTCCTTGGCGCGTCGTACCAGCACGGAGAGTTTCTGCCCGCCGTCCAGCAGGCTGAACTCGGTGTGATTGTGCAGGTGTATGAACTGAGACACGTACCGCCCTCTCACTCCCACTCGATCGTGGCTGGAGGCTTGCTGGTGATGTCGTAGACAACACGGTTTACACCTCTGACCTCGCCGACGATTCTCCCTGCAACCCGTGCGAGCAGATCATGCGGCAGGCGAGACCAGTCGGCGGTCATGAAGTCGTCGGTATTGACCGATCGGAGAGCCAACACGTGTTCGTACGTGCGTCCGTCGCCCATGACACCGACGGTCTTCACGGGGAGGAGCACCGCGAACGCCTGCGAGGTCTTTTCCATCCACCCGGAACGCTGCAATTCTTCTCGAAAGATCGCGTCGGCATCGCGCAAGATCGCCAAGCGGGTCTCCGTTACCTCTCCAATCAGGCGAACCGCCAGGCCCGGTCCTGGAAACGGATGCCGATGGACGAATGCAGGATCGAGCCCCAGACGTTCTCCGAGCGAGCGAACCTCATCTTTGAAGAGCCACTTGAGTGGTTCGATCAAGGCCAGGTTCATCCGCTCCGGGAGTCCGCCTACGTTGTGATGTGACTTGATCACCGCCGACGGTCCTTTGATCGAACTCGATTCGATACGATCCGGGTAGATGGTCCCCTGAGCCAGCCACCCTGCCCCGATCTTGCGGGCCTCTTCCTCGAAGACATCGATGAAGGTGTGGCCAATACGCCGCCGCTTCTCTTCCGGATCGCTGACGCCCGCCAGGCGATCCAGAAAGCGGGCCCGCGCATCGACCGCGCGAACCGGTAGCCCGTATTGCCCTTCAAAAGTGCGAACCACGCTCGTCGCTTCGTCTTTGCGTAGCAAACCGTTGTCGACGAATACAGCCACCAAGCGATCACCGATCGCACGATGGACCAGCATCGCCATTACCGAGGAGTCGACTCCGCCGGAAAGGGCGCATACCACGCTGCCGTCGGCACCGACTTGACTACGGATCTCGCTGACGGCCTCCTCTTCATACTTCTGCATCGACCAGTCACCGGTGCAGCCGCAGATCTCGCGCACGAATCGACTCAGCACTCGTGAACCGATTTCCGTATGACGGACCTCAGGGTGGAATTGCACGGCAAACCGCCGTGTTTGCAGATTCTCGCTCGCTGCGAACGGTGCGCTCTCGGTGCGAGCCGTTACTTGGTAACCCGCAGGCAATGCTGCGATCGAATCGCCATGACTCATCCAGACCGTGCTCTGTCCAGGGAGCCCGCTCAGCAACCTGGAGTTCGCATCGACGATCTCGAGTTGAGCCCGCCCGAATTCGCGCTCGGGCGCGCGCTCCACCCTGCCACCGGTGCGATGAACCAATAACTGCATTCCATAGCAAATCCCCAACAAGGGGAGTTTCGTGGCAAGTACCGAATCGTCGATATCAGGCGCACCCGTTTCGTATACCGACGCCTGCCCACCAGAGAGAATGACACCCCGTACGAGCGGATCGTCCAGTCGCGCCCTGGCGTGACGCGGTCCGATGATCTCGGCATAGACACCGGCCTCTCGCACACGTCGAGCAATCAACTGGGTAACCTGACTTCCAAAGTCGATGATGACGATCGTTTCGTGTGCGGTCACGGGCGAGTTTCTCCAAGCGGGCGACCCGTCGCGGATCGACGCGGCGGCGAGAGTGGGGCGGCCAGTGACATCACTACCGCAACCAATGCGGCGCGCGCATCTCGCCCAGATTTGAGTGCCAGATCGGCGGCAACACAGGCCGCCAGCGCGCGCTCTGCTTGCGGACCGAGTTTTCCAGCCGCCCGCGCGTACTTTCCAGCGACAAAGGGATGTGCTCCCAACGCAGCGCGGACCTCGTTCTCGCCGCCGCCGCGAGAAGTGACGGCGAACGCCAGAGCGAGCCGTCGCACGATACCGCTCAATCGTCCCAACAGTGCGAGCGGAACACCCGGGTCGTTGTCGGCAAGGTGCCGCTGCAGCGCATCAAGAGCGCGGCGCAGATCGCCGGCAAGCAGCGCATCTTCCAGTGCGAAGGCACCCACCGCACGTGATGGGCCGAGTGACTGCTCTACCTGCGCGGCATCGACGGCACCGCCGGTCGTCGAGGTGAGTAGAGCCAGCTTGCGCAACTCTCCGTCGGCCATCCCAGTGTCGGCCCCGAGTGCGTCGGCCAAGACCTGACACGCTGCGGAGGTCAAATCGACACCAAACTCCTTGCCGCGCGCCCCGAGCCAGGTCGACATCTCGCGTTCGGTGGGAAGTTCACAAGGGATCACGAATCCACGTTGCTCGAGTTTCTTCACCACCGATAGACGCCCGTCGAGTTTCTCCGCGAGGATCACCAGCACCGAGTGGGCCGGGGCATGCTCCATGTAGTCGTTGAGTAACTCGCGCGACGCGCTATCCCCGTCCGCACCGAGGCCGATCGCACCGCGTACGATGACGACCCGTCTATCTCCCAAAAGCGGCATGGTGCGGGCCGAGTCAAGTACACGGGCGAGCGGCGAATCTTGGAATCGTTCCACGCACCCCGGCACCGCGGTCTCGGGGATCGCATCGAGCAATCGCTGCAGTCCTCGCTTCTTGGCGCTCTCATCCGGGCCCGAGAACACGACGATCGGTGGCATTCGCCCCTGCGCGATCGCCCGAATGAGCTCCGCGAGCGTGCCGGTCGGCATCGACTAAAACCCTTCCAACATGCTGGTGATCACCGACCGCGCGACGCCGCGAGCGACATCTTCGACCGCCACGATCTCACGCTCGAAGCCGGACGTGGGAGTCTCAGGAACGTCGTACTGCTCTCGGAAGACGAAGAAGTTCTGACTCCACAACACGGTGTCCGTTACACCGTGCTGAACCAAACGAATTCGTGCCGTCACCACGACCTCGAAACGATCGGCTTGACCTCGTTGGGTGAGGCTTACAGGCGCCAAGCGATACCCGGTGATGGCGCCGTCCAGCACGACATCGGCGCCCTCAGCGCTCGGCTTGGTCTCGTAACGACCTCGCCGCACGAATTCGTCCACCAATGCTTCTGTGATTCGCGACTCGATCTCGGGCTGATCGGTTTCGTTGCGCAACGGGACAATGCCGATCACCTTCGTGCCAGGAGGCATGATCGATGCGACCGACTCATGGCCAGCTAGCCGGTAGCCGCAGCCGATGGTTGCGAACATCAGCACCAGCGTCGCCGTAGCGAGAAACCCCTTCACGCCCGTACCACCAAGTTGACCAAGCGATCGGGAATCAGGACGACGCGAATCAGCTCTTTGCCTTCGATCTGTTTGGCCAGCGTGGCGTCGGCGCGAATGGCCGCGAGTACGATCTCCTGATCGGCACCGCGGGCGACGCGGACTTGCCCACGGAGTTTCCCGAGCACCTGAACCGGCAACTCCACCTCGTCGTCGATGAGCAGAGAAGGATCGGCCTCCGGCCACTTGCGGTTCGCCAGGTATTGTGTCGACCCGAGCCGTTCGTTCATCTCTTCGGCCAGATGCGGAGCGAACGGAACGAGCAAGCGAACGAGCACGTCCAGCGCCTCGGCGACCGCAGCCGACAACGCGGGTGTCAGCGCAGAGGCCTCCTTTCCTTCAGTGCAACGGTAGATCTCGTTGACCAATTCCATCAGCGCTGCAATGGCCGTGTTGTGCTGGAACTCTTCGCCGAGGTCGCGAGTCACACGCACGATCGTTCGATGAGTTCTGCGCCGCAAGACCAGCGCCTCGGATTCCTTGCTGGTGGGTTGCGTCGGATCGCCCCCCGCAGCAGCGAACCGTTCGACCGCGCGCACGATTCTCTGGAGGAAGCGCGAGCATCCTTCGATCCCGGCGTCGGACCATTCGAGATCCTTCACCGGCGGGCCGCCGAACAACGAGAACATGCGAACCGCATCAGCGCCGTAGCGGGCGATCAGAACATCACTGTCGGGGGCATTCAGCTTCGACTTGGAAACCTTGTCGATGCGCACCACCAAATCCTGGTCACAGCGCGGACACTGCGGAGCGTCGAGTGTGCCGGCCACATCGGTGGGTGCAACGTAGTCGTGTGTTGGGCAGCGATAGGACCGCCCGCACACCATTCCTTGAGTGAACAGCGCGGCGGCCGGCTCCGAAGCGGACAGCAGACCGATATCGCGTAGGAACATGGTCCAGAAGCGGGCATAGATCAGATGCCCGACGGCGTGTTCGACTCCGCCGATGTACTGGTCGATCGGCATCCAGTAGTCGGCGATCGAACGGTCGAATGCCGCACGTTCGTTGCGTGGATCAAGGTATCGCAGGAAATACCACGAGGAATCGACGAACGTATCCATCGTGTCGGTCTCGCGCCGCGCGGCATGGCCGCACTTCGGGCACGGCACACTCACGAACGCCTCGTTTTGTGCCAACGGAGAACCGACCGCTTCCTTCCAGTTGGCGACGTCCGGTAACAGCACCGGCAGCTCGCTCTCCGGCACTGGAACGATCCCACACTGATCGCAGTAGATCACCGGAATCGGCGTGCCCCAATAGCGCTGCCGCGAGATCCCCCAGTCGCGCAAGCGAAACTGCACGGTGGCGGATCCGAATCGATGAAGCGCCGCATCGGACGCCATCTGGCGACGCGCTCGAGCCGAACTCAATCCGCTATACAAGCCCGAATACTCGAGCACGCCGTCGTCAGTGAATGCAGCCTCCATGACCGCCGCGTCGTTCAAGGGCGCATCACCAGGCCGCACCACGGGACGGATCGTCAACCCGTACTTTCGTGCGAACTCGAAATCTCGCTGATCGTGGGCCGGCTGACAGAACACCGCTCCCGTGCCGAAGTCCATCAAGACAAAATTGGCCAACCAGATCGGGACCTTCTCCTCGTTGAAAGGGTTGACAGCGTACCTTCCAGAGAAAACGCCGAGCTTCTCGCGTTCCTCCTCTGGAGTCGGGGGGGGCGCTGCAGCCTCAGATCGAATGAACTCGTCGACCGACTTCTCGCATCCGGTCCCAGCGGCAAGTTCTCGGGCCAGCGGGTGCGCGGCAGCAATCACCACCGCACTGCAGCCGAAGACGGTGTCGACACGGGTTGAGAACACCTCGATGCTCTTGTCGCTCCCGTCCACCTTGAACGTGAAGCGGCAACCTTCGCTGCGACCGATCCAGTTTCGTTGCATCGCCAGGACGCGATCAGGCCAGTGTCCCTCGAGCTGTTGCAGACCCTCGAGCAAACGGTCCGCATATTTGGTAGTTCTGACGAACCATTGATCCAGCTCGACTTTCTGTACGAGTGTCTCCTCGTGTCGCCAACAGCACCCGGACGGCGTGACCTGTTCATTGGCCAGTACCGTGTTGCACTTCGGACACCAGTTCAGGGTGCGGCGCGCTCGGTAGGCCATGTCATGTTCGAGCAGTTTCAGGAAAAACCACTGGTTCCACTTGTAGTAGCCAGGATGACAACTCGCGATCTCACGGTCCCAGTCATATGAGAAGCCGAGTTGCTGCAACGTTTCACGCATGTGGCGGATATTCGAGTAGGTCCACTCAGCCGGCGCGACGCCGTTCTTGATCGCCGCATTCTCGGCAGGGAGACCCATCGCATCCCAGCCGATCGCATGCATCACGTTGTACCCCTGCAGTCGCCGGAACCAGCAATTGGCATCGCCGATCGAGTAATTTCTGATGTGCCCGACGTGGATGCGCCCCGAGGGATAGGGAAGCATCTCGACGCAGTAGTACTTCGGTCGCTGATGGTCCTCGGCGACATTGAAGATACGATCATCGCGCCAGCGCTTCTGCCAGCGCTCCTCGATTGTCCGTGTGTCGTAAGCCACTGCCGTTCACCTCGGAAAGACGTCTCGTGCGTTAGCGTCGCAACACCAGCTCCCCACTCTCGAGTCGTCGCCTGATCCCGTCGAGCACGCCGTTGACGAAGGCACCTGATTCCTCGCCGCCGAAGTCCTTGGCCAACTCGACCGCTTCGTCCAGCACTACCGCTGCGGAGAGCGATGGATTCTCGATCAGCTCGTGCAAGGCAAGCCGTAGCACGTTGCGATCAACGGTTGCCATCCGCTCCAGCCTCCAGTGCTCCGAGCCGGCGCGGATCAACCCATCGATCTCATCGCGCCTGGACAACGCGCTCCGAAACAGCGTCTCTGCAAACCGACGTGCGGACGGCTCGAGCGGCGGATCCAGCAGCGCGCCAAGCAGGATGTCGCTGACCACCTTGTCGGCCGGCTCTCCCGTGAGGTCCGACTGATAGAGCATGCGTAGCGCTGCATCGCGCCCCCGATGTCGGTCTCCCATCGGCCTAGCCCTTCTCTCCGAGTTCGCGTCGCAGATGAACCATTTCAATGGCTGTCATGGCGGCTTCGAACCCCTTGTTACCCGCTTTGCCGCCGGCCCGCTCCATCGCTTGTTCCAGCGTGTCGCAGGTCAGGAGTCCGTAGGCAACCGGGAGCCCCGACTCCGACGCCAAACTATCGAGCGAGCGCGTGACCGCCGCAGCCAGATGATCGAAGTGCGGAGTCTCGCCTCGGATCAGCGCGCCCAAGGCGATCAACGCGTCGGGCTCTCCCTGTTTTCGGCCGCGAGCCGCCGGAGCCCGCATCCAGCGGAGCGCTTGAGGCAGCTCCCACGCCCCAGGGACGCGGGCCACGACGATGGCATCCTCGCTGGCACCGTGCCGACGAAGGGCATCGATCGAACCTGCGAGCAACACCTCGCCGACGCGTGCGTTGAATCGAGCGAGAACGATGCCGAAGCGAAGGCCTCGGGCGTCGAGCATTCCGGCCACTTCGCGCATAAATGTACCTATCTCTCCACGGGTCGCGGCGGAGGATGTCCGCCCACTGGGAAGGAATCGGGGAGTCTAGCACTCGCCGCAAAACTGCGTCCATGGCGAGTCTGTCAGTGAGTGATCCGAACTCCGCCCGCCGTTCGTAGGAGTGCGCTCCACCAGGGCGCCAACGCCGTCTTTAGGATCAGGTCGAAACTCCATAGACCGAGCGCGAGCGCGAGTTGCCCGCGCTGTGTTCGCCACCAGCCTGCGAGGTCTTTTCGCTCCGGCCAGAGTCGCGAGAGGCTGATTCCGAGAAGGATGAATCCGACGACACGAATAACGGCCCACGGGTGCCAAGCGAGCAACCCCGCGATCAAGGGGTGACTCGCGTGCGTCATTACCTGAGCCACGTAGTACGACATGTAGCCGGTCAGAAAAGCGCCGAGGACCAACCCGGCGAGCCCGCCGCTGATCGCGGATAGAACCGCGAATCCCAACAGATGCCGAAGGTGCAACGGAACGAAGCGGTACGGGTCGGCTTCGACTCCCGATCCGTCGACAACAAAGGGTCTCATCTCCGACCAGTACTCCACCCCATGTGGAATCACAGCACCCGCTCGTTCGGGAGACCAGAGCGTCAATCCAATCACTGCGGCGGAATGTGTGAAGGCCCAAACCACGAGCACGGCGGCGACGAAGCGCACTCCCTGTGGGCGCATGACGTGCAGAAACCAGAATGCGGAGACCCCCGCCACGATCGCGGCGCTGTATCGCCCCAGACCGGCAAATGGTGCGGCTGCCGCGAGCGCCGCGCCGCACCAAAGCAGCACCGCCACACGAATTGCAGCAGCGCGGTCCTGCCTCACCTGCCGCCCAGAACTCGAGCCACGATCGGACCAAGGCGATCGACGCTTTCGGTTGGGATCATTTCGCGAGCCGTGACGATTGCAGTGTCGAGTACGGTAGCGCACTGACAACGCCGTGGGCCGAGTCGTGGAGCCAAAGTCGTGACGGTCTTTCGCGCGCTCTCCGCGTTCAGTTCGAGACGGTGGATGATCGCCTCGACGGTGACATGCGCTTCGTCAGTCTTCCAACAGTCGTAGTCGGTGACCAAACACAAGCTCGCAAAGCAGATCTCTGCCTCACGGCAGAGCCGAACCTCTTGCATGTTGGTCATGCCGATCAAGCTGGCGCCCCAACTCCGGAACAGATTGGATTCCGCACGAGTCGAAAACTGCGGGCCCTCCATGCACAGATAGACACCGCCGCGATGAACCGTCGCGCCCGAGTCCTCCGCCGCTTGGGCGGCCGCTTCGCGCAGCTCGTCGCAAGTCGGGTCGGCGAGCGAGACGTGCGCAGCAATCCCATCGCCAAAAAACGTCTCGTGTCGATGCCGTGTACGATCGATGTACTGATCGGGCAGCGCGACATGCAGCGGCTGCAGCTTTTCCGCCAGCGAGCCGACAGCGGAGATCGAAATTACACGTTCGACTCCCAGGCTCTTGAGCGCCCAAATGTTGGCTCGTGTGTTGATTTCGGTCGGCAGCAGTCGATGCCCCGCGCCGTGTCGCGCAAGAAATGCGATCCAGACCCCGCCGAGGTCACCGGTGACGACCGGGCCGCTTGGAGACCCGAACGGCGTTTGGATATTGTGCCGCTGCAGTCGCTCCAGGTCGGGCAGTTGGTATAAGCCGCTGCCGCCAATCACCGCCAACCTCGGACTGCTCATTTTCCCTTGTCCGGGATCGTGCGTGGATCGATCGGCTTGTCGCTCGGAAGCTTGAGTTTGGCCTGTTCCGCGGCGGCATATTCGGCACGCAGATCGGCGATCAACCCGCGAACGGCCAACGGATCTTCGATCGATTTGGTCTTGAGCGTCCCTTTGTCGGGCCGTCAGTCGCGGCAATGGTCCATCTGGGAGCTTGTGCATCTTCACCATCTCGAGCCCTTCGGGTGTGGATGGTATCGAAGGGGAAGTAGATGACGTATGGGTGCTCCGCGTCAAACGCTGCGCACCGCAAGGTCGAATGCGAATCGCTTTGAATCCCGGTAATCAACGCGAACATTGAGGAATAGAAAGCGTGAACAGCGAGAGCGTAGCTCGGCGCCAACGCGGGGACCCACCATAAGACCCGAAAGCGCGCGCAAGATCTGGCTGGCGAAACCTGCCGCCGCTTTGTCCGCCAGATATCGATAAAGTACCAACGCGCGCACCATTCGCGAATTTCTTCCAGAGGAAACAGCGCACGTTGCAAGGAGCAGGAGCACCCGCAGGGGGCAACGCATCGCGCAGGGCGCCCAGGCTCTTATCCATCAAGTTGTCGACCGCCAAGAGCACGATCTCGCCGCCGTCACGCAACCAAGTGGTATCACCGGTGGCTTGATACGCGGTGAAGAATGTCTCTGCCGTCGCCGCCAAGTCGTCCAAGTAAAGTGGGAGCAGAATCCCCTTTCCTTCGATCGCATGGGCGACACCTTGGTTGCGGACATAGCGATTGGCACGCAGGAATCGGGCTCCACTCAAACCGCGACCGACCAGATCCGTTTCGTTGGTAACAGCGCCGGCTCGGATCAGCGCCGCCGAGGCCATCGCGTTGGCATCGGTCAGCACGGTCGTGTCGCGCCCGCCGGGGCATCCTTCGCAGACCGCCGACGCAAACGACCCATCGGCTTGACCAAGCTTCTCGGTGATGAACTTCGCGACCTTCAACAACTGCTCGCGGTCGGACTTGCGACCAGAACGTCGAAACTGGAGCGTCAGCAGGTCCAGCATCCGCGCGTTGCGATCGAGCAGTTTCTCCGGCGACCTGTTCCAGTCCAAACCGATCGCCATCCGCTGCATCCCGCCGTCGGCATCGATCAACTTCTTGCTCATCGTCTCGAGTGCAGCACGCCAATCGTTCCCCACGGATCGTCGGTCTCTGCGCCGAGCGTCAACATCAACTCGACCAAGTCGAATCGAGGTACACGTGGCGGTCCGCCGAAGTATCGACGTTCGGGGTCGAACGTCGTTCGCGCCAGTTGTGCGATCGACCACATCAGCGAGGCATCGGTGTCGGCGCCAGGCTTTGGTCGAATCGCCTTCTCAAATTCGGACTCCTGCTCACGCGCGAGTTTGATCACCGTCGCACGCTGGCCGCGGTAGTACTCCAGCGCCTGCTCCAGCAGCTCAGCCATTTTCTCGGGTGGCAACAAACCGGCGGTCATGCGGCGCGGCGCACCTTGAGATCCGGCATAGAAAAGTGCACTTCCATCGGGGAGCAGCAGATTCACTCCCGGCCAACCTTCGGCCGGATAGCGGGCGTGCAGGTCGGGACGAAGGTCTGCTCTCACGCTGACCGGCACGAACCCTTTGCGAATCACCGCCAGAACACGAGGATCGCTCCAGAGGTGGAGCCGCGCCTGTTCGCAAGCCACGCTCCAAGGTGTCTCCAACACCAAGAGAACCAGACGATCCTCACTGGAGGCGCGACGCAATGCCGCCGGTCCGAAGTCGACCCAAGCGGGACCAGAAACGTTGGCGACCGGCGCCGGAGGCGGCGATGTAGCCGGCGCGGCTGCCGCTCGAGTGCCGATTCCATCCGACAAAAGAAGCAGTGCAAATGCCACAACGGCGCGCACGACTGGACCAGGCATCGTTCAATCTCCAGGGTCGAAACAGGGGTGGATTATGCCCTGGTGATAAACCGGGGCAATTCGGACGGACGTCAGGTCGGAGGGGCACCGATGCCAATCACGAGTTTGGTGTCACCGACCCGGATCTCATCTCCATCGGTGAGTTCGGCTGCATTGACGCGGCGGCCGTTGAGGTAGGTCCCGTTGGTCGAACCGAGATCCTTGAGCAGGACGCAGGTCGAACCGTACACCTCGAGGCTCGCGTGTTTGCGCGAGGCCCGCTGGTCGGAAAGGGAGATGTCTCCCCCTCCGCGGCAGATCAGAACGCGCGAACGTGCGACGCGATGAGTCGTTCCACGATCGGGACCTTCGATGATGTCGAGTGTGATCTCCCAGCCGTCCGGCAACGGGATCCGGCCGAGATCGTCCCCAGCAGCGAGCGGTGCAGCGCCGCCCGCTCGAGCCAACACTTGGACCATCACCGTCTTGTTCGGTTCAGGTGAATCGGGCCCACAGCGCAGGCAGACGCCCGCGCTGTCGAGGGCGCCGAAACAGCGGTTGCACTTGACCGCCGTGCTCATGAGTTCGCCCCACCGACCGGATCGAACGCCTTAGTGATCGATCGATCGGTGCGCTGCTGAAACTGTCGAGCCAGCGATGGGAGCTCGTTGGAGTCCTCATCGGCGAGCAGCTTTTCCACGCGCGTCATGGGAACGAACTGCCGACTCGGTCGCACCGGTCCGGCCTCACCGTGACTCCACTGCGCCAACCATCCATCCCACGAGTCGAGATCGAGCGCGTAGAGGGTGACCCCCGACGGATCGATCGCCAGCACGCGTCGAACAGCCGCTCGCGCGGTGCCTGCAGATACGCGATCGCCCAGGCCCCGACTCGAATCCGCCCGGCGTTTCCACTAGCGGGTGAATGCTCCGCGAGTTCCAGCAGCACGCCACCCGTGTCCCTGGGGATGCAGAAACGCCACGCGCGAACCGTACGCTCGGGCGTACCCCGCCGCCGAGCGGAGACACCCCGCGGAGCGGTCAAGCGGGCGAGAATCGAATCCAGGCCCATCACCCTAAGGCAGATGTGGTACGGCCCTTCGCCTCGCTTCTCGATCGACTTCCGCGACCGTCCCGGATGCTTCCGTTGGTTCCAGCAACTCGATCCGACTGCCGTCTTCGAGATCGAAACCACGCGGACACCTTCGGTCGGGACCGAATCAACTCCGAGAGCGCCAAGCCGAGCACGTCGGCCCAGACGGGAAGGCGTGAGCGCGGGTCCTGGACGGTGATGCCGATGGTCGAGACCCAAGTCCTGCCGCTCATGGCGAAGATTTCTTCCCCTTCAGCCGCGAGCACCTGCTCAATGGCTGTGTACGGATCGATGTCGCGTCCCCGCCACTCGAGCGATCAAGCGGTCCCACCCTTCCTGTCCAATACCTGCCGACAACGTCCGCTCCAGAAGCGCTCGCGTCAACATCTCCGTCAAGCGGCCTCGGGCCGCTCACCCGGCGCTCGACACGTCCGGCTTGGTAATCGGGGCTTTCCCGATGGGCCTGAATCGAACCGATCAGCGCATCCGATCCCTCGCCTTGAGTTTGCGACCGTCTTGAGGATGGGAGGTCTCGGCCGGTAGTCATCGCTCAGCGTCATCATGCATCAGTTCCGCGACCAGCCGATCGGCCCCTTCGCGATCTGATTTGTTGACCACGAACAGGTCGGCGATCTCGAGGATTCCAGCCTTGATCGCCTGAATGTCGTCGCCCATGCCGGGCACGAGAACCACCAACACCGTGTCGGCAAGCTTTGCAATCTCGACCTCGTCCTGTCCGACACCGACTGTTTCGACGATCACGACGTCCTTACCGAAGGCGTCGAGCAGATCAATGCATCCGCGTGGAGCGTAGTCCTCCCAGGTACCCGCGTGTCGCCATCGAGCGGATGTAGACACCGGAATCCCCGCATGACGCATCATGCGAATCCGATCTCAAGGATTGCGCCGCCCGAGAAGGCGCTCGACGGATCGACGGCGATGACACCAACCGTTTTGCCTTGCGTTCGATAGACCCCGATCAGTCGATCGCACAGGCTGCTTTCTTTCCGGCGCCAGAGGCGGTCACTCCGATGGTGATGGCGCGCCCAGTGGTCGGGAACAAATCGCGCAGCAAGTCGCCGGCACGCGGATCGCCGTTTTCCACCCACGAGATGGCACGAGCCCAGTGCACCGATATCGCCAGCTCGAAAGCGAGTCGTCCAGCCGGCTACATCACTCACGCCAGATCCCCGCTCTTGAGTTTGCCCAACACCTCCCTGGCGATCACGAGCCGCTGAATTTCGGAGGTTCCTTCTCCGATCGTGCAGAGTTTCGTCGCGGTAGTACTTCTCGACCGGATAGTCCTTGACGAAACCATATCCGCCGAACACTTGAACGGCGTTGTTGCAGACGCGGACTCCTACCTCGCTCGCATGGAAGCTTTGCCATCGACGATTCGAGTGTCGTCTTCAAGCCGTTGTCCTTCATCCAGGCCGCACGTTGAGTCAGCAGTCGCGCGGCGTCGATCTCCGTCGCCATGTCGGCAGGCATGAAGAAACCGCTTGAAATGAGCCGATCGGCTGACCAGGCTGCTCTCGCTCGCGGGCGTACTTAGTGCGTGCCCGTAGGCTCCGGCCGCAGTTCCTACCGCCAGTGCTGCAATCGAAATCCGTCCGCCGTCCAGGATCCCCATCGCCTGCTTGAACCCCTCGCCGACCTGTCCCAAGAGTGCCGTGGCGGGCGATCGACAATCGGTCAGCACCACCTCGGAGGTGTCGGACGCACGCATCCCCAACTTGTCCTCGTGTTTGCCGACGGCAAACCGGGTTGGTCTTCTCGACCACGAAAGCCGAAAATGCCATGGTGTTTCTTGCTTGGATCGGTAGAGGCCATCAAAACCGCCACGTCTCCGACACTCGCATGCGTGGTGAACGTCTTGCTTCCGTTGAGTACCCATTGGTCGCCATTCCGCTTTGCGGTGGTCTTGGTTCCACCCGCGTCCGATCCGGCTGTCGGTTCGGTCAAGCCCCACGCGCCGACCCATTCACCCTTCGCCAGTTTCAGTAGATAGCGTTGCTTCTGTCACTCGGTCCCATAGCTGAGGATATGACCTGTGCAAAGGCTGTTGTGAGCTGCTACCGAGAGCCCCAAGCAGGATCGACCTTGGATATCCTCCTCGATCACGAGGGCATATTCAACATATCCAAGGCCGGCGCCGCCATGTCGTTCCAGCGCAACACGCTCAGGGAAACCTAACTCGCCGGCGCGACAGGAATGCGTCCCCTACACGGGGAAAGTGTGCGTCGCGGTCACTGGCGTACGTGTGGGCGCAACTCACGATCGGCAAACTCGGCCGCCGCGCGACGAATCATTTCTTGTTCTTCTGTGAGTCGAAAATCCACGAGGCCTCCCGAACAGACCGCGAATCATACCGCTGGCAGATCGGTTTCCACCCCGTTTACAGCAAGTCGACAAACACTTCGTCCACTTGCTTAACAGCCCCGCCTGGTGAGTCGGGCACTGTCCCCATCGAATGCAAGCCAATCCCTGCATCGCAGCGCGGTCCAACACGGGGCGGCGCCGCTCGAGGGCGTCCCCATAGCGGATCGAGAGAGTCGAGAACGAAATTCCGCGGAGCGCGCGAAGGCCGAAGACGAGCGCCTCACCCGCCCGACGATCGGCATCGAACGACTCGACGTGGGGGATTTGCCGTTCAAGGCATTGCGGCGCCAATCCTCGAAGCGTGGCTCCAGCCCCAGCGTTCCCCCGTCAACGTACGAAGCTGCGCTCGGTCCCAGACCAAGATACGGTAGAGTCGGTCCAGTACTTGAGGTTGTGACGACTGACGTGACCCGGGCGCGCAAAATTCGAAATCTCGTAATGCGAAAAACCGGCTTCATTCGTTTGCGATAACGCAGCCTCGTACATCGCGGCCGCATCGTCGGATGAAGGGGCGGCCGAATCCCCCCGCTCGATGCGCAGCGCGAGCGGACTTTTGCCATCGGTCTCCAGTGCGTAGAGAGACAGGTGCTGGACCGGCATCGCCAAGACCTCGTCCAGTTCCTCCGACCATTCGGTCACGCTCTGCTCGGGACGCCCGAAGATCAGATCGACGCCCAAAGACTCGATCCCGCCCTCGGCGAGGTGGATCAACGCTTGGTCACCGGCGTGAACGGTCCCCGGGCGGCCGATCGACTGCAGACCTTGTTTGCGTCGCGACTGTACTCCCACCGTGATTCGAGTGACCCCCGCGGCCCGCCAGGCTCGAACTCGGTCGGGAGAGACATCCTCGGGGTTGGCCTCGAGCGCGATCTCGGCACCCGATCGCAGCGAAAAGCAGGACGCCAGCGTTTGGATCAGCCGGTCGATCTGGTCGCCCGTCAGTCGCGACGGCGTCCCTCCGCCGAAATGCAACGTGTCGAACCGGAGGGTCGACAGCCGCGCCCCCCAAACAGCCGCTTCATGGCTGAGTGCTTCCAGGTAGGCCGGAATACGCCGGTCCTGACCCGCCACGATTGCGAAGTTGCAGTAATCGCATCGGACGGCGCAGAACGGCACATGGACATACAGGCCTGCGGTCGACTCGGACACCGCGAGAGGATACCTGGCGCAGCGGTGCCTCTCCCGAACCCGGAACCTATATTCGGCCGCGTTTCGAACCCTTTGGAAACAGCCGGAGCCTACCGCTTTGCAACAGAAACTCGCGCTCGCCTTCATGTGTGTCGCAGCCCTCAGCGGTGGGGCTGTGATGGCTACTGGTCTACTGGAACGCCAGCTTGGCTGGGGTGCCACCTTCTTGGAACTGTTTCTGATCGTGATCATCGCGCTGGGGGCGGCAGTGTTGTTGTCGCGTGCGTTTGCCCGACGGCTTCATACGTTGGCTCGCGCCGCGCGCCAGATCACCGACGGCGACCTGACGGTTGCGATCCCGACGCCTCGCGATGGTGACAACGCCGACGAGATCGACGATCTCGCCCGTTCGCTGTCGGGGATGCGCGCTGCCTTGTTGGGGGTACTCACGGAGCTCGCGACCGTCTCTGACGAGATTCATGGCTCCGCCCGAGAACTCGCCGCGACGGCAGCCTCGCTTTCCGGCTTGACCGAGGAGATTGCCGGAACCGCGAACCGACTCGCACGCGGCACCGAAACGTCGGTACAACAGATGCAACACACGTTGGAAGTCACGCGGCGCGTCGACGGTTCGGCACAAGCCATCGAAGGGAGCGCCGAGACCGCACTCGGCTTGACACGGCGCAGCGGTGACGAGGCGAGGCGTGGGCGTGAGCTGGCGACGAAAGCCGACGCCGAACTCGAGCACATCGCCTATCAGGTCGATCGCATGGCTTCCGCGGTCGAAGGATTCCAATCCCAGGCGTTGTCGATCAACAAGACTGTCGACCTGATCGCGACGATCGCACAGCAAACTCATCTCGTAGCACTCAACGCGGCGATCGAAGCGGCTCGCGCCGGCGAGCACGGGCAAGGCTTTGCCGTGGTGGCTGAGGAAGTGCGACATCTTTCCGAACGTGCTGCGCGCTTTGCCGAGCAGATCGCTGGGTTTGCTGGACAGATCAACGCCGGAAGCGGCGTGGTCATCGCTACCATGCGCGAGACCATCACGGCGGCGCGCGCGGGACGGCAAGTGGTTGCAGGTGCGAACGAAGTTTTGCGCGAGATCGCGGGGAGCGTTCTGCCCCTGGTCGAGCGGATGGAAACGATCGCCGCCGCATCGCGTGCTCAACGCTTGGCCACCGACGAATTGGTCAAGGCGATCGGCGACATCACCAACACGATCCGCGATGGCGCCGCGAGCACGGACGAGACCTCTCGCGCCACCGAACAGGAACTTCGAGAAATGGAGAGGATGGCCCACTCGGCCTCGACTCTGGCTGGCACGAGCGATCGGCTGAAGAACCTGTGCAGTGTGTTTCGACTCGAAACCCAAGCGAAGTAGTCGATGAATGTGCCGACACGGATGGTTCTCTCCACACCGGAAGGACGCCTGGGTATTGCCGTCGACGTGCTCGGGCGGCTCGAGTCGTTGGGCTCCTATGTCCATGTTCCGGGTGCTCCGCGCGGAATCTGTGGTGTCGCCGAGTTGAGAGGCCGCGTGGTCACTCTGCTCGATCCGTTCGCGTGGTTGATCGAGCACC
Organism: Acidobacteriota bacterium; assembly: GCA_046331425.1. Taxonomy (GTDB): domain Bacteria; phylum Acidobacteriota; class Polarisedimenticolia; order J045; family J045; genus JANNUT01. The sequence goes on from JAXLQU010000012.1 coordinate 64,473, forward strand.
AGGAGGGGAACGACGCCAGTGTCGAGCGACCCGGCAGCCTGCCCGTGAGCGCGCTGGTCTTCGCACCTCCTTTCGCGCACCTGGCGTTGCTCGTGCCGGCTGGGTCGACGATGACACCAGCCGCGCCAGAGGAACCGCCGATGCGTGTTTTGTCACGCGAGGCGCTTCAAGCCCGCGTCGGAAGTCTGGCGGCGCGCGCACGCGAGGAGTGATCCGATGGCACGCGCCGATCTGTTGCGGATCTTCTTCGAGGAAGCCTCGCGCCATCTGACAGCAGCCCACGAGCTGACGCAGCGCACTCAGTCACTCGAGGCGCGCGACTGGAACGAGTTGTTCCGAGCCTTGCATTCGGTCAAGGGAATGGCGGCGGCGCTCGGTTACGAGCCGGTGATGACCGCACTGCATGCAGCCGAATCGGAAGTCGACGCGGTGCGCACCGGAGCTCGCACTGGCGACAGCGAGTTCTTGCTCGAGTTGAGCCAACGGGTCGAAGCGGTTCAGATCGCGTTACGGGCGATGGAAGAGGATCCCTGGTACCACCGGGAGCCGGGCCAGCAACGCGGAGCGATCGAAGCGGTGTTGCCGTCATCGCGTGTCGAGGCGGCGCGACTCGATCGATTGCTCGAGATCGCGCTGCGACTTTCGGCCGCTCATCAACGGCTCGAACACTTGCTCGGTCCTGCCGAGGAGAGCGCGGTGCTCTCCGTTCGCGATGCGCTCAGCGAAGCGGTGCGCGCGCTGCGACGCGAGGTCTTGGAGTTACGATTGGCACCCGTGCAGTGGCTCGTTCCGCTGCTCGACGCCGCGCTTCAACGCTGGGCGCAGGCCCGCAACGTAAGCGTGCAGTTGTTGACGGCAGGCGAGACGGTGCAGGTCGATCGACTGATCTTGGAGAGCATGCTCGATCCGCTCGGTCAGATCTTGCGCAACGCGGTCGTCCACGGCATCGAGTCGCCGGCCGATCGTGAGTTGGCGGGAAAGCCGCGGTGCGGAACGATCCGCTTGACGGTCGAGCGAGCCGCCGAAAGTTTGCGACTGATCGTGGCCGACGATGGGCGCGGCATCGCTTCGGAGATCGTGCGCGAACGGGCTCGTCAGCGCGGACACGCTGCATTCGCCGACGGCCCGGACCCGCTGATGCTCTTGACGCTTCCCGGCATGACGGCGCAGGCCAGCGCCGATTTGCTTTCCGGACGCGGCATGGGGCTCGGTGCGGCCCGCGACGCGGTCGAGCGCTGGGGCGGCACGCTGAAGATCGACAGCAACCCGGGTGCTGGGTTTCAACTTGCACTCACCTTCCCAACCCGAATCGCGGTACTTCCGCTGTTCTTGGTCGAGGCCGGCGGCCAGATCTTCGGCATTCCGGTCAGCGCGGTCCGCGAGATACGCACGGCAGGAAAATTCCGTCGGGGCGCTCGCGAGTGGACGGAGGCCAACTCGACTCCGCTGACCGCCGCGCTCGGGGCGCGCGATACCTATGGGGCGCTTACAGCACGAGCAGCGCTGGTGGTGGGCGAACCGGCGCAATTGCTCTTGGTCGACCGGGTTCTGGGTCGTCGCGAATTGGTGTGCCGTCCGTTGGGAGCGCCGCTCGAGGCACACCCCTGCCTGACTGGGGCCGCGCTCTTGGCCGAAGGGGGACTCGCCTTGGTGATCGACCCGGCGGCAATCGTGCGCCGTTTGGAGCGTACTCGGGGCACAATTCCGGCGTGAACTCTCGCCCAGCGTTGCCTCCCCCACTTCGCCGCTTCGGGCAGAACTTCTTGGCCGATCCGCATCTCGCACAGCTCCTCGTCGACCGTTTCGCGCCGCAAGCACACGATCGCATCGTCGAGATCGGCCCAGGCCGCGGTGCCCTCACCGAGCCACTCGCGCTGCGCGCCGGACATTTGGTTGCGCTGGAAATCGACGAGCGGCAGGTGAGTGCGTTGCGGGCCACGTTCTCGAACAACGCGCGTGTCGAGGTGCGGCAGGCCGACGCGCTGCAGATCGACTTCGCAGCTCTTTCGCGCGAGCTTGGCGGTCCGCTGCGTGTGATCGGCAATCTTCCGTACAACGTTGGAACCGCGATCGTGCGGCGATTGGTGGCCGTGCCGCAGGTCAGCGATATGCAGTTTGTGTTGCAGAAAGAAGTTGTCGACCGATTGCTCGCCACGCCTGCGACCAAGGCCTACGGTGCACTCAGTGTGATTGTCGCTTGGATGATGGATCTCGAACGCGTCATGACTCTGGCCCCGGGCGCGTTTCATCCCCGCCCGAAAGTGACGAGTGCCGCCGTTCGGCTCGTCCGGCGTTCGCCGGCGAGCGTCCCGCCCGATCGACTCGATCTGCTGGAAAAGTGGGTCCACCGAGGCTTCGCTCATCGACGAAAGATGCTCGCGACAAACCTGCCTGAGCAACGGCGCCGAGTGCTCGAACTGCTGCAGGCTGAAGGGATGCCGGCTGATGTGCGCGCCGAGGCGATTCCACCTCGGGCGTGGCTACGGCTTGCCGAGCAACTGGAGTGCAGTGCGTGAGCGAGGCACTGGAGATCGTGCCGTTGGGTGGATGCGGCGGGTTCGGGATGAACGCGACGCTGCTTGCCTGCGGCGACACGGCAGTCTTGATCGATTTTGGTGTCGGCTTTCCGCACGACGATGCCACACCGAACTTGCGCGCCGTCGCCGACCCGCGTCCGTTGATGTCGCGCTGGCCGCGACTTCGCGCGGTATGGCTCACGCACGCCCACGATGACCACACGGCGGGACTTCCCTACCTGCCAGGTAGCTGGGCCGATGCCCCCGTATACGGCCTGCCACTGACGATCGCGTTTGCGCGGCAGCGATTCGAGGATTCGACGCGACGCGCGCCCGCCATGCACGAAGTTCGCTGCTTGCAGCCGATCGAATGTGGGCCGCTCACGGCGAGATGGATTCACACCACACATTCGGTACCGCACAGCGCGATGATCGCGATCGAGACACCGGTCGGGCGACTGGTTCACTCGGGTGACTTCAAGCTCGATCGGACGCCGGTCCGCGGCAGCGCGACCGATCTGACGACACTTCAACAACTGGGGGCCGACGGCGTTCGGCTGTTGATGGTCGACAGCACCGGCGCGCTTCGGCCTGGTTGGACCGCGAGCGAGTCGTCCACCGTGGAGCCTCTGCGCCAGGTCGTCGCCCAGTGCCAAGGCCAGATCTTCGCCACGACATTCGCCAGTCATCTTCACCGGATTCAAAGCCTGGTCGTGGCAGCGACCTCCGCCGGGCGCAAAACAGCGCTGCTGGGGATGCGAGCGACGTTGACGGTAAGGATCGGGATCGATCTGTCGCTGTTCGAGGCTCCTCCCGGCTGGATCGTCTCACCCGAGGAACTGCGCAGAATCCCACCGCGCGAACGGATGTACATCTGCGGCGGATGTCAGGGAGAGACCGACTCGTCGTTATCTCGACTGTCGTTCGGTACCGACTCGCGCGGGACGGTCGATGTCGGTGACACGGTGATTCTGTCGTCGAGCATCATCCCCGGGAATGAACTCCCGGTCGCGTCGTTGATGAATCGATTACTGCGCGGCGGCGCCCGCGTGATCCACGCCGACCATCATCCCGGCCTGCATGCCTCGGGTCACGGCGCGCGCGATGAGATCGGTCACTTGATCGCCACCCTCAATCCACGCGCCGTGATGCCGATTCACGGAGACCGTCAACACCTGGTCGCCTGTCAGGAGCTGGCCAGCGATCACTCCTTTGGTGTACGGCAGGTGCCGATCGCAGAGATGGGCGAGAGTTTGATCGTCACGCGTGAGGCTATTGCATTCGGCCCACGCTACCCGTTATCCCCCCTCGTGTTGGAGCAGGGACTGCACCCACTCGATCAAGAAACCCGGGCACAGCGACGCCGTCTGGCCTCTGCGGGCGTGTTGGTCGTCACCGTGTTGATGCGCGGTTCGAAACTCGAAGTGCTGATGAACAGCACAGGACTCCGCGATGCAGAGTCGTTCGGACTGCGCGAATTGATCGAGGACGTCGTCGTTACGTTCGTGCGCCGAGAACGTCATACGATGTCGCGCGCGGAGATGGAATCGGAGCTTTCGAAGCGACTCGCCACGCTGATGCGACGCGGTGGTCGGGCCCGACCGGAAACGATCGTCACGTTTGTGCGGCAAGAAAACCCGTAATAGGAGAGCTTGTGATCGGACCACTGACTGGATGGGAAGCCGTATTGCTAGGCGTGGTTGAGGGATTGACCGAGTTTCTCCCGGTCTCGTCGACCGGTCATTTGATTCTCACCTCCGGCCTGTTGGGCCGCGGCGATGACCCAGCGATCCATAGCTTCAATATCGTCGTGCAGGGCGGCGCAATCCTGGCGGTGCTGGGGTTGTATCGCGAGCGCGTGCTCTCGATGATGCGCGGCCTGATCGGTCGCGACCCTCTTGGTCGACGGCTGTTGATCTTGCTCGTGGTGGCGTTTCTCCCGGCAGGAGTGCTTGGTCCGTTGCTCGACAAGCGGATCGAGGCGCTGTTGTTCCAACCGATCCCGGTCGCCCTGGCGTTGGGACTCGGCGGCATCGCGATGATCGTTGCGGACCGACTTCTGCGCCGCGACATGGCTGGCAAGACCGTCGAGGCACTGACCATGCGACATGCACTGTTGATTGGACTGGCGCAGTGCCTGGCGATGTGGCCGGGCACGTCGCGCTCCCTGGCGACGATCCTCGGAGGTTTGGCGATCGGTCTATCGCCGGCGGCAGCCGCTGAGTTCTCCTTCCTGCTGGCGCTCCCCACCTTGGGGGGAGCCACTGTGTACAAACTGCTCGGACACGCCGGCGAGATCGCGACACTGGGGATTCCCAGCGTGGCCATCGGCATGCTCGCAGCGCTGGTCAGTGCCGCCCTCGCGGTCAAGGGGTTCGTGGCCTGGTTGCAGCAACACGGCCTCACCGGGTTGGGGGTCTACCGAATCCTTGTCGCGATCGCCGTGCTGGTGCTTTGGTGAGTTAGAAACGCAGGAAAGAACCGCCTCACAAAGAAAAAAGCAGCCGCAACCGGCTCCGGATGGCCTTAACATACTGGTATGACGGTTCGGGAATTCCTTGATGTGCCACGGGCGCGCGAGGCCGCAGGGATATTCCTATTCGGGCTCGCCTTGCTGGTGATGCTGGCCCTCGGCTCGTATGCACCGAGCGATCCATCGTTTTTCGCCGCCACCGCACAGCCGTCGGCAAACTGGGCCGGTCCGATCGGGGCGCAGATCTCAGCGTTGCTTTACGAAACGGTCGGGCTCTCCGCTTGGTTCTTGCCGTTGATGCTGATTGCGGGAGCGCTGCGCCGATTGCGCATGACCACCGTCGAGATGCGTCCCTCCGCTGCGGTTGGGTTGACCATGGTCGCGGCCTCGACCGCGATCCTGCTCACGCTCCTCGTCGGAGAGATCCACCTGCGAGGAGCCACTCTCTATGCAGGCGGCGCGTTTGGAAAACTGTTCTCCGATCTGAGCAAGGCGGTCCTGAGCGAGATCGGTTCGATGGTCGTGATGTCGACGATTCTGCTCGCGGGGATGGCGCTCGCGGCGCGCTCATCGCTGGCCGAGAGTACCGCGGAAGCGGCCCGGATCGGCAAGCAGGTTCCGCGCTCTCTGTGGGGAGTCTTCGGTTCCGCACGCCCCAGGTTGCGATCGGTTTGGAGTTCGTTTTCGATGCCGCGCCTCCGCTGGCCTTGGCGCCGGTCGGCGGCTCCACTCGACGAGCCAGCGATTCGAGACGGGATCGGCAGATCCAAGCGCAGCAAACTCGAGTCGTCGGAAAACGAGGTGCCGGCACGCGCGCGCGCCGCTGTGGAGTCGGAAGTCGAGGACGAGCCGGATGATGAGGTCGAGCTCGCGCCACACACACGGCGCAAGCGGTCTGTTGCGAAGTCCGGCGACCAGGCGGTTTTGCCGGTCCATCTTCCGCCCCCCAGCAACGCGACCAAGCTGCCTCCCACGACGTTGCTATCACCCGCCGCTGAGAAGACGCAGGTCAATCGGCAGGAGGTGCTCGCAATCGCTCGGCAGATCGAGTCGCGCTGCGCCGAGTTCGCGGTCGATGGCCAGGTCTTGGAGATCCATCCCGGGCCGGTAGTGACGACCTTCGAGTTCCGACCCAACGCGGGGATCAAGCTCAATCGCATTACCAACCTGGCCGACGATCTGGCCTTGGCGCTCGAAGCCGAGAGCGTTCGCATCGAGAGAATCCCAGGACGGCCTACGGTTGGAATCGAGGTGCCGAATCGCCAACGCGAGAAGATTGCGCTGCGCGAGGTGCTCGAGTCGGAAGTATTCAAACGGCCGGGAGAGTTGTTGACGCTCGGTCTGGGCAAATCTCAAGAAGGCGACATCTTCGTAACGTCGCTGGCCAAGATGCCCCACCTCCTGATCGCCGGTTCGACCGGCGCCGGCAAGAGCGTGGGACTGAATACGATCATCACCTCGATTCTGTATCGCGCACGACCCGACGAAGTGAAGTTCGTGATGATCGATCCGAAGATGCTGGAGTTGGGGCTGTACGACGGAATCCCTCATCAACTGGTACCGGTCGTGACCGACATGAAACTGGCGGCCAACGCGTTGAAGTGGGCCGTCCGTGAAATGGAGCGGCGCTATCGATTGCTGGCCAGTTGCAATGTGCGCCATCTCGACGGCTTCAACCAACTGGTGCACGACAAGATCGATGTCGTTGAGCGCGCGATCCTGACCATCCCGCATCGCGCTCAACGCGACAAGTTCGAAGCCAAGCGACTGCCTTACATCGTGATCGTGGTCGACGAGCTGGCGGATCTTTTGATGACCACCGGCAACGAGACCGAAGAGTGCATTGCACGCCTGGCGCAGAAGGCGCGTGCGGTTGGAATTCACTTGGTGCTGGCCACACAGCGTCCGTCGGTCGACATCCTCACCGGCGCGATCAAGGCCAACTTCCCGGCGCGCATCGCGTTTCGGTGTGCTTCGAAGATCGATTCACGCACGATTCTCGATGCTTCCGGCTCCGAGCGGCTGTTGGGTGCCGGAGACATGTTGTATCGCCCGCCGGGCAGTGCTCGCTTGATCCGCGTCCACGGTGCCTACATCTCCGAGGAAGAGGGACTGAACATCGTCACCTGGCTCAAGTCCCAGGCGCGATGCGAATACGACAAGTCGGTGCTGGAGGATCCGCAAGAAACCAACGAGGGCGGTGAGTCGGGCGAAGCTGGCGGCGGATTCAACGATCCGGTCTATCGGCAAGCGGTGCGACTCGTCGTGGCGACCGGCCAAGCGTCGACCTCGTTCTTGCAGCGCAAGATGCGCCTCGGATATTCGCGGGCCGCGCGAATCGTCGACCAGATGGAAGAAGAAGGGATCGTCGGGCCGGCCGATGGCGCCAAGCCGCGACAGTTGATGGTCGGCCCTGAGTTTCTCGAGCGAATGGATCAACAAGACGAGGACGGTCCGAGCGCGTGAACCGATCGGATTCGGCGGCTCCCTCCCGGCGATCGTTCATTCGTAGTGCGGCGGGCGTCGCTGCTGCCGCAGCACTCACACGATGCGGTGGCCGATCCAACTCGGAGCGCCCGAATCTTCTGATCGTGATGGTCGATGAACATGCGGCTGCGGTGGCCGGCTGCTATGGCGACCCGATCGCGGTGACACCGCACCTGGATCAACTGGCCCACGAAGGGATCAAGTTCGAGACCTGCTACACCAACAGCCCCGTGTGTGGCCCTGCACGCGAGTCGTTCCTGTCGGGCCGCTGGATCAGCCAGACCGGTGTGTGGGGCAACAGTTGTTGGCTCCCCTCCCCCGACACCCCGACATTCACGTCGGCCCTCGCGGCGGCCGGCTATGACGTTGTGTTGTCGGGGAAGATGCACTTGGATCGCACTCGCCGCTACGGCATGCGTGAGCTCTGGCCGTCGCATGCCAACCGATTTTTCAAGAGCGGCAAAGGCCTGCGGCTCGGTCCTGAAGCGCTGTCGGTGCCGTCGCCGCTGTGGCACAAGCGAGCCGCCAACTTCCGAAGCGGCGAGGACTCGGTCGTATTGCGACACGATCGAACGGCGGTCGACGCCGCCGCCGATTTCCTCGCCTCGCGGCGGAGTGGAGATCCGCCCTTTTGTTTGATCGTCGGCTTGATCGCGCCTCATTTCCCGCTGGTTGTTCCGGAACGATGGCTGACACGATTTCGTGGGCGAGTCCCGGCTCCGAATGTTCCGCCCGGTTATCTCCAGACGCTGCCGCTCAACTATCGGTTGTATCGCGCCGCTCTCGGTCCCACCGACGACGATCAGACGAACACGACGTTGGGTCGCGAATGCTACTGGGGCCTGGTCGGTTGGATGGATGAGCAACTCGGCCGCTTACTCGCGGCCTGTGATCGATCTCCCGTCAGTCATCAGACAGCCGTGATCTACACCGCGGATCACGGCGAGAACAAGGGCGATCACGGCATGTGGTGGAAGGGCGCGATGTTCGACAGCGCGACCCGCGTCCCGCTGATCGTTCGCTGGCCACAGCGGTGGAAGGGCGATCAACGCAGGCTCGGCACCACGAGCCTGATCGACGTCACCGCGACGGTAGCCGAGTTGGGAGGTATCGCGGACGGTGGGTTTGCGGCACAGGGTAGCTCGCTCGTTCCCTGGCTCGACGACTCGACGCACACCTGGAAGGACAGCGCGGTTTCCGAGTACTACGGACACTACGTCGCATCGGGATTCACGATGCTGCGCGACGGCGAGTGGAAGTATGTGTACCACGCACGACGTGACGCGCAGTCCGAACCGGAGAGAGAGCTGTATCGACTCGACGAGGATCCGAGCGAGCTCACCAACCTCGCGCACCAAGCCGATGCGGCGCCGACGGTCGAGCAACTCCATCAGAAACTGGTGACCGCCTTGGGTCGCGACCCAGAACAGATCGAAGCGCTCTGTCGTCGCGAGATCGCGGTTGGCTATCAGCGAGCTCCCGACCCGGAAGCGTTGGGACCCGACAGCAGCCCAGACCGCGAAGAAGGTCTGGACTAGTCGCTCGGAGACTCCTGGAGTTTGGCCAGCGCGATCGCAGCCGCAGCCTGCTCTGCGCGCTTCTTGGAACTGCCGTGTCCGACGCCGTACAGTTCGGAGCGGATCCAAACTTCCACCACGAATTCGCGCGCATGATCGGGTCCGTGTGATTCCACCACGCGATATTCCGGCAACGGCCAGCCGCGAGCTTGGACGCACTCCTGAAGCTCTGTCTTGGGATCGGTGTTGGTATTGCTCCGCGTTCCCGAGGACTTGATCCGTGCCGTGAACACTCGATTGACGATGGCTCGCGCGGCGCGGACACCACCATCCAAAAACACGGCGCCCAGAACTGCCTCGAATGCATCGGCCAGGAGGGTGATCTTGTGGCGTCCGCCGCTTCGCTCTTCACCCTTGCCCAGCAGCAAACAACTGCCCAAGGACATCTGCTCGGCCTCACGGGCCAGGCTTCGCGTGTTCACCAACAACGCGCGCAGCCGGGTCATGCTCCCTTCGCTCAGCTCCCCTCGCAGACGAACGATCCGCTCGGCAACCAACATGCCGAGCACCGCATCGCCGAGGAATTCGAGCGGTTCATTGTTCGTCGGAGACCCGTTCTCGTGCGCGAACGACGTGTGCGTCAGCGCTTGTCGCAACAGCTCACGGTCCGTGAACGAGTACACCAGAGCTTCTTCCACTCGATCGAGACATTTCTCGAAGTTTTCGCGACGCCGCACGCGCCCCCTCCTCTCGCGTCGGGCCTCAAGCCGACCTTGTGTCGGGCCTGTAGGTTGAGCGAGTTTAGCACGCACTTTTTTTGTGCCAGGTCAGGTGCGGTGCAGTAGCTTATCGTTCGATGCGTCGATCGATCGTCGCGGCCTGTCTGCTCACCTCGGTGTCATGCACCGGTCGGCAGGCGATTGCGCCGGCCACCACGAATTGGCCTGAGTTGCCGGCCGGCACGAAAGCGGTGCTCTTGGTGACAGGTGGCGATGCCGGCTTCTGGAAACCGCAGGGGTGCAACCAAGGGGCGGGCGGCGCCCAATACCGCCCTGCGTTGGATCGCTGGCTGGCGCAGCAGCATCCCGAGATCGAGCGCGTCTGGCTCTCCACCGGGAATACAGTCGATGTCGGGGAGGAATCGGTTGAATCACCCGAGTCGATGCTCCGACGCCTGCGCGATGTGCCGTATCGCGCGATCGCAGTCGGGAGCGCGGAGCTTGCTCACCTGCCGTTGGAACGGCTGCTCGCACTTCAACGCGATGAAAAAGTACCGCTGTTGTCGAGTCATCTGTTCGATCGCGATGCCATGGAACCGTTGTTCCCGTCGGAACTCACCTTGAACCTGGCTGGCGGGAGATGGGTGGTTCTAGCACTCGGCCCCGACCGGCGCGATTGGCAGCAAACGGTCCAAGGGCACGGAACGATCGTGACCGTCGACTCGGTCGACGCCATTTCTGCGCGCGTCGGCGCAGCAAGAGCAGCTGGCGAGCACGTACTGCTGCTTTCCAATCTTCCGCAGGGCGATGTCGACCGCGTCACCCGACGTGTCACCGGGGTGGATCTGATCGTCGCCACGGACGGATCTGTCGCCTTCGAAACACCGCGCGATATGAATGGGACCGCATCGCTGTGGCTGGGAGTGACCGGGTTGCGATTGGGCCGCGTCGCCATTGGCGACGGTGGGCGTGTGCTCGCTGTCGAGTCGCTTGTCGTGCGCTCGCCATTCCCTGTCGACCCGACTGTCGATGGGACGCTCCAGCGCCACTAACTAGGGCCCATCCTCCGGACGGGTCGGAAGGTCGGAAGGATCGACCTGCGCCGAAGCCGACCACACGCGCGACTCGCAGTCGCGAATCGCGGCTTCGGTCAGTGGGGTCTGGCGCGGAGAAATCGTCACGCGTCCCGCTTGAACCTGAACATTCGGTTTGAAACAGTCGATGTATCCAGCGGGCGGTATGCGGTCGTGCGCCATCGCTCGCGTGATCGAGGCGGGTGGCGGGTTGTTGGCGATGACGCGATCGTTGAGGCCGTTGCGATCCAGGATCACCACATGAGGAAGCGTCCACGCCGGAATACCAACCGCCGACAAGGCGATCACCGGATAGTCGGTTCCCTCGATCAAGATTCCCTGCTCACGAGCGGGAAAGCGTTTGGCGAAGAACAGGCTGAATTGCTTGTGCTCTTGATGTCGCCGGCAATCACCACGATCGATCAACCAGCGTTGCGCTTGATCGAACCATTCGACGTAGCTTCGAAATGGCGGCGGGAACGCAGGGGCGACAGCCACCTTCATGCGGAACGTCTCTTTGCGCGAGAGCAACGGCTGACTCAGGTACCAATGCGTCCAGGGGATCGGCCAGGACAGGGCTAGGCCGACCAGGGCCACGCACCATGTCCGTCGCACGGGCCACTGCAGGCGCTCGAGCGCCCACGCGAACGTCAACCACAGGCCAGGGATCCACGCGCTATAGACGCGATACTCGAAGTGATCGCCGCCCACGATCCAGGTGTAATAAGAAACGTGTACCAGGATCACCGCGAGCGCTGCGCACAACCCGATGCTCCAGCGCGCCTCCCGCCGCGAGCGCCACAACGCGCAGAGCACCACCACGCCCCAGATCCACAGCGAATACTCGAGCACGAAGCTCAGCAGATAGAGCGCGCCCCCCTGCGGCCAGGGCCCCACCGATTTGGCGCGAAACGTGTTTGGCAACCAGTCACCATACGTAGCGCGCCGCCAGATCAGATGCGCGAACAACATCAGCAGCGGCAACGCAAGCGACAACTTCTGCCACGCACGTGGTGCACACTCGAAACCGCGTGTGCGCCACGACCACACCAAGAGCGCGACGGTCGCGATCACTGCGAGCCAACCGTCCGGCCGGGCGAGTGCGGCCAACATCGCGCTCCAAGTCAGCACGCTCGCCCAGCGTGACGAGTGTGGCCGCAGCGCGATCGTCGCCGCGATCCAGACCCACAGCAGCAGATTGAACAAGGCGGTTTCGAGGCCGGAACTGGTCCACGCCAAGAAGGTTCGATTGGTCAGCGTACCCACCAGAAGCCAGGCCAACCACCCGAGGCGATGTCGTTGCAGGCTGCCGCTCGCAGACAGCCGCAGCAGAATCCAAGACACCACCACAAGCTCGAGCCCGCTACAGAACAACGAGACGAGGTTCGCGGTTTCGGGCGGCGAACTGCCGGTGATGCGCCACAGACCGTCGAGCAAGACCACCCAGAGAAAACTGGTGTACCCCTCGACCGGTTGAAATGGCGGCGGATTCCAGGTGTAGCCGAGGCCAAGCTGGGCATTCGAGATGTAGCGAAACGCGATGAAGGCATCGTCGGTGAGAAACCAGAACAGATTCCAACCAGCGACGAGCGCCGCGCCCGCGACGACGGCGATCAGAGCCAACGCAACGCGTCGACTCCCTTTGGGCTCGCTCACGGAAAGCAGCGCCGCGCCCCCTCTTCGGGGCAAGGGGAGGATTCCGCATCACCGAGCAGATCGCGCCGTTTGGTATCGGGCGCTTGAACGCACACGACCTCCGTCTTACCGTCGGCGCCGGTCTGCCCCACGTAGCCGAGCGTTCTCAGCGCCGACTCGATCCCCTCCACGACCTCGGGTGCTAGCGAGGCACGCGGGATCTTCCAGCTCGCGATCTCATCCATCCGTTTTTGAAGCGAGGCGTTCATGGCAGCTACACGGGCCGGATCCTGCGCGGCCAGGTCGTTGGTTTCGCCAGGATCGGCTTGCAGGTCGAACAACTCTCGCCGACAGGTTCGATGCTCGAGAACCAACTTGAAACGCGCTTCATGCAGCGAGGTAAAGCACCCTTGCCGCAGTGTCTGCGCCAACACCGCGGTACCGGCACCGCTTGGAGGACTCGACGGTGCGAGTGGAAGCGCCGGCTCGCGCCCGAAGTTGTCGGCGGCCTTGACACCGGCGAGCTGCAAGAGTGTTCGACCCAGACTGGCGGTCGTGACGAGATCATCCCGCCGACCAGGAGCAATCTCGCCAGGCCAATTCAGGAACATCGGCACGTGAATCAACGTTTCGTCGACGCGGTTGGTGTGGCCAAGCCAACCGTGTTCTTGGAACGACTCACCGTGGTCGGCCAACACCGCAAGGACCACCGACTTGTTGTCACGCAGTTGTCGGAGGCGATCGACCATTTGCCCGACTTGCGTATCGGTGAACAGATTCTCCCCTTCGTATTGTCCTTTCAACCACTGCGCCTCGGGTGGTGTCATCGGTTGCTTGACCCACTTCAAGCACTGCACATCTTCGTTTTTTGGGCGCTGCCCCTGCTCGAACGTCGTGTTGTAGGGAGGTGGCGGCAGGTAGTTGTAGTGCGGATCCCACAAATGCACCCAGATGAAGAACGGCTGATCTTTCCAACTCTCGATCCGCGCCAACACCTTGCTCGTCAGTTCGGGCGACGAAAGCGTGTCGTGCCCGTAGTTCGAAAAATCGTACAGATCGAATCCGCGTTCGAAGCCGTACTCGGCTCGCAAGGTTGCGGCCGGCACGAATGCCGCCGTCTTGTATCCCGCGGCCTTGAACTGCTCGGCCAGGGTAGGAACGCTGCTCGACAGGGCTCGATCGTGCTCTTCCACGCCATGGGCCAAGGCTGGAAGCCCGGTGTTGAGCGAGATCAACGCCGGCGTCGTCCACGGAGCGGGCGAAATCGCGTGGCTGAAAACCAACGACTCTTGGGCCAGCGCCGACAGTCGCGGTGTGATCGGCTTGCCGTTGAACTGCGCGTCGAGCTGGTCGGCGCGGAGCGAATCGATCGAGATGATCAAAACCGACGGCGGTTTGCGGGCGCACCCGATCATCAGGCCGAGCAGGCCGACCAGGATGGCTCTTCGCACGATGAAAGGGTTCACGACGCGCGCCTCTTGAAGTAGTTGAAGTAGAAACCAGGGAGTCGTTGACTGATCAATTCGTAGTCGCGCAGGAAACGCGTGTCAGCCCACAGCTCGCTTTCGCCGACCGAGAATCGGAGTTTTTCGATCTCGGCCAGGCTCAGCGGCTTGTCGGAGAACCGCGCGCGCATGATCAGGATGATCGCCGGTTGCCGATCGAGTACGTACTTGCCGTCCCCTTTTTCATGTCCGGCCGGGCCGAGCCCCATGCGCGGCATCACACGCATGGCGATGTGTCGGTCGCAGAGTCCATACATGTCGAGCGTAGGAAGTCCCGACTCGTAGGGGAGCACGCCAGCGTTGCCTGTCGCCAGCAAACTCCCGGACGCGACATGGTCTTTCAACCAACGCCCCGCCGCACGGTGCACGGGAAGTTCATCGGCGCGCCATTTGGCGAAGGTGCGGGCCGGCTCCCCTGTCATCAGCAGCGTAGCCCCGGCTGCGATCACCAACGACACCGTCGCAACGTATCGGAGCTTTTCTCGACCGCGCGTCATCCACTCCGCCAAGACGTCGACTCCCACTCCACCCAACGCACTGAGAAACATTGCCGGCGTGGCATAGAACCGGAAGGTCGGCTTGTAGTCACCTCCGACATAGACGACATAGAGCGTGTAGATCAGCGGTATCGTCACGGCCATGAACGCTGCATTGCCTCGGCGTTGACGATCTGAGCCGATCCAGAGCGCACCGACGATCGCGACCAACGCCAACGGCCAAGCGGCGGAAAAGAACTCGCCCGTATAGCCGGCGCCACGAATCAGGGCCGCGACGCCACCACCCACTTTGGCGTGAAACGTGTTCGGGACGATATCGCGGTAGAACCAAACTCGAAACGCAAGGTGCAGCGCAACGGGAATCCCGAACGTCAACCAGCGCCGCACGCGGATCGGGCCGAGGCTGCGCATCCGCCATGCATCCACCGCATCGCAAAGCCAAAGCATCGCCGCGATCATGACGCCTTCGGGTCGCGTCCACGCCGCCGCCGCCAAGACAGCGCCCGACCAAGGAAAGCGATCACCGTCACGCCACTCTCGAACAAAGAGTGCGACGGCCCAAACGGCCAAAGCGGCGAACCCTGCCGTTTCGAGCCCCATGACCGATTCCGCCACGAACGATGGGAGCGTGGCGATCAGCAGCGCGGCAGCTCCGGCGCTCGCCGGCCGCTCTGGAACCAATGTGCACGCAAGAAACGCCGCCGCGAATAGCGCCCCAACACCTGATGCGTAGCCGAGCCAGAGCACGAATGTCGGTGGATCGAGACCAAGCCAGAACGGAATTGCCGAGAGCAAAGTCCAAGAGAAGTTTGTATACCCTTCGACATACTCGCCGACGTTATAAATGGGACCGTGCCCTTCTGCTAGAAAACGCGAAAAGCGCAGCGTGATAAAGGCGTCGTCCTGCAAGCAAACACCGAAGCTCGCGGCATGAGCGACGTAGACGACCACCGCCACCAACAGCAACGCGAGCGCAGCAACGTTGCGACGACTCACGGCGTCGACGCTCCTCTGGCGCCACGCCGCCCTTCGCCGCGCCCTGTAAAGCTCTGCGCCGCTTGCGCCAAGGCGCTCCCCTTCACGCGTTGGAAGGCAGGGTCTTGACGCACCATCTCCGTCAATCCAGGCCCGGCTTCCGCTTCTGCTCGATGGAGCAGATCGATGGCCGCAGCCTCGTTTCCGGCTCGCGCCTCGCCACGCGCGAGTTGAAGCAAGATCGGTGCGCTGTTCGGATGCGCGACCAGAAACTCTTCGAGTACCGCCTTGGCTCGCGCCAGGTTCTCGGCCTTTGCATAGATGCGACTGAGCGCCACCGGCAGTACGTCAGCGTCCGGGAATTTTGCTCGCGCCGCGGCAATTTCGTTTCCGGCTGCGGCCAACATCCCCGCCTGCACCAACGCATCCGCGCGAGCGATCGCGTCCGACACCGCGTCGCCGGTAGCGGCCACGCTCTGGGCGATCGCCTGTGCCGCGGCATTCTCTTGCCCCTTCGCCGACAGCGACGCCGCTGCCTGAGAGTGCGGATATCGGTATCCAGGATCGAGCCGCAAACTCTCGGCATATCGTTGGAGCGCGGCATCATGATCACCCAGGGTGCGCAACGCATCACCCCACTTGGCCATCAGGAACGGGGTGCGGGCGCGTGGAGACTCCGCGGCCTTCTGATATGCATCACGCGCTTGATAGGCGCTGCCCGAGGACGACAGCATGTCGCCCAGCCACTCCTGCAATTCGGGGGCGTCGCCATCCGCGGCAATCACCCGCTCGATCAGCGGCCGCGCCTCATCGATCGACTTCCCTTCAGCGAACATCTCGGCGCACGCGAGTGCGATTCCGGGATCGGAGTCGGTGGCCAAGCGGCGTGCAATCGTGAGCGCATCGCCGGCTCGACCAGCGGACATCAGGCTGCGCGCCAGATCGACCTGCCGCGCTCGATCGGACCCGGCCAACGCCGCGAGTGAACTCAACGCCGCATCGAGTGCCGGTTGCAGCGGCGCTCGCTCGGTTTGCGGGAGCGATGTGATCGAGCGAACGATCGCCAGCGGAATCGCGGGCGCTTGCGGCGCCAGCGACGTCGCCGCTTGAAGCATTGCGACAGCTTCGGACGGCTTGTTGTCGTGCATCGCGACCGAGCGCGCGCGGCGTAATTGCTGCAAGAGCGCCGTCGCACCGGACGGCAACGATTGCGACTCGTTGCGTGCGCCGTCGACGGGGCCGATCGGCCAACCGTAGGCGCGCGCGGCGGAGGACGACGTCACGCTCGTGCTGTTGCGGCTTGGCTTGTCGTCGGATCTACCAGCAGCCGTGAGCACCCTGTTGTATACCGTCGCGATCGATCGACCCGCCTCGAGTGCGGCCGGCGCATCACCGGTCATCGCGGTTGCTACCTTGTAGGTGCTGGGGTGCAGCGCGATCCCATGTGTCAACTCTCCATCGTCACCCAAGGCTTCCCCATGCAAACCAACGATCACGATCACCGCGTTGTCGTTGCCATAGGTTCGCAGCGCCTCACGCACATACGTCACCGCGGCGTCGATCGACAACAGAGCCGCGGCATAGGCTGTCGCTTCGGTGCCCTCTTCGCTTGCGCTAACGGCGTGCGCCGGGTCGCCCATGTGTAGCCAAGCGAAGAACCGCCGCTTGTCACGATTGTCCTTGAGCCACGTGCCGAACTGCTCGGCGACCGTCGCAGCCGGAAGGAATCCGCCTTGCGGAGGACGGAGGCGGTTCGACTCATCCGGCATCACCGGTTGATCGGCGGGGTAGGCGATCGACTGAAACGCATCGAAGCCTCGCGCGAAGCCGTGCCGTGTCGAGAGGTCGCCGTAGCCGATCCATGCGGCTGTGTAGAACCCATCGCGATGAAGCTCTTCGGCAAGCGTGACGCTGGCGCTTGGAATTCGATAAAGGTCTCCCTGCGCCGTGCTGGGAGGATCTTCACCGGTCACAAGTGATGCCGCGGACAGCACGGCATCGGGTGCGGGAGCAACCAATCCAGGCTGACGACCCGGGGCCGGCAGCGCGTTCAGTGCCGGCATCGAGGACGCGGTGACCGCTGCGTCTCCGAGCCCCGACACTGTGATCAGCACGACCGCACGATTTTTGGACTGACAACCGGCAAGCAACACGATCGCAGCGATGAGCATCAAGCCTGCGGCGATCGACGACAGCGTTCGACAAAACACAAGATCTCCTGGCTCGAGTTTGTGGCGAGGCCGTCATTCTAGGGGCGACTGCTAGAGGGCGTCCAAGTCGGCATCGTGCGCCGACCCCGAGGCGAAAAAAGAGGGAGCTCGGTGACCGAGCTCCCTCCTGGTGACAACCGTAGAGACGTTACTTGCGGTTGGTCTTGTTGCGCTGCTGGATGACGCCCTTACCGGGCACCGGCAGTTGAGCCTTGGCAGGACCGAAGGCCGCGACGTTGTCATCGATGTCGACGGTTTCGATCTTGTAGAACAAGCCGGAAGCCTTCTGGATGCCCTGGACTTGGACGGCATCGACGAAGGTGTAGGCCGAAGCCTCACCCTTGGCCGCGATCAAGCTCGACACGCGGACATAGGTACCGTTCTCGGTGGTGGCGCGGCTCACATAGAACCCACGCACGCCATCTTCGAGGCTGGTCTTCCAGTTGACTTCGACGTTGTTGGCGCTCGCCCACTTGGCCGAGATGTCGAACACGGTTGCAGCACCGCCGCTTCCGCTGACACGGACTTGCTGGCTGTTGGAGCTGAGGAAACGGGTCTTGACCGTGCCGCCCACGATATTCGCGAGGACCGGACGAAGTGCGTAGGTCACGCAGTCGCTCGGACCTGCGCCAACATCAGCGTTGGCAACGGTGGTCGAGGTTCCAGTGACGTTCTTCAGCAGCGTGAACTGCGTTTCGTTCGGGTTGATGTTGCAGGCACCCTTGAAGAAGTGCAGGTCGTAGCTGACAGCCGTCAGGCTGCCCGTGTTGCTGACCGCAGCATCCCAACCGAGGTTGGTGATGCCTGTGGCCGGCGAGTAGCTGGTGACGCGTGGAGCCGGCACCGGGCTCAGACCGCCGAAGCGCTGGGTTCCCGCCGCACCGCCATCGGCGTTCGGAACGCCGCTGATGTCGCGAGAGTTGGTGCTGTTCGCGTTGCCGAGGCACGAGGCCGCATTGGTACCGGTGCAGTCGGCGACGTTCTTCTTGGACTGATCCGTTGAAAGTACGACCTTCGAGGTCCAACCGTAGTAACCGATGTGGCCGCTGGTGCCAGCACCACCTTGGGCTTCCAGCAACGCCTGGAAGGTGTTGCCATCGCCTGTTCCGGCCGGGAAGTAGTTGTCGCTGTTGGAGTCGTAACCCAGGTACGCACCGGCAGAGTTACGGGTCGTGAGCTGGCAGGTCTGCTGACCGTCGGTCGTGACGCAGCCGCCGGCACCGCAGTTGGTGCTGCAGTCAGGGCTGACGCCGGACGCGAGGGCCGCGAAGTAACGCTGGAAAACAGTGCCGCCCGGAACCGCCGACGGCGTGTTGTGCACGCTCGAGCTGAACGGGGTTCCAGCAAGCGCAGCCCCGGCCGTCAAAGCCAACAGACCGGCCAAAACTGCGATGGTGTTCTTCTTCTTCATGATTCAAGCTCCTTTCGCTGTGATCTCTCGGACGCTTAGTAGTGCGGCCAGACGTAGCCGCTGCCGCCGGCACTGCCGCCGCGAACGATCACGCCCATCCCAAGGGTCAGGTTGAAGTTCGATGCAGGCGACGCGCCCGAGAACCAATCGGTGATCGAACCGTTGCCGTTATAGCGCGAAACGCGGTTGACGGAGTTGGCACCCATCTGGGTCTTCATGTCGTTCAGTACCTGGCTCGCCTTGGTCAGGGTCTGATGGTACGGAGCCGACGCGTTGCGGAACTGGTTGGCCGTGAATGCGAAGGTGAACGCCGGGTCATGCGAACCGACGACCACCGCGGTGTTAACGCCCGATCCACCGGCGCGCACGATGTAGGCATCGCCCTTGACGATGTTGAAGTTGGACGAACTACTCGCCCCCGCGAACCAGTCGGTGATCGAACCGCTCCCGTTATAACGGGAGACACGGTTGGCACCCGGCAGGTCGCTCAACAGGTTCGAGGCCTTGGCGTAGTTGTTGTTCCAGGGCAACGACAGATCGAAGAACTGATTGGCAGCGATGTTCGGCACGAACTTGAAGCCCATGTTCGATGCCGTGGCCAAGCCACCTGCCAGCAGCGCCACGCCAACGGCGGCCGCCACCAGACCTTGGACCTTGTTAAACCTCTTCATGACTACCCTCCTCAGTTACGTAAAGCGTTGGGTGTTAAGCCAACCAGCACGTGCGAGATGCTTGACCGCCCCTCTACCGGAAGAGGGTTCTGCCCGGTCGCTTCTCGCTCGGGTCTGGTCAGCCCGAACACCGAAGTGTTGAGGTACGCCGAAGCCTGGAAGCCAGCAACGAAATTCCGGCTCTTTCGGAGGCCCAGGCCTGGCAATGACAGGAACATAGCTCAGTCGACTCTGTAAAACACCACCGACCCAGGGGCCGGTTGTTCGGTTTTGTCCACGAATTGTTGGCCCCGGGCAACCGTTACGGGGGCCGAATCGCTGGCCACCGGATCGGAGCTCATGGAAACTCGGTGCGGGCCCTGCCTGCTGTCGAACTCGATCTGTACGGAACCGTCGTCACCACGCAGGAAGCGGGGTGAGGAGCTCGATGCGCTGGGACCGTCCTGCATCAAGGTGATTCCGAGTACGCCAAAAACCACGGCCGCGGCCGCAGCCGCCAACCCGGAACGAGCCACCGAATGCTGGCGATGCCGGACCTGTCCGACCTCGCGAACGACCCGTGCCCGCAACTTACGGACATCGAACTCGGTGGGATCTTCCGGTCTGAGGCTCCCGACGAGGCCGTCCCATCCGTCGCGTGGGTTCTCTTGATTCACGGCCACCTCCTTGGCTCCGGCATGGAGCGTCACCGGG
This sequence comes from Acidobacteriota bacterium, assembly GCA_046331425.1. GTDB lineage: Bacteria > Acidobacteriota > Polarisedimenticolia > J045 > J045 > JANNUT01. Next base: position 84,855 of record JAXLQU010000012.1, read on the forward strand.
TATACCCACCGCAAGGCTCGGGCGTTCATGCGGCTCTGAAATTTATCGAGGCCAGGAGGGGCTAGCGGCGCCCGAGGTCTACAACCAATTCCGGACGATGAACCCGCAACCACTCGGTGACCCGGAGCCGGGCCTCACTTGCCAGTCGCCGGACCGTCACCTCGGTGATCCCCATCGCCTCGGCAACCCAGGCCGTTTCGAGCCCATTGACCTCGCGCAGCAGAAAGACCTCTCGAGCGCGCTGCGGGAGGCCGGCCATCGCTTCGAGCAGCGCCGCACGCAACTCTCGTTGGCGGAGCGCCGCTGATGGGTCGCTCTTGCGATCGGCAGGCCAAACCGCTTCCGCACCCAACTCGTCCTCGCGCCGCTCGGGACGGCGCGCGACACGATTGCGGGCCGCGTTCAAGGTCAGCTTGACCAGCCAAGGCTCGAGTGGTCGGTCGGGGTCGCATCGATCGAGGGTCCGAAACAGTTTCAAAAACGCCTCTTGCGCGACGTCCTCCGCATCTTGCCTATGGCGTGTGATGCTGCGGGCTACGACCAGCACGAGCGAGCCGAAGCGCGCCACGATCTCGTCGAAGGCGCGCTCATCCCCGGTCTGAGCGCGGCGCACGAGTTCGCTGTCCAGAACGGTTCCTTTCGTGGCCCGGGGATGGGGCGATATGGGCTGGTCAGTATACTGACCGCTGCCTTGGACCATTCTTGTCCAAGCATGGAGCCGCACTTGCTTGGCCGTCACTCCATCGCGCCCGTTGCCGTGCTCGCGGCCGCGACGCTGATCACCGCGTCGAGTTGCGGTTGGCCGTCATTGCGCCCCTCGCCACACATCATTTTGATCACGGTCGATACATTGAGGGTCGACCATGTGGGGGCCTACGGCGCCGCGCCGCTGCCCACACCGGCTTTCGATTCTCTCGGATCGGCTGGTGCGATCGTCGCGCATGCGTATGCGCCGTTCGGACGCACGACGCAATCTCTCGGCTCGATCCTTACCGGCTTGCATCCGCTTCATCACGGCGCCGACGGACTCGGGATGACGCTCGGCGATGAGAATCGCACGCTCAGCGAAATCCTCGGCGAGCACGGTTATCGGCGGGGCGCATTCGTCTCCAATCTGTGGATCCAGAAGGGACACGGATTCGAACAGGGCTTCGAGGTCTTCACCAATCCTCCCGAGCGATGGGAAAAGGATTCGGCGCCACAGATCACGGGTGAAGCGCTGGCGTGGACCAAAGAGGCACTGCAGCGCGACGCGCCGGTCTTCTTGTGGGCCCACTACCTCGACCCGCATTGGCCGTACGAACCGCCGCAACGCTTCGCGCAGCTTTCCGATCCGACCTGGGAAGGACCTTTCGATCTGTTCGCGAAGGTGAGCGACGCACGGGGTGACGCAGCCGTACCCGATGGCTTCACCAAGGGACGCGTGATCTTCGACGCCGACAAAATACTTTCGGCTCGCGAACTCGAGCATGTTCGAAGGCTCTACGCGGCCGAGGTGGCGGCCACAGACGCGGCGGTCGGCGATCTGTTGGCGGGGCTGAAACAACTCGGCGTACTCGACAACGCGATCGTGATACTGACAGCCGATCATGGCGAGTCACTCGGCGAACATCGCTACTGGTTTGCCCACGGTGAGTATCTCTATGACGAAACCTTGCACGTTCCGATGCTGATTCGAGCGCCCGGCATTCCGCCTGGAACACGCATCGAAGGAAACGCTCTGCTGATGGATTTGCTCCCCACAGTGCTGACGCTCGCCGGCTTCGATCCGCCGCCGTCTCTCGACGGCGTGAGCTTGGCGGAGCCACTTCGTCGCGGCGGCACCTCGACCATCGCACCACGGCTCTCGGTTCACTTGGCCGATCATGTCTTGGTGAGAGCCGAGAATCCGCGCCGCGAGGTGCCCGGCCGCGCCGGCCGATGGTGCGCAGCGCGCGAGAGCTTCGACAAGTTGATCACGATCCCGACGCGCAGCGGCTCGCCGACGCTCGAGTTCTATGACCTTGGCGCCGACCCGCACGAGCTGCACGATCGATCGGCGATGCGTCACGATCTGACGCGATTCGTCGACGCGTGCGCCGCTGTGCCGACCACAGGTCCTGAATCGGAGATCGACCCCGAGAAACGTGACCGCGCCGGGAGTCTCGGCTATGTCGGAGATCCGCCACCCACTCAGACCACGACGCCGCAACGGTGATCGGATGACGACGTACTGGAAGAAACTCGGTGCCTGGGTCGACGCGTGTGAACAGTGGCCGTGGGGCCCCACCACCGTCGCGTTGACGCTGGCCGCGGTGATTGCATTGCGCAATGTGCTCGAGATCATGCTCGCGCGCAATCCGATGTTCTCGGTAACCGCAGCCTTCGTTCACTATCCGTTGGCGTATCTCGGACCGTTTCTGGCGCTGACACTGACGTTGGCGTTTTGGGCCAAGCTGGCTCCCGCGCGTGTCACGCGACTCATGACGGTCGCATGGACGCTGACGCTGCTGCCCCCCTTGGTCGATGTGCTGCTGCATCGCACGCGGGAGATCCCGACCATCGGTTACTACGCCGGCGACCCGTCGGAACTCGCTTGGCTCGTGATTCATTTCTTCGATCCACGCGTGACGCTCGGCGGAACGACACCCGGCATCCGTTTTGAAACGGCCAGCGCCGTGCTGCTTGCCGGCGTCTATGTGTTGCTCCGCGCCGGCCGCGTTTGGCGCGCACTCGGCGCCGCGATCAGCGTCTACTTCGTCTCTTTGGCGTTCTTCACGCTGCCGTTGCTGGTGCTGAGCGTAATGCGTTGGTTCGAACCGGCGTTGGAGCAGAGCGAGTTTCTCCGCAACTCGGGCGTCACATGGCGGGGTGAGGCCACGACGCTTCCCGACAGCATCGCGATCCTGTGGTTGCTGCCGGTACTCGCACTCGCGGTCTGGGTCTTTAGTCGACTCGAACGCCGCCACCCGAGTGAAGCCTGGTTGCTCTCGACACCGGGCGTGTCGCGCCAGTTGTTGCCAAGCGCGCTGATCACGATTCCGTGGGGGGGCTACCTGGTCGGACTGAGCGCCGCCTGGTTTCTATTTCTGCCGGATGGCCCGACACTCGCGATCTCCGCATTCGATCGACTGGCGCTTCCCGGCGCTGCACTCACGATCTGGCTAGGGTTGCGAGCGCTCGCGACCGAAGGGGTGTACCGCTCGGTGTTGGTGCTCGGTTGGATCGCTGCTTCGGTTGCACTCGATCGCGCCTTCGGGATTCCGGCACTCGCAGCAGTGCTGGCGTTCGCCCCATGGAGTGCGCAACTCTTCGGATCGCGATTGCGTGGCGTGCTCGGTGCTCTCAGTGGCGCTGTTTCGGGATTGTGCGCATGCGCGGCAGGGTTTTGCTTGATCGTGGGCCCTGAAGGGTTGGCGCGACTCCCGCTGCAGGTCGCTGCGTTCGCGATTTGCTACGGTGCGGCCGCTGCATACATCGTTTCGTTCTCGGAGATTTCGATCGTACGCTCCGCGCTCGCCTTGCTGATTGCCTCGAGTCTCGGTTGCTTGGCGTGGGGCGACGCAAGGCTGCTACTCGTGGCGCTACCGGCGGCCCTGATTGCTGCTGGGCTCGGGGGATTCCTTGACGGCGCCTTCGAGGTGCTCCACCGGCATCGCGCCACGTTGTGGCTGTCGATGGTCGCCGTCGTGATGCTCGCGCGCGGCGGGCTCTCCTTCCCCGCGCTGCGCGAACCACTACGCCAGCAGGTCAGTTGCGTGGCGCGGCTGCATCGTTTGCAGGGGGAAGGGTTCATGCGTCAGCAGCAATGGGGGAGCGCGGCGACGTCGTTCAATCAAGCGCTTGCGTGCGACCCAAACGACGCTGGCTCCTTGCGTCAGGTGGCGTTCTTAGCGCGCGATGTCGACAAGAAATACGAGCGCGCGCTCGACTACTTTCAGCGCGCTGCACGGGCCGCACCCGAGTCTCCTCAGGAGTGGACCAACCTCGCGGCGATCCAGCTCGACCTGCAACGACCGGCTGATGCGCTTGCCGCCGCCGATACCGGACTGCGACTGGCCCCTCGCGACACAGCATTGCTGCACAACCGGGCGCAGGCCTTGCTCGCGCTGGATCGACGCACCGAAGCAGCGGAGGCACTGCGCACCTACATCAGACTCGCGAGTCCGCGGCGCGAGGAACGTGACACCGTGCGCAAAGCCGAGAGAGATCTCGCCGCGCTGCAACAAACAGGAGCAACACCTCGATGAATTCGTCAGCGCGGCTTCGAACGGCAGCGGGACTTCTGCTGCTGTCGGGTGCCGGTAGTTTGATCTTGGAGGTCGTCTGGTCCAGGTTGCTGCGCTTGGTCTTCGGCTCGACGACGCTGGCGATCAGCACCGTGCTTGTGGCCTACATGCTGGGACTCGGGATCGGTGGCTTGATCGGAGGCCGGTTCGCGCGGCGATTTCGCGGGCTGGCGGTCTATGCGCGGTTGGAGCTCGGTATCGCCGCCTATGCGCTGGTGGTTCCGCTGCTGTTGTCCGGGCTGGCGTCGTTGTGGTGGTCATCGTTGGGCGATCTTGATTTCTGGACCTCGTCGATCGCGCGCTTTGTACTCGCGCTGCTGGCCTTGATCACGCCGACGATCTTGATGGGCGCCACACTTCCGATACTGCTGGCCGGTCTGATCGACGACGAGAAGGCGGATAGCCGAGCCATCGGATTGCTCTACGGCGCCAACACGCTGGGTGCGGTCATCGGTGTGCTGCTGGCGACGTTCGTGTTGTTCCCAGCGGTTGGTGTGCGTTGGACCAACGCCATCGGTGCCGGATTCGATCTGGCCGCCGCCGCACTGGCGCTGTGGCTGGCGCGCCAGGTATCACACCGCGCTGTGCCTCAGGCCGCAGGGAGTGTGCTGGCGACAACACCGACCCGCTGGAATCTCGCGGCGTTGACATATGGCGTGGTCGGAGCAACGGCCTTGGCCAGCGAGGTCGCGTGGACGCGTGGGCTGGGGATGGTCTTCGGCTCCTCGACCTACGCCTTCGCCTCGATGCTCGCGACATTTCTGTTAGGGATCGCGTTGGGGAGTTTTCTGATTCGCCCGTGGTTGATCCGACTGAAGAACGCCTACGGCGCCTACGCGATCGGGATGCTCACATTCGCGTTGTCTTCGATCGTCGCGTTGGTGTTGTTGGGTTACTCCAACGACCTGTTCGTGATGCTTTACCTGCGCTTCGGGATCAGCGGAAAGACGGTACTGCTCGCTGCGTTCGTGCTCTCGGCGGTGACGATGATTTTGCCGACCCTGGTGCTGGGAGCGCTGTTTCCACTGCTGGCCACGGCTCTGGCCCGCGAGCGCGGGACCGCGCGCGCCGTCGGCGATCTGTATTTCTTCAACACGGTCGGTTCTGCCTTGGGAGCGTTCTTGGCCGGCTTCGTTTTGATTCCTCAGCTCGGGCTGGCCAAGAGCCTGATTCTCGGGGCGTCGCTCAACGCGTTCGTCGCCGCGATCGTGCTTCTGTGGCAGCGCGATTGGCTCGGACGCGGACCGCGCTGGCTCGCCGCAGGTGCCGCGGTACTGGCTGTGGCAACGCTTTTCTTCCCGCCGTCGTGGAGCGAGTACAAGATGACGCGCGGTGCCTACTACCACCCCAAACGTGCGATCGATTTTGGGATGCCGAACGAGTCGCTGGAGGGGCTCCCGGCAGAAACGATCCTGATGTTGAAGGACGGTCCCAGTGCCACCGTGTCAATCCACGACCAATCTGGCGGGATCGACATGCGAATCAACGGCAAAACCGACGCCAGCTTGACCGACATGTCGACGCAGGTACTCAGCGGTCACCTGCCAGTTCTATTCGGCGGGCCGATGAAGACGGCCTGCGTGATCGGCTACGCATCCGGCGTCACCAGCGGCGCGCTGACGCTGTACAAGCCGGAGAGACTCGACATCATCGAGATCGAGCCGGCGGTGATCGATGGCTCGCGCTATTTCGAAAGCGTCAATCACAAACCGCTCGACGATCCGCACACACGGTTGTTGATCGAGGATGGCCGCGCCTGGTTGGCGCGCACGCATGACACCTACGATGTGATCGTGTCGGAGCCTTCCAATCCGTTCTTGGCCGGCGCTGCCAACCTGTTCACGCGCGAATTCTTCGTGAAGGCGCACCGGCGACTGAATCCGGGCGGCCGGCTCTTGCAGTGGATCCAACTCTACGGGCTCGATCCGCAGGGGCTATCCAGCATTCTTGCGGCGCTGCGCGGAGAGTTCGCACACGTCTACGGATTTCATTTCTCGCCGGAGGACGGCGACCTGTTGTTGTTGGCGTCGGACACACCGATCGATGCGGCAGCGCTGCCGAAGTTGGAGTCGATGCCGGCCGAGGTGCGCGCCGATTTGGAGCGCGTCGGCGTACTCACGACGGCGCAACTGTTCAGCCTCCTGCGCCTGAGCGACGAGGACACGAAGGCACTCGCCGCGAACGCCTCATTCCCCAACACCGACGACAGCATGTTCATCGAGTTGCGTGCACCGTGGCTTTTGCATACGAGTCAGACCGTGAACCACGCACTGATCGAGAGCTTCACGTCGTCCCTAGCAGCGCTGTGGCAGCGCGCAACGATCGGCGATCCGCAGTCGCGAGCCGACCTCGCGCTTGGTTATCTGCTGGCGCGCGGCGACCGCGCGATGTGCTCGGCGATTCTCGGGCCGCCGGTGGCAGAGGAAGACGTGCGCCTCGCTGCCGTACGGCTGGTGTTGGCGCAGCAGTCCAGCAACACGTCAACCGGCAACGACCTGGAACGGGTCATCGATCGCGCGCTCGAAGAGTCGCCCAAGAACGTGGAACTGCTCCTGCTGCGCGGCGAACAACGCCGGTTGCGCGGCGACGCACTCGGCGGACTGGACGATGCGAGCCGCGCCTTGGCGCTTGCGCCCAGCGATCCGCGGGCACGACTGTTGCGACTCCGAAATCTCGGTGCTCTCGGTCGTTTCGCCGAGGCGGTCGATGACGCCAACGCGCTTTCCACGGCTCCTTACGCAGACTACGCGCGCGAGACGATCCCTACTTGCGCGGTGCTTCTGGCGGGAGCCGGTCGACTCGATCAAGGGATCTCGCTGATGCAGCGGTTTGTCGACTTTGTGCGCGATTGCCCTGCGGAATGGCAGTTGCTAGGCGTGATGTTGCGACAACGAGGCAGGGTCGCCGAGGCCGACTCCGCCGACCGCAACGCCACGATCGCGGCCCGCAATCAGATGCACGCGTATCACCGTCAAGCGTTGCTCGCTCTGCGCAAGGGAGATCGGGCTGCCGCTGTCTCGTTGTTACGCCAGTTGCGGCAACTTCACCCCGGATACAAGCCGGCGATCGACGAGTTGACACGCCTGGGTGAACGATCGTGATTCTCGCTCGTCACCAAACCGCTTCGCTGCCGTAGGAATCCTTCGCCAGCACTTGATAGGTGTAATAGGCGTCCGGCGGCGCCGGGAGCGTCACGTCGCTCGTCACCAAATCACTGGCGCGACGATTGCCTGCGGAACAACTGCTGCGTGGCAGGTTACCGGCTTGACCGTAGACGTTGTACCCGGTGACCCGCAGTCGATGACCGCTGCTCTGTCCGGGATACGGGAGCGATTGCGCTATCGGCGACCAAGTCAGCCGCAGTTGATTGCCGGCCTGTTTCTGCAGCCGCAGATCGGGAATCCCATCGGGAAGTTCGGTGCCGGCCGCCGAGCGTTGGCCGCTGCCATCGATGGTGACGATCAAGTAGTACCAATTGCCGGTCGTCGACGGGAATTGATTGGCGTGGATGAACTGGGTTGCCGTCCCGGCTGCCGTGCCGATGCGATGAGCGACATCGATCGCGAATACCGGCCCAGTCTGATTGCCGTACACCTCGACACTCGCCGCTGATGTCGCCGTGCCCCACACGGTCTGTGTTGGCGCACTCCAGGTCAGCTTCACGTTGGCGGTTCCATCGACGTCGGGATCTTTGAACACGCGTAAGTCCCACGTCGACCGCGGCGGATTGAGGCCCTCGACGCGATGCGGAACCCCGCTTTTCTCCGTTGAGTTGGCGCCTGCCTTGCTGCAGTTCTCGGCTCGCACCACCACGTAGTAGCTGGTTCCATCGGTGAGCCCACCGATCACCAAACGATCGCTGGTCGCGGCCGTCGACTTCTGTCCGAGGTTGTAGTTTCCGGGTGTCGTGCCCCACAAAACGGTGTACTGCGTGACATCCGGCTCGCGCGTGGCGTTGTTCCAGACCGCTTCGAGTTGGCCGCCTCGTTGCGTGTCGTTGACGGACAACAGCGTCGGCGCCGCCGGCGCGACAGGATTCTCGGGGATTCCCGCCTTGCAGTCCTGCGGATCTCGCGTCCCGTTGCATGTCAGGTTGAAGTTGGACCAGCGGCTTTCGAAGTTCGAGGCATCGACCGCAGTGGCGTAGTAGTAGTACTCGCTGCAGTTCGAAAGCCCTGCGTCGGTGAACCCCAGTCCTGTGGTCTCGGTGACGCGGGTGTAGGGGCCTGTCGGCGATGTGGCGCGGAACAATCGGTACTTGGTGGCACCAGCCACGGAATTCCAAGTCACCGCCAACTGGCCGGATGCTGCTTTGTTGATTGCGGTGATTGTGGTGGTCGCCGGGGCCGGCATGCGCAGGCGCGTCGCCGGGTCGCCGAAGGTCACGAACGATCGCAGCAGAATCGTTTTGTTGAAGGTATCGAAGTCGCGGCGCATCCGTCGGTCGATCTCACCCACGAGGCGCGCTTTGTGCGGACCCCAGACCTCTTCGTAGAGCGGGTTGAGGATCGTATCGAGTTCGAAGCCGAAGGCCAGGTGTGACGGGGCCATTCCGCCTACAGCGCCCTTGTTCGGTGTGACCAACCAGTCCTCCATGAACACGATCTGTGAGTCGGTCCCGGTCGAACTGTTGTCCTGCGCGAAGTGACCCGTGATGCAGTTGGCTTGTACCTGGAAGTTCAGTGCATTGGGATTGTTGATGTCGGTGAGATCATCGACGCCGCTGGTCTTGGTGTTGAAGAATCCACATGTGCCACGACCCCACACCTGATAGCCGCCGTGTCCCGCGTACGTCATCAGACCGGCGCCAAGATTGACGTTGGAGTCGATCGAACTATTCATCGCCACGCAATCGTCTTGCGCCGCTTCATAGACCTTGGTCGCAACCTGCGGGCCGGCTGTGCCCGAGAACCACTCGTCCCAAATCGCGTTGTGCACGGCAAAGAAGCCATCGGGATCATTCTCAGAGACAAGCAATGCACGGCCCGACCAGGAACTGGGCGCCGCCGTCGTCTCATACGCGACCAACTTGCGGAAGACCTCCTCGGCCTCGGCCAGCGTGCGCACCGGGACGCGGCTCACAGCCGCTTGCGGTATCTCGGAGCCGGGTGCCGTGGCGGCGAACCATGTATCGGAGAGGTAGTAGCTCAACTGCTGATCGGTGGCGACGTCGACCATATGGGTCGGCACGAACTGCCGCGACGGCGAGTTGCCGTAAAAGTTCTTGTAGTCGCGCGTCGCATCGCCCACCAAGACCAAGTACGACGGGGCCGGCGACCAGTTCGCCATCGCATACGACATGAACTTCTTGATTGCTTCAGGATCTTCGATGCCGTCGCTGAACTCGTCGTAGACATCGCGGATGTCGATGACCGCTGTGTCGAGCCCCTGCCCCTGACGCTGTGTGAGTAGCTGCCGCAAACGCGAGCCGGCCGTCATGTCGAGGAACGAGCGATACCCGACGATCACCCAATCGGCGCCGGAACCGGCGCCCTGCAGACTGCTTCCGAGCGACGCATCGAGCGTCGAGGGAGCTTGATCTTCACGAACCGCGGACGGCAGCAAGTAACCGCTCGGTCCGGCGGCGACGAACCGACGCTTGGCGGGAGCCGTGCCGTCGACCTGCATCGTGAAGCGCGTTTCTCCCGCGGTGAACGCGGCGTTCGGCACGCGCTCGGGGAGCACGATCGCCATGCCGGCCGCGGACGGCGAACTCTTGGTGATCTCCCAGACTTCGGCCAGCGCGCTGGTGCCCGCCAAATGCGGTTCTCGATCGGCGTTGTCGACGTCGAACAACAAGGCGTCGCTTTGTACTTGATAGCGGCGGTCGTAGTCGATCTCGACCCAGTTGATGTTGACCGAATCGGCTGTCGAGCTGTTGCGCGGCGGAAACGGCAGTTTGATCTGCACTTTGGTGAGCGGTGCGAGCGACGCCGGCGTAAAGCTGATCGCCCCGTTCTCCTGTCCTTGCACGAACTCCCGGTAGCCATCCCAGTCGGCGGTGTTACGCAGCACGCCGTCGACCCAGACTTGAGAGCGATGCAAATAGCTCGGATTGCCGGATGGCTTGAGTCCTAACTGCTTGACCCTCACGCTCACCGAACCGGAGGCGTAGTCGGGGGTCGGCACCGACTGTTCTTGCGAGGTGCCATCGGCCGTCGTCGATGACGAGAACGAGTCGGCGTACCAGTGATCGGTGCCGTCCTGCGGAATGGTTCCGAAGAACCTCAGGTTCTGTTCGTATCGCACGGTGTAGCGAAACGACGCCGGCACTTGATAAACACCATTCGGCGCGCCGGTACCGGTTCGCGCAACGATTCGCTTGGCGCCGGTGAAGATGTCGAGTCGATAGACGTTGGTGTCGGTGTAGTCGCCGCTTTGGAAAACATCCGGCGAGTACAGGTCGACGGCGCCGATCGCTTGACCGTAGAACACGATCGCGTCCCCCGGTCCAAACACACCGTCGGATTCCCCTTCGACCTTGATCGGGATTTCGATCCCCTGGACTGTCAGCCGATATTTGCGAGGATCGTTGGCGGTCAGGAACGTCAGCAGTGCCGGCGCGTTGGCCTGCGCCCATGCGTACGTCACCCGATACAAGCCGTCTTGCTTCAACTCGAATTGCCACGCGGGGAATGTCGGCGGCGTCAAGGGAGCGTCCGCGGCGCGCGACGGCGCTCCCGCTTGGCTCGACCCGCGTCCTACCGTCGAGGCACCGACGGCGAACGACTCGCTCATCACTTCCAGTTCTCGATCCAAGGGACCGACGCGTGACGATGGCGGTGCGAAGGAGCGCAGATCGGCTTGGCGCAATGCGTCACGCTCCAACAGCAACTTGATCGTGCGCGCGACACGAAACCGGCCCTGCCTCGAGTCGATCTGTACCGGCACGATCTGCAACGTCCCGAAGCGCAACGATCGGTAGTAGGTGCTACTCGCTACCAGCGTGACCGGTTGCGACGGCCACCAGGTCACAGGCTCGTCGAAGCGAGAGTCGAGTTGCGTGGCGACCTGCGACCCTTCGGATGGAAACGGAGCCACCGCGCGGGGCAACATCCCTTCTTCCCAAGAGATCTCGAGATCGGCAATCGACAATTCGCCGCCCGGAGGCAACGCCACGCGCTGATTGCGGACTGGAAGATCGGGCGCCCCGACTTCGCCGAGTCGCCCAAAGCCGGCGATCACCGGAACGATGCCGACCGCGTTGTCGCGCCATGACGGCGCGGGCACCTGGATCGTGAGCGTGACGCGGGTCGGGTCGCGAGGATCTTCGTCCAAGGTCAGACGCGGTTCCTCCGCGTGCGACGGCAGCGCACCGATCAGGCACGCAATGGCGACCAGCAGAGTGAGGAACCGAGAGCCGTCAGTCAGTCGCAAACGCATTGGCCTCGTAGCGGGCGCGCCCAGCGCCACGACACCCCAGATGACGGTCGAGAAGATACCCTCAACCGCCGACCCGAGCCCAGGTTGTTTGAGATTCAGGCCGGCCCGCAAGGTCGACTCGGCCTCGACACGAACGACAACGACCGGCACCTTCGGGTCCGAACCGAACAAAATAAAACGGGCGACCACAGTGGCCGCCCGTCCTTTTTCTGGCACATGGAATCCGTCGAGCGCGTGGATCAGCTCTGGACCGGACCCTCGGCGCACGCTGTCGCGTCCGCCTTCGTGCAGGTCACCGCACGAGCTTCGACCTTCTCGGCGAAGATCACGCGGGGCTTTTCGTAAACCTTCTTCATTCAGTCCTCCCTCGAGGTGGGCCGAGGACGATCCCCGGCGAGGTTTCTTTTCGGTTCTCGTTCGGACCTATCCGGAATAGGGCCGCTGCGGGTCGAGAACTAGTTGGCGTAGTTTCTACGCGGTACCCGACCGGGAGGCAAGTGGATTTTCAGTATCGTCACTTTGGGTGTCCGCGGCCTCGAGGGCTTTGAACGCCTGCAGGCGAACCAATCCAGACATGCGCGCGGCGCCATAGAAGGCAAAGGCGTTTCCGGTCTCACGCTCCGCGGCCCCTGGACAGAAACTGGCAAATGCCCCTTCCGGTGCTCCAGCCAACGTTCGTTTGGGGAGGTCAAATGCCACCTGGCGAACATAGTCGAGAGTTTCGTTGCGGCCGTTTCGTCCCTGCCACACGGCCAGCAAATCGTCGATCTCCAAAATGTTGGCAACCACACGCCGCCACGCCACGCACGGGAAGATGTCGCCGTACGGGTCGATCGTCATCGAGGTTCGGCCGGTGTTGCAGTTGGCCCCCATCTTTTCTACGACCTTCGGCTTCATCGGTGCGCGCTTCCCTTCTCGCACCTCTTGAACCATGAAGTCGGTGATGAACTGCGGAGACGCGGCGAGTGACAGCGGCGAGAGATCGCCGTCGTCCGTCGGGGTGATATTGGTGTCGTAGATCACCTTGTGACCGTAGCTCGCTGCAATGTCGCGAATCGCAGCCAACTGCGTTTGGTTGAGCCGTGTGATAGGCGTTTTGACCGTGACCTTGACCCCTAGCTCACCGAGGTTCTTGAAGGCCATGAGCATCTTGTCGAAGCTGCCGCGAATCCCGGTGAGGCGCTCGTGCGTCGCCGCGTCGGACCCGTGCATCGAGATCTCGGTCTCGAACGGCGCGAGGTCGGCGTACCGCTTGGCCTTGTCCATGTCGGCGAGCAGCACACCGTTGGTGTAGACCCTCAGCACGAAGCCGCGATCGCGCACTCCCTGCGCGATTCGCCAGAAGTCGCGATGGCAGAACGCTTCACCGCCCGTGAGCGTGATGTTGAATACACCGGCGGTCTTGAGCTTGTCGAGCACCGTGAGCCACTGGTCGCCGTCAAGCTCTTTCCGAGCTTTGGGCGAGTTGTAGCAGAAAGAGCAGAGCAGGTTGCACTTGTAGGTCAGTTCCAGTTGCGCGCTGACGGGGCGCAACTGCAACGATGCTCGATTCATCAACTCGCCGAATGGCGTCATCGACACGATCGTGTCCTCGCGTGCGTCGTCCTAGTTGAGTACTTCTTCCAAGGCACCACGGCCGCAAAGGTCGGCGACCAGTTCTGCAAGATCGGCCTCGACCTCGCCCAAGGACGGGGCATCGAACTCCTCGAAAATCGCCTGCGCCACCGAGCCGATGGTGCGGACACCGTCGATCAACTCGAACGCCCGGGCGCCGGCCCCGTTGAGCACCATGTTCCAGCTCGCTTTCGGTACGACCAACAGCCCTTCCTCACCAAAACGGGTGAACGAAACGGTCGGGTTTCGGCGAAATACTCTGGTTGCAAGAGCCTCCGCCGAGGGGGCTCGATCCTGCGGATTCCCTGTCATGTCCTTCCTTTGCCGCGGGAGTATACGGTCAGCCTTTAGCGCGACAACGCACAAAGTTGAAACAGCTCTCCAGATTGGTTCGCGCTCGAATGCACGTGCGTGGCCGAGCCTACTGGTCGACGTACCCGAGGCTTCGCAGTCGTTCCAAGACGTCCTGCTCGAACGCCTCCGAGGCAGGAGACGGCTTGGCGGGAGCGACGCGGGTCTGGACCTTCGGTGCGGCCAGTCCCCATGGTTCGCCACACATCCGGGCGTCGACGCTCAGCCCCTCGAGTGCGAGCCAAGTGGGCGCAATCGCCGTCACTTCCGGGTTGGTGTCACGCACCCGCTCGCGGGACAGGTCCGAGGCCCACCAGCCGCTCTCCCCTTCGGCAGCGCGACCTGGCCAGCCCATCACGCTGATCGAAAGCGCTCGCTGCCGATCGATCCCCAGCGTCTCGGTCACGCGAGTCAGCGCCGCCTCGACCGACACGGCGTGCCGGCGCAGCCGCTCCAGGATCGTGAACGGGTCCTCGCCAGAGCGGCGCGGGCGCTCGCGCACCACAACCAGCCCCGGGCGGTAAATGAACACCGCCCGGAGTTCCCGGGCATGGGTCACCGCAGCGAGTGCTTCGACCAAGTACAAATCACCGACCAGCGCTTCCCATGCAAGCCGATCGCCACGCCGTTCGATCTCGGGCGCCGCCCCTGCTGCCGACCGCGCCCGAGCCAACCAGGTCGGCGACTCTTGTGTGCCCCATGTTGCGGGGAAGATCGCTTGATCGATCGATCGCCCCGCGATCGTGGCCGCCAAGGCGCCATCGCTGACGACGTAGCCTCCCGCCTCACCCGGTTTCGACGCAGGCCATGTGGCCCACCACCCGATGACGGCTGTCTTGCGCGCGTCGGCTGCAATCTCCCAAACAGCAGGAACGGTGCGGACCCCTGCGCGTGCGATGCGGGGCTGCGTCGGCAGCAACCGCGCGAGCAACTCGAGTGGGCCTGCTGCCACGCCATGCGAGATCAGCGGAGCTTGGCCTCCTCTCAAGGTTGGAAGCAACGTCGCCCGCACGCCGTGCCGATCGGCCGAGCATCCGGTGGCAACCGTGGTCCAAAACGACACTGGATCGGAAGCGTCACTGCGTTGCACGGTCGCGGCTTTTGTCTCTCGCGCAATCCACGCGCTCGATTCGTTTCCGGATCCGGATGCTCGTTCGATGCCGTGCGCCAACTCGCGACTCAAACCGTCCCAGGCGACGAACACCGCGAGCGTCTTGGAATTGTCGTGCGCGTGCGCATCGAGGACGGGACTGCCCGAGCCGAGTCGCGTCGAACCTGCCAACAAGGCAGCGAGCAACACGAAGACCGCGGCCGCGCCCAACAGTGCGCGCCAGAGCCGCGGTCGGCTTTCGGTCGGAACACGTCCGCTGGCATAAACCGCTTCCACCAGCGCCGCCGCAGAGACCACCCTCCCGGCATAACCGGCGCCAATCGCCAGGGCCAACAGGCAGACGAAGTCACGCGCACCAAAGGCGCCGGTCTGTTTCATCGCCCAAAAACCGAGATACGCCGAAAAGACCACACCGACTGCTACACCGGCAATCCAAGCGGCGCGACGCGGCGAGAGCGTTCCGCGTCGCGACGACCAGCGAATACACAGCGCCACCGCAATCTCGATCGCACCGACCGCGGCACCAAGCACCGGAGCGAAGAACGCCGCGTAGATGACGCCATCAGGCCAAAGCGGAATCAACCCGCCGCTCTGCGCGACGACCACCGCCGCCAACAGCACGCCGAGCGGCGGTCCAGCGAACAACCCGGCAAGCAGTGCGTTGAGAAACCACGCCCCACGTTGGGCGCCGCTTTGGCCTCCCAAGAACAATCGCTCCAGTGGCGGCTCGAGATAGCCGCGCTCGTGGAGTGCACGGCGCACCTCGTCGTAGCGAGACACGGGACGAACCGGCGGTGTTCGTTCGCTCACCGATCGCGCTGCTCCGACATCAACGCCAACTGCGCCAGCAACTCGCCACGCTTGCCGAGCGGGGCGAGACTCTGCACCGCCGTCTGAATCAACTCGTGCACGATCTGACGCGAGCCGTCCACGCCGGCGAGCGTCACGAAGCTGGGCGCTTCATCGACGACGTCGTTCTGCTTGCCGGTTCGCTCCGGTGCCGAGGTGACTTCGAGCAGATCGTCGACGATTTGAAACGCGAGTCCCAAGTTTTTTGCGTAGGCGCGTAGCGCCGCTTGCTCGAAAGTTCCGGCGCCGGCCAAGCGTGCTGCTTCGACCGTTGCGGCGATGAACAGACTGCCGGTCTTCAGCGCGTGAATCCGCTCCATCTCATCCAGGTTCGGCTGCGTGCCTCGCGCCAAGAGATCGAGCGCCTCGCCCGCCACCATGCCGTTCTCACCCACCGCCTCGGCGAGCGTGGCAACGGCCGGCGAGGCGAGGTCGGGCCCGAGCCATTTGGTGGGCAACTGCTGCGTGAGATGTCGAAACGAGGCGGTGAGCAATCCGATCGACGCGAGCATCGCGGTCGCTTCACCGAAGTTGCGGTGATTGGCGGGCTGTCCGCGCCGCAATCGCGCGTCGTCGAACTGCGGCAGGTCATCGAGAATCAACGACGCGGCGTGCACCATCTCGACCGCCACACCCAAGGCCAGCGCGTCCTTCTCGCGACCGCCGAACGCATCGGCCGTCGCGACGCAGATCACCGCACGCAACCGCTTCCCCGGAAGAAGCAACGTGTAGCGCATCGCCTCGACCAGGCGTCCGGCGTCGGGGCGGCGCGGAGGCATCGACAATTCGAGTGCCTCGTTCACCAGCGTCCGTTTCTGAGCGACGTACGTCGCTAGATCCACCGCACCTCCACGCGCTTGTTCGCCACGCCGCAAGAGCCACGCATCATGCACACCCGGAGTCTTATCGGCCAATGGCCCGGCTCACGGGAGAAACCTAGTTTGCTTGCGATGAATGGGAAGGGCGAAGGCCGAACTGCGGCGTTGTTGTTGATTGCCGGTTTCCTCACCGTGGTGCTGGCCATGGTCGCGATCGGTACGCAGTACTTCCCTGGATCTCGCGACCGCGCCTCAGGGGACGACCGTTCGCGCGCGATGTCCCGTGCACCGCGCGGCCTCAACCCCTCGTTGGCCGATATCCAGCTCGTCGACCAGACGCGGCAAACGGTGCGTTCTGGTGCCTCGGCAGTCCTCGAGGCCCCCGGTGGAATCGGAACACTCGAGCTTCCGCCCGGTGCTGTGGAGCCCGGGACCGAGGTGCAACTCAGCCGCTTCATCGTCGATCACCCCAACGACCTCACCGGCTTCGCCCTCGATTTGAACCCCGACGGGTTACAACTGAGCCACCCCGCCACGCTCACCATGACATTGCCGCCCGGTGTCGATAGCGCACAACTGGAGATCGCGGTTTACGACAGCCGCACCAAAGCGTGGGTCGGTGAATCGAATCAACGTGCCACTGTCGATGGGCGCGCGTTGGTCGCGCAGATCACGCACTTTTCGTTGCGGCGCATTCGCATTCGACCGGGAATGCAGTTCCCCAGTCAACTGCCCGATCCCCGCGCGACCGTCAGACTCGAGTCCGATCCCGGAGGTTTCTTCGAGCGTTATGTGCAGGGACGATGGCAAGCGGCGCCACGAACGTCAGCCTCCTATCGCGAGTTGGTAGCGATGGGGCGCAACGGTCGACTCGACCTGATCCGCAGCGGCCGCCTGCGCGCGATCGCCGCGCCGCACAACGGTGCCGCGGCATGGCGTGATGGCGAGGCGCTCGCGAGCCTCCCGCCCGGGTCACCGCTGGCGCGAACCGGCTGGGTTCGCATCGAGCGCCTCGATGGTGCCGGGCAGCCGACCGGCCGCAGCATCCTGGCCGAAGTGCGCGGCACCGGACCGAATCGGCAGGCCCAACAGGCGGGTGTCGAGGTCGAGCTCAGTCGCACTGCACTCGAACAACTAGGGTTTCAAAACGGCGTTGATTTCGGCGTCGATCCGGCCCAACCGGAGCGCACGTTCATGTTGATCCCCGCGGGGCCAGGGCTGAAAGCGCTCGACTACTTGCCGATTCGACTCACTTCGGTTCCAGCTCCGGTACCATCGCGCGCGTCATGACGCCGACCGAATCCGACCACACACTCCCGCCACCACCATTCCCTGACGTTCCTGACGGCGACTGCACGTTCGACCTGGTGCTCGGGGATGTCCGCGTCCGCGTGCAGAATCTGCCGACCGCCTGGGATCCCTACATCGCGACGGAATTCCACCTGTTCGCACAGCGCCCGGACCGCGCTGCGACCCCCGATCTCACGCTGAGCTGTCGCTACGAACAGCGTGCGCCCGTGATTCCTGTGATCGGTGCCGGACAGTCGACTCAACTGACGATCCGGCGTGATGGACCAGACCGCTACAGCTTGGCGTCGCATTGGCACGAAGCGACGATCGATCTGACCACGCGGCGCGGAACCCTCACGCTGGTGAGTCGTCAGTGGATCCAGTTTCGGATGTCGCTCGAGAACGCACTGCGCGTCGTCTTCCAGTTGGTGTTGATCGAACGCGGTTTGTTCCTGATGCACACCGCCGCGATCGTCGATCGCTCGCGTGCGTTTCTGTTCTTCGGGCACTCCGGCGCCGGCAAGAGCACCGCAACCCGATTCTCCGCGCCCCGCCCGGCGCTCTCGGATGACATGGTCTTGGTGGATTTGCGCGGCGCTGCGCCGACCGCCGAGGCGGTGCCGTTCTATGGGGCGATGCCGCGCGCGCTGCGGCATGCGGGACGCTATCCGATCGCGGCGGCGCTGCGCTTGCGACAAGCCCCGGATGATCGGCTGGAACGGCTGAGCCTGGCGCGCGCGGTTGCAACGGTCGGCGGCAGCGTGCCGTTCGTGCACGAGTTCGGGGTTGCGCACGAAGGACTCACGTCCTTGGTCGCACGATTCTGCACACATCTGCCGATCTACGATTTGCACTTCACCAAGAGCGCACGCTTTTGGGATGCGTTGAACCGCGAATTCCCGATCTAGTTGCCAGGGCCGAAACCGAGCTGCGCGCGATAGTCTCGCAGCCACGTTGCTCCTGCAGCGAGTCGTTCGCGCACGACGGTCTGAGGATCGGCGTTGAGGTCGAGAACGAAACCGGCGAGCAGGACGCCGCCCCACGAACCAGGGCGGCGCGCCAACCACGCACCGAAACGCGCACGCCAGATCGAGGCCTCGGCCTGTTCGTCGCGCAATCGGTCGGCCAGATTGGAGAGCGCTCGCCACTCACGCGCGATCGAGTCCAATCCTTCGCGCAGCGTGCCTTCGATAGGGAGCGTCGCATCCTCGACTCGCGCGGCGATCGCCTCCTCTGCAGGCACGTCGATCGTGACGGTCGCTGCGGGTAGGTCGCAGGCTTCGGCCTCGGTCGTTCCACTGATTCGCGCCGCACCGCGGCCAGCGACGTTGATCACCCGCGTACGGGCGCGCAGTTGATTCACGATCCCTTCGAGGTTCGTGCGATACGACACGAGCAATGCGCTGGAACGGACCGGTTCGCCGGCAAACCCCTCGATCTCGAGGGACTCACCCGCCGCCTCGCCGAAGCGTGGACTGGTCGCGCCCTGAGCATGATCGGCATCGGCTTGCTGCGAGAAATCGAGTCCCGCCACCACGATTTCGCGACACCCCAGGTGGGCGGCCAAGAGCACCGCAAAGGCACCCACATTGCCGCCGCTGGCAAGCGTCGCCGCACGTCCTGCAAACCGAGTGAACCACGCGTTCTCGGACAGATCGGCGCGAATGAGCGTGTAGGCAGGCGCTCGCCAATGCGCTGGATGTCCATGCTGAGCCAAGACCATCACCGCGGTGGAAAGATCGACAGGCGACGCAAACTGTTCGGATCGATCTTGCCCCTCGATCAGGCAGGCGATGTTCGGTGCGATGCCGAGCCGTTGTAGCGGCAGCAACGCCGAGCCGGCTGCAATCGTGATCGCTCCCGAGCACAAGCGCGGCAGTTCCGGCGCCACCCGGTCGAGCGATGGACCGGCACCCAGCACAACGGCGCGCGTCCCGGGAAAACACCCCGCGAGTCGTGAGGCGGACGGTCTTGACAGCAGTGCTCTGCCGCCCCGCAGGATGTTGTCGAGCCACTCGTCACTCTTGCTCCGGAACGTCCCGACCGTTTGCGCGAAAACGCTGCCTCCCACCTGCATCGCTTGCTGCAGCCATTGGTCGTCGGCCTCGACCAAGCGCTGGCGCACCTGACGTCCCGACAACAGGGCGCGCGCGATCTGCTCGGAAGCGCTGCGCAGGTCCACCGACTCCGTCACCGTAATGATCTCCAATTCGGGATGCGTCGCTTTGAGCCTCCTCAACGGCGGATCCCAGCCGTTGGTAACCAAGAGCGGGAGCGGCGTTTTCACGGCGGCGACTCCGTGCCGTCTGCCGCGAGTGCGGCGCGCAGCTTGGCGGCACGCGCTCGGCCGATGGCGGCGCAGAGCGCCTCATCGGAAGCGAGCCTGACCCCCTCGACGGAACCGAACTGCACCAACAATCGTCGCGCCAGCACCGCTCCGATCCCATCGATCTTGGTGAGCGTCGACGCCCGCATCGGCTTGCCGCGCGCACGTCGATGACGCGACAGCGCGAAGCGATGGGCCTCGTCACGCACCTGTTGGATCAAATACAGAGCCGGATCGTGACGATCCAGACGCAGTGGCGCCTCGCGTCCGGGCAGGAAGATCTCTTCTTGCTGTTTGGCGAGCGAGATGAATGGAACGCCGCCGACACCGACCTCCTCCAGCGCGGCACGCGCCGCGCCGAGTTGGCCCTTGCCGCCGTCGATCAGGATCAGATCGGGCAAGCGTTTCCCCTCGCGCTGCAGGCGGGCATAGCGTCGGCCCACGACCTCTCGCATCGCGGCGTAGTCGTCGCCCGCTTCCGCGACTTTGACGCGGAAGATTCGGTAGTCGGCCTTCTTCGGTTTGCCACCTTCGAACACCACCATCGAGGCGCGCGGCTCGGTCCCTTGCGTGTGGCTGATATCGAACCCTTCGATTCGGAACGGCGGTTCGTCCAGGCCCAGCAGCGTGCGCAACGCCTCCAAGACCTCGACGCCATGGCCGTGCTGCTGGCGGAAGCGAGCCTCGAATGCCAGTTGTGCATTTTGCGCGACGACGTCGAGGAAGCGTCGCGTTTCTCCTTGTACCGTGGCACGCAGCGCCACCTTGCTGCCGCGCCGGCGCCGCAGGTACTCCTCCAGCAACGCTCGGTCTTGCGGCCAGCGCGGCAAGACGATCTCGGGCGGTGGCTCTTCGCCGGCATAGAACTGAGGCAGCAATGCGTCGTAGAACGTTTCGGCATCGGGAGCCGTCTCGAAGGTGAACTCGCGGCGATTGATCACCTTCCCATCGCGCATCTGGAACACTTCCAACGCTGCCTGCTCCCCTTCCCGGTACTCCGCCCAGAAGTCGATCGACTCGAGCCCGGAAGAGATCATTCCCTGCTTCTGTGACAGAAACTCGAGCGAGCCGAGCATGTCGCGGTAGTGTGCGGCCCGTTCGAACTGGAGCGCATCGCTCGCCTCTTTCATGCGACTCGTGACGGTCTGCGCGAGTTCGTCGTGCCGGCCTTCCAAGAACAGCCGCGCTTGCGATACCCGTTCGGCATACTCGATCGGATCCGCTTTACCGGCGCAGGGAGCCAGACACTGGTTGAGGTGGTAGTAGAGGCACGGCCGTTGCTTTCCATCGAACGGCAGCTGGCAGTTCGCGACCTGAAAAAAGCGCGGGATCATGCGCAGCGTGCGCCAGGCGTGACTGGAGGGGAGGAAGGGCCCGTAGAACTGGTTGCCATCCGGTTTCGGGCGCCGCACCAAGTTGACGCGCGGGAACGGATCCTGACTCGTCAGCTTCAGGTATGGGAACGACTTGTCATCGCGCAACAGGATGTTGTAGCGCGGGTGATGCTGCTTGATCAGGTTGCTTTCCAGGATCAGCGCCTCGACCTCGCTCGACACGACGATGAAATCGAGCGTGGCCGTCTCGGCTACCAGCGCCAACGTCTTGGGAGCATGCTGCGCAGATGGCTGAAAGTACGAGCGCACGCGCGGACGCAGCGATCGAGCCTTCCCGACGTACAGCAGCGTGCCGCCAGCGTCGTAGTAGCGATAGCAGCCGGGCGCCTCCGGCAGTCGTGCCAGCGCCTCGACGATCTGAGCCGGGAGTCCTTCGCGCACGAGGAGATTGTAGACGCAGCACGGTGCGGCGTACCGCGCGGCGCTACCCTTCGAGCTCTCGCGCGCGTAACGCCTTGATCCGATCGCGCAATTCGGCGGCGCGCTCGAACTCCATATCGGCCGCGAAGGCGTACATCTGTTTCTCGAGCGAGTCGATCTCGCGAACCAACTCCGCCAAGGTCATCGGTGGCTCGTCGTCTTCGTCGCGCTCGAACGCCACGCTGAGGTAGTCGCGCTCGAACACCGAGCCGAGCACGTCGTCGATCTGCTTCAGGATCGTCTGCGGCGTGATGCCGTGAGCCTCGTTGTAGTGGGCCTGCTTGCGTCGGCGCCGATCGGTCTCATCGATCGCGCGTTGCATGCTGTCGGTGACCCGATCGGCGTACAGGATCACCGTCCCATTCACGTTGCGCGCAGCGCGCCCCATGGTTTGGATCAGCGACGTGGCCGAGCGCAGGAACCCTTCCTTGTCGGCGTCGAGCACCGCGACCAGTGAGACCTCGGGGAGGTCGAGCCCTTCGCGCAACAGGTTGACGCCGACGAGGACATCGAACGCTCCTTGACGCAGTTCCCGAATGATCCTGACCCGATCGAGCGTCTGCACATCGGAGTGCAGGTACTCGACCTTGACCCCGACGTCCTTGTAGTAGTTGCTCAACTCCTCCGCCATCCGTTTGGTCAGCGTTGTGACGAGGGTCCGCTCGCCGATCGCTGCGCGGCGACGAACCTCCGCCAACAGGTCGTCGACCTGACCCTCGACGGGACGGATCAAGACTTGCGGATCGCACAGGCCGGTAGGACGCACGACCTGCTCGGCGACGAGCCCTTCTGCCAGGCTCAACTCGTGGTCGCCAGGGGTGGCGCTGACGTAGATCGTCTGCGGCCGGAGCGCTTCGAACTCTTCGAACTTCAGCGGCCGGTTGTCGCGCGCCGACGGCAGGCGAAAACCCCACTCCACCAAGGTCTGCTTGCGCGACATGTCGCCGTTGTACATCGCACGGAGTTGCGGAACGGTTTGATGCGATTCGTCGATGATCATCAAGGCGTCTTTGGGGAGATAGTCGATCAGCGTCGGCGGCGGCTGCCCTGGTTCACGCCCCGTCAGATGCCGCGAGTAGTTCTCGATCCCTTGGCAGTACCCCACCTCTTGCATCATCTCCAGGTCGAACAACGTGCGCTGCCCCAAGCGCTGCGCCTCGAGCAGCTTGTTCAACTCGTGAAGTTCCTTGAGCCGTTGGTCGAGTTCCTCGCGGATCGTGCCGAAGGCGCGCTTCAGCCGCACCTCAGGTGTGACGTAGTGTGAATTGGGATAGATGTTCGTCGATTCGAGTGCTTTGATCGTGACCGCGCGCAACGGATCGATCGAACGTAGGCGGTCGATCTCGTCCCCGAAGTACTCCACCCGCACGGCGATGTCATCGTAGGCGGGCCAGACATCGAGCGTGTCACCCAACACGCGAAACGAGCCAGGTCGAAGATCTCCGCTGGTTCTCTCGTACTGGATGTCGACCAGTTGTCGCACCAGCTTGTCGCGAGGCATCCCCGGTCCCGGTTCCAGCAGCAATGACATTCCTTGATACGAGTCGGGCGACCCGAGACCGTAGATGCACGAAACCGAGGCCACGATGATCACGTCGCGGCGTTCGAACAGCGAGCGCGTCGCCGAGTGGCGTAAGCGATCGATCTCCTCGTTGATCTGCGCGTCTTTCTCGATGAAGGTGTCGGATTGCGGGATGTACGCCTCGGGCTGGTAGTAGTCGTAATAACTCACGAAGTACTCGACCGCGTTGTCGGGGAAAAAGCGCTTGAATTCACCATACAGTTGCGCCGCGAGAGTCTTGTTGTGAGCGATCACGAGCGCGGGCCGCTGCACCAGCGCCAAGGTCTGCGCAATCGTGAAGGTCTTGCCTGACCCGGTGACGCCCAACAGCACATGATCGCGGCGGCCGGTGCGCAAACCATCGACCAGTTGCGCAATCGCCGCCGGCTGATCTCCTGCCGGCTCCCAGTCGGCGACCAAATGAAACCCGGCAGGCGGGAGTGACATCCGCTAGCTGCGGCTTACGGCGTCGAACCGATCCGCAACCCACCCCGGTCCGAGAAACGCGATGAAGGCCCCGGCACGCGGTCCGCGCTCTCTGCCGAGCAGCGCTTTGTAGATCGCCTCGAAGGCTCGCTTCGATCCGATCCCATCGTCGGTCTGAGCGCACGCGAACACCGCGTTGTGGATCGCTTCCCCGTCTGTCAAATCGCGGATCGCAGCGGCGAACTTGCCGAGGAACCGCTTGTGCTCGGCGGAAAGCGCGCGCGCAGCGTCGGGAATCTCGCGCGAGACTTCGACTCGTTGCTCGTCGGGTGCGAAGCGTTCGATCCAGACGCGCGCCATCTGGACGCGCTGTGCCACCGCCTCGGGATCGAGCGACTCGTAGCCGTTCTGGGTCAGGATCGCGAGCGTGCGCGGCACGTCGAACTGCGCGATCTGCGCCACCAGGACCAAATGCTTGAACGGCACGCCGACCGGTTTGAATCCCGCGGCGCGCGACAACGCCAACGCGCGATCATCGCGTTCGGACGCCGAGGCGTCGTCGACCTCATCGACCATCTTCAGAAGCGGCAATCCTGGATCGAAGTTGATCCCTCTCCCGGGTCGCGTCTTCATCACCAGATAACGCACGACTTCGGGCGGAACCATCGTCAAGAGGTCCGCGGCCGAGAGCACATTCCCTTTGCTCGAGGACATGTCGCCTTGCCCTTTGAGCGCAATCCACTCGTAGACCAATGGGTAGGGCGGCTCACAGGCGAACAGATGCCGGCAGAAGGCGACACCGGTGTCGTAGCTGCCGCCGCGCGAGGCGTGGTCCTTGCCGAACGGCTCGGCGTTGACGCTCAGCGCCTTCCAACGCGCGGGCCAGTCGACGCGCCAGGTCAGTTTGCCGCCGGTCCGTGCCGGCTGGGTCGTATCGGTCTTGCAGGCGGAGCAGTGCGAGGTGATGTTTCCTGCTGCTCGGTCCCAGGAGAGAACCTGACTCTTGTCGAGCCGACGACAGTTCACGCAGCGAGGGTTCCACGGCGACCAACCCGGCTTCTCCTCGGCCCCGGTCACCTCTTGGAGCAATCGCGCCAACGTGGCCGAGCCTTCCAGCGCGGTGAAGATCACGTCATCCATCTTTCCCGAGGCATACAGCGCGTTGGCCGGCACGATCTCGACATCGACGCGCAACAGCTTCAGCGCTCCGAGGAATGGCTGCAGGAAATAGTCATCGTAGGTTCCCTGGCCGTCGGGCGCAGGGAGCTCGCACAACGAGTGCCCAATGCGCGGCTCGTACACGCTCGAATCGAGGAACGGATAGACCTTGCGCAGCGGATCGAGGTTGTCGACGACGAATACCAACCGAGCCGGCACACCTTTGTCGCGCAAGGCACGTGTCAGCGCGTCGCCGGTGAGGATCTCGCGCAGGTGGCCGATATGAAATTGACCGGACGGCGAGATGCCGGTGCAAACGACAGGCTTCGGCACACCACGCTCCATGACATCTTCGGCAGCGCGGTCGGCCCAGTGCTTCTCGACGGGTGATTCCTGATGCTCAGTCATGCTTCCCTCGCGACGGACGCGGCAGAATAGGGGCTTACTGCGACGCGCTCAACCCGCGCAGCGCTAAAGGGAGCTGATCGGTCCAGCGGGAGAACGGGACATCGGATCGATCTACCCCAAGGCGCTCTACGAACCGGTTCCCTCGGTCCTGGACCGTCGCTGAGACGTCGAACGCACGCTGTGAGATCGACTCCCCCGCGCGAAATGAGCGCACCAGGCTTGAACACTCCCGCACCAGTGTGGTAACTAAGCGCCGCGCGCACAGCGCGGACGGGCAGGCATCGAAAGGGGCACGCGAGTGATTGGCACAACGCAAGGGGCGGACCATCCCTTGATGACATTGCGTCAGGCGGCAGAGCACACCGGGTTATCGGCCACGACTCTCCGCCGGTACATCAAGTCGGGGCGTCTACGCGCCCGCTTGATACCAGGACGTTACGGGCCCGAATACGTCGTGACCGAGGACGACCTCGGCGCTGCGCGTCTCCTGGAAGAGATCGATGCCGGTCTCGACGTTGCTTCCGGCGCGACCGCGCATTCCGGCTTGCCGGTGACCGCGACGCTCGGTGCGGACGCCGTCCCGGGCCTGATGTATCGCGAACTGATGATGAAGCACGAGCAGTTGCTGGTGCAGTACGGAATGCTGCGGGTCAGTGGTCAACAACTGTACGAGCTGCGGCAGGAGGCTGAGCGTCGCGCCCGCGAGGCGGAAGAAGCGACCGCCGAGTTGTCACGAATCCGCGATCGGCATGCGCGTGAGCTTGGCGAATTGAAAGCGCGTCAACGTCAAGCCGAGTTGACCGTCGCTGAGAAAGACGAAGAGGTGCGACAGCTACGATCGCAGATCCTGCGCACCGAGATCGCACAACGCAACGCTCAAACGGCGCAGTCGATCGATTCGCAGTTCGCGCGCGCCGTTGCGACAACCCCTGCCGACCACTGATCGAGCACGGCAATCGGGAGAGGGTCTCGCCAGGTGACTAGATGGCCCTGGCGAGGTTTCCGTTTCTCGGCCGATCGGCCTTACGGAAGACGATCAGCCGCCAGAGCTTCAGCATGTTGACCCGTCGATGATCCTCGACCGACAGTTCAGGTAGGCCGAGCACGGAATCGACCGGAAGGTCGAGCCGAAAACCGACGCGGTGGGTCAGCGGAGAGAGGCGCTTTTCGACCCACCGACCCACCGGGTGACGACTGCCGAAGTGATTCAGCACGATCACCGTACCGCCCGGCTTGCAGACACGCGCCATCTCGGCAACGACGCGACGAGGATGCGGAACGACCGAGACGACGTAAGGCGCGTAGACGTGATGGAACGTGTCGTCGGGAAACGCGAGATGTGTCGCGTCCATGCGAATCAGCGAAACGTCCGCGGGGCGACCGTTGGCGTTCTTGTGCAGTCGATCTCGAGCCTCACGCAGCATCGGCCCGGAGAGATCGATCCCTACGGTACGCACCCCAGTCGGATACAACGGCAGATTCAGCCCGGTTCCGATGCCAACCTCCAGCACACGATCACCCGGGTTGAGTTTCATGGCTCGGATCGACTCCAAGCGACCGGGCCGAAACACTTCATCGAACACCAAGTCATACACCGACGCATAACGGTCGTAGAACTTACCGATTGCTCGGACATTCATCGATACCGTCCTCCGGCCGACGGCGTCGGCTTCGGTCTCACCGATACGATCGCGGAATGCTAGCACGAGCCGTTGCGATGCTTCCGAGAACGGGCTTGTCCGGGCCGGCGCCTCTATAATCTCGCCTTCCGCAGCCACGCGGGACGAGGGTCGAACGTGAGTAGTGTCACAACCGAGGTGATTCGCGAGGCGTTGCGGTCGGTTCCCTTCCCAGGCTTCTCGCGCGACATCGTTTCCCTGGGCGTGGTCCGGCAACTCCTCGTCGACGGCGATTCGGTCGTTGTGGAGTTGGTAGTGCAAAGTCGTGAACCGATGGTGATGCGGGCGCTCGAAGACCGGGTCAAAGCGGCGGTTGCAACGGTGCCGAACGCCGGATCGACCACGGTTCGATTCGTCGGGCCGACGCCGGCTCGCCTTCCCGTAGCGGGTAAGCCGGCCGCCCCTTCCGAACCGGCCGCGGCGGCGCCACTCGCTGCTCGGATCATCGGTGTGGCATCGGGCAAAGGGGGCGTCGGAAAGAGCACGGTGGCGGTGAACCTCGCCGTTTGTCTGGCGCAGCAAGGGCGCCGCGTCGGATTCCTCGACGCCGACGTTCACGGTCCGTCGGCGCCTTTGATGTTCGGGCTGGAGGGACGCCGCCCGGAGCGTGCCGACGCCGATGGCCGACCCGTGCCGCTGGAGGCGTTCGGCGTGCGTGTCATGTCGATGGGGTTCTTCACCGAACGAGGCAACGCGGTGATCTGGCGCGGGCCGATCGTGGGGAACTTCATCAAGCAGTTGTTGGGTGAGGTTGCCTGGGGCGAACTCGACGACCTGATCATCGATTTCCCGCCCGGCACCGGCGACGCACAACTGACGATCTCGCAGACGCTGCAGTTGAACGGCGTCGTGGTGGTGACGACTCCCAACGAGTTGGCACTGATCGACGCGGTCAAGGCGATCGCGATGTTCCAAAAAGTCGGCGTACCGATCCTCGGCATCGTCGAGAACATGTCGTACTTCGTATGCGACCACTGTCAGCAGACAACCGAGATCTTCGGCGCGGGGGGTGGCGCACGTGAGGCTCAGGCGCATGAGGTGCCGCTGCTCGGTCGCATTCCGATCGATCCTGCCGTGGTCTCGGAATCGGATCGGGGCGTCCCGGTCGTGATCGAGCGCCCTGAAAGCCCGGCAGGTCACGCGTGTCGACAGATCGCACAGGCCGTCGTCAGTCGCACCGCTGCTCGCGCAGAGTCAAATCCCGGTCTCGGCGCATTTCTCGACCGCTTCGGGCGATAGGCGAACGGATCCGATGGACCGACGGCGCACGCTCTTCGTCACACTTCTGATGTTGGCCCCTCCCCTTGCGATTGCTGAGGCACCGCCCGTCTCTGACAAAACAGCCATCGAATTCAACCGACGGATGCAGGGTGTTGGCTCGGGCGCCGCTCGCGTGGACAAGTTGATACAGATCGTGTGGTACGAGCGCCCCGGCGGCGAGCTACAGGCGTACGCCGAAGCGGACCTCGAAGCGGAGTGCATCAACGGCGTGGGCTCCTTGGTTCGCGAGTTCGAGAACGGCCCGCTCCCGGTTCGACGGCTCGCGATCGCGTTGATGCAACGACGCTGGCAGCCGTTGACCAGAGGTTCCAACCCGTCGCTGATCGATCTTGTGGGGCAGTCGCTCTCCGACCCTGATCCAGTGATCCACCGAACCGCCGCGACGATCGCCGCGACGAATGTAATGGAGGGGATCGCCAATCAAGCGATCGACGCGGCGATTGCCGATCCCGAGTTGACGGTCGCGGCGCTCCGTGCCATCGCGCTGGCAAACGACGAGTCGGGTGCTCGCTGGTCGATCCGACAACTCCAGAGTACCGACACTCGCGTGCGGCTGTCCGCGCTACGAACGGTGGCTCGACTCGCACGCGTGACACTCCCGATGCTGCGTGTACAGTTGGAATCTTCCGATATCGACGAGCGACGCAGCGCTCTCGACGGCTTGCTGCTGGTCGCCACGCGCGAGGACATCCCCTTGCTCACGCGCTGGCTCGAGAAGTCAGAGGACCCCTCACGCGTCGAGTCGGTCACGAAGGCGATCGCCCAACTTCAGTCCGGTCGGTATGCGCCGGCTCCACCGGCTCCCGTCGAGCCGCTGTTCGCGACGCCGTTGCCGGATGACAGCGGCGAGAAGCACAAGCGTCGCCACAAATAGGCCGCAGCTTGTTGAAGAGACGAGCCCGTTTCAGCGAACCGGTACATTGAGTCGATCGGCGATCACCCGCAGCGCCGGCCCCAATTTTTCTTCGGGCTGACAGTAGCTGATGCGGAACCAATCGGGTGCCGATTGACCAAATCCCTCACCGGGAATCACCACGATCTTCTCTTCATCCAAGAGCGCCTTTGCGAACCGCTTCCCGCCACCTGCGGCCGATGCATCGACCCACGCGTAGAACGCGCCGTCCAGTGGGGCATGGCGCGCCGAGGACGCCGCAAGAATCGCGGCCACCAGATCGCGACGACGCCGGAACGCCGCCTTGAGTTCTTGCGCGGCTCGTATCCCTTCGGGCTCGAACGCAATCCGGCAGGCGCGCTGGATCGGTGTGGAGGGACAAGTCAATACCGTCTGATGGAGCGCCGTCATCTTGTCGATGAAAACAGGATCGCTGCAGACCGCCCACCCGATACGCCAACCGGTCAAAGCCACCGATTTCGACAAGCCGCCACAAACGATCACGTGCGGGTGGGCAACAGCGGGTACTCCAGGGGCCGGACCGTCGCTCGTGTAGCACAGTTCTTTGTAGATCTCGTCGACGATCAAGGCGATGCCGCGCCGCGCCGTTTCCTCGATCAACCGGTTGATCGTCGCGGCTGGCTCCACCACGCCTGTAGGGTTGCTGGGTGTGATCAGAAGAATCCCGCGCGTGCGCGGACCAGCCAAAGACATCAACTCGTCGACATCGATTCGAAACTGGTTTTCGGCACGCAAGGGATAGAAGACAGGGGTTGCCCCCCACGACTTGGCGGCCCGCTCCGCCCCTGGAAATCCTGGGTCCGGTACCAGCAATTCATCGCCCGGATCGAGCAAACAGCCCAAGGCGGTAAACGTGGCGTTCTGACAGCCCAGGGTGATCAAGACATCATCCGGTCCCGCGACGAAGCCGTGATACGACTGCGCGACGCGCTCGCGTAGCAGGCGATCGCCTGCCGTCGGTCCGTAACCGGAGGCAGGCATCGATGCAGCCTTGGCGAGCGCCTCGCAAAACACGGTTGGAGGATCGAAGTCGGGTTGGCCCAAGCCTAGATTGAACGAGTCCTTGGGGGCCGACTCGAAGATCTCGCGAATCAACGTGCGACGGAAATCTTCGACGCGAGCTGCAATGCGGGGGCTCATCGTAGTAACTCCTCCAGCGCAGCGCGGGCGTCGGTGCCGGCATCGCGGCGCTTCACGATCAGTGCGGCGTAACCGCCGAGGCCTTGTTGACGTGCCCACTCATCGGTAAGCGGACGGCTGCCTGCGATCACAACGGCGCGCTCCGGAATCTGGAGTGTGCCGTCCGGCCCCGGCCGATGCACTTGACGAATGCCGAGGTCATACACCGGCGTGGTGCGGGTTAACACCACACCCGCCCCGAGCACTGCCTGGCGCTGTACGTGGACACCTTCGAGCACGGCCGAGAGCGCTCCCACGAACACCCCGTCTTCGATCACGACCGGTAACGCGCCAGGTGGTTCGAGCACACCTCCCACCTGCGCTCCCGCCGACAAATGCACGCCGACACCCACCTGCGCACACGAACCGACCAACGCATGCGAGTCGATCATCGAACCGGCACCGACGAAGGCACCGACGTTGACAAAGCACGGAGGCATCAATATCGCGCCGTCCGCCACGAAGGCGCCGCGCCGCACCGAGCTACCGCCGCCAACGATTCGGACACCGGGCATCGCATCGATCGATAGCGGCGCGAGCAGATCTTTGTCACGAAACGTCAGCGGGCCGGCCGGTGGCAGATCGACCACCGCTCCAAATCGGAATGCCAACAGTATTCCCTGCTTCACCCAGGCGTTGACGCGCCATCGATCGCCATCCGGTTCGGCCGCTCGCAGCTGCCCCTTCTCGAGCGCATTCAACAACTCGATCGCGGCTTCACGAGCGAGCTTCGGATCGGCCGCCGATCCTTCCTGCGCCAACCGCTCGACGGTCGCGCGCAGAGAGTTCATTCGCGCAGTCCCAGCGCCGCTAGATCGCGTTGCAGTCGCGAACGTGTGCTCTCACTCGCCCGCGCCAACGGCGAGCGAACGGCATCGCGGCACAATCCGAGCAGCGACAGGGCCGACTTCGCGGGCACCGGATTGGTCTCGCAGAACAACGAGCGAATCAGCGCCTGCTGCCGGTAGTGTTCGCGCCGGGCTGTGGCGCAATCGCCGGCAAGGGCTGCCTCGACGATTCGTACGGTACCGGCGGGATCGACATTGCTGACCACCGAGATCACACCGTCGCCACCCATCAACGTCATGGCACAGGTCAACTCGTCCTCACCCGAGAGCACCGCAAGCGGCTCGCGTCGTTGCTCGATCAGGCTTTGCGCTTGGCCCAAATTGCCGGAGGCCTCTTTGACCGCCGCGATGCGCGGGTGTTGTGCAATCCGCAGGATCAGTTCCGGCGACGCGTTCAGGCCGGTGCGGCCCGGTACGTTGTAGAACACGATCGGCAAGCCGCCTTCGTCGGCGATCGCATGAAAGTGCGCGGTGAGCCCTTCGGGATTCGGCTTGTTGTAGTACGGCGTGACCACCAATGCGGCGTCGGCGCC
This sequence comes from Acidobacteriota bacterium, assembly GCA_046331425.1. Classification (GTDB taxonomy): domain Bacteria; phylum Acidobacteriota; class Polarisedimenticolia; order J045; family J045; genus JANNUT01. The sequence continues at coordinate 116,665 of JAXLQU010000012.1, forward strand.
AAGTTGTTGGGCGCGGCGCGTGCGCGCGATCGATTGAGCCGTGTTGTTCGTGCCGGTCCCAACCACGATCGGAACGCGACCCTTTGCACCTTTCACCGTCCATTCGATCACCCGCTCCCACTCGACATCGTCGAGCGCGGGCGTCTCTCCGGTGGTCCCTACCGGAACGAGGCCGTGCACACCTGACGCGATTTGGCGCTCGAGCAATCGATGAAATGCCGATTCATCGATCGAGCCGCTTTCGGTGAACGGGGTCACCAGAGCCGTGAATACTCCACGGAGTGCCAGCGTTGCCATCAGTCGCTCTCCTTGGCGGAATCCCAAATAGACGCTACGAACTGCTGTAGCGTCACGGGAGCTCGCTGCGATACCAACCATTCGGCCGCACGCACCGCGCCGTGGGCGAAGGTCGCACGATCGCGAACTCTGTGAACAATCTCGAGTGTTTCGAAATCGGCATCGAATCCAATGCGATGCGTGCCTGGAATCGCCCCGGCTCGCACCCAAGCGACGGGGACCAACTCGCGCGGGACCGGTGCATCGGCTGGAGCGAGTCCGTAGCCTGTCTTGCCCGGCATTGCGCTCACGATCCGTTCGGCGAGCAGCCGAGCCGTGCCGCTTGGCGCGTCTCGTTTGGCCTGGTGATGCTCCTCGAAGACATACGGAGACCACCCGCCGAGTGCACCGAGTGCCGCCGCTGCTCGCACCGCCAACTCGGCCGTGACCGCCACGCCAAGCGAAAAATTCGGAGCCCACAGGAATCCGACCCGCTGTTGCGCCGCGACCGCTCGCATTCGTTCCACGCCTTCATTCCACCCCGTTGCACCGCTGACCGTGGCGAGCTTGCGCTCGAGCAGCTGGTTGACCACCGTTTCGGCTACCGACCCGTGGGTGAACTCGATCGCAACATCGATCGTACCGGGCGCCAATGAATCGACGCTTCGATGCGTCGCCTCGAGCGCATGCGGGGAAACGACCGCAACCACCTCGTGCCCGCGCTCGCGCGCTGCGGCGGCAACAGCACGCCCCATTCGCCCATAGCCAATCGCAGCCAAACGCAAACGGGTTGCCGCGCTCACGGACGGCTCTGGCTGTTGGCCGGTACATCGGTCCGCACCAAACTCTGGTGGAGCGCACGCACCAGTTCAGAAAGCGCTGTCTCATCACACACCAGATGCAGCGAGGCACCGCGCGGACCGGTGGCGATACGCAACGGAGTCCATGGCGCCGCCACCGTTGCGACTCGAATCCAAGTCTTGGCATCGGCGCCGATTCCTTCACCAATCACGGCAACCATGCCGAGTCCGCGTCGGCATTCGAGTCGTCCATGCTTGGCGAGTCTGTCCTCCGCCAGTGTCAACTCTGGTCCGTTGGCGATCAGCAAGTCGACACCAACGGGGCCGGGAACAACGGCGAGCACGCCGAGTTCGGACGGCACCTCATCGCGCAAGAGCGTGATTAGGAACTCTGGATTGCGCGTCGCACCGGGTGCGATCAACGACAGCAGCGATACGCCACTGCGCGACACGACCGCGCGGATACCATCCGCGACGGCTGAGCCCTCGGCGTCGATCCATGTTCCCGGGCGATCTGGAAACAAACTGTTGCAAACTCGGACCGGAATCCCGGCGCGGACCGCCGGATCGATTGAAGCCGGGTGCAGAACCTTGGCTCCAAAGCCGGCGAGTTCTGCCGCTTCCAAGAAACTCACATGCGAAAGCAGACGCGCGTTCGGTTCGACGCGTGGATCCGCGCTCATCAGTCCATCGACGTCGGTCCAAATCTCGATCGACGTCGCGGACAGCCCCAACCCCAGCACCGAGGCGCTCAGATCGGAGCCACCGCGCCCGAGGGTGGTCGGCACTCCATCGGGTGTCGCGCCGACGTAACCGCCGAGCACCGGGATCACGCCTTGTTCGATCCATGGAACGACGCGATCACCGCATCGCCGTGCCGTTCTCGGCAGGTCAGGGCGTGCCGCACCGAATGAATCGTCGGTGATCACGACCTCGCGCGCATCGACAGCGACTGCTTGACCACCGAGCACTCGAATCGCGGCGACCACGAGTTCTTGCGCCAGCAATTCGCCGCACCCCAGCAAAGCATCCAACGCTTGCGGTGTGGCGCGCGCGGTCAAGCAGATCCCACGCAACAAGACGCGCAATTCGCGGAGTTGCAATTCCAAAACCTCACGCAGCGTCGAGTCGTGGGGCGCCAGCTGCTCAGCCACCGCCAGATGCCGCCGCTGCAGAGGACCGATTCCATCGTCGAGGAACGATCGGTCGCCGCGGCGAGCCATATCCGCCAAGCGCACCAATTCGTTGGTTACGCCCGACATCGCCGAGGTGACGATGACGGGTCGTTCCTCACGACGCGCCACCGCGATGCGCGCCACGTTACCGATTCGCTCCGCATCCTGAACCGAGGTGCCGCCGAACTTCATCACGATCACGGAAGAAGGCCCTCGGCTTGTAGCATCTCAGCGATCAGCAGCGTGCCTCCAGCCGCGCCTCGCACCGTGTTGTGACTCAAGACCTCGAACTTCAGACCCAGGACCGGACAGACGCGCACCTTGCTCACGACGACCGCCATCCCGCCACCCGCCATCCGGTCGAGCCTCGGTTGAGGGCGGTCGAGATCACTCAACACCACGATCGCAGGATCAGGAGCCGAGGGAAGCGCTCGTCGTTGCGGCTCAGCTTGGAACGCACGCATCGCGTCGACGGCCTGCGTCGGACTGATGGGTGGATCGAACGCCGCGCTGACTGCCAGCGTGTGGCCATCGCTCACCGGGACCCTGTGAACGTGCGCCGAAACGGCGGTCGCCGAGGACACGATCCGGCCGCCCTGAATCGTGCCGAAGATCTTCTGTGGCTCGATCTCGAGTTTTTCTTCCTCGCCGCCGATGTATGGAATCACGTTGTCGATCAGGTCCAAGGCGGGCACTCCCGGATAGCCGGCGCCTGAAGCGGCTTGCAACGTCGTCACGACCAACTGGAGCAGCCGTCGTTCGCGCATCAGTGGCGCCAGCGCCAAGCACAGTCCTATCACCGAACAGTTGGGGTTGGTCACGATCAACCCGCCACCCCCAAACCGCTCGCGTTGCGCCACGAGGACTCCGAGGTGCGAGGGGTTGACCTCGGGTACCAGCAACGGCACGTCGGGGTCCATACGATGCGAACGCGCGTTACTGATCACAGCGCGTCCAGCTTTGGCAAAAGGAACCTCTACCTCATCCGCCACCGCGCCATCGAGCGCGGAAAAAACGACAGGGGCGGTGACTGCCGTTGGATCGACACGCTTGACCGGCAAAAGCGCCGCCGCTGCCGGTATCGGCGTCGGCAGTTTCCAAGCCACGGCATCGCGATAGGACTTGCCGCTGCTTCGTTCGGAAGCTCCGATCTCTATCAGTTCGAACCACGGATGGTCGGCCAAGAGATGGATGAGTCGCTGTCCTACGAGACCGGTTCCACCGAGTACGGCAACGGCTACCTTCTTGTGCATGACACCATCCCAGCGAGCGCAAGCGGTCAACGAACTGTGGCAAATCGGGCGAAATAGAGCGGCATGATAGCATCCCGGATGCTCTCCATTCCGCGTGCCATCGTGTTCGACCTCGACGGAACCCTTTGCGACAGCTACGCACCGATCACGACCTCGCTCAATGCAGCGCGTGCCGCCTTCGGTCTCGAACCGGTCACGCTGCAGCAAGTGAAACGAGAGGTTGGACGTGGACTCGAGAGCCTGGTCGAGGATCATCTGGGACCCGATCACGTCGCAGCCGGCGTCGATGTTTTTCGCGCCACGTATGCAACCGTCTTCTTGGCCGGAACGAAGCCGCTCGCAGGAGTCCCGGACGTCCCGCAGGCGCTCGCACAAAGAGGTATCCGACTCGCGGTCGCGTCCAACAAGCCAGCGCGCTTCGGACGCCCAATCGTCGACAAGCTAGGACTCGAACAGGCCGTGAAGGTGGTGCTCGGTCCTGAGCCGGATATACCTCCCAAGCCGGAACCGCCGATGCTGTTGCGCGCATGTCGTGAACTGGGAGTCCGTCCCGAAGACACACTCTATGTCGGAGACATGCCGCTCGATGTCGAGTCGGCTACGCGGGCCGGCCTGGCGTATGCGCTGGTCGCGACCGGGAGCGCGGAGCGACGCGATCTGGAGGCCTGTTCCACCGCGCCGGTATTCGCCGACCTTCGAGAGTTGCAGGCAGCACTTGCGATCTAGGGCACGAGCTTTTTACACGCAGCCGGTTGACGGTTCGGTCTTGTCTGGCCTACAAAGCCGCTGGTCCCGCAGGCGCCGTTGGTCCGAGATGGGACGAGGAGGTTCGATGTCCACGCGAACGTTCAGTCGTTGGTGCTTGGTTGCCTCGGCAATGCTCACCGTCGCCGGCTTGGTGGCAAGCGCCCGCGAGATAAAGCCAACTCCCCCGACGCAGGATCGCGAGTCGATTCAGCGCTACCTGATGGGCTCTCAGTCCAAGGCGGTCTACTACCTGAAGATCTCGGTCGAAAAGCCTCAGTTGAATTTTGGTGAGCATCCGCCGATCAAACCGGTGGATCCAGGAACACACACTATGAATGCCGCTCCAGCATCCGACACGGGAGTGCGCGGGAGTAACGCGGCAACCGCTGGCGCTTCACGTCTCAGTCTGGGCGGAGCGTTGGTTCCTACTGGCGGAGGCGGGTCGATCGCCCCTAGCCGCGCGCGCGTCCTGTCGGCACTCGAGGACGTCAGTCGCGACTTGAACCGCTAAGCTCTCAACCATCGACCAATCAGACGCGCCTCGGCATTCGAGGCGCGTTTGCTTTTTCAGATGAATCTCTTCAGCGCCGCGTGAACTTGAGCGTATCGCCGACAAGCTGCACGATCGAGCTCCACGCATCGCCACTCGTCTTGGCGCCGCGTACGAACCGAACGCGCAGCCCACGCTCGGCCCCCTCCGTGGAGCGTGCGAGCAACAGTGCCTCTGCTCCGGTAGGGGCGACGACGTCGGCCAATCCGAGCCGCGTGCGTCCGCGAGTCCACTCTCGCCATTTGGAGATCTGTCGGCCTGCCAACCGCGCGGCGAGTTCTCGCCATTCCAGCGCGGGCATCGACTCGTCATTCCAGTGTTCGACCAGAATCTGCGAGCCATCGACGTGACGAAGCGTCAGCGGGAGGCCGTCATTGGAAGAAGGCGTTGCACTCACCCGGAAACCGCGCGGGAGCGCAAACTCGAAGTCGGTGGCGCTCAGCAGCCCTTCGCGCGGATCGGTCGCGCTGCGAAGATGCGCGAACTGCTGGATTCGAATCGCTTGCCCCCCCGCTTGCTCTACGAGCGGCGGCGGCCCCGGCTCGCCGTTGCGGCGAACCGTGACGGCAATCCACAGCAGCGACAAACTGTCGTCGCTCTCAGCAATCGGCTGGGCGATCTCGACCGACTCCGATCCATTGAGCACGCGAGCGATCAGCCAGCGACCGTGCCAGGCGCTGCCGCGAAATCGCGCGACGCTGCCACGCCACTCGCTGCCGGCCGCGATGAACGCGGCATCCAGTGACGATGCGCGCTCGAAGACCGCGTTTGGATCGCTCGGCGGAGCGGTCCATGTGATCGTGGGTTGGGTTGGCAGCCCGCGCGCCCAAGCCCAGAAATTCCGGTCGCCGACACGCACCGAATGACCATCGCGATCGACGAAGCTGGCGCGCCAAAACAGTAGGGCGTCCGGCGGCGTCACCGCTGTCGCGTCGAAACTTGGTGCCTCACGGGTTGCCATCGCGCCGGCGGGAAGATCCATTCGTAGTCCCGAACCCAAGGGGAAGCTCAGCCACGGTTCCGCCGCTTCGCGCGGGCGATCGCTGGCTCGCCAAGCAGGTGGTATCGGGACGTTCCATCGATCGTCGGCCGACGCTGCCAGGAGTTCACCGTCACTCTCGATTCGAATCGTCGTGATCAGCGCTTCGACGGCTGCACGCGCGTCTTGTCGGCCGGCCGCGCCGTATCCACCCGACCCCACGAAGGCGATCGCGACGATTGCCGGCTTACCCTCACCGCGATCGAGCACGAACAGCTCGACGTTCGCGACCCCTGAGGCGGTGGAGATCGACCAGGCCGCGGTTCGGCAAGCGTACTCGCTCGCTGCACGGCAACGATTCCATGGCGACGAACGACGAGCCTCTCGGTATGTCAGTGCGCGACCGATCGCCTCATCGAGCGCAGCCTCGGAGCGCCACTCGGCCACGCCGTACAGGCTGAGCTGAGTGTCACCGGGGTGTCGTCTCAACATCAACAACGCGCGCGACTCGTCCTCGTCCTGTTCGGCTTCGGTCGACCAGCGGCTCCAAGCGGACTCGAGTTCGATCGAACCGCCCGCGAACGCGGTTCTGGTGGAAATCGACGTGCCGAACAAGGCAAGCAACTCGTCGCGCCACGCCTCCGCCCCTGCCTCGGGAGCGGTTGCCATGACGACCTCGACGCATTCGCCGAGTCGCGCACGCGAGTCCTCATCGTCGATCCCGAGTCGCGGTGAGAGTTCGCGTGCCATGCGCAACGCCTGTGGTGCGATCGCCTCGAGTTTCTCGCTCAACCGCGCACGACGAACCGCATCGCCCTCCTGTTCTTCCAGCAGGCGCAACGCGGCGCGCCAGAGCCCGGCGCGATCCAATCGATCGATCAGCGCGGGACGGATCGTCTTCGCCTCCGCGCCGCTCGCCAGTGCGCGCTCGAGGTAGTACGCCGAGAGCAACGGCTCGTCGGCGCCAGATCGTGCCTCGGCAGCGGCACGCCACAGTTCCACGTTGTGAATCTCGTGTGCCACTCGAGCCTCGGCCAACTCTCCTGGGTCGGATTCTTCTCGAGCCGGGCATTGCAACGCGTTGGCCGCTCGCAGCTGCTGGACTGGAATTGACGATTCCGAGTTGAGGTACGCCGCTTGGTAGGCCGCGAAAATCGCTTCATCGCGTCGGCAATCGGCGATCGCGACGGCAGCAAGCGTGCTCCACGCTGCGTCCAGAATCGGATCTGCTCGCACGGCACGGCGCAGCGTCGCAAGCGCCTCGGCGATCTGCCCATCGTCCAGGAGATGCTGGCCCTGAGCGGTCAACTGCATCCCCCGGGCTCGACCCGGGAACGGACCATCCAAGACGCTCTTGACCGCCGCGTGGGCCGTGAGCGCGTTGTCCTCCTGCGGTGATTGAGCAGACGCCACACAGAGCATGCCGATCGAAACAACGCCCAACAAAATCGGCCGGTTCATCGCGGCGACGCTTCGGCTCGCACTCGGGCGATTTCGGGCACGAGTCGACTCAACAGTTCCGGACGGCACGCGATCAACCCGTCCGTGTTACGAATCAGCGGCGTGTTGTAGGCGATCACCTCGCCACTTGCTGTTCCGAAGAAGCCTCCCGCTGCGCGCAGCAATGCATCGGGTGCGCAGGCATCCCAATGCTGCGATTGACCACCCAAGGTCAGGTAGAAGTCGGCCTCTCCAGTCGCCACGAGCGCTGCCTTGCGTCCCACCGAGCCGGAACGAACCGGATGCGCCCCCAATCGCTCGATCACGCGATGAGTGCGACTCTCGGCGTTCAATCGGCTGACCGCCGCCTGTAAAGGGAGTTCACTCGACCTCGGACCCAAGAGGCTGAGTTCGCGGCGAGACCCATCGGCGGTGAGTTGCCAAGCGCCCGATCCGACGACTCCATAGCAGGTCAAGGACTCTACCGGCATGTGTACGACACCGAGTCGAGGAACGCCTTCGACCGCCAGCCCGATCATCACCGCGAACTCCGGAAGCCGCGCCACGAACTGTCGCGTCCCGTCGAGTGGGTCGACGAGCCATAGACGACGCTGCGAGAGGCGGGCGGTGTCATCGGGCGTCTCTTCGCTGAGCACCGCATCCTGCGGAAATGTGGCGTGTATCCCATCGCGGATGATCTGGTCGGCACGACGATCGGCAATCGTGACCGGCCCCTCGCCCTGCTTGTGCTCGACGTCGAAGTCACCGGCATAGATACGCAGCACCTCATCACCGGCGATGCGCGACAGAGCCAACGCTAATTCCAACTCACGATCGAGGTTGAACACGCGCCGATTGTAGCTCGCGTGGTCGGAACTTTCGCCCGACTAAACCGGATGCGCGACCGGGACACCTGTGGCCAGTCCGGCCGGCACCGCAGCATCCAGCAGCAGTTGGACCGAAGCGTGATCCAACCAACGCGTCGCGAGTTTCCGCAACAACGCGCGCGATTCCTCTTCGGTCAACGCCGGCCGATACGGCCTTGCACTTCGCAGCGCAGCATAAACGTCGGCGGCTTGATAGAGGCACGATGCGGAGATCGGGCGCCATGGCCGCCCGGTCTGCGGATACCCCTGGCCATCGCTTCGCATGTGATGTTCGAACGCGACCAGCGCGGAAAGCTCACTCGTGCCGGGGGTTGCTAGCAGCCAGCGTGCACCCAGAGCAGTGTGTTGACGCAACACCCGAACCTCGGCGGGTTGCAAGTGTTGGTGATTGGCAACCAGCGCGGAGGGAACAGCGCACATTCCGATGTCGGCCAGCAGCGCAGCCTCCAGCAAGTGCAAAGCCGTCTGCGTTCCAGGTGCAAAGGTGCGAGCCGCGATATAGACCAGTTGGGCCACGTTCAGGGCTTGCTCGAACACGCCAATCGCCGGGTCTCGAGAGGCGCGCAGTTGGATCGGCTCGAGAAGTCCATCTCCGGGGGTGCGCGCCACCAGGCGCGCGAGGTCACCGAGTAGATCTCGGTTCAGCTGGCGATGCTGAGCAACGCCGTCCCATACCGATCGCAACATCTCGACCTGCTCGTTGTGGCGAACCGTTCCCGCGCTCTCGAGTGTCGACGTTGACGACATCGACTCGGTAACCACCCGCTCGCCCGTTATCGCCGACTGCCGAGAGCCTTGGGCCAGGTGCATCAGTATGCCGAGAGCTTCCGGCACAGCATCGGGACCGTGCATCGTGAGTTCATGGAGCTGAGCGTTGCGTGCGGTTGTGATCAGGTCGCGACAGATCTCGAGGTCCAGGGCAACCGATAGCTGTTCTCCCATCTCCAGGCGCGCTTCGCGAAAATCGAACCGCACCACAGGACAGAACACCACGACCGCATTCCATGCGGCGTGGAGTTGGGCGACTCGCCGTTTGCGCTCAGGATGCTCGTGCGGGTAGAGCCGCTTGGCCTGGAACGACAACGCCATCGCAGCGGCGAGGTTTCTTGCCATGACGCGAAGTTGCGCGCTCATGTGACCGGTAGGTCGGCGACTGATGCTGGGGTTCGTCGACGGTCTTCGAGCTGTTGTTTGAGCATCCCTTGCGCTGGTGACGCGACCGCTTCGTCAAGCGCCAAGTCGATCAGCGCCATGTCCGTCGGCTCGAGCCGAAGGACCGCCGCTCGCGCGATGTCCGCCACAACGGCATCAGCGTCGCGAAGCGCCGACTTCACCATTTCGAGCGTCACGGGATCGTAAGGGACCAGACTGAAGAGGAACGCCAAAGCGCGCTGACGAACGCGCGCGTCGGGATACTCCGAAAGCCGCCGCGCCGTGAGTCGCGCCGCCACGGTTGGGAGCCCGGCGATGAGCGGCAAGATCGAGAGAGCCTCTTCCGCGCTGTGCGAGGACGACTCCATCAGCGCGCGATGCCAGGCATCGGCTCCCAAGCCATGCGCGAGAGAGGCAAGGCTCGGCGCGCTTGCGGACTGCGGCTCCGATTTGAGTTGCCATGCGATCGACCAGAGAGCCTGTGCACCCGCCGTTTGCAGGAGTGTCGCGAGTTCGGGCGGGATCTGCCCCAGATGATGGGCGCTGCGCACCAAGCGGTCCGCTGCGTCGCGTTCACCCAAGGCCGAGACGAGCGAGAGGGCTGCATTTCGGACCGTTGGCGGCGTGGTGGCATTCAGCGCATAGCGGCGCGCGGAGAAGACAATGTCGCGCAGTCCGTCCCACGGTCCGCATTCGGTCAGAACTGGAAGCAAGCCTCGAGCGCGCGTGAAGAGCGCGGCCCGATCGCTATCGGAGAGTGGGTCGCCGAGCAGCAGGTATGCAATGACCGGTGCGACCGAACTGGCCGCGGAATCATCCGGCAGCAAAGGTCCTCCATGCAGCAACATCGGCCCCGTCCCCGAGGGTGGCAAGCCATTCCGGGCACGTTCGAAAGCGGAGGACGGAGGGACCTTCGACTGTTGGTTACTGGGTTGGTGGTCCTTCGATCTTGGCCCGAACGGAGATCGTTCCTTCCGGTGTCTTGGAGTCCGAAGTTCGCACCACGATCTCGGCCTTCAGGCTTCCGGCCGGAGCCTTATCCGAGATCCGGATCTGGATCCAGACATCCCCCTCGCGGGGCAGCAACAAAGAGCCCATGGCGGCGGATTTCTCACCGCCTGCCGCGGCTTTTACCGGCGCCATCGTCACGATCACGTTCGGGTTGTCCGACGCCGTGGACAAGATCTTCATGCCGGCAGTGTGAGGCCGGGCCAAGACCTGCTGCTCTTTCGACTCGCCGAGCTTCTGATAGATGTACACCAAAGCGTTCGGTACGAATTCCAGCGCGGTCGAGAGGTTGAA
>JAXLQU010000013.1:0-126022 GCA_046331425.1 Acidobacteriota bacterium
GGTGTACCTGATTGGCGGCATGGTGCGTGACCTGCTTCTACAACGGGACTCCATCGATGTCGATCTGGTGATTGACGGAGACGCCCTGCGAATTGCGCGCGCCGTAGGAGCGGCGCTGAACCTGCCGGTTGCCTGCCATCCACGCTTCGGCACTGCGCATATCGAGGTACCCAGCGACAGCCCCAGCAGTGTGCAGATCGACTTTGCGAGCGCGCGTCGCGAAACGTACGCGTATCCCGGCGCACTGCCGCAGGTCGAAGCCGGCAGCATCGTCGACGATGCTCGACGCCGCGATTTCACGATCAACGCGCTCGGCATCCGACTCAACGGACCACCAGAAAGTCGAAGAGATTGGATCGATCCCGGCACCGGTCTATCCGATTTGCGCGCCGGATTGATTCGCGTGTTGCACCCGCAGTCATTTCTCGATGATCCCACGCGGCTCTTTCGCGCGGTGCGCTTCGCCGCGCGATTCCAGTTCACGATCGAGCCTCAGACGTCGGTGATGTTGCAGCAAGCGTTGCGTGGCCGGGCGCTGGCGACGATCGCAGGGGAACGGATCCGCCGTGAGATCGAGTTGTTGTGCGACGAAGCGCAGCCAGGTCGAGGCTTGTTGTTGGCGCAGACGTTGGGTGTGTGGGATGCGCTGCAACCAGGCTGGGAGCCGCTTCGCGCGCCGTTGATCGAGGATGGAGGGCTCGATCGACATTTGAATGCATGGTCCGATTGCGCCGCGGCTCGCGAGGTCACTCGTTCACAGCTCGCGCTGTGCTGTTTGTTCGCGAGCCTGTCGGCAGGTCAGGCCGACAGCGTGATTCGACAATTGGCGTTTGATCGGCAACGCCGTGCGCTGCTTCAGGCGGTGCAAGAACAGGGAGAGATCCTTCGTAACACGCTCGCCTCCCGGCGTACGAGTGGCGATTCGCCGCCACCACCGAGCATTGTGCACGCGCTGCTTGCTGACATCCCCGTCGCCGCGCTGGTCTTTCTGGATCTTGTTTGGCATTCCTGGCCGAACGAACGTGCGTCGCTGCAGCGCGAGTTGCGCACGACACGCGATGTTCGCTTGGAGATCGGCGGGGAGGATCTGGTGACAGCAGGAATTCCTGCTGGACCGTCGATCGGGCGACGGTTGGCTTTGACGCTCGCAGCCAAACAGGATGGTGTGGTTTTCACTCGGGCCGACGAACTGTCGTTTGCCTTGGCGCAGCGGAATGACGGTTGAGCGCGAGAACGACTGCCGATGAGGCGGCGATCGATGCGGCGGATTGGTCGGAGTGCGGGTTGGGGTTGGTGTCGGTGCGGAGGTTTGGTCGGAGTGAGGGTTGGGGTTGGTGTCGGTGCGGCGTTGCGTGTGGCGGGGAGCGCGGCATTGGCGTGATGAGCTGCGGGTTATGGCGGCCGACGAGGGCGCAAGGATCAGTCGATGCTGAGGGGATTCCATTTGCGCATCGGGAGTTCTGGCTGAACTGGTGGGGAGAGTTCGTGTTGCGTGCGCCACGCGGGTCGGGGCGGTGGGTTGCGGGGGTTCGTGTTGGGTGCGTCGAGCGAGTCGGGGCGGTGGCTTGCGGGAGATCGTGTTGGGTGCGTCACGCGGATCGGGGCGGTGGGTTGCGGGGGTTCTTGCCGGTTGATTCCCGAGTCTCCCGCCGGCTCAGTGTGTGCCCTAGACGCGGTGGGATCGTCATTCTCGAGGTGCCTGGCTCGCGGGACCGATTGTCCAGAAGGAGCAATCGACTACGCTCGCGCGACTGATCGCGGGCTGCGATGGCTGGAGCGTTTCGATTCGTAGTACGTGTGTTGTGCTCTGTATTGCGCTCTGTATTGCGCTCTGTGTTGTGCTCTGTGTTGTGCCCTGTGTTGTGCCCTGTGTTGAGCCCTATGTTACCTGGCGCTTCGTGACACCTCTCAGTTTTGGATCGCACGCCTTGCGCCTTCTGTTGATCGATCGCGTGCTCTTTGTTTTGTGACGAGTCGTGACGAACCGTTGCGCTTGATGATGATCTATCGCGCCGCGCAGTACTCAGGTCAACTTCTTCGCGCTTCGTGGTGATCGGTTGCGCTTCGCAAGGTGTCGTTGCGCACTGCGCTGCTTGGCCGCGCTCCATGGCGATTGATTGCACGTCGTAGAAGAAACGCACTGACCGGATGTTTGTGACTCAACATGCACGTAGTCATGGCGCTGTATCACGCACGTTCTGAGGTCCCGCGCGCGCAAATCTTTTTTCATTTTGCTGCACACTTTCGATTGTTGTTCGCGTGATTTGTTTGTACCTTTGTGCAACGTCGAGGGTGCAACGTGTCACGTACATTTCAGCGATCGAACAAGACGACTGCGCTCTCTGCGTGGTTTGCGGCGGTGCAGGCGGATGCAGTCGCGCGCGAGCTTCTCACCAGATCGGTGCGCGTGTTGTTGCCGCTGGCGAAGGTTGCTTCGTTGGTGAAAGCGCGCGAGTTGTGGCGCGGCGCGGGGTGTGCGTCGCTGCACGATTTCACCAGAGAGAGGTTCGAGCGGCATGGACGGTGGCTGCGCGATCATGCGGCGCTGTATGAGTGCGTCGAGAGATTGCCGGCGTTGCGCTTTGCGTTGACGGGTGAGGATGGTGAAGCGCCGATCGGGGTGTGTAAGGGATTGTTGGTGGGGCGCGTGGCGACGGTGGAGTCGGTGGCGTTGTGGGTGGGCGCGCGCGGCAGCTTTCGTTGAGGGGAGTTAAGGGCGGGGTTGTGCGGGAGGAGGAGGAACGAGGGGCGGGGGTGGGGAGGCGGAGCTGTTCGGTGGTGAGGCCGAGCTGTTCGGTGCTGGAGGCGGTTGCGGAGGTGTGCGCGGGTCGCGATGTGATGCGGTGTGTTGCGAGGGTGATGCGGCGGTTGAGCGTGAGGTTAGTGATGCCGCGAGTTGCGGGGACGCGGGGGCAGAGGGGCTGAGCGATTGTGATGACGTTGGTCGCGCGAGTTGCAGCGACGTGGAGTCGCGTGGACTGAGCGAATGTGATGACTTCGGTCGCGCGAGTTGCAGCGACGTGGAGTCGCGTGGGCTGAGCGAGCGTGATGTTGTCGGTTGCGCAAGTTGCAGCGACGTGGAGTTGAGTGGGCTTAGCGAAGGTGATGTTGTCGGTCACGCGAGCCGCGGTAGCGCGGAATCGGGCGGATCGGGCGACTGCAATTCCGTTGGTGGCACTGGCTGTGATGACGTCGGCTTGAGCGAGTTGGCCGTAACTGGCCACGAGGGCGCAGGTCTGCGAGCTGATCGCGCAGTCAGTGACTGTTTCGGCCATGACTTGACACTTGGCGATGTTGCCGCTCGCAAGCCCACGCTCCCTAGCACATTCGCCGACGCTGAACACGACATCGACGATACCGCGCATGTTGTGGGCGATCCCCGCGCCGCAGGCGGTGCGCGCGGCGTTCGATAGCGCCCTCGACTTGTATCGTCGACTCGAAGGGGCGATGCCACGGTGACATCTTTCATCGAGGCACTCGTCGCTGAAGAATTCGCCAGCGAAAAAGTCCCCGGACGTTCTCCAAGAGTGGTTGGCTTGGTCGAGCTGCCGCTTGATCTCGGTGGATCCACCGGGATTCGAGCGGCCGGCCATGCGAATGTCGTGCTCGAGATGCTCACGCGGCTCGACGAGATGATCGCGCGTGCCGGCGAAGGGAGCGACGAACAGATACTGCAGCAACTGACCGGCTTGGCCGCGGCGTCCGATGACATCGAGCGCACGCTGGCGTTGCTGCTGGTCGAGATGAGCGACAGCGGGGCGTTGCGCGAGTTGGGGTTTGCCAGCATCGGGGCGTGGAAAGCCGCTTGGGGTTGCCGCGGACGACGATCGAGGATCGGCAGCGCACGCGCGCCGCCAAGCGGCCGCTTGCGACGTGCGATTCTTCACGATGGCATCGGCTCGAGAAGGCGTTGTTGGCGACAGATATGGCCGAGGGCGCCGCGCCGAATGCGAGGCCGAGTGGGTCGAGCATTCCTGGAGCAGGCCGGTGAAGGGTTGCGCGATGAGAAGGGGCGCTGTTGTGGGCGGTGGCGGTCGATGGGCGTTCGAGGCGCCGCGGTTGATGTCGGATCAAGCGTGGATGGACTCGCTGAGGTGCGGACCCGGCGACACGGTCAAGGCGGTGCAGCGTGCGGGACGTGCGGCGTGCGAGAACGCGTTGCTGGTGCCGGTGAGTGGCAGCGTGCTGCGCTTGCGCTTGCGGGTGGAGCTGCTGGAACGATTTCGGCGTGCGTCGGAGTCGCGTCGTCATTATCTCGCTGTCGATGCAGACGCGTGCGATTGGTCGCAGCCTGTGGGTGAGGATGATCCTGCATCGCGCGCTGCTCGGACGTTCTCCAACGCGTCGCGCCGGATGCCGGCGTGGGTTGGGTTGCTGGCGATGCTGGAGGAGTTTTGTTTACGCACGACGTGGCCGAGAAACGATCGGCGTCGTGGTCGGAGGTGTTTGTACGCTCAGGGCATCGATGCGAGGCGCCAGGGTGCACATCGCGGCGGGTGGAATGGCATCACCGCCACTACAAGTCGCGCGGCGGCAGCGATGAAGACAGCAACGGCGATGCGTTGTGCCTGACGCATCATCGACATGGCGAGCATGGTGGTTACATGCGGGTCACGGGCGACACGCCGCTTCGGCGCGTGTGGCGATTGGGGCGTGCGGATCTGGCGCGGTGGTTTTGCAACGAGCGGCGGGTGACGAAGCCCGGGCGTGGCGCATGGCGAACCGAGTGAGTCGCGTGTGGCGAAATCGGGCGACGCAGTGCGGCGTTTCACTTTAGCGGCGCGGCGCGGCGCGGCGCGGCGGTCCAAGTGAACGGCACGTGGCAGTCCGAGCATGCTGCGTGTCGCGAAGCGGGAGCCCGCGGCGCGGCGAACCGAGTGAACGACACGTGGCAATCCGAGCATGCTGCGTGTCGCGAAGCGGGAGCCCGCGGCGCGGCGAACCGAGTGAACGACACGTGGCAATCCGAGTACGGAGCATGTCGCGCAACCGGGTCACGCAGCACCCCAGCCCGAATGAGCGACTCGTTGCTAGCCTTTTCCTCTCAACATCCCGTCCCTGAGACAACGGCGCTTCACAGCACCGCCGCATTCAAGGCAGCATGCGGCAGAAGCAATCACAATTTCGTGCAAGGCCAACCCGAGAGCCACGCATCACACCGGATTCGGCACATCAATGAAGCGTGCCTCGATGCCGAATCTTTGCGCGAGATGCTCGCCCACCGCCTGCACCCCGAATGTTTCCGTCGCGTGATGCCCCGCCGCCACGAAGTGGATTCGTTCCTCACGCGCAATGTGCACAGCCGGCTCGGACGGCTCGCCGGTAAGAAACAGCTCGAGCCCCATCCGCGCCGCATCCTGCACCAAGTTGGCCGCGCCGCCGGTGACAATTCCAATGCGCTGCACCTGCTCCGGTCCCGCAGCAATCGTCAACGGTTCGCGCGCAGTTACATCGGCGATCCGTTGCACCAGTTCGCGCACCGGCAACGATGCGTCGAACCTCGCGATCACGCCCACCGGCAACCCTTCGTACGAGAACGCCGGCTCGAGCTGTGTCGCTCCCAACCGGCGCGCGAGCACCGCGTTGTTCCCCACCTCAGGGTGACGGTCGAGCGGAAGGTGATACGCCAACAGTGTCAGGTCGTTACTCAAAAGCGCCTTCAAACGGGCGCGCAGCGATCGCTCCACGCGCAGCTCCCCAGCACCGCGCCAGAACAACCCATGGTGCACGATCGCAACATCGGCATTCCATGCAACGGCTTGCTCGATGAACGCCAGCGACGCCGTCACGCCAAGCGCCACGCGGGAAACTCCGTCGCGCCCCTCGACTTGCAACCCGTTCGGCCCGTAATCACGTCCCTCATGAGCCGCTAAATACCGGTCCAGATACTCGGTCAATTGCACGCGATTGAGTGTCGACATAACCGTCCCCTCTAGGCGGGGGAGGATACCAGCGCGGTGTTCGATCCGCGCCGTTTACGGTTTTTTGCACTGAAATTCCGCCGGCAGCGTGGAATCGCCGTAAAGATTGCGCGACGGGAAAGGACCATGATCACTTCCGATTTGCTAACGATGTGTCGCGATTTCAGTTTCTGCCCCGACTGCCTCGATTTGCGCGGCCAGTTCGAGGACGGCCATTCGAGCCCCAGCACCAAGGTGCAGTTGTGCGGCTGTTGGCGCGGACGTCGTCATCACGCAATTAGTGCATTGCCGTTTTGTGGCGAACCGAGTGAGCTCGCCACCTTGTGTCGCGGATGCGGCACCGAACTGCTCGAAACTGGTGGACCGCTCTCGGTTTGGTTCTGCGATCGCTGTGAAGACTGGGTCGATCGTCTCAACGAGTTTTCCGGCGGCTATCTCATTCCCGTCGGCCACGCACCGGTGACACCAACTCGGCAGTTACAACTGCAGCCGGCCTTGTTGCTGTTGACGGCACGAGATCGGCGACTACGCGCCTGGAACTTGCGCGACCTTGGCTTTGAACCCCATAGCGACGTGCGGCTGCCGTTGTACTTCGACGTCATGGCCCGTCAACCTCTCGATCGTGTCGCCCGCTTTGCCGACCTATGTGAAACGTTCGGCGTGTCGCGCGACGTCGCTTACGCGTTGACCCGCTCCGACCTCATCGACGCCTAGCTGCTGTCTTTAGCGGCGACAGCGGTGACAACGGCGACAACGGCGACAACGGCGACAGCGCCCACACCACCGCAAGCCCGATCGCAACGCCACCAGAATCGATGACGAAATCGCTCATCAATGGTGTGCGCGTGGTTGTCAGAAACTGCGCGATCTCTGTGCCTGCTGCAAACACAACCAGACCGACGATTGTGAGTGGCACGGCCGAGTGTTCGTCGTCGCGCCGGCGGCAGGCCCACAACGAGAGCCCGCCAAGACAAGAAAACAGCACTGCATGCCCTAGCTTCTTGAACTCGCGAATCGCTTCGGTAGGGCTGATCGGTGGCGGCTCTTTCTTGGCGCGCTCCTGAGGCTTGGCTGTAGGCACGCCGGCCGACGATGAGCCGGTTGCTGTCGGGCTCGAGACCTTTGGCGCAGTCCACACGCGCCAACTCTCGATCACCCGATGCCCGGTCGAGGTGAACACACTCTCCGGCACCAGCACACCCACCACGATCGCTACCGCCAGCAAGAGAACGCCAACGCCCTCCCAACTGCGCCAGAGCGGCAATGCAAGGCAGGCCCAGATCAAGCAGGCGCTCCAGCCGATCGCAAACAACGCAGTCCAGCGCCACGCCTCCGCTCTTCGGGTGCACGCAGTAACCGACAGGTCGTCGATCCAGGCTGTGCCTTTCGCTGAGGCGTTACCGACGAAGACATGCCCGACCTCTGCAAAGTCGGGCACGTCGATCACCGCTTCGCAGTTGGTCCAGTCATGCGAGCCGGAGAAGTTGCAGACGTTGTGCGGATGATCCCAACGCGCCTGCTTCTGATCATCCACAAAGAACAGAATCAGGCGCGTGGTATCCCAACCGTACTCGCCGATCTTCAGTTGCTCGGTCCGCATGCGCGCCCGCACGCGAATCGCTTCGAACCGATGCGGCCTATCGATCTCGGCCTGCAAGGTGCCGCCGTCGCGCTTGCCGGTTCCGGAACCGAGTCGCAGAGCACCGTCTAAAACCTCCGCATGTTGTGGCGCCCGTTGCCACGGCCGCGGCAACTCGCTGGAAGCAAAATCGAGCGGTGCGACGATGTCAGGTCCCCCGCTGGTGTAGGCGTCGTAGTTCAGAAAAAACCCGAGCATCGCGGCGAGAAACAGCGCGCAGATCGCGAGCACGGTACTCGGTCGAGTCATCTGCCGATATCCGCGGTTGGCTTCGGGACCATGGCGCCTCGACGCTGGATCGATCGACGGGGAACGTCGCTCACGAATTCGCGCCTAACGATCTACCCGAACTTCTGGCCGATATACATTTGTGCCTGTCGCCGCCACCAAGGCCACTCGTGATTGACGTCGCGCCCCCACACCTCTCGCTGATGGCTGATACGTTTGGCTTGAAGTATGTCGGCAAGTGCGTTGGTCTCTTCGGTGTTGCCGTCCTCCCACTTCCCCTGCCCGACCACCAATACCAGATGTGTGTTGCGCTGGATGCGCTCCAACATCTCGCCATTCAAACCGGGCGCATACGCCAGCGGGTTGTTGAAGTAGACATCGGCGTTGCGCAGGCCGCCCGCGAATTCGCTCACGTCGTAGCGGCCGCTCATGCACAGCGCCCAGTGAAACAGCTCCGGAAACTTCAGCGCGAAATTGGCCGAATAGGTGGCGCCCATGCTGCAGCCGGTGACCGCGATCCGAATATCGGGTGTTCGGCAGTCCTGGCGAATCCACGGGACCAACTCGCCTGTGACGAACTGCTCGTAAGCGATGTGGCGCTTGATGCGCCACGCGGGGTCGGCGTCCTTGCGTGTCCACGCTTCCGAGACGTTGGATTCGACGCAGTAAACCTTCAGCCGGCCGGCGTTGATCAGTGGCTCGAGCGCCTCGATCATGCCGTGGTTTTCCCACTCATGCGCCATCCCGGCCGCCGAAGGAAATACCAACAGCGGCGCACCGAACGATCCGTACTGCCACAAATAGAGTTTTCGCCCCATCGACTCGCTGGGGATCAGGTGCGGTTGCCGATGCATCGTTCCACCACCTCCAGTGACCGCAGAGCGCGGGTCACCTCGCTTCAGGGGTGGGCATCATGGGCGGACTGCAACCGACCGGCAACCCCCCTCAGCCAGCGACCTCGAGGTTTTGTGTTCGGCGCTCTGCGACCCATCGAGGAAGATCGATCCGCGGTGTCGTGAATCGCGATCCGTCGGTCGAACCGGTGGCAAACGCAGCGGCGTAACCGGCGGCGCGTACCGTGCGCACCGTCAGCGCGTCCCAGCCGCCCCACGGATACGAGAAGAACCGCACCGCGCTCCCCAGCGAGCGCTCGAGATACTGTCGCGCGAATCCAATCTCCGCCGCGCGCCGCTGTTCCATCTCGCCATCGGTCTCCAACCGGCCGACCTGCGGCAACCATTCGCGCGCCGCGAGATTCGGCGCAGCGGCAAACAGCGGATGACCGGTGTGACCGAGATGATTGACCATCGAGCGCTGATCGACGTCGCCGGTGGCAGCCGTTCCGATGCGCGAATGGGTCAAGGAGTGCGCTCCAACTTCGAGGCGAGGTGCTGCATCTCGCCAGGCCTGCCAGTCAGAGATTCGCGGCGAAAGGTCGCTGCGCAACGGAATCAAGAAGCTGATTGCATAAGCATCGAACTGCTCCAGCAGCGGCAGGCCGATCGCTAGCTCGTTGGCGTGCCCATCGTCGAAGGTAATCAGCGCGCCGGGAACCCCCGCGAGGTACTCGTCGGGCGTAAGGATGCGAACACGCTCCTGGCGCATCGTGGCAAGCAGGCAGCGCAGGTCGTCGGCGAAGTGCGCGTCGTGGCCGTGCGCCATGAACACTTGTTGGCTTGCGCGAGGGCGTTGAGGCGTCTCCGGGCCCTTGCCTGCCACCAACACCTCGCCTCGGAATACACCGTCTTCGAACGGCACCGCGCTGGTGTCAGGAAACAGCGATCGAATGTCGTCCATCAGCGACTGACCGAACTGCCAGACGTTGCCGAAGTGATTGGCCGGTGTGCGCCGTGAGCGGACTCGGTTGCTGTCGTAGGGGATCTCGAGCAGCGCGACGCCGTTGGGTGTGAGTACACGCGCAATCTCGGCAAGTGCTTGGTAGTACTCGGGGATCTCTTCAATGACATGCTGCACGATCACCAAGTCGAAGGAAGCATCGTCGAACATGAACAGATTGGTCAGATCGGCTTCGTAGTCGATGAAACCAACGGCTCGCGGGTCGTTCGGGTTGCCGGTGCGCCACTTGTCGGTGGAGATGTAAGTCCAGTTGCGCCGCTTCAACCAGCCGCCGTAGACCTCCGGGTTGAGCGGTGCGACCTCGAGGCATCGCCCTGGCGTTTGCGTCTGCGGCAACCGCTCGATCAACTGGACCAGCGCGCGATGTCGTTCCAAGCTGCCGCACTGTGCACAACGCGCCAGTGCGCGTGTCGCTTGGTCGACGAACGAACTGCCGCCACACAGGTTGCATCGCTTCATGCGCGTGAATCTATGTGCCCGCTTTCATGCATTGCCATGTCAACTTGTTGACGTCATCGCGCACCGTTGCTCCGCTAAGAAACACTCCCGTCCCCTACGATGCGCGTGGCTCTCGCTTCGGTGCGTCGGTGCCTGGCACACGCATTGCTCTCCTGACAGTGGTTTCGACGGGAGAACGGCATGGATCCGCACCAACAACGCTTGCGCTTCGTTCGCTCGCTCGTTCCTGCAGGGAAGACGATCCTGGAGTTGAGTTGGGACGATGCTGCGGGGGTTTCGCTGAATCGTGGCCACGACGCTGTACTCGTCAGCGACGCTTGGGATTTGGATCGCGACCCACATCCTGTCGTCGATGCTGCCGTGCGGCATCTGAATCGCGATGGCGTGCTGGTATTGGCTGTCTCCCATCGTCCCTACGCCAATCGCTGGCAAGAGCCCGAGCCAGAACCGAGCCTGAGCGCATTGCACCTGCAGACAGTGTTGCAAGCACAGTTCGACGACGTCCAGTTGTGGCACCAGTCGACAGACTCTGCGTTCACGGTCGTACCTGGAGCCCCCGACGACGCGTCGTTCTACGTCGCGGTCGCACGTGCACCGCGAGTCGCCGCGCGGAAGGTCGATGCGAGCATCGTGATTCCGGTGTTCAACAAGTGCGAGCTGACCAGAAACTGCTTGTTGGCGCTGCAGCGACACACCCCGCCTCAGGGGATTTCGTTTGAAGTGATCGTGGTCGACAACGCGAGCTGGGACAGGACGTCCGAGTTGCTGCATCTGTTCTCGCAACGGCCAGGGTTTGAACTACGAGTGGTGCGCAACGACAGCAATCTTGGTTTTGCCAAGGCCAGCAACCAAGGAGCGCTGATCGCTCGCGGCGACGTGGTGGTGTTTCTCAACAACGACACCGAGGTGCACGCCGGCTGGCTGGCGCCCTTGGTCGACGAGCTGAAACACAACGCCAGCACCGGATGCGCCGGCGCGCGCCTTCTGTTTCCCGACGGCTCGATTCAACATGCAGGCGTTGCCATCGGCCGCAACTCGATCCCGTATCACATTCATCTCGGCAAGCCGGCCGGCGATCCTTTGGTCATGGAGCGGCGTGCGTTTCCAGTCGTAACCGGCGCCTGTCTTGCCGTGCGTCGCACGCAGTTTCTTCGCCTGGGGTTGTTCGACGAGGCCTATGTCAACGGCACCGAGGACATCGATCTGTGCCTTCGCTATGCCGACGCAGGATTGCGCTGTATCTATCGACCCGACTCGGTGACGACTCATCACGAAGGTCAAACCGAAGGCAGGCTCAATCACCGCGACAAAAACGTCGAGCGGCTATTCGACCGCCGTCGCACTCAGTTGATTCAGGACGATTTTCTCTATCAGACTCGCGAAGCCGATCGAGAGCGGCCCGAGCGCGCGCTTCGCTTCGCGGTCAAGATCGGGGTACCCAACCGCCAGGTCCAGAACTGGGGCGACACTTTCTTTGCCGAAGCGCTGGCCAAGTCAATCGCGCAACAGGGTCATCATTGCGTGATTCATTATCTCAACGAGTGGGGCCGCGACGATCGCGACATCGACGTCGTCATTCACCTCAAGGGACTCAGCCGTTACGTTCCGAAGCCATGGAACGTCAACTTGATGTGGATGATCAATCACCCGTCGATGCACACCGATGAGGAACTCGCCGGGTACGACGGCTTGCTGGTCGCATCGAAGGCGCACGCGGCCACGCTGCGTCAGCGCTTGACGGTGCCGATCTACGAGTTTCTCCAGGCCACCGACGCGCAGCAGTTTCGACCGTATCCCGAGCTGGGCAAGTGTTGGGATCTGGTGTTCGTGGGCAACAACGGCGGACGCGATCGCGACACCATGCGCAAGGTCGTCGCCGACCTGCTGCCAACGCGATACAAGCTGGGGGTCTGGGGCGGCAACTGGCAAGGTTTGCTCCCCGAGGGTGTGTGGCAGGGGAAATTCGTGCCCAACCACCAACTGCCGCAGCTCTACTCCAGCGCTTGGATCGTGCTGAACGATCATCAGCGTGAGATGCGCGACTACGGCTTCGTCAACAACCGAACGTTCGATGCAGCGGCCTGCGGCTCGATCGTTGTGTCGGACGATGTCGCAGGACTCGACGCGACGCTGCCCGTCCATCGTTACCGCACACCAGGCGAGCTGCGCGTGTTGGTCGAGTCGCTGTTGAACAACCGCGTTCGCGAAACCGAGCGCGCCGGCGCACTGCGCGACCGCGTGCTGACCGACTTTACGTTCGACGCGCGTGTCCGCGAGCTCGTTCGAATCGCCACGCCGCTACTTGCCAAGAAGCAAGCGTTTCCGGTTGTGGTTCGCGATGAGGCGCCGTTGGTCTCGACAATCATGGCCACCAAGGACCGCCGCGAGTTTCTCCCCGATGCGCTGCGAACGATGCGGGCTCAGTCGTACAGTCGTTGGGAGTTGATTTTGGTCAACGATGGTGGCGCCTCGGTCGCTGACATCGTGGCGGCGCAGGACGACCAGCGGATTCGCTTACTGGAGCTGCCGAGCAACCATGGCAAAGGACATGCGTTGAACGTCGCGGCGCGAGCAGCGGCCGGTCCTTTCTTGGCGCATCAAGACGACGACGACATCTGGCGTCCCGACCATCTCGAGCGGCTCATGCTGCCGCTGCAGCAGATCCCCTCCGTGCAGTTTGCCTACGCAACCGCACTCGACGTTCATCTCGAGAAGCAACTTGACGGCAGTTGGCGGCAGCAACGTCGCCACCTGGTCTACGACCGGCACACCACGCCGCCGGACCTGTTCTTCTACAACCAGATTCAGGGGATCACCGTTGCGCATCGCAGATCGCTGTTCTTCGAGGCGGGCGGGTACGACGAGCGATTGAAGGTACTGATCGACTGGGATCTGTGGCGACGTATCGCGGCGTTGACGCCACCCTACTACGTGAGCCGCGTCACGGCTGAGCGAACGCTGCGCAGCGATGCAACCCAAGAAGGGCACGCACATCTCACCCGCCTGATCGATCGCGACCCGATTGCGTACTACCTCAATCGTTTGCGCATTCTACGCAAGCCATTGGCGTTCCCTGGCGATCCATCGCAACAGGTCACGCTCTCCAAGCTGCGGACCGACGGTCGTTGGGAACTGATGGTGATGATCGGTGAGCAACGGCTCAAGCGAGGAGAGCTCGACAAGGCCTGCGCAACATTCCTGCGCGCGACCAACCTTCGACCGGATCGGGCGGGCGGCTGGCGCGGCCTCGGCTTCTGCTTGCTCAAGTTGGGGCATGCACCGCAAGCGCTGCAAGCCTACGCGCAGACGGCTCGCATCGGACCGACGCAGCCTACCGACTATCTGTACGGCGCACTCGCGGCGTTGGCATCCAACGAGCCCGAAGCTGCACTGATGCTATTGGACGCACTCGAGCAGGCGCACGATGACTTGGCGGAAATGCAGCGACAGATGGCGGCCGACTATCGCGTCAAGGCCCAAGCGCTGCGGGCGACGCGCGAGCGGACGGTGGTGAGCGCATGACACGGTCCTGCCCATGACCCTGCGACCGCGGGTGACGATCGTGGTGCCGGTGTTCAACAAGCTGGAACTGACGCGCAACTGCGTGAGCGCCGTTGTGCGAAACACACCGCCCGACTCGTACGAGTTGGTGGTGGTCGACAATGGTTCGAGCGACGGGACACGCGAATGGCTCTTGGCGCAGCAACAGGAATGCGCGCTTCACTCGGTGATAAACCTGGAGAATCGTGGCTTCGCTGCCGCCTGCAATCAGGGAGCGCGGGCTGCGCGCGGGCAGTATGTGTTGTTTCTCAACAACGACACCGAGGTTGAGCCGAACTGGCTCGAGCCGTTGATCGAGGTGCTCGACACCGAGCCGCGGGTCGGCGCCGTCGGGTCGAAGCTGTTGTTCGCCGATCGCACCATCCAGCATGCGGGCGTGATTTTGGTGGACCATCGCAAACTGGGCGATCCGCTGTTGGCGCTGCACATCTTCGCCAGGCTGCCCGAAGCTCACCCGGATGCGAACGCACGCCGCTCCTACAAGGCGGTCACCGCCGCCTGCATGCTGGTGCGACGCGACGCGTTCTGGTTGTGCGGCGGCTTCGACGAGTCGTACTGGAACGGCTACGAGGACATCGATCTTTGCTTCGCGCTCGCGCAGCGTGGTTTCTCGATCGTGTATGAGCCACGCAGCGTCGTGATCCACCACGAGTCGCAAAGCGGCCCCGAGCGTTGGCGTTGCGCGAAGGGAAACGTCGCCCGCCTCCACGCAAAGTGGCTCGGCCGCATCACACCCGACGCCATCGTCGGCCTCTAACCCCACCCCCCAATCCGGGGACGGTCTACCTAAAGGACGCCATCTTTATGGTTAGTCCGAGGCCATCTCGTGCCGGTAATTGGTATGCCGTCCCCGAATTCAGCTAAGATGCCGCGGGGTTTGGATGGTGTGGGAGCGGGGTGAGGGGCTTGATGGAACCGGCAATCTCGACGCGGGCTGTGGCTCGCGCCGCTCCAACCGCTTGGCAACGATTTTGTCTCGATCGAATCACGGCGTTCTTGAAGCGGGTGCAGGTTGGGCGACTCGAACTCTCGCTCCCGGACGGCCAGGTCGCGCGCTTCGGCGACGATCGCTCGAACGCTGCCGCTTCGCTACAGATTCACGAGTGGTCGGTGTTTGCGCGCATCGTACGCGGCGGCGACGTCGCGTTGGGCGAAGCGTATGTGGACGGGCTGTGGGACAGCGGTGATCTCGTTGGCCTGATCGAGCTATTTCATCGCAACATCGAGCTGTTCGACGCCGCCGAAGCCAACCCCTCCTGGCCGCAACGAATCGTCAATCGCGCGCTGCACTGGTCGCGCCGCAACAAACCGGCTCGCAGCAAGGACAACATCGCGGCTCACTACGATTTGGGAAACTCGCTCTTCGAGTTGTTTCTTGACGAAAGCTGGTGCTATTCCTCCGCGATCTTCGACACGCCCAATGAGTCGTTGGAAGTCGCGCAGCGGCGAAAGATCGAGCGACTGCTGGCGCTGGCGCAGATTCAGCCAGGGCAACACCTGTTGGAAATTGGCTGCGGCTGGGGCAGCCTTGCAATCGAAGCAGCGCAACGATTCGGCTGCCGCGTCACCGGAATCACGCTTTCCGCGAATCAATTGGCGCTGGCGCGCGAGCGGGCTGCTGCTGCGGGCGTGGCTCACCTCGTCGACTTTCAACTCTGCGATTACCGCGCGCTCGAGGGTTGCTTCGACCGCATCGTTTCCGTGGAAATGCTGGAGGCGGTCGGGCACGAGTTTCTGGGTATTTTCTTCCAACGCTGCGATCGACTGCTGGCGCCCGGCGGCCGCGTGGTGATTCAGGTCATCACGGTCCCCGACCAACGCTATGAGATCTACCGGCGCGGTTGCGATTGGATCCAAAAGCACATCTTCCCCGGCGGGTTGGCGCCATCGCTCACCGCCTTGTGCAACGCAATGACGCGCGACTCGCGCTTCGTAGTCGAGTCGCTCGACAACATCGGCTCTCACTACGCGACGACGCTCCGGCATTGGCGCCGGCGCTTCGAGGCGCAGTCGAGCGAAGCAGAGCGCCGCGGTTATGACGAGAGGTTCCGCCGGCTGTGGCGTTACTACTTGTCCTACTGCGAGGCTGGTTTTTCGGCCGGCACATTCGGCGACTTGCAGTTGGTTATGGTGCGGCCGGGCGATCGAGCGGTCGCCAATCGGGTCGGAGCGTAACCGCAGATGTCGGCTACAGCAGAACTCGGCTCCACACCCGAGCCTTCCCGCGTTTGGAATTGGAAGCGGATCAACCTCGCCAACAGCATCGGATTGTTCTTGATCCACGGCGCTGCTCTGGGCGTGCTGTTCGTGGGTGTGAGTTGGCCTGCGGCGATCGCCGCGTGGTGCGCGTATTGGATTCAAATCTTCGGCGTGAGTGCCGGCTATCACCGCTACTTTGCGCACCGAACGTTTCGCACCTCACGCGCGTTTCAGTTCGTGCTGGCCTACATGGGCGCCATGGCGGCGCAGATGGGACCGTTGTGGTGGGCTAGCTACCATCGGCGTCATCACGCTCACAGCGACGAACCGGCCGACATTCATAGTCCTCGGCAGGGCGGTTTTTGGTGGGCGCATATCGGCTGGGTGCTGTTCGAGAACGGCAATCAGATGGATGCGAACTACGTGAAGGACTGGAATCGCTACGCGGAGCTTCGTTGGCTCGACGACTACCGTTGGGTGCCCCCGGCCTCGCTGTTGGTTTCGATGTTCGGCTTGGGTCTATGGCTGCAAGCGACGCATCCCGAGTGGGGTGCTGGTCCATGGCAGATGGCGGTCTGGGGATTTGCTGTTTCCACTGCTTTCATGCACCACGTCACGTTTAGCGTGAACTCGGTAACGCACATGTTTGGCCGGCGACGGTTTGCGACCAAAGACGATAGTCGCAATGTTTGGTGGCTCGCGTTGCTCACCAACGGCGAAGGCTGGCACAACAATCACCACCGCTTTCCAATGTCGGAGAAGCACGGGTTGAGGTGGTGGGAGTTGGACGTCACCCATTGGATGCTGCGCGGATTGCAGCAGTTTGGTGTGGTCTGGGGAATTCGAACCCAACCGGTCGGCATCGTTCGCGCCGCGAAGAGATAACCGGCTAGCGCGCTGCAAACTGTGCTGCAATCGTTTGCATTCGCGCACGATTGACACCGAAATCGGAGTACCCACTGCGGGCGCCGGATCGAAAGCGGATCTGATGCGCGGCATCGTCGATCAGAAACTCCGCTGCATCGACAAATCGGAATAGCCGCGAGCGGAACTCGACATCGAGTCGACCGGGAGCGCGCTTGACGATCGTGGTACGCGGCATCGCCTCCAGCACGCGCTCCAGACGTTCTTGCGCCTCCTCGGCGCTCCCTTGGAATTGAATCGGCGCAATGCGATGCCGCTCGGCGGTCGCTTGCGTCGAGACACAGTTGGGGCGATTCGGACACGGCGTAAGAGACGATGCGTCGGGCATGTCAGCTCCGGTGGGCGGCGCGGCGGGCGTAGCACACGCGGCCAAGAATGCGAATGACGTTGCGATCCGATTCATGCGCAACACTCGACCATCGGTGGTTACCGTTTGGCAGCAGGTGCTTCCTGTTCGAGCAAGCGTCGGAGTATTACGTCTGGCGCGTAGAAACGCTCACCGCCGAATCGCAGATACAGCCATCCGACGAGCGCCATCGACAGCACCGGTGTAAGAACGCCGGCCAACCAATCGCCGCTGGTTAGGTAGGTCGCGGCAGCCGCAATCAGGCAAAGCAGCTTCACGGATGCGACGACCCAGTACCAGTTGGTCGCACGACGAACGCGCTGCTCGAGGCGCTGGGCCCGATACGTTCCCGCAGCAGGCTCGCGGCAATAGAGGCGACCGGCCATGCGCGATTCTCGCTCAGTTGTCCGTCCGTGAGCGCCGGAAATAGGTAGACCGTCCCCGGATTGGCTACCAGTTGCCGCGGGTGCGTTTGGGTTTGGGCTTGGGGCGTGAGCTGCCGGGTCGGACGCCGCCGGGGCGAGGGGCACCGGGGCGCGGTGCGGCGGGACGCGCACCGGCGGGGCGTGCGGCAGCGGATCCTGCA
Source organism: Acidobacteriota bacterium (assembly GCA_046331425.1). Lineage (GTDB taxonomy): Bacteria > Acidobacteriota > Polarisedimenticolia > J045 > J045 > JANNUT01. Next base: position 17,721 of record JAXLQU010000013.1, read on the forward strand.
TGCGCGGGGCGCTCCGAAGCTGACGCGGAGCGGCGTTCGGCCTTGAATCGTTGACGCGCTCGCTCCTCTGCTTTCTTGGCGCGAATTGCAGCAATTCGCTCCGCTTGCGGAATCTCCAATCGCGATTCCGGCTGCGCCTTGTAGTCGAAGTCGGGCACGGTGACACGCGGCAAACGCTTGCCGACGGCGCGCTCGATCTTGCGCAGCTCGCTTTCCTCGTCGGGCGCAACGAACGAGAACGCATCCCCCGTCGCTTGCGCACGTCCGGTGCGGCCGACGCGATGAATGTAGTCTTCGGGTACGCGCGGTACGTCGAAGTTGATCACGTGACCGAGCTCTTCCACATCGATCCCGCGCGCCGCAATGTCGGTGGCGACCAAGATCCGGTACTTGCCGCTCTTGAATCCGGCGAGCGCCTCGGTACGTTGCGCTTGCGAGCGATTGCCGTGAATCCGCTCGGCTCGCACACCGGCGCGCACCAAGAACTTCTGCAGGCGATCGGCACGGTGTTTGGTTCGCGTAAAGACCAGCGCCTCGTTGATCTCGTTGCGTTGGATCAGCGTCACCAACAGCGCCGACTTCAACTCCTGCGGGACCGGATAAACCGCCTGCGTGATGCCGACGGCCGGCGAGCCTTGTCGTTGCAGATTGATGGTTGCCGGGTTTTGCAGCATTTCCCGGCTGAGTTGAGCGATTGGCCCCGGCATCGTGGCGCTGAAGAACAGCGTTTGGCGCCGCGCCGGCAGATGCTTGAGGATTTTGCGGATCTCCGGCAAGAAGCCCATGTCGAGCATGCGGTCGGCTTCGTCCAACACCAGACATTCCAAACCAGGCAACTTGGCGTAATGAAACCGGAAGTGATCGAGCAAGCGACCAGGGGTGGCGACAATCACGTCGGTACCGCTGCGGAACGCGTGTTCTTGAGGGCCCATGCCGACACCGCCGTACACCGACGCTGCCGTCAGCGGCGTGTGCACCGCGAGGTCGTTCATATCCTCGACGATCTGTGCAGCCAGCTCGCGAGTCGGCGTCAGCACCAACGCGCGCGTCGTGCCGCGCGGCTTTTCCAACAGTCGATTCATGATCGGCAAGAGAAACGCTGCCGTCTTGCCGCTGCCGGTCATGGCGCAGGCCAACAGGTCGCGCCCTTCGAGTGCCGGCGGGATCCCTTCGGATTGAATCGGAGTGGGGCGGGCGAAACCTAACTCTTTGAGCCCTTTGAGGAGGCTCGGATGAAGCTTCAGGACTGTGAAAGACACTACGTCTCCTAACGCGATCGCGCTGCGTCGGTGCGCAACTGCTTGAAGCCGATCAACCGACGGCTGTCTTCGTCCCACAACGTCAGCCGCAGTGTCGACAACCCCTCGGTGAAGGACAGCACAGGGGCGTTGTGGAACAGCGGGTTCTCGTCGTGGCAGCGCTGTAAGTTGTAATTGGGAATGCGCGGGTTGAGGTGATGGACATGATGCAACCCGATGTTTCCGGTGAACCACTGCAAGACCTTCGGCAGTTTGAGGTAGGAACTACCCTTGATCGCGGCCGCGGCATAGTCCCACTGACCGTGATGTTCCCAGTAGGTACCTTCGTATTGATGTTGCACATAAAACAGCCAGATTCCCATGACGGCCGAGATGTACCACGTCAGACCGAAGACCAGCATGCTGGGCCAGAAGCCGAAGAAGAACGACATCGAAGCGACCATCACGGCGATCGCGACGTTGGTCACCCAGACGTTGGTCAACTGTTTTCTGAGTGTGCCTTCGCTCAGCGTGCGCCAGCGTTGCCCCACGATTAGATACAGCGGGCCAAACCCCAACAGCGTCAGCGGATTCCGATAGGCGCGGTACTTGAATCGCCCCCAGCGCGATCGCGCCTTGTACTCGGCCACCGTGATGGTGTTGATATCGCCATAACCGCGACGATCGAGATCGCCTGACGTGGCGTGATGCAGCGCATGTTCGCGACGCCATTGGGCGAACGGCGTGACAGTGAGCACGCCGGTAAAGAAGCCGATGATGTCGTTGGCACGCTTGGAAGGTAAGAACGCGTTGTGAGTGCAGTCGTGCATGATGATGAAAGTTCGGACCGACAGCAGCGAGGTGAGCAACGAGAAACCGAACGTCAGCCAGTAGGAAATGGACAACGACCAAAACGCCAATCCAAACGCGATCAATAGCAAGCCGACAGTGGTGACCGTTTGAAACACAGCCGCCCGCACATTGGGGCGCGCGTACGGGGCAACTACCGATTGCCAATTCTCGAGTTGAACGTCAGCCAGGGGGCGGGGCATGGACACTTGAGTGGGGCTCATCGTCGCTGACAAGTACTGTCTCCGAAGGCGGCGGCGCCGTTTGGGAAGCGGCCGAGGGTTGATGACATCGGCGGCTCGAACCGGGGCGGAGTCTACACGCCTGCACTACTAGATGCCCCCGACCCTTCGCTTAGCCGCGATCAAGTAGGACGCCCCGAAGCGGGGTTGCCTCTTCAGAAAAGCAGCCAGAACACGGCCGAAACCCCCCATTTCACGCGAGCGCACGGATCGTCGCGGCGGCCGCGTGCGTGTCATGGGAGTGTCACGAGTGACGAAATCTTTTGATGATTCGTCCCTCGATTTCAGTCCGCCAATGGCCGTAACACCTGCCCTGCCTCTCGGAGCGTGATCGATTTCGAGTGCTCGCCGAGGCTCACGCGATACGTGCCGCGAGGGATCGGCCCGAGTCGCCGCAGCCGATCACCCATCGGTTGCGAACCGACGAGCCCCGCCCAATCGAAACCCGTTCGGTCCAGAATCTTCACGTCGCCGGTCGAAGGGAGTTCCAAATAGGCGCCCGCTTCCAACCGCAGTTCGATCGGTTCGAGCGACGCCGCAGCGCCGGCAGGCTCGCCACTCAGCGGCCCGAACAACGCAGGCGCCGCACCTTCCGCGGTAGCGATGAGCCACCACGGACCGCGGTCGGGAATTTCGATCCGAGCGGTTTCGTTCAAGATCATCGAACGCGTCAGCGAGTTGCTCGGCAGATCCGTACGGCGCAGCGCGATCATGACGTCGCGTGCGGTCACGCCCGCATCGACCACAACTCGCGCCAGCATCGAAGCGGCGCGCGTCAACTCGACTTCCAGCGGCGCGCTTCGGTCGAGTTCCTTGGTGGATAGCAAGCGCGCTTGCCAAGGCTCGTCTTCGGGTGCAACAGCGCGTGGCCCACCGACTTGCAGCGTGGAACACCAATCGGGAAGAAACATTCTGAACCGACCGTCGCGCCCCGTTACCGCCAGTGAGGCGTCGCCATTGAAGAACGGTTGTGCCGCAAGCCCGTCAAACCACAGCGGCCCACGCTGACCGAGAAGAGACAAGTGCACACCGCGCTGACAGATCAGTTGTGCCCCCTTCAAAGGTTGATGCGTCGTCGCGGACCTCACCACACCGCTAATCGTGGTGCCATCGAGTCTGACGTCGAGCACTTGATCGGGTTGAGCATTCTTGTCCAGGTTGATTTTCTTGAAGACCACCGTATCGGCGCGACGCAGCGACAAGAGGGTCAGCGGTTCGAGCTCGCTCACCGGCACTGATGCCCTGCCGTTCTCGACCTCTGCCTGGCCGGCAATGATCAACTCGGAGGACTTGCTCCCTGACAGAAGCAACACCGTGCCGTGATCCACCGGTTGCTCGTTTTCGAAGATCAGCACCGCGCGCGCTCTACCAGGACCGAAGTCCAGGCGCGTGAGGTGATTGTCGACGATTCGAACCGTGGACCCGCGACCGCCCGGCAGGCGCGTGTCCGTTAGTCGCGTGGTCCACTCGCCGGCGGGGAGGTGTTGTAGTTGGTAGCTCCCGTCGGCCGCCACACGCGCCGTGTGTTCCAGCCCGTATGTTTTGACCGTGACGGTGGCTCCCTGTAGCGGCAAGCCATCGGCATCCATCACTGCTCCCGCCAACGTGCCGCCCTCCGCGAGCGCGATCGAACTGTCGGCCGAGTCCCAGTTCCACTGTCGCGGTGCGAACTGCGGATGCGCAACGATCGCTGGCGCCGTGCTCGAAGAAGGGCGGCACAACGTGAGATAGCCGTCACTCCCGGACTGCGGGACCAATGACAGTCGCGACCCCCAAGCACCCAGCAGATTGCCATCCAGCGCCGCGCGCGCTCCGCTCACCGGCGAACCGGCAGAGTCGACCACGCGGTACTCCTGGCAACCGCGCGCATCGAGCTTGGCCTCGACGTGCGCGACATTGGCAGGAGGAACCGGCACGATCGCCGGCGCATAACCGGCCGCAAGCACCAGCAACATGCGCGTGCGGTTGCCGATGCCGATGATGGTTGCGACGGCGGTCTCGGCATCGCTTTCGACGCTGTCTGCTGTCTCCATCTCGAACGCTTGCGTAGACGCTGTGGCCGCGGCCGCCTCTCCACTGAGCGCGATAGCCCGAAAACTCGTGACAGGAGTGTTGGAACTGGCGGCGACAGCCGAAACTTCCAAGCGGCGTCCGGGGTCCATCACCAAACGTAAGTCACTCCGCTTCTGAACGATGTCGATGCGCTGCGGCACCCAGCCAGCCCGCGCTGCGAGCAACGTGTAGGGCGGCGCCGGGGCCACGATCTCTGCCTGGCCCTCGCGATTGGTGGCGGCATCACTCTGCCGCCACCAAGCATCATCTTGCTTGATCCAACATGACAGCCTCACGCCCGAGATCGCCTGCTGCTTCGCATCGACCACCGTTACGGTGAGTCTTGCCTGCTCCTCGGCCGACGTGAAAAGGGCCGACATCGCTAGCAACGCCGTAATCGACACGCTCCGCACGATCCATCGCATCTGCCAGCTCCTCGCTGCGTGATTCGCGCCGCCACTCTAGTGCGGAGTCGCGGTTAGTTTTGCTGTGGTGTGCTCGGTTGATCCAGTGCCGTTCCACAGGTGAGAGCGTCGGCCGGCTGCTGATTCTCTGGTGAGGGGGCCGACTGCGACGGACTCGACACAGCCGAAGCCTGCGACGTCGACTTCTCTGTGATCGGTTCAACCGGTTCTGGTTTGACTGGCCGGCGGTTATCGCACGGTTTGTTACCCGAGGTCGAGCAGACACGCCCCGCACAACCGATCGTAATCTGCTGGAGCAGCGAGCACTCGACATGCGCATCCGAACAGCCGTAGGTCCCCTGTTCGAGGCCGGGTGTGCAGGTGTTGTTGACGCAAGCCTCACACGCGCGCGCCGTGTTCCATGACGCTGTACAAAGTGATGCCAGTACGATGAGCGCGCCGATCGACTTAACAAGTGATCTCATGATCCGATCCTCCCGGGCGAGTCGCCCTGCCTACGGCAGCGCGTCGTGCGTCTGCCACAGCGGATATCGGTTCCGGCCGAGACTCGGCACAGCCCAATCAGCCTGCTGCGATGCGGTACCAAGAAGCGCGAGATTGCCGGGATGAGAACTGCAAGCCAACGAGCGGCTCGCATTTAGTTCAGACGATCGCTTGAATCGCATCGCCACGTGCGGACGGGTCACCCTTCAATCGCGCGAGCGCCGATCGTGAAGTTGGTCGGCCAAACGCTCGATTTCGTCAACGAGCGCGAGGCGCGATCGCCATTCGGTGGGGATCTCCCTCACTCCGTAGAACGCTCCGGCGATCTGACCACACACGGCGGCCGTGGTGTCCGCATCGTCTCCAAGATTTGCCGCCATCAACACGCTGTCGCGAAAGCTCGCTGTGTGCATGAAGCAGTACAGTGCCGCTTCCAAACACGCGACCACATAGCCGGTGCCGCGCACATCGTTCAGCGGCTTGTCGAGATAACTCCCGCGAGCGATCTCCGCGATGGAAGGTGCGCCGACGAACGCGGCGCCGTCGGCAAGCGCGACCTGCTGCTTGGATTCCCCCTGCAACGCGCGCCCAACGATTCTCGCCAGCAAGCGGCAGGCGTCGAGACACTCCTCGGCCGCATGTGTGGTTTTGGAACTCTCGGCGGCGTGCCGCTCGATCGCGTCCAGATCGGGAAAGAAGAACAACGGGATCGGCGCAAGTCGCATGATGCTGCCGTTGCCGGCCGATCGCGGATCGTTCGACCCGGCGTACGGGTTGCCGCTGGACTCGAAGCGCGAGAGCGCATCGCGTGTGGTGCGACCGAGATCGAAACAGGTGCCGGTGCTGCTGAGGTATCCGTTGTCGCGCCACTGCACGTAGCGTGTCATCTGATCGTGCGCGTCGAAACGTTGGTGCGTCACCAAGCTGGTCGCCAGGCAGAGCGCCATCGAGGTGTCGTCGGTCCATTCGCCGGCAGCTAAACCGAACGGTCCGCCGCCCCGCATGTCGGTGAGCGGTTCGAACTCACCGCGCGCCAGAAACTCCACCGAAGCACCGACCGCGTCACCGCTGGCCAAGCCCAGAAGACAGCCTCGAAATCGATCTCGCAGATCCATCATGTCGGTCCCGGGCGGCGCCATCTCGCAGGCAAGCAAGGTCGATGGCCCGCCTTCAGCATTGCGATCGATCAGCTTTCGGTTCAGGCGCGGCAATCTACCCCGAAACCAGCCTGGATCGTCTCGGTCGAGGGGGACACGTCGGACCGCGATCATTCGCTGTCACCGCGCGGCTCCAATCTCCAGGACTGGTAGTACTGTCTCGGCCGGAGGTTTCATGAATCGACTCCTCACGTTGACGGTGTTGGCTCTTACCGGTTCGTCGCTCGCGCTGGCTTTCGACCCCACGGCGGCGATCGGAAAGAAGTTTCTGCTCCAGAACAATCTCAGCGCCTCGATCAAGGGCGCCGGCAGCAAGCAGTCGTTGTGCGCGCCGCTGGAGTTGACGATCGACTCGGCAACAACCTGCCACGTCGACATGCTCGCCGTCGATGCGCAGGGCGGTTACTACTACCCGGGCACTCCGGTGATCGCATCGATTCCTTGCAGCTTCACGGCGCTGGATGCAAACAAGGTTCAAGTCAATCTCGATGACGCCGGGCTGACCGATGCACTCGGCGCACTCACCGCGAAGCTGCGCGCCGGTGCCGGCACAACGGTTGACTCACTCACCGTGACCAACGACACCACGTTGGTCTGGCCGCGTGCCGACATGCTGCGCTCGCCGTTCTGGATGCGTGCGTCGGCAACGCTTGCGACCACGACGCCCAAAGGGCCGAAGCAAAAGCTCGCGACGTTCGTGTTGGGGAAGAAGGTCAAGAAACTCCCCGCAGAAGGGACGCCGTTCGACTGGTCGACACCGAAGTACTTGACCTGCCCGGCCGGCAGCGGCTACTCCGATGACGGTGGTTACGGCACGGGTTACTAGCAGGCACGACCTTTCGTCCCTTGTTTCAGCGCGGTTTCGGGCCGAACAAGTAGTGCCCCACGCGCCACTGCTGTCCGTGGTCGTAGGCGAACGACTCCTCGCACCCGATGAAGAACAGCCGCCAACGTTGTACCGCGCGCTTGGCGTCGCCGGCGTTTGACGCGGCTGCGAATAGGTTCGACACCTCGCGGCGTTGTTGATCCAGACGGTTTAGCCACGCACGCAGCGTCTTGGCGTAATGCTGCCCGTCTACGATCCAGCGCGCCTGCAGCGTCAAGTCGTTTTGATAGTTCAAGTACAGATCATCGCTGGGCATCATCCCGCCCGAGAAAAACTCGGACGACATCCAGGCGCCATCGTCGGCATCGAAGGTGTAGAAGTAGTCGCGGTTGGTAAACACGTGCACGAACAGCCGCCCTTCAGGGGTGAGCCAGCGAGCGATGCGCGCGAACAGGGCCTCGGTGTTGCGCGTGTGCTCGAGCATTTCGATCGACACGACACGGTCGTACGTCTCGTGCGTGTCGAACTCTGCAGCGTTGGCGGTGATGACCTGCACGTTTGCGAGTTGTCGCTCGCGAGCCCGCGCCTGAATGTACTCGCGCTGGCCGTGGGAATTGGACAGCGCGGTGATCCGGGCGTTGGGATAGCGCGCCGCAGCCCACAGCGTAATCGAGCCCCACCCGCAGCCCAGATCGAAGATTCTCATCCCGTCTTCGATCTGCGCGCGCCGTGCGGTAAGGTCCAGCATCGCTTCTTCGGCGGCGCCGAGTGTGGTCACGCCGTTGGGCCAGTAACAGCACGAGTACTTTTTCATCGGGCCGAGCACCAAATGGAAGAACTCTGCCGGCACCTCGTAGTGCTGGCGATTGGCGGCGTCGGTGTCGATTGCGATCGGGCCGCTGCGAAGCTGCGCGAGCAACGCCGCTGCCCGTTGCTGCTGCTGTTCGACGGTCCCCTGGCGCAGGTCGTTGAGCGTCTGGGCCAGCAAACGGCGAATTCCGATGCGAATCAGCGCATCGGGAATGTACCCGGCCTCTGCCCAGTCGGTGGCAAGACTCATCGGTGCGATTCTCGTTGAGGCGTCATCGTGACAACGCCGTGAGGAGGGTCACAACTTCGCCGCGCGCGGAAACCACGGCACGAAGATGCTGGTTGTTTGCTGGTAGCGGCGATAGGCGTCGCCGCGGCTTTCCAACATGTGCTGTTCGGTAACCGGAATGCCGGTGACCTTCCAAAGGAAGTACAGCATCAGCGCAGGGCCAAGCAGCGTGAGCCATCCCAACGGCGCGGTGATTCCAATCGCGACATAGGTAAACCAGTGCAGCCATTCGAAGAAGTAGTTGGGATGGCGCGAATAGCGCCACAGGCCGGTGTTGCAGACTTTGCCCTTGTTGGCGGGGTTGGTGCGAAACGCGTTGAGCTGCGCGTCGGCGATCGCTTCACCGAGAACGGCGGTCAGCCACAGCACGACGCCCACAGCGTCGAAGATATCCAGCGGCTCGATGCGGCGCATCGCGATGAGCATCGGCAGCGCAAACAGCACCACGGTTACAGCCTGAAACTGATAGAAGAAAAAGAAGAAGGTCTGCGCGTTGTCTTTGTGCTGCTCGCGCAGCGTCTCGTACCGTTTGTCCTCGGGCATGGTGAGGACACGCTTCAAGATGTACGAGCCCAGCCGAAACGACCAAATCGCGCCCAGCGTTGCTACCAGCGCACGACGCGGCTCGTAGCCGCTGCTCAGGACTCCAAAGGCGAGTGCCGTGAGCCCAATGCCGTACGGCCACGCGATGTCGACGATCGACGCGTTACCGGTAAGGCGTTGAACCAGCCACAACAGTCCGAATACGGTGATGGCGGCGAGCAGGCCGCCCAAGATCAATGTAAGCACGCTAGCCTCGCGGCACTTCTTCCGTCGTGTGTGCGCCCCATCGAACCAACAGCGGCATGGCGATGGCCCAGATGAGCGCGACGAGTATCAAGCTAAGTATCGGCGACCGGCCCAACGATATCGCGCCGAGCCCAGCACCCGCAAAGTAGGAAAACGGCGCGGCGATGGCGCCGAGCGTTGCGGCGAGCACGGGCCTGCCTTTCAAGAACGAGAAACCGAACGGCACCGCGGTGGCGAACATCCCCCACAGGACCGACCACCACGGCGGCATCCAGACACCCGCCAACAGCGGTGTGTTGAGAGAGAGCATTCCTGCCTGGACCAACGCCAGGTCGGCAAACGGGCCGAGCAGCGCGGCAAGCACGCCGAATCGCAGCGTCGATGTGAAGCGGCCGGAAAGGATGGCGTTGATCAACAGGACAGGAACACCAGCCAGTGCGGCGGCGGTGCTCTGGCCACGAGCCGCGAGCATTGCTACGGCGAACCAACCAAGCTGCGCCATGATGATCGACAAGACGCGGCGGATCATCGCGGCACTGTTTCGTCGTGCGGCCTCGTCATTGCGGCACCGTGCCGTCGTGCGCTCTGGTCATTGCAGCACCGTGCCGTCGCGCGAGCTTGTCAATGCGGCGTCTTTCGGCGTGGCTCGCATCAGGAATTGCCGCGGCCAGGATGCGGAACGATCGGCACCCGCTTGATCCAGAGCTTGAGCGCTTGCCAGTGAATCGCGCCAACCACTTTGGCGGTCATCAACGGGAAACTAGCGAGGCATCCCGCCAGCGACGCGCCGGTTATCTCCCGTCGCGTGAGGGTCACCGACGATTCGAACAGAGGACCTTCGGCTTGATCACTGTCGATCTGAACCGTGAGACGCTCGCCCGGCTTGGAGACACGGAAACGATAGTTGGCCTGCAGGCTCATGAACGGCGAGACATGGAATTGCTTCTTTTGATCGAAGCGCATGAGGCCATCGGCTGGCTGCTGATGGCGAGCATCGAGTAAGTACAGATGCCGTTCGTGCCAGGGCGTGTTGTGCACCTCGGCGATGACCGCTTGCAGCTCCGTGGCGTCGGCATCGTAGAGATAGAAAAACTCACCGGGTTGAAGACATGTCCGAAGTGACGGAGGTTGGTGAGCAGGTGGACTGGGCCGGTTGGCCGGAAGCCGGCGTTCTTCTCGCAGAAATCGCGCGCGGCAACGTCGAGCGGCGTGGTGGCCTCGCCGAAATGGTCGCTGCGCTTGAAGCGAACGGGCGCGGGGCGATGTGTCGACCACAACCATCGGCGCTTGAAGACAACGTCGAGTTCGCAAAGGTCGAGCATCGTCATGTAGACGCTGTAGGAAAACTTGTGCTCGACCGGCCGCAGTCGGCGATGGCGTACGCGGCCGACGTAGAGCGCGCTGTTCACGGAATGGACTCGGTGATGGCAGTCAGGTCGAGGCCGAAGTAGCGCGTGGCAGCCAAGGCGCTGTCGACGCCGTCCTCGTGAAAGCCGTATTTCCAATAGGCGCCGCAGTAGTGGACACGATCGGCGCCGCTGATTTCGGCGTGACGCGCTTGCGCGGCGATTGTTTGCGGCGTGTACACCGGGTGATGGTAGCGCAGTCGTTTGAGGATCTTGCGTGGGTCGATGCGCTCTTCGCAGTTGAGCGAAACCAACAGCGGCGTCGGGCACGGGATTGCCTGCAGCAGGTTCATCCAATAGGTCACGGCCACGCGCTCCTGCGCGGCAGCCGGGACGAGGTAGTTCCAACTGGCCCAGGCGCGGCGCGAGCGCGGCATGAGCGAGGCGTCGGTGTGCAGCGTGACATCGTTGAGCTGGTACGGGATGGCGCCGAGCACCTCGCGCTCCGCTTGGGTTGGGGCACTCAACAGGGCGAGTGCTTGGTCGCTGTGTGTGGCCAGCACCACGTGATCGAACCGCTCTTCGTCGCCGTTGGCGAACGTAAGTTGCACGTGATCGGAATGGCGGGTGACGCGCTGCACCTTGGCTGTGAGACGGATTCGCGCTTGAAACGGTGCGATCAGCGCCTGGACGTAGCGGCGCGAACCGCCCGTTATGAAGCGCCACTGCGGCGCATTACGTACGTCCAGCACGCCGTGGTGATTGAAAAAGCGCACGAAGTGTCGCGCGGGGAAGTGATTCATCATCTCGGGCGCGGCCGACCAGATCGCTGCGCCGATCGGCCGTGCGTACTGCTCGATGAACTGCGGTGAGTAGCGGCGGGCGCGGAGATAGTCGGCAAGTCCGGTCGATTCGTCGATTGCCGCGCTGTCGCTGCCAGGGTTAAGCAGTTCGTGATATTCGCGGCCGAATCGCAGGATGTCGCGCAGCAATCGCCAGAATCGCGGACGCAAGGCGTTGCTTGGTTGTGCGAATACGCCGCGCAGCGTTTCCCCACCATATTCCAGCCCGACGATCCCGCGGGTGTTGGCGCTGCGCGCGCGGTCATCGCGCACGCTGAAGCTCATCGATGTCGCCTGCGACGCCACGCCGAGTGCTCGTAGGAGCGCGATGAAGTTCGGGTACGCGCGCTGATTGAAAACGATGAACCCCGTATCGACGACGTACTGCTGCCCCTCGACCTCGACGTCCTGCGTGTGCGTGTGCCCGCCCACGTAATCATTCGCCTCGAAAACGGCCAGATCGTGCCGCGCCGCCAACACCCGCGCCGCCACCAACCCCGAGATCCCCGTCCCCACCACCGCCACCCTCATCCACACCTCACCACTTCACGCCGCAATCCGGGGACGGTCTACCTAAAGCGCTGTTAGCCGCGTGCACCTCGTCATAATTCGGGGACGGTCTACCTAAAGCGCTGTTAGCCGCGTGCACCTTGTCACAACGACCGTCGCTCACTCGCGTCGTGAGGTAGCGGGCTTGTCGGCTTACTCCGCTTTAGGTAAACCGTCCCCGAATTGGCGGGGAGGTTACTTCAGTTCGCGGTGGAACTCTCGCTCGATGTCGGTGCGGATGATGCGCACTGGATCGCGGCCGAGCTCGCTTCTCGCTCGTATCGCCCAGACGGTTCGACCGGACTAGAATGCCGGCATGACTCAGACGCAGAAGTTTATCGAGCAAGAAGAACGGTACGGGGCGCACAACTATCACCCGCTGGATGTGGTGCTCACCAAAGGACAAGGGGCGTGGGTGTGGGACGTCGAGGGGCGCAAATACCTCGACTGCCTGGCTGCTTATAGTGCGGTGAATCAAGGCCACAACCATCCGCGGCTGGTCAAGGCGCTCAAAGATCAACTCGACAAGTTGGCGCTTACGTCGCGCGCGTTTCGCAACGATCAACTCGGCGCGTTCTGCGAGGAGCTGTCGAAGGTCTGCGGGTTGCCGCGCGTGCTGCCGATGAATAGCGGCGCCGAAGCGGTGGAGACCGCGATCAAGGCGGTGCGCAAGTGGGGCTACACACTGAAGAAGGTCAAAGACGGCAAGGCCGATGTCATCGTGGCCGATGACAACTTCCACGGCCGCACCATCACCATCGTCGGCTTCAGCAGCGAGGCGCAGTATCGCTCGGGGTTCGGGCCGTTCGCGCCCGGCTTCACCAGCGTGCTCTTCGGCGATGCCAACGCGGTAGAGCGCGCGATCACACCCAACACGGTCGCCGTGTTGATCGAGCCGGTGCAGGGCGAAGCGGGAATCATCATTCCGCCGGCCGGTTACCTGAAACAGTTGCGCGAGATCTGCACACGACATCGCGTGCTGTTGATCCTTGATGAAATTCAGTCGGGGTTGGGTCGCACGGGAAAGATGTTTGCGCACCATCACCATGGAATTGCGCCCGACGGACTGATCGTCGGCAAGGCGCTGTCGGGTGGTTTGTATCCGGTCTCGGCCTTCGTGGCCACCGACGAAATCATGGATGTGTTCAAGCCCGGCGATCACGGCTCGACCTACGGCGGCAACCCGCTGGCCGCGGCGGTCGCGCGCGAAGCGTTGCGCGTGTTGGTCGACGAGGGCTTGGTGGAAAACAGCGCCGCGATGGGACAACGCCTGCGCGACGGCATCATGAGCCTGCCTCGCACCAAGCTCGACAAGATCAAGCAGCTTCGGCAGATCGGCTTGTGGATTGGCCTGGAGTTGAAGCACGAGTTGGGCGGTGCGCGCCCTTACTGCGTGTCGCTGATGCAGCGCGGCATGCTGTGCAAGGACACTCACAAGCACACCATTCGCTTGGCCCCGCCATTGGTGGTAACCGCTTCGGAGGTCGATTGGGCGGTCGAGCAGTTGGCCGCTGTGCTGTAGCGATTTTCTGCACGCCGGCCGCAGCGAGGCTTTGGCGCATGCGGCTAGCAACGTAGAATTCGGCGCATGAACACACGTGTCGTGCTTCAGGCTCGATGCAGCTCGTCGCGGCTGCCAGGCAAGGTGTTGCTGCCTGTCGCAGGGATGCCGTCGGTGGTGTTGTCGGCCAAACGCGCGGCGACGTCGGGGTTGGATGTGTTGATGGCCACCTCCACCGATCCTAGCGACGATCACTTGGTGGATGTCGTGAAGAGCGCCGGCTTTCCTGTGATGCGTGGCCCGCTCGACGACGTCTTGCTGCGGTACGTCATGGCCACCGAAGATCTGGACGACGACGACATTGTGGTGCGATTGACTGCCGACAACGTGGTGCCCGACGGTCCGTATATCGACACGCTGATTGCAGCGTTGCACAAGCGCGAGGAGCCGTACCTCGGGCCGAGCCATCCTGCCGACGGAATGCCGCATGGTCTGTCGGTGGAAGTATTCACCGCGCGCGCATTGCGTGAGGCTGATCGACTGACGCCGCGTCCTGAAGATCGCGAGCACGTCACGCCGTTCTTGCGCCGACGCTACGCCAAAGCGGTGTTTCGCCCCGAGTGGGCGGGCGATTTGTCATCGGCGCACTTGGGATGCACGGTCGACACGCGTGCCGACTACGAGCGTGTCGCGCGCTTGATGGAAGGCGTGCGCAACCCACTGACCGCTTCGGCGAAGGAACTCTGCGTGCGCCTCGCCGTGCAGGAAGAGTTGGTGTTGTGTACCGCGTTCGTTGAATCGCTCAGCGATGCCGCGGCCGAGGCCGCACTGCAATCCGCGATCGACGAAGGTGTCGTGCAGTTCGTCGTGCACCCCGACCACACGCGCACGCAACAACTGCTCGCGCGCCTGCTCGCCCAGCGCTACGAAGGCCACTCCTTCATCCGCGTCACCGACGCCACCGACGTCCCCCCCGAAGCGCTAATCCGGGGACGGTTTACCTATTACTTCCGATAGCGCGCGCGCCTGTCACAGCGCGTAGCTCCATGGCCGGGTGAAGCGTGGTTCGGCCCCGCAGCGAGGCCGGCCGGCGCATCGCCTCGCGCGCCTCCCGCCACCCTCCCTCCCCCGTCCGGCTTACCAACGCGCAGCCCTGCTTTAGGTAGACCGTCCCCGAATTGGGCGGATGGCTTTGGACTAGGGCGGAACTTAGGTTGGAGGGTGCGGAGGACTGTGAGCGTGGCGCGGAAGACGCTGGGGTATGGGCGGCAACTCGTTGATGAGGAAGACGTTGCGGCGGTGGTCGAGGTGCTGCGCGGCGACTCGCTGACCTGCGGGCCGGCGATCGAGGCGTTCGAGCGGGCCCTGGCGGACACCTGCGGAGCCCGGCACGTGGTCGCGGTCAGCAACGGGACCTCGGCGCTACGCCTTATATATCGTGTCGCCGGGGTGGGGCCCGGCACCCGGGTCGGCGTCCCGGCCATCACCTTCGCCGCCACCGCCACGCAGGCGCTCGCACTCGGCGCCGAGGTGGTGCTGCTGGACGTCGATCCCACCACGCTGCTCCTCACCCCCGAAATCCTCGACGCCTGCCGCGAGCCTCTCGACTTCGTCGTGCCGGTGCACATGGCGGGACGTCTGTGCGACATGCAGGCGCTGGCCGACATCGCGCAACGCCGCGGTATCACGTTGCTCGAAGACGCCGCGCACGCACTCGGCTCGACACTCATCGATGGCACACGCTGCGGCGATCTAGCTTTCAGTCGCGGCGCAACGTTCAGCTTTCATCCGGTGAAGAACATCACCACTGCTGAAGGCGGCGCCGTGGCCGTCAACGACGATGCGTGGGCCGCGCGGCTGAAGAGCCTGCGCCACCACGGTGTCGCACGCGACTCATTCCACGGCACGCTCGCCGCGCACGATGGCGGCGCCCCTTGGTATCACGAGTTTCACGACATCTCCGGCAATGATCGCCTCTCCGACCTGCACGCCGCACTCGGCCTCTCGCAGCTTCGAAAGCTCGCGCGATTCAAAGCCGAACGCGCCAACATTCATCAGCGCTATTGCGATGCGTTCTCCGCGCTCGATGGCGTAACGCTGCCGCCCGCCGCTCCGGGTCAACTCCCCTGCTGGCATCTGTTCCAACTACAACTCGACTGGAAGCAACTACAAATCACGCGCCGCGAGTTCTTCGCGCGCGCCGCCGCCGATGGGCTGCAGCTTCAAGTGCACTACATCCCGCTGCATCACCAACCGGTGCTGGCCTCATGCGCGCGCGCAAGCTCACTAGCCGGCGCCGACCACGCCTACCAACGATTGGTCACGCTCCCCTGCTTCCCCGGCTTTACCAGCTCACAACACTCGCACGTCATCGACTTCATCCTCTCGCTGTGCGAAAGGGTCACGGCATGAGCTCCTCCTCGAAGCCACTCGACAACAAGACCGTGCTGATCACCGGCGGCACCGGTTCGTTCGGCCGCGCCTTCCTCCGCATGGCGCTCACCGAACAATCGCCGCGCAAGCTCATCGTCTTCTCGCGCGACGAGTGCAAGCAGTGGGAGATGCAGCAGCAAGACCCGCTGTTTCGCGACGAGCGGCTGCGCTACTTTCTGGGCGACGTGCGCGACAGCGACCGCCTGCTGCGCGCCTTCCGCGACGTCGATTACGTGGTGCACGCCGCCGCACTGAAGCACGTGCCCGCCGCCGAATACAACCCCACCGAGTTCATCAAAACCAACATCCACGGCGCGATGAACGTTATCGACGCCGCACTCGATCGCAACGTCGAGAAAGTGATTGCACTCTCCACCGACAAAGCCACCAACCCAATCAATCTCTACGGCGCCACCAAGTTGTGCAGCGATAAGCTGTTCGTGCACGGCAACGCCTACAGCGGCGCACATCCGCGCCCCTCGTTCGCCGTGGTGCGCTACGGCAATGTGCTCGGCTCGCGCGGCAGCATCGTGCAGCACTGGAAGGCCAAGCTCGACGCCGGAGAACGCGAGCTGCCGCTCACCGACCCACGCATGACACGCTTTTGGATCACCCTCGACGACGCGGTGCGATTCACGATCAACGCCTTCAGCCAAATGCTCGGCGGCGAGATCTTCGTGCCGCGCATCCCCAGCATGTCGCTCACCGATCTCGGCCGCGCGATCGACCCCACCGCCCGTTTCAAAGAGATCGGCATTCGCCCCGGTGAAAAGCTGCACGAGCTTCTGATAGGCGAAGACGACGCGCGGCGCACGCTGCGCTTCGACAAGCACTACGTGATTGCCCCCGAAGGACTCGGCGAACGATTCGCCACACTCGCCACGCTGCAACAATCCGGCGGCGTTCGTCTTCCCGACGGCTTCGAGTACAGCTCCGACAAGAACGACGAATGGCTCGACACCGCCGCGTTGCGACGCTTGCTCGAGCACTCCGGCGCACTCGACCACACCAACGCGGTGCCGACAGCACGATGCGCGCCCTGATTCGATGCGATGCCGGCCGCGAACTCGACTCGGCCACGCGATGCGCTGCCGCACCCTGGCGTCGTCGCTCAAAGCCTCCGGTTGGCAGGTCGACTGGGCCTGCCGCGCCTCAGCCGAACTGCTGCAAGTGCTCGGCCGCCACCCCGATCTGTCGCTCCCCGGCGAGCCATCGTTCGCGCCGCTCCCCAGCAGCGAAGCCGAGGCACTCGGCAACTTCGCGCGCGGCGCCGAGTGGGTTGTCGTCGATCACTACGGTGCCGATACCGCGTGGCTCACGCGCCTGCGCGAGGCAGGCCGCGGCGCGCAGATCTTGCTGCTGGACGATCATCAAACGCGCGACGGCGCCGACCTACGACTCGCGCCAATGCAGCCACACTCACCGCACACTCTGTCGGGCCTCGAGTACCTGATGCTGCGCGCGCCGTTCTGCGGCATGCGCAATCACCCCGCGCAGCCTCGGAGCGGCTTCGTGATTTGCATCGGCGGCACTGACCCGCAGCACCTCACTCGCGCCGCGGTAGAACAACTGATCACGCTTGGCGGGCAACTCCCCGAACTCACCGTGCTCAGCGGCGACACGCTCCTGGATAGTCTGCTCACGCGCTGGCCCGTTCCCGCGCGGCGCCACACGTGGCTCGATGCCGATCCTCTTGCACGCCTGCTTGCACAGACACAAGCAGCGCTGGTCGCCACATCGGGAGTTGCCTTCGAGGCGTTGGCAATGGGCACGCCAATCGTCGGCTTGCAGTGGGCGGACAATCAAACGCAACACGCGCAGCGTTTGTTGGAAGCCGGTATTCCTGTCACGCCAAACGTGCAGATGTCGGCCACACTCCTGCATCGTGGTTGTGCGGTGGCGGCGCGCCTCTCCGATGGCGGCGGCGTCAAACGCGTGGTGCAAGCGATGACGGCACACGTCGAGGTGACCAAGACATGGGCCTCGCGCTAACGATCCTCAGCGATGCGGGCCACTGGCTCGAGCCGGCGTTGGAAACGCTGGCCGACGAGTGGCGCGCGCAAGGGCACACCGTGCGACGCGTGCATACCGCCGCTGCACTCCCGCACGGCGATCTGTGCTTCATGCTCGGCTGCGGGCAAATCGTGTCGCCCGAGCTGCTCGCGCATCACACACACAACTTGGTGACACACGAAAGCGCGCTGCCGCATGGGCGCGGATGGTCGCCGTTGACGTGGCAGGTCTTGGAAGGCCAACGGCAGATCCCCGTCGTGCTGTTTGAAGCGGCGCCACGCGTGGACGAAGGGCCGATCTATCTGCGCACCACCATCGCGCTCAACGGCAACGAGCTCGTCGATGAACTTCGCGCCGCACAAACCCAAGCCACCTTCTCGCTGTGCCGCGAGTTCGTCGCCAAGTACCCTGAGGTCCTGAGCCACGCCCAAGCGCAGAACGGCGTCCCCTCGCGCTACCCACGACGAATCCCGGCAACCAGCGAGCTTTTCCTCGACCAAACACTGGAAGAAGCGTTCGACCTGCTACGCGTCTGCGACCCAGAGCGATACCCCGCCTTCTTCGATCGCGACGGCCAGCGCTACTACCTGACGCTCAGCAAGGAGCCTCCATGCCGCAGCCGCTGATGATCGAGTCGCGGCCAATCGGTGCCGGGCATCCTGCGTTGATCGTTGCGGAGTTGTCGGCCAATCACGGCGGCAGTCTCGATCGCGCGCTCGAGTTGGTTCGATTGGCGCACGACGCCGGCGCCGACGCAATCAAATTGCAAACCTATCGCCCCGACACCATGACAATCGATTGCACTGCGCCGTGGTTTCGCGTGCAGGGCGGCTTGTGGCACGGCCGCACACTGTGGGACTTGTACACCGAAGCGCACACGCCGTGGGAATGGCACGAGCCGTTGTTCGCCGAAGCGCGACGCTGCGGCCTGCTCGCCTTCAGCACACCGTTCGATGCCACGTCGGTCGACTTCTTGGAGCGCTTCAACTTGCCCTGCTACAAGATCGCCAGCTTCGAAGTCGGTGATTTACCGCTGCTCGAGCGTGTCGCTGAAACGAAGCGGCCCGTAATAGTCAGCACCGGCATGGCGTCGCTCGATGAAATCGAGCAAGCGGTCGCGACATTGCGAAACGGTGGCTGCCCCAACGTGATTCTGCTGAGCTGCGTCTCTGCCTACCCTGCCGAACCGCGTGACTTCAAGCTGCGCAACCTGCCAATGCTCGCCGATCGGTTTGATGTTCACGCAGGACTCTCCGATCACAGCAGCGGATCGCTGGTCGCCGTGACCGCCACCGCGCTCGGCGCCCGCGTGATCGAGAAGCACTTCTGTCGCCGGCGCAGCGACGGTGGCCCCGATGCCGCATTCAGCGCCGAACCCGAGGAGTTTGCCGATCTCGTGCGTGCCGTGCGCAACACTGAATCGATGCTTCAGCCGAGCAGACTCGGTCCGTCATTGGCGGAAGAAGGAAGCTTGGTGTTTCGCCGCTCGCTGTTTGCGGTGCGCGACATTGCGCCGGGCGAGTTGTTCACCAGCGAGAACGTGCGCGTGATCCGCCCCGGATTTGGCCTGCCTCCGGGCGATCTGCCGCGCGTCCTGGGAAGAACCGCCGCGACCGCGCTCCAACGCGGAACCCCGCTCGCTTGGGAGCATGTGTCGGGCCGCGATCGCCGCGACGACGCTCACGGTGTCGTTGCGGGCACTACCAACGCTGCCAGTGCGAGCGCCGGCACAAGCGGCGACCTCGCCATCAACTCCCGCGGTTGGTCATCACGTCGATGAGCGACGTTCTCATCTTCGGCGCGCAGCGCGACATCATGCTGCCTGCGTTTCATGCGCTCACCGCTAACATACCCTGCGTGTTGGTGCGCCGCCCCGAAGATCTCTCCATTGCGTTGCTCGAGCGCGTCAAACCGCGCCTGGTGGTGCTCCCCGACTGGAGTTGGATCGTCCCCGACGATCTACTCGCGCGCGCAACCTTCATCGGCTTCCACGCTTCCGCCCTGCCCGACTACCGCGGCGGCTCGCCGTTGCAACATCAAATCTTGGACGGCCTCAACGAAACCAAGCTGACGATGTTTCGCATGGCCGCCGGTCTCGACAACGGACCGATCCTGCTCGATGCACCGCTCTCGCTGGCTGGCACCATCAGCGAGATCTGGCAGCGCATCGCCGCGTTGGTGCCACCAATGGTGACCCGCTTGCTTCACGGCGATGTCGAGGAGAAACCCCAACCAATCGGCGGCTTCGTGCGCAAGCGCCGCACCCCCGATCAAAGCGAACTGACCGACCCCGCGCTGTCGCTCTCGCGTTGGTACGACATGCTTCGTGCGCTCGACGACCCCTACCCCAACGCGTTCGTGCGCGTTGGCGGCAAGCGAATCGCGTTCCGCAAGCCGCGCCTCAGCGGCGACGCGCTGATCGCCGAAGCAGTCATTCGCGAGGAGCCGTCGAAATGATCCACTCGCACGGACCGGTGCTGGTGATTGCCGCGCATCCCGACGACGAAGTGCTCGGCTGCGGCGGCACCATCGCGCGCCTCGCTGCCGAGGGGCGCGATGTACAGATTGCGATTTTGGTGGAGGGGCTCACCTCTCGCGATGATCAACGCGACGCCGCCAAGCACGCAGCCGCACTGGCCGAGCTGCGCGCCACCGCGCAGCGTGTCGCCACATCGCTCGGCGCGCGAGCACTTCACACCTTCGGCCTCCCCGACAACCGGCTCGACACCGTACCGATGCTCGATGTCGTCAAGATCTGCGAATCACTGATCGAGACGATTCAACCCAGCGTGATCTTCACGCACCACGCCGGCGATTTGAACGTCGATCACCGCGTCATTTCGCAAGCGGTGCTCACCGCAACACGGCCGATTGCCTCGCGCCCTGTACTGCAGGTGATCGCCTTCGAAGTGGCCAGCAGCACCGAGTGGTCGTTCCAACAGATAGCGCCACCATTCAGCCCCAACCTGTTCGTCGACATCGCCGCCACGCTCCCGCAGAAGATCGCCGCGATGAAGGCGTACGACGGCGAGTACCGCCCGTTCCCTCACCCGCGATCTGCCGAAGCGCTCGAAGCGCAAGCCAAGCGCTGGGGATCGACCGCGGGCCTGATGGCGGCTGAGGCGTTTCAGATTGTGCGCTCGATTGTTCGATGTGAAGTGCTGGCGTCTGCTGCGAGCAACCAGAGTTGAGTTGCTTAGGAGTGAGTCGTCAGGACGTAGGTCCGGCCGTCGTCACGGCGCCTGTTTCGCGGCTCGTCTCTGAGGATTCCGGGATATAGTCTCGTGTCGCTCTGCCGTGTAAGCAGTCGGACATAGCACGGCGGACAAAACTGCTGCGACGGAAGGAAGACCATGCGGTTGTGGAGCTTCCAATATCTCGCGTGCGAAACGTCGGTCTTTCTCAGGCCGTCGATTTCCAATTAGGCCGACATGGCATGAGCCACGAAGTGTTCTTCATTCTGGACGCTTGCTTTCAAGGCGACCTCTGCAAGCTGTCGCGCAGGGGACATGTTTGGCTGCTCAAGTCGTCAGCAAACGAAGTGCTCGCTCGGTCCGTCTGGAGCCGCGAGACCGAGGACCATTCGCCGGAGCGCGGGGTAACAACGTTTGACGGCTCGGAGGACTCTCTCGAAGACTTCTACCGTTTTCTGGGCAAGATCGACCTACACCACGGCGAGTACTCGGCGCCCAAGCCGTGGGATGTTATCCATGTCAGTGGCGTGCCGTTCGACCTCGTGCAGCCTAATCGCATGGCGCAGGAACTCGGGCTCCATGCGATTGTGTCAGAGGTCGAGGAGCAAGGGTTTGCGATCAGACGAGCCGCCCAACAAGACGATGCACCTGACGGTGCTTCGCACCGCAAGTGATCGCCAAGGCGTTGGACCGAAACGGAGAGCAGCAGGCAGATGCGTCTTGAAACGGAAGATGGCCTCTCACTCGAGCTTCGAATTCTCGGCTATCAGTTTCCAGACATGCGAACCAACAGTCAGGACTCGAACTGGCTCATCATCGAGGGCGAGGTCGCGCATCCGCGCGGCGCCTGGACGTTCCGCGATCCTTGCCTGCTCGCTTACGAGGTGTCCCGACTCGCTGACTGGCTTGGTTCGCTCGCGCGCGGGACACCCACCTCGGGCGAGAAGAGTTTCATGGAGCCGAACATCAGCTTCAGGTCGGTGGAATCGCCGACGGGGCCCAACGTTCGCGTTTACTTCGAACTGGAGGCCCGCCCGCCTTGGGCCCCGTCGGACGTCGTGGATGAGGAACAGTGCTGGATCGATTTCCCGGTTTCCGAGTTGGAGCTCCACAGAGCTGCACTCTCCCTGCTCGATCAGCTGAAGAAATACCCGCAGAGAGCGGCGCAATAACGGAGGGGTGCGGCCTAGCTCGCCGTTGCAGTCGGACGGGCGCGTCGGTCGCGGTGCTCCCTCGTGCGCGCGCAGATGAACGGCAGAGCATCGTTCGCCAAGCGAACGTAGCTCGTCGTACCCTACGCCGTGATCTGCTGGAGGCTGCGTCCATGTCGGGTGAATTCACTGCGGTGTTTGAGCGAGACGGAGAATGGGTTATCGCATTCTGCCCAGAAGTCCCAGGCGCAAACGGGCAGGGTCCAACCGAAGAAGAAGCCGCTACCAGTTTGGCGGAAGCGATACGACTGATCCTCGAGGACCGACGTGAAGATGGACTCAGAGGAGTACCTTCCGGCGCAACAATCGGAAAGGTCATGGTCAAGTGAAGCGCGGGGATCTGCTGAGGCTCCTTCGGATACACGGTTGCTAGTTGAAACGCGAGGGTGCCGCGCACTCACTCTGGTGTAACCCTCGAACAGGTTCTGTGGAAGCAGTGCCGAGACATCAAGAGATATCGAATCAGCTTGCACGCAACATCTGTCTCGGGCTTTCTGTTCTGGAGCCAGGGAGGTGAACACTGCGATGTCGACCCAATGCCTCACACCGGTGGGCCTCGTTGTGCGTGGTGCAACTGGTGCGCTACGCTCGGCCCGCAGGTTAGGCATGCGTTAGACGCGCGATGGGTCGACGCGGCGCCCACTGCGTTGAGCAGTTGCATACTCCGCGGTGAACTTTCGGAGAAGTCAGATGACCGAGTCGCTCAAGGACGCATTTCGTGACGCGTCGAAGCCTCCCGGACAAAGTGAAGAACCGCGCTCGTCGCGCTTCTCGTGCGCTGTGAATGAAAGAAGACGACACGCTGATATGGTTCTGTTCACGGGCACACGACGAGTGCTTGCAGCTCTTGTCCAGCAGGCAAGGCGTCCAGCCACCCGTGCCGCCCGCCCCGCGGTCCGCAGGTGGGCGAGACTGTTAGGCCTCATGCAACGCACCGAGTACCGCGCATGAAATTCCACTGCGAATGCGGACACACCATCGTTGACGCCGAAAGCCATTGGGCCAAGGGCCATCTCATCGCTGACGAAGACTACTTCTCGCTACTCGATGCGATCGATGAGGCGGTAGAATCGGGCGGCGCAACTGCCAAGGAAAAAGAAGCAACCTGCATGAAGGTTCGATCCCTGCACTCCAAGACTATGCGTTCCGCCTGGCAGTGTGATGCGTGTGCTCGCCTCTATATCGACATGCCGGACGGCACGCTGCGATGCTTTGTGCCCAGTGACCCGAGTACTGCAAGCGGCGCATTCGCTTCCAGACTGAGGAGATCATCACGTGACGAATCCTGAATCGCAGCTTGCCAGCTACTTCGCGAAGTACGAGCCCTCGATAGCCAAGTTTGGAAAGGCGTTGCGCGCGAAGCTGCGTGCTCGCCTGCCCGGCCTGTTCGAGATCGTCTACGTGTACGAAAACCAGGACGCGCTCGTGATCTCGTACTCTCCAACCAAGTGGGGCCACGAGGGAGTGTGCTCGATCGCGCTCTACCCGAGTAGCGTGAAGCTGCACTTCGGGCAGGGCGCTTCGTTGTCGAAGTCGGATCCAAACAAGCTGTTGAAAGGCAGCGGCAAGACGGTGCGTCACATCGAGCTGAACGCGGTCTCGGACTTCGACCGCGCCGAGATAGAGGTGTTGATGGCGGCCGCTTTGAAGCTCGCGAAAGTGAAGCTGGATCCAAGCGCGGAGGGCGAGGTGATCATCAAAGCGGAGGAACAAAAGCAGCGCGCCGCGAAACGAAAGCAGCCCACCCAGCCGCCACGCGCGAGGCGGAAGAAGCCCGGCGCTGACTAGCTGGCCGCGACTGCGATCATGAACTCGTTCGACAGCGGGCTTGATGGCGGCTGAGGCGTTCGAGATTGTCCGCTCGAGCACTCGCTGATGTACCCCCCTTGACCTGACGCACCGTCCGGGTGTTTAACGTGACGTCGGCCTGCTGCCAGGCGACAGGGGGCGATCATGAAACGTGGACTCGTTGGATTAGTCGTGCTCGCGGCACTCTTCCCAGTCTCTTGTGCCATCACTAACTACCCAGTCATCACCGACGATCGTGGTGATTTCTCCGGCGTGATTCGGACCGGGCACAAGGCCTATATCCGCCCCGATCCATTCGGCTCGGTAGCCACGGTCTGGTCCGACGGTTCCGAGGAGTTGTTCACGATGGTGTCTCAGAACAACTATGGCGACCAAGTGCTGTACGGCTTCAACAACTTCGACCCCACGGCTTCCGTGATTTTCTTGGATCAGACCTACTGTGATTGGCGCTACGAAGGCTGCGAGTTCCTCCGCGCATGGAACCCACATCAGGACAATATCGACGACATCTTTGATTACGAGTACTTTCCAGATTGCTCAGGCGCACGCTCCCTGTCCGACCTCGTCTCCTACTCATCGCGCCTCGGCGAATGCGGTGACGGACTCTTCGCCGGGAATCAAGACCTGGCAGCAGAGTTTGCCAACCTCGCTACCACCACCTGGCGCGGCGGCACCGCGTACATCGTTCCGTGCAACGCGAACACGATGTCGATCACGTTGGATGGCACGCAGCTCCCCATCTACGGGCAAGTCAACAGCATGCTCACGCCCGACCTCAACTTCGTGTCGTCGATTACGCCCAACGTGCGCCACTCGCTGCGCTGGCTCTTGAACTGGACCGAGCAACACGGCCCGATCACACCGGCGACCATTCGCTACGGCTCGTTCAGCATGGACGTGAGCATCAAGTTCCACGAGGCTGGCATTCGCTACAACCTGAGCCGCTTCTAGACCGTAGCCGCGAAGTGAGCACGCTGTTCCCGCTGTGGTCGGATCTGCGCCGCCTGAAAGACGAGCGGCAGCTCTTGATCGTTGCCGTTGTCAGCGTGATGGCTCTGTTGCTCCCCTTCTATGCTCCAATCCGGCCGACTGCGTTGGGGCGCATGCTGATTGGCTTTGGATTGCCGCTTCTTTCCCTGCCGATTACCGGGATGAGCCTGCGCGACGTCGGCTTCCGTTTGGGCTCGCCGCGACGATGGCTGCGCGATGTCGGCTTGTTGTATGTGGGCATGCTTCCGTTTCTGTTGCTGCTGACCAAGAGCAGCGCCGTGCGGCGACACTACTCGATGAGCAGCACCATCACGAGCGGCGACTTTTGGACTGACCAACTTTGGACGATCGGCACACTGTTGTCTTGGGAGTTTGTCTGCCGCGGCTACTTGATGCTGAGTTTCGAGAAGCGCATCGGCGCCGCGGCGCTTGCGGTGCAACTCGTTCCGTTTGTTCTGCTGCACATTGCTAAGCCATTGTCCGAGGTGTTGGTTGCAGTGCCGTTTGGGATTGTCGCGGGGGTATTGTCGTTGCGCGAACGGAGTTTCTTGCCGGGTGCGGTGCTGCACTCGGCTTTGGCGGTGACGTTTGCGATGTTTTAGTTGGGGCGTTGGGTGAGGTTGGGGAATGCGCGATGGTTGATGGACGGTGTCGGCGTTCGGTGCGGCGATTGGTAGATGTGGCGTGTTGCGATGCGGCGAGAGGATCGGGCGCCGGGATACTTGATGGTGACCCGTCAAGTCAGGAGGCTGGCCCTCGATTCGGCCCCGGGGTCCTGGCTGATTCTCCCAGGACTTGGGTTATAGTCTGGCGTCGCTCTGCAGCGTAGCCAGCCAGACAAGACGGCGGATAACACCAGAGCGTCGGGGGGAAGTCCATGCGGTTGTGGAGCTTCCGAAATCTCGAGAAAAACGCGTCGGTCTTTCTCAGTCCGTCGATTTCAGGTTAGGCGGACGAATGCACCGAGATGCTGTGAGGCGAGTCAAAGTTCTGGACGGACTCTACTACTCCTTTCGTTTGCTTGAGTACTTCCACGGCATTCTCTATCCGTCCTGCTGCAGCATCCGGTCGAGCGTAACAGGCCTAGTTCCTGCCATCGCGTCCGCGTGGGGCTTCATTGACGCACTTCACCGGGCTCGACAGCTGTCTCAACTTGTCCCGGGTCTTGGCCGCCGACATCTCGAACTGCGCCGATTCCTCGCTGAGACAGAGCTTGCCGAGACTTACCGTCACTATATCCAACACTTGCGACGTGAATTGGCTGACGAATCCGCCCACGATTTTCCCGTGTGGGGTTCCATCTCGTGGGCTGACCCCGAGGTCCTGACACTGAGTCATACAGCCGTGATTGGAACGGTTCCGCCGGATGTATCCGTCACTATGACAAGCGCGGTATTCGACTGGGTTGAGAATCGCTGGGTATCTCGGGTCAGCCTTGGAATTCGCGGCTCGGTCTTCAACTTCGACCCCCTATTCCAGGAGGCGCAGAAGTTTGAGAATTTCGTAGTCCCGTGGATGGCCGAGAAAGGGAACATTGAGCTTGTGTACGGGGACGCGGTCCCGGTCGTGAGTTGCGGTTTCATCATTGGTGTTGAGCCGCCTAACTCGGCGATGCAGCCGCCGGGCGCTGACGCGCCTGGCGGCTGATCGCTGCTCGTTCGGCGGCTAGAGTCTCGTGCATGCCTAGAACGGCAGGTGTCCTTCCGCGCCATCTGATCAAACACCTAGAGTGGCACCCTAGCACTCGGAGGAGCGCTCGCGTGTATCAATCAGAATTCGAGGAGCGTTCGTACGAGGCGCCCCTCTACAACCAACTCGAGCGTGCGAACTCCGACATTTACACTCCTGGGCAGGTGCTCGAGAATCGGCTTGGATTTGATCGTGGGTTGTTCCTCGCGGAGTCAGCGTTGTGGCAGACTCTCGGCTACGATGGCCCGCTCAGAGGCGCTGCATTGGCGTACTACCACTGGCCCGTTGGCTGGGGTCCACCACGACCTCGCACTCAGTTGCCCCGGTTCCGTCTGAACCTCTTCCTACAGGCAAAGAGACCTATCTACTACCGGCGGAAGCCTCGCTCTCTGGCGAGTCTGGATAGGGTCCGCTCGCCGCTATGGGCCTTCCGAGTAACGGGACACCAACAGCGATTGCTCGAAGTCCTTTCTGCGAAGACCCAGGGGCGTGCGCACGTAGCGTATGCGTCACCGGCGTTCCACACGTACGCCGCGCTCTTCGCTCACACGAAGGGTCGAACCATCGTCGAGAACTCGACCTTTCCATCGGCTGCGGCGCTGGCCGGCCATGACATGTGGTACTACGACGGACCCGGCGCCAGAGGAGCGGCAAACCCGAATCCGGAGTCGATAGAAGAGCAGCCGCTGCTGACCAGGCTTCGTGGGCTTGCCAGCGACGCTCCGATCAACGAGGGCGGCGACCTTGCGTGGCTTGACTCCTTGGCCGAGCGAGTGGTGGCCTCGGTAAAAGCAGCTGAAACGCCTGTAAACGTCAGTACCGCGCAATTCCTCGACGACCTGCAGACCCTCGATCGGCTGGTGGAGTCCTATGACATTCGACCCAGTCTTCGGGCATACGCTCAGGTGAGGTTGTTCAGCATTCGCTTCGATCTCAGTTGGCTTGTCCTTGCGCAAGCCGCCTAACTACGCGTGCAGCTGACGCTCAACGTTGATATGACTTCGGATGTCAATCGAAGCGCGGCTGTTTCCTATTCGGTGGTTTCCTCCGGTTGAAGCAGGGACGAGCAAGAGGCGGGGCCAGTAATCGCGAGGGTTGATCCTGCTGATATCCGTGGGTTGGTTACCACCTTACTTGTTTCCGTCGGACGCCTGCCTCGCTCTAGGCACGAGGGTTGGCCGAAGCTGCCTCTCAACGCGTTCGAGGATTGCGTCAAACCGGGGCCGCGCCTCTCGCTCATCCCTGCTGCTCCGTTCCATTCACTGCCTCACGCTGCAATCGGAACTTGTTTTGCGATCGCCCACATGTATGCCAGCATCTCGCGCGCGATCGCGGTCACCACGACGTTGGGATGCTTGCCGCCACTGATCAGTCGTCGATATCGTTTGCAGAGTCTCAACTGCGCCTTCCATGCGATCGCATGGATCGGCTTTGGAAGTGAATCGATCCGCTTCTGAATGTGCTCGGAGACCTTGGCTGGATAGCGATAAGCCCAGGCCCCTTCCGTCAGCACACGTTGTACGCGTGAATTGCCCATCTTGGTGTTCCCGCCTTGTCGTCGCCTCTGACCGCTGGAGTGCTCGCTAGGGATCAAGCCGACAAACGCCGCCAGTTGTCGCGGCGAGTCGAAGCGCGTCAGATCACCAATCTCGGCGACAGTGGTGACGGCCACGGTCTGTTGGACGCCACGCAGTGCCATCAACGATTGCACCACCGGATTCAATCGCCAGGTGGGGAGTTGCTCGACCAACTCAGCCTCTAGTCGTTTCAATCGCTCGATCTGCTCGTCGACGGCACGCAGCATTTCTTGGTACACGATCTGTTGAACCGGCGTGGGGCAAACGACTCGCGCCAAGTAGCGCAGATGCGCTTCATTCCAGCGAGCTTTGCCGGTGTAGTTCAAACCCAGGCGCAGCAGAAATGACTTCAGTCGACGCCTGGCATTCTTGAGATCGCTCAGCGTCGCCTCGCGGGCGCGTGAGAGATCGCGCATCGCCTCATCGTGAACTGACGGCACATAGATCGAGGTGAGATCGCCCGATCGCGCCAAGCGCGCGAGCTCGGTAGCATCGTGCCGGTCGGTCTTGACTCGATCGCCAGATTTCTTTGGAATCAGCGAAGGCGCGATCACGCGGCATTCGAAGTTCTTGCCCGTGAGGTAGCGATAGAGCACGTAGCCGCAAGGCCCGGCCTCGTAGACAAACACCAACGTCGAGGCCTTGGACTGCAGCCTCCGAATCAGCTTGTCGATGTCGCACTGCCGCGTGCCGATCTGACCGACGAACAGCACCTCGGTCCACGGATCGCTCGGGGTATAGGCCACAGCAATCTGATCTTTGTGAACGTCCAAACCGACGAACATCGTGGTAGTTTTCTGCATGGCCGACGTCCGGGATTCACCAGTGGCAAACAAACGAGCGTGCGGCTCTGATCTCGATGAGACTAGCCCGCGATTGGTACCGGGGTCGGCTTGCATCGCTTCCCGAAGTCAGCTTTTCTAGACGGCAAATAAGTCGTCTTTTAGTTCGAAGGCGGTCACTTTCGTAACGGGAAGGCCTATCACATGCTTACAGCACTCGTCTCCCTCCTTCTTGCCTCAACTCCTGCGCCATCGGCGTTGGACTATGATGCGTTGGCCTCATCGATGGAGTCTGCCCTTCGAGCACACTACGAACATCTCCACGCGCATCCGGAACTGGGTAAGAAGGAGACTGCCACGGCTGCTTACATCAGATCCAAATTGGCTTCGTTCGGCTACGAGCTGATCTCCCCGCCAGAGGCTCTACCGACTGCTGTAATAGCCGTATTCGATTCGGGCTCGCCAGGGGCGACGACTTGCCTCCGCGCTGAGATTGACGCGCGCCCCCAACAGGAAGCTACTTCACTGTCGTACGCATCCCAGACGCCGGGTGTGATGCACAGCTGCGGCCACGATGCGCATACTGCCATCTTGCTAGGCATAGCACAGCTACTGCCGTCGCTGAAGTCGTCTCTGCACGGAAAGGTCGTTCTACTATTTCAGCCTGCGGAGGAAACGGCTGGGGGTGCAGACGATGTCGTCGCCAGCGGTCTCCTGACGCAACTCGGCGTTCGATCCATGCTGGCGCTCCACGTAGCGCCCGGGCTGCCCGTAGGTGCGCTACAGGTGTCCCCTGGCCCGATTCTCGCTGCAAGCAGCTACTTCACCGTTACGGTGCAAGGCAAGGAGTCGCATGCCGCCGCGCCTTTCGAAGGTTCAGATATTCCGCAGTGCACTGCTCAACTGGCCGCCGAATTGCCAACCTTCCTCGCGAGAAAGCTTGACATCCTCTGGCATCCGACCCTCGTGAGTGTTACGCGTGTTGACGTTGGTAATGACAAGGCATCGAATGTACTGGTTGGCGAGGGAACTATCAAAGGGACCATACGTAGCTTTGATGACATCGACGCAAGTGTGGCCGGCGGGCGATCGATTAGGGGGCTTGTCGAATACTACGCAACCACGACGGCTGCTCGCTGCGGGGCTTCTGCTCAGCTCGAGATTCGAAAGGGCCCGCCAGCAACCGTTAACAACAGCACACTATATTCACGCCTACTTCCTTCACTGCAATCTAACTGGCCCGGGCAGATTGACGCCCAGCCGCGTGGAATGTTCGCTGAAGACTTCGCGTTCTATACCGACGTCATACCCTGTTTGTATTTGAGCCTCGGCATCGCCAAGGACACATTGGGCGCCGTGCCCGTTCACAACAGCATGTTCACCGTCCATCCCATGGCTTTGAGGGAGGGCGTGAAGGCCCTCCTCATCCTTGCAAGTGCGGCGAACGAATAGAGCGAGCAGTGCTGCCTAACAAGTTAAGGCTTTTTGTCGCGCGCAGCCGCGATAACGAGCCGATTTGAGCTCAATTCATCCGCAGCTTAGGCATGCGCTAGAATGACAAGAGATGAAGGAAAACGCTGAAGAACTCCATGCGCGCCGTGTCCTGGAGGCACACGCCTTCAAGGTCGACCGAATCTCCCGGGAACCAGGTGCTCGTCGAGCTGACTACCGAATTCGCGCCGGCGTCGAGGAGACGATCCTGGAAGTCACCGACAAGAAGGAGACGCAGTTCATCCTTGACTTGCACGCGGAAGCGGCCACGAACCGTCTTGCTACGGCAGATCGAGAGGTCATGTACTGGAACGGGATCGATAGGGTGATAAAAGAAAAGACGGAGCAGTTGCGTCAGACTCCAGGCCAGCCCGATGCGTTCCGCGTGCTCTGGCTCTCCGCTCTGCATGGCGACGGCGACTTCATCATGAATGTTGGTACGCGGACCGCGTACGGATTGCAGGACCTCCTGGTTCAAACGAGTCGCGAGATGCCATACGCGAAGCCCTGCTTCTATTACAACCGCAACACGTTTTACGCTGTCCCGGAATTGGACGGGATCATTCTTGTAAATCAGACGGGAGGCCAACTCTGCATCAATGGGTTTTCTCCGCGCTGCAATCTGTTCCGAGGGACTGCACTCGCACGAGTGTTTCCGCCGAATACCGTGCTGGATCCAGAGGTATGGGAACGGGACGGACGCGCATTCATCTTGGATGGGGAGATGGATCGAACAGACCCAAAGGCGAAGTGGCGCAGAATATTCGAAAAGTACGGCGCGAAGACCACCGCGTTCAACATGAGTCAGTTCGTCGGGTTGGTGTCGATCCCGGAGGACGCGCGGGATTGAGGCCGCAAGGCAACTAACGGCCTTTTGGCCCGCAGTCGCAATAAAGAGCCGAGTTGAGCGCAATCCATGGCCCTCGTCAGCGTGAATGCTCTGGGTGGTCGGCGACAACTACTCTTGCCTGTCGTGTTGCCGGGTCAGGCGGTCCGACCACCCTCACAAGCTACTCATAGGCCTGAGTAAAATTACTCTCGCCAATGAGCAAAAAGGACTCTCCCTCGTTTCAGCGCCCATATGCCCGTGTGCTGAGTGACCGACTGGCTGAGCCCCGGCGGCTGATCCAGTTCGTCGTTGGACCACGCCAGGTGGGGAAGACACGCTGGTCCAGCACGTGATGAACGGGACAGTGACGCCCTCGCCGGAAGATTCGAAACGATCCGCCTTGGCCACTGGTCCCTCGCCGAGATGCGGGATGCCTTCGGCTGTAGCCTTGAGCGGTGTCTGCGAACTGTTTTATTGGCGCGAGCGCAGTTGCGAGGTGGACCTCGTGCTCCGGGCCGGCCGCTTCGTCGTCGCCATCGAAGTCAAGAGCGGCCGCGCGCCGGATGAATTCGTGACCAGGCCGGTGGAGCACTGGCTGTAGGCTTGAGCGCCGAGCGCGGCCGCGACTTCATCGCCGAGGAGAGGAGTTTGACCCCAGGGATTGCGCACGAAGCTCCGCCATAGGAGGGTTTGTCGTGTCTCGAACATTGAAGCAAGTGCTGTTCGCTGGAGCGGTCGTCGTCGTGCTTGCGTCAGCGTGGTGGTTACTTAGGGCGCCAGTACAGCATGATATGGGCCCTAGCCAACCCGGCTTGCTCGAGTTGCAGTCGACGAAAACATCCAAGGGGCAAAGTGCAGCCATGAAACTAACGACCTACTTGTTATTCAACGGAAACTGTAAGCCGGCAATGCAGTTCTACCATTCCGTGTTTGGCGGCGATCTGACGCTGACCACCGTGGGCGAGTCACCAATGAAGGGTGCATTCCCGCCGGCGCTTCATGCGAGGGTTGTCAATGCACGCCTTAGTAGCGATGTTGTCGACATCTCCGCATCCGACTGGCTCCGTCCCACTGGCACGCTCGTCAATGGGAATAGTGTCGCCATGTACATCAGCGGAGGAACTCCAGATGCCACGACAGCGCTGTTTCAAAAGCTCTCGGATGGCGCGGAAGTAACCGATGCGCTCAGCGAACAGCCGTTTGGTCTGTACGGCGCCCTGATCGACAAGTTTGGAATTCGCTGGAGATTTCACGCGGAAGCGCAATAGGGCTATCGGCGAATGGCCGACCCATCCTGCAAGAAATGCGCTTTGGCTTTGGTGTGATGGCGAGGCCGAGAATGCAGCAACCGTACAGCAGCGATGTTGGACTCTTCCGAGTGCCGCTTTCGTTGACCCTGCGAGGGCACGCCTGGGCGGCGAGCATGCACTCTGTTGGGGTGTTCGAGAAATCAGGGGAGCTTCCATCCTCCTGGGAAATTACGGATGGGACGCTGCACTTACGCTACGGTCGGCGTCGCCGCTGGATCGCAGTTTGAGTGGTGCAGGAGGTGCTCATGAAGTTCTCATCGCACGAGGCTTATTTCGAGAGTGTTTCACCCGAGGCGCGGGCCCTTTTGACAAGCATCCAGGCCAGGGTCGAGTTGTTGCTACCTGATGTGTCGCGCTGCATCAGCTACAACATGCCGGCGTTCAAGGCGAAGCGCGTCTTCTTTTTCTTTGCGGCGTTTAAGAACCACATCGGAGTCTATCCGCCGGTTCGAAACGATGCTGCTTTGCTCAAGGAGCTTGCGCCGTATCGCGGCGAGAAAGGGAACCTGACGTTCCCGTTCAAGCAGCCGCTGCCGATTGAACTGATCGGCCGCGTGGCCGTCGAGTTGCATCGAGAGTACGAGCAGAAGTAACGAGTGCAGCGCAGCGGAATCTAGCGCAGGTCGGACTCGCCTTCAGCGCCAGTCGTGCTGGTGGTTATCGACGGGGCAATCACCTAGCGCGCGAACTCCTTTCATGTGAGGCACCAGTTGAGCAGGCCGCTGCTCTGGCCGAAGAGCACTGCCTCGGCCCCTGGATTGCGCGCGATGGAGACCACCGCGATCTGTGCGTTGCGAAAATCACAACCGACAAACCCGTGGTAGTTTTCTGCACGGCTAACCTAGACTGCACAAGCGCCCAGAGCGGCTGCTCTCATTTCTATCGACCCCGAGGGAGGCTCACCATGCTTCAGCGCTCCTCAACGATGCCGTCTGGGAACTTTCAGCGCACTTCAGCGCACTTCCGCGCAGCGTTCAACCATCCGGAATTCAAACAGACTCTTGCCCACTCTTCATCGTCCACAGTGGCATCGCCGCATCTGTTCACTCGGCTCAATCGTTGAGCCGCTTAAGAGACGCCCCTCTTCAACCATCGCGTATTGGAGCTTGATATGAAGCGAGTCACTGGCATCGGCGGCATCTTCTTCAAGGCAAAGGACGCGCCTGCGCTGCAGGCTTGGTACAAACGTCACCTCGGCATCGATGTCCAGGAGTGGGGCGGTGCCGCGTTCGTTTGGGCCGACTCGGATGGAAAGCCCACTGGCGGAACGACCGTTTGGTGCATTGGTCCGGCGGATGGAGATCAGTTTGCTCCAAGCAAAGCGTCGTTCATGGTGAACTACCGCGTTGAAGACCTTCACGCTGTGGTCGCGGCGCTGAAAGCGGAGGGGTGCAACGTCCTCGACAAGACCGATGACTCCGAGTACGGCAAGTTTGCGTGGGTCATCGATCCTGAAGGAAACAAGGTCGAGTTGTGGCAACCACCTGCCGGTCAATGAAACGCGCCTACGCTCCTTGCAGAGGTGCAGCGGAATCGCCCATCGCACGCCGTGCTTTTGCTCTGCTTTCGTTCGTCGCGATACTTGCAATCACGGCGTGCAGGCCGCAGACATCGCGCAGCTCTCCGCCGATTCTTCTATTCAACGGAGCCGGTGCATCACCAAACGATGTTTCCGCGCTCGAGTCCGTCCTGAAACGCGGTCAGCTTGACTATTCCACCGTAGACTCTCGGCAGTTGAATGACATGAGCGAGTCGCGATTGATGTCATACCGGCTGTTGATCGTTCCGGGCGGGGACTTCATCGCCATCAGCAAAGGCCTAACGCCGACTACAACGGCGAAGATTCATGACGCTGTACAGAATGGACTGAACTATTTAGGGATCTGCGCAGGCGGCTTTTTTGCGGGACATTTCGCCCCCAACAGCCTCAATCTCGCGTCGGGTGTGCAGTTCCAGTTTTACTCCGACGAGAGGCGAGGGATCCGCAAGAGTGCGGTTGCGATCTCAAGTGTTGACAAGCCTTCGCTCGAACACTACTGGGAGGATGGCCCGCAGTTCACGGGCTGGGGTGCGGTGGTTGGCAAGTATCCCGACGGCACTCCTGCCGTCGTCGAGGGCGCCTCCGGCAAGGGATGGGTAGTTCTCTGCGGCGTCCATCCTGAAGCGCCAGAGTCGTGGCGACGTGGGATGACGTTCACTACCTCTGCCAGCGACAGCAATGCCTTCGCTCTGACGCTTGTCGACGCCGCATTGCACCGTAAGGAATTGCCTCACTATTAGTGAGCGACTCGCTTCGAAGTGAGCATCCAAGCTCGATGGTGACGCCATAGCCGTAGCGGTGGACAGGCGGTGAGGCTTTCGGTTCGAAATTCGGGGTCGTCCATCGAACCGACGAAGGCGATGACCATGTTCCGATGGCCCGAATCGGCTATTCCCCAACTCATGGCATCATACGAGGCAAATCTTCGGGTTGGTCGAACACGGCCTCGAATGATCGACCACTCGCTGTTCTACGCGACGACGTTTCGGCTACGGGAGACTCTCATGCGTGCGTTCGTGCTCTCTGTCATCACATTGCTGTTCGCGGTCCCCTGCCACTCGCAAGAAACCTCGACTCCACGAGCGCCATTGCCTGATGCGGAGAAGTTGTCAGTTCCAGTTCCTGCAGTGCCTCAAATCTCGAAGTGGGAACTCGACCCAGAAAACTCCTCGGCCGGATTTGTCTGTAGGCACGTGTTCAGCAAGGTGCGCGGCATGTTCCCCCAGCCCTCTGGAACCCTCCTGCTGGACGAAACCACGCTCGCCAATTCCAAAATCACCGCGGCAATTGCTGTCAGCGGAATCACGACCGGCGTTGAGGAGCGCGATACACATCTGAAGAGCGCAGACTTCTTCGACGTCGCCAAGTACCCCACCATCACCTTCGTCTCGACGAGTTTTTCAAAGTCCAGCGCCACCTCGTACTCGGTAACGGGCAACTTGACCATGCACGGCGTGACCAAGCCGGTGACGTTAGCGGTTACAGCCTCCCCTCCTTTCAACCATGCGGGGGGCATACGCCGTGGCATCGAAGCCACCACGTCCGTCAATCGAAAAGATTTCGGCCTTCGGTGGGAATTTCCAGGCGAGGGCGCCGGTATCGTCGTGGGCGACATCATCCAAATCACCATCGATGCAGAGTTGGTGCTTCTTCCCTAGCCGCCGCATCGCCTCTCCCGGTGGCGAAGCTCGGGAGAGCGAGGCAGAAAGGCACAGGCAAACATGAAAAACGCCAAAGAGTTGAAAGCACAGCAGCGCGAAGAACTGCTCGGCATCTTGAGCGCCCGCTTCGAGAGGCACAAAAACCGTCACAAGGGGATTGAATGGAACAAGGTGCAGGCGAAGCTGGAGTCGAACCCTCTGAAGCTATGGTCTCTGAGTGAAATGGAACGAACCGGCGGCGAGCCGGACGTTGTTGGCCATGACAAGAAGACGGGCGAGTTCATTTTCTATGACTGCTCCGCCGAAAGCCCCAAGGGGCGCCGAAGCGTCTGTTACGACCGCGAGGGCCTCGACTCGAGAAAAGAGTTCAAGCCGGAGAACAACGCCATAGAGATGGCGGAGGCCATGGGAGTCGAACTTCTGACCGAAGAGCAGTATCGAGAACTGCAGAGTTTTGGAGAGTTCGATACCAAAACGTCGAGCTGGGTGCAGACCCCCTCTGCCATCAGAAAACTCGGAGGCGCTCTTTTCGCCGATCGTCGCTACGACGCTGTCTTCGTGTATCACAACGGCGCGCCTTCGTACTATGCTGCGCGAGGTTTCCGTGCGTCGCTGAAGGTTTGAGTTGTGCGCAGTCGTGTTGTCGCGATGGATGACAGGAGTCCTGTGATGCGAAAGGTGACGTTGGCAGTAATGGCTGTGGTGCTCCTCATGCTGGGACAGGCGCAGTCGGAGTCTTCCAAGTCCCATCCGGTTGACGTTGGATTCGGTCATGTTGCTTGGTTCGATATCACGACAACCGATCTGGCGAAGTCCAAGGAGTTCTACGCGAAACTCTTCGGCTGGGCTTTCAGTCCGGTGCAAGGAACAGATCTGGCCGTGGAGATCGTCGCAAGCGGGACATCGATCGGAACGATACGGGTCGCGGAAGGCGCGATTAGTGCGTACAACGGCGTGGTCTACGTTCAGGTCAGCGACATTCAGGCAAGCTGCAAGAAGGCGACAGAACTTGGTGCGAAGGTTGTACCGGGGTTTCCCTTCGATCTGCCGAGCGGAACCGGCGCCATCGGGCTGTTCTTGGATCCAGCCGGTCACCCAATGGGGATGTATTCCAGAACGCCGATCGCGCCTGCGAAGCCCGCGGGCAAGTAAGGTTGACGTCAACCACTGCGTTTCTTTTTGGGCAAGGCTTCGAGGCTGGGTGTCGTGAAAAGATTCATCTGCCGTTCGTGCGGAAGGATCCTGCTTTGCGGCGATCCGACAGCCTAGAGAAAGCACTCTCGGAGGCGCGATGGAGCCAATCATCGACCACCTGCAAATTACCGTGAGAGACATGGCGGTTGCCGTACCGTTTTACGACAAGCTCATGCCGCTACTCGGCTTCAGCCTGCAGAAAAGATCAGCCGCGACCATCGCAGCGCACGACTTTCACGTGGTTGAGTACAGCCATCCGCGGCTCGCGTTTGCCATCAGCTCCGCGCGATCGGCGTTCCAACAAGAGCACGTTCATCGAAGGCGACCTGGCTCGCTGCATCATCTTGCGTTTCGTGTCAAAGCGCGCGAGGAGGTCGATGCGATGCACGAAGCGGTCGTTGGAATCGGAGCGGTGATCGTGGCGCCGCCACGCGAGTATCCGGAGTACACGCCTGCGGGGTACTACGCGTTTTTCTTCAAAGACCTCGAGGGGATCAAGTACGAAGTCGTGTGTCACGCGGAATCTGGCTGATGCTCTCCGGCCACCTCAACTCGATGTCTTGCTAGGAGTCACATGGCTTGGTACTCATACACGCTTGCGTTTGCCATTCCGGCTGACGATGCGGCCAAGATATCGGACGCCGCTGCACTTCAGAGTGCTTGGTCGGAAGGGACACCGTTCATCCATACGGCTTCGAGGAACGGAACGCTTTTGGCAACGCTGCAGGCGATATGCACGCAGTGGCAGCGCGGCGATGGCTTGTATCTTCATCGGAACTTCGCCAGGCTGGAGCGCAACGACATCGACGCCGCGCTTGCGGAAGTGAAAGCGCTCCTCGACAGCATCGACAACAACCCCTCGATCGTCGTGGAGGCCACCAAGGTCTCCTACACACCAACCATCACGCTTCACTCCGCAGGGTTCCAACCGCTTCAGGCCGAGATGGTTTACCCCAGCGATGCCGTCATCAAGGATGGCTACGTTTACTTGCACACAGAAGACCAGGTCCGAAAGCTATTGGGCGAGGCGGTTGCATCGCAGAACCCTTGCCCCGTCGGCGACGACGATGGCGAAAGCCTCGAGTACGTCTTCGGTTTCTTGAAATCGCATCTTCGGCTACTGCAAATGGCGGCCGAGGAGAAACTTGTCGTTGTTTATGGTGAGCTGAACTAGAACCTGCCGCGACGTGCCAGGCTGTTGAGAGCGTGGGTTCTGTTTTGTTGGAGAGATCATGAGTCATACGCCTATCTCGCCCGATGATTCCCAACTCGCACGGCTGATTGCCGAGGACCTCGGGGTTGCTCGTAGCTACCGCCACATCGGCAAGCAGGTGTCGTGCTCGAGCCCGTTGCAACTGACGTCTGCGGCGGTCAAGTGGTACGAGGTTTTTCCGCCCGATCGACCGATCCCGGAGGCTGTCAGACAACTCGCACGCAGCCCGCTTTTGAGTGGTGCCGTAGACGTCAGGGGGCTCGGGTTCGTGATTCTTCACCGCTGCAACGCTGACTTCTACTTCTTGATTGCTTGCACGTGGCGCAATGAGAATGAGGTGTGGGAAACGGTTTGGTACAAGAACGGCAACGCGATGCCGGAGTTTGCACCGTTTTCGCGAGACGAATCCCACAAGCCGACCTTCTGCGTGTGGGAACTTGTGCCGCTCTGGCATGAGCAGCAGGCGTGGATCCGCTTTCTCTTGTCGGCGCGCGACGCCATGGCGGCCCGGCATTGGCTCGACGACGTGTATCAGGGACAAGCATGAGAAATGTGCGAGCACGTCGGTGGGACAACACGGCGCTAAGCCGTCGATTACAGTCGACCACCGACCGCCTCGGTAGCGGCTGAAGTCGTGCCCTAGTTACGTTCACGATGCGCATTCATGTCACAGGCGCTTCTGGTTCCGGCACGTCGACGCTGGGCGCCGCGCTCGCGGCGAGGCTCGGCTACTTGCACCTCGACGCAGATGACTATTACTGGATACCGACGACTCCGCCGTTCACAACCAAGCGCGCCGCGCCCGAACGACTCTCACGTGTGCTTGCCGATTTGAACTCAAGCGAAGACTCGATCCTTGCGGGGTCGATCGTTGGTTGGGGCGCCGAGTTGGAGAACTGTTTCGACCTCATTGTTTTTCTGTATGTCGAGGCTGACGTGCGGGTCGAGCGCTTGAAGAAGAGGGAACTCGAACTGTTTGGCCATGCGAATCCCGCGTTTCTCGAGTGGGCAGCGCAGTACGACGAGGGACTATTGGAAGGTCGTAGCCTTGCAAAGCACCGAGCCTGGCTTGCTGCCAGGACCTGCCCTGTCGTCGAGATTCGTGGAGTTCATGCGGTCGACGACCTGGTTGCCTTGGTGTTGCGTGCGGCCAACAAGGAGAGTCGCGAGATGCCTTAGGAGCGAGGTATTAAGTCGACACCTCGCTCGACTTCAAATCGCCGGCCGAGCATGAGAGGATTTGCGCACCCTGCCCGATGGCGGCATCAAAAGGGCGTCCGCTCTGCTTACGGAGCCCAGAAAAAGGAGGCCGTGAGGTATGCCGACGAGTACACAAACCTTCGCGACGCAAGGGCAAACACCATCGATCGGGATTGTGGGTGGCGGCCCTGCTTCATTGACGCTGGCCATCGCCCTGGCGCGTCGCGGGATGAACACGACGGTGTTCGAAAGAGACGTCCATCCCGATATCGCGCCGCGCTTTCATCCCGATCGCTCGTACACGATCGATACGTCTGGTCACGGGCTCCGTGCGCTGCGCCACATCGACGCCACCGCTCACTTCGACGAGCGAATGAACCGCTTCAAGGGGATCAAGATCCTGGGAAAGTACTCGGAGGATTGGAACGAGCCTGCCTGGACGGCGTCGCGCGGCGACTACCAGCGAGCGCTCGTGGCGATTATCAACGCCCGGCACCCTGATCGGGTTGCGCTCCACTTCGAGGCCAACGTCGCCGCAGTAGACATCCACAAGGGAACTGTAACAACGCAGCAGAAGTCTGAAGCCGCTACCACCCACTCCTTCGATCTTGTAGTAGGCGGGGACGGCGCGGGCTCCGTCGTGCGCCACGCACTGGAGCAACAGTGGCCTGGGTTTACTGTCACCACGAAGTCGTATCCCATGTACTGCACGGTGGTTGAACTGGATCGAGTTGATAGCCAGCTCGACCGACACTACTTGCACATGTTCTCGATCTATCCCTTCGTTGTCGCCGGTGCGATTCGGGGCGACGCGGGCCCTGACTCCAACAGGTGGTTCTGCGCGGTGTGCACGAATCGCGAGTTGAAGTTCGCATCGCCGCGCGAGGCGAACGACTATCTGCGGGCGCGGAGCCCGCGCGTGCTCGAGTTCGCTACCGAGAAGGCCGTCGCCGAGTTTGCTCAGCGCAAGTGCTATCACATCGGTCGCTCCTTGACGTGCTCGCAGCTCCATGGAGGGAAGGCCGTGCTCGTCGGCGATGCCGCAGCCGCGTTCCCACCCATCGGTCAGGGTCTTAACGCCGCCCTGGAGTCTTCAATGCTGCTGGATCAGACGATTGGAGAAGTCGGCGGCTCGCCCGCAAGCTTGCTCGACGCTGCGAGCGCTTTCACCACGAAGTGGAAGCCGGAGGCGGAAGCGGCGGCCTGGATAGCCGAACGGCATCTTGCTGAGAATCGATGGCACAATTTGCGGGCTCAGGTGACTCGGATGCTATTCGGCCTCAGTGTCGTTGGCGAAACCAAACGCTCCGACATCTCCTACACGGAGGTCAAACGTAAGGCGCAGCGTTGTTGGCCCTTGTGGTGAGAATCGGGGCTTTGAGTTGAAGAGAGTGATGCGAGTTGCCGCCCTTTACGATATCCACGCGAATCAACCTGCTCTCGACGCGGTACTTCAAGAGGTGCGCTGCGCGGGGGTTGATTGTTTCGTGATCGGGGGGCATGTCAGATGACAACTCGAGACGCTCCGAGACAGGCTGTTCGCGCAGACATCTCTGGCATGCATCGAGTTCGCATGGCGGTGCGTGAGAATCGCTTGGTTTCGACCGTCATCACCGAGGCTGACTACATCCGCGAGATCGAAGTGACCGGCCGAGGTTGGGTTGCGGAAGATCGCGGCGTTGTCGTGGGCTTCGCCATCGGCAACAAAGTCACCGGCAACATCTGGGCGTTGTTCGTCGATCCTGACCACGAGGGCCGTGGTCATGGTCGTCGCTTGCACGACACAATGGTCCGGTGGCTGTTTGACGAGGGGCTCACGAGGTTGCAGCTAAGCACCGACCCCAATACGCGCGCGAGGCGATTCTATGAGCGTGCCGGCTGGTCGTTTGTGCGTGTGCTTCCCAGTGGGGAGGCCGAGTTTCAGCTTCTCAGGTCGATGATTAGGAGCCTCTAGGCTCGAAGGAAGTCTGCCCAGAATGCGCGATCGAAGGGGAGATTTTCGTCAATTCCGGCCGCTGAGCGCTCAGTCCGGCCGGTCATCGGACAAAAGCTAGGCGCCATCGCGGCCTCTCGATACGTTCCCACGCGCACCACGAGTCACGGAGATAACACCAAGCATGCCACTCGAGCTCGACGAGTTTGCGGCGCAGCACGCGGACAAAGAGGAGATCTCATGACACGACAGTTTTGGTCTGACCTTGTTCCAAGTTTGATCGTTGCACTTGGAGTCGTCGCAGCGACATACGTCGCGTCGTTGACCACCGAGTCTGGTTGGTTGGTGATGATGGGGCCGCTCTTGCTGGCGCTTGCCGTTGTGAGCGCAGACCTGTTGGCTGCGCGACTTCGGGGCGGATCGTTAGCCCCGAGTCCGGCGGCGTTGATTCTCTCGGGCACATCTGTCCTGGCCAGCGCGATCGTGGCGTTCCGCGACCCGAGTGACGTTGCGACGCTCATCCCGATCGTTGGCGCCGGGTCGTGGGTCACGCTGCTGATGCTTCCCGACAACCGACGCAAAGCATGCCGTAGCATCTAGTGCCGGCTCGTTCGCGAGACCTCGCTCGGCAATGGACCGTACGTGTTTCCCGGGCCGACGTGGCCGACTTCATGTTGAATCAGTTGGAATCCGACCTGTATCTTCGAGCCGCACCGAGCGTCGATCGAGCGGCGCAAGTCTCGCCGGGTCGAACCAGGCACGACTCCTGAAGCGACCCGGGAGTGCGACCGAAAGGAGCTGGAACATGAATTACCTCGAGGAGATCGACTACACGGTTGCTGGATTCTCCGAGCTGTTCGACGAGCTTCCGCTTTGGTCGGCGCCGTTTGGGTTGATGCTGCTCGATCGCGTTCCAGTGAAGGCGGGCGCCACGATACTGGATGTTGGAACCGGGACCGGGTTACTTGCGCTCGAGCTTGCCGAGCGTTGCGGCCCAACCACGAAGGTCATTGCGGTCGACCCGTGGAAGGATGCAATGGATCGGCTTCGTCGCAAGATCGGTCAGCGGCGACTCGAGAACATTCAACTGTTCGAGCAGGATGTTGTGACAATCGAGCTGCCCGATGCGTCGGTCGACATCGTCGTGTCGAATCTTGGCGTCAACAACTTCGACAACCCTGGTGCAGTGCTCCGCACATGCTATCGCGTTGCCAAACC
The DNA here is from genome assembly GCA_046331425.1 of Acidobacteriota bacterium. Lineage (GTDB taxonomy): Bacteria > Acidobacteriota > Polarisedimenticolia > J045 > J045 > JANNUT01. Next base: position 60,406 of record JAXLQU010000013.1, read on the forward strand.
TGGTGCCGAGCTGCTGCTGACAACCAATGTCGTGGGTCACATGGCTGAGTTTTACGACGTGTATCGGTCGGTCTTGATTGAACTTGGGCAGTCCGGTCGCTTGGCGGCGCTGGATGCGCAGATCAATCACCGCGGTACCGTCGATTCGGTGTCGGAGTTGGTGCACGCAGCCGGGTTCAACGTCGTCGATGTCGTCACGAGTTCGTTTCGGATGAGATTCGCCAGCGGGTCGTCGTTGCTGCGCCATTTCTTCATTCGACTTGGCTTTGTGCAGGGATGGAAGTCGGTGGTAGCCGAGGATCTCGCGCAGCCGGTATTCGATAGACTCGAGCAGCGGCTGAACGCCGTCGCAAAAGAGCGTGGCGAGCTTGCGCTGACGATCCCGATGGCGTGCTTGGTGGCGCGTAAGCCGGCGGCTCGTTAGCAAACAAAGTACGCGGCGGCCCTCGAGATTCAGCCGCGCAGTCGGTTATAGTCCATCGGCACTCTGCAGCACCGCATGTCAAAGGGGATCGATTGGGGGATAGCCTATGACCATTACCGGCGGTTGCCTCTGCGGCGCAGTTCGTTACGAAGTTCACGGGTCGTTTCTGCGGGCCGGTCATTGCCATTGCTCGCGCTGTCGCCGTCACTCCGGCACCGCGGTCTGCACGCAGGGCCGTGTCAAACGCGAGGACTTCCGTTTGATTTCCGGCGCCGGGTTCATACGCTGCTATCAACCATCCGGCGGCAGCGTCAAAGCGTTTTGCCTGATGTGTGGATCGAGCCTGTTCGGCGGCACATGGCCGGAAGGACCCGAGGTGTCGATTCGCTTGGGGAGTGTGGACGGCGACCCTGGAATTCGGCCGCAGTTTCATACGTTCGTTGGGTCGAAGGCTCCGTGGGACGAGATTCTGGATGACCTTCCGCAGTATGAGGAATCGCGGCCGCCGGAAAGCTTGCCGTGAACACGCGATGTCTGGTGCCTTTTTTATGGTTACGTCGCTTGCCGGCGCGTTCGCCGGACCAAGCCGCTTGCGCATGCGCGAACGATCTTCAGCATCGTCGGACTTATGAAAAGAGTTGTTAACCCCTCAGGGGCTTCGCGATAGTATTGGCAGGCGTCGTTGTGTTGGGGAGGGGCTCTGTGAGAACACGATGTCTTTTGCCGGTACTGATCACAGTCTGGCTTGGTTGTGCGTCATCCGAGGTCTATCGCCCTGTTCGCCCCGTCACAGTGGAGCGATTCGAACTCGCCGACACCAGCCTGCAGTGCACGCCACTGACTGCGCCAACACTCATCGGTGCTCCTCGTTCGACGACCCCCGAGTCGATCGCGAGTCAAAGACATACTGAGGGCGTTGCGGTCGTCAAAGCCCTCGTTGGAAACGGTGGCACCGTGAAGTCAGTCACGATCACAGAAGCATCCAATGACGATTTTGCTGCGCACGTCGCGGGCGCAGTTTTCCAGTACCGGTATGGACCGGCGCTATGCAACGGGAGACCTGTCGAGTTCATTGTCAGCGTTCGGTCGACCTTTCGAGTCTCTTGAACGCTCAACTGACCATCGAAGAAATCTGGCGTCGATACGACGCCATCGAGGCGCGCCTCACCGCTCCCGTCAGCGAGCGCATGCTCGATCTCGCCAACCTCCAGTCCGGCATGCATCTGCTCGACCTCGCGACCGGTCGCGGAGAACCGGCGATTCGCGCCGCGCATCGCGTCGCGCCGCATGGCTCCGTCGTCGGGATCGAGCCCTCCGACACGATGCTGCAAATGGCGAGGCAGCGCGCCGACCGCGAAGGGATCACCAACCTCGATCTACGCGCTGCTAGCGCGGAGTCGCTTACGGGAATCCCGCACAACCACTTCCACGCAACCACGATTCGCTGGGGCCTGATGTACATGACGCAGCCGGTTACAGCGCTGGAAAATGCGCACCGCGCACTGTCGTCCGCCGGTGTGCTGGTCGCAGCGCTGTGGGCTGAGCCCGAGCGCGTGCCGTACTTCACGCTGCCGCGACAGCTCTTGCAGCGATACAAACCGCTGACGCCGATCGACCCTGAAGCGCCGGGGACGTTTCGCTACGCAACCATCGAGCGTATCGAACGCGACCTCGCGAGCGCGGGCTTCGCGCTCGATCACGTCGAAGAGCTGGATGTCCCGGTGTTCGAAGCGCAAACCGCGGAGGAGATGGTTGCGTGGGTGCGCGCGTTTGGGATGACGCCGTTGTTGAACGACTTGCCGGAGGATCGGCAGATAGCATGGGAGCAGGAGTTCACCCATGAAATGGAGGGCAGTCGGGTGAACGGTGTGATGCGCTTGGGCGGCGTGACGCGGATCGTTCGCGCGGTGCCGCGTTAGCTGTGAGACGGTCGAGCTCTCATGGGCGACGGTCATCGCTGATTAGGAAGTCCCGCCGGCACTGAGCCCCGCACGTTCGCCCGTTCACAATCAGTGCAAGTGCGACTACGCTTCGCCCATGGCATTTGACGCTGGGCTTTGCGAACGAATTCGCGACGTCATCAATGACCGACCTGGAAACTTGGATGTCGATCTGCCTGGAGTTCGTAGCGACGTTGCCGCGCAAGGCGCCGAAGTGAGCATGTAGCGCCGACGTCGTCGCGATCATTACGGCGACGCACGAATGGGCGGCGCTCTCAGGTAGTCGGCCGCTGGGAAAGAAGTGAATCGATTCGGAGGTCACACCGGTGAACTTTGAGATTGAGCACGCCACACACGTCCTGCGCCGCACACCGGCAACACTCGTCGCGCTTCTGGATGAGCTGCCCGAACCGTGGATTCGCGGCAACGAAGGCCCCGACACCTTCAGCCCGTTCGACGTCGTGGGCCATTTGATCGATGGCGAAGAAACCGACTGGATCCCGCGGGCCAAGATCATCTTGGCCCAGGCTCCCAACTCTCAATTCGAACCGTACGATCGCTTTCGACACAAGACTCGCAATCTGGGCCGCTCGATGCATTCACTACTCACGGAGTTCTCACAAGTGCGGTTGGCGAACCTCGAGTTGCTCAACTCGTGGAAGCTCTCCCCCGCTCAGTTGGAGCTGCAGGGCGTGCATCCGACGCTCGGCCGCGTGTCGCTGCATCAGCTATTGGCGACATGGGTCGCGCATGACCTTGGGCACATCGCGCAGATCAGCCGCGTGATGGCCAAGCAATACCGCGACGCTGTCGGACCTTGGATTCAGTTTCTTCCGGTACTTACCGACCGTGAGCGCCCCGCGTCATAACCTCGATGCAAGCCGCGACACGCGCGCCCGGCTCGAAGAGAACGAAATGTCGCATCACACCGTCGGAAGGGTTGATGCCGACTTGGTTTGGGTCAACCCAATCGAAGGCAGTTGCGATAGAACGATTCTCGAGTCGAAGCTTCGCCTGCTGGCAGACATATTCGACCGTAACGTTCATTGCAACGAAGCCGAAATCCACGACGAAGTGGCAACGGCTGGATCTGGTGCCTGCGTAGTTGGAATAGACTTCGATCTCACGAGCACGAAACGCACGGGAGTCCAATGCCGCATCGCAGCTTCCTCTTCTTACTGATCCTCACCGCCTTCGGTCATCCGGCTCCGGCACAAACCGAACCTTCAACAACGGCGCCCAAGACGAATCGTATCACCCGAGACACAGTGCTCCGCTCGGCCGATCTGCGCGCCGACCTCGCCGTTTTGCAACGAGCGTACGAGGCGCTGCATCCTGGGCTTTATCGTTACAGCACGCAGGCGCAGGTCAGATCGCGATTCAGAGATCTCGACACGTACTTCTCAACCGACCGTACCTTGGCCGAAGCGTTCCTCGCTCTCACGCGGCTGACCGCCAGCATCAAGTGCGGCCACAGCTACCCCAATTTCTACAATCAAACAGAGCCGATTGCGGAGGCGCTGTTCGAGGGACGCAACAAACTCCCGTTCGCGTTTCGATGGATCTTAGGTCGAATGATCGTAACGGATGATCGTTCGCCACAAGCACTGCCACGCGGTACCGCGGTTTTGTCCATCAATGGCGTGGACACGTCGAAGATCCTTCAGTCGCTCATGCCATTGGCACGTGCCGACGGTGGCAACGACGCCAAGCGAGTCACGTATCTGGAGGTACGAGGCAAGGAACGGTACTTCGCGTTTGACATTCTTTTTCCGCTCGTCTTCCCGGTACACGAACCTTCCTTCACGCTCGTCGTACGGCGGCCAGGCGCTCGCGCAGCCGAAACGGTGCAGGTCCCTGCAATCGACGGCGCCGAGCGTCGTGCCGCTGCTGATCCCAAAACGGAGCTTGCTCCGGACGCGCCGCTCTGGTCATACGAAGAACAGGATGGATTTGGCGTCCTTCGCATGCCGACTTGGGCGCTCTACAACAGCAAGTGGGACTATCGCGCGTGGATGGAAACACTCTTTGCCGACTTGGAGACGCGTAACGTCAGCGACTTGGTGGTTGACTTGCGCGACAACGAAGGCGGCTTGAATGCCGGCAATCAGATCCTGGCGCATCTGATCGACCAGCCACTTCGGCTGCCTCGCTATCAGAGGCATGTGCGGTATCGACGCGTGCCGGAGGATCTTGTGCCGGTACTGGATACGTGGGATCCGTCGTTTCTCGACTGGGGCGCTGCTGCAATCGAGTCTTCCTACGCTACGTTCTATCGCGTCACCACGTGGGACGACGAGGACGGTGACGAGATCGTCAAGCCCGCGGCGCCGCGCTATCGCGGGCGAGTGTGGGTGTTGGTGGGGGCGGTGAACAGCTCGGCAACATTCCAATTCGCCCTGGCGGTGAAGCAAAGCGGCGTTGCGACATTGATCGGCCAATCGACCGGTGGGAATCGACGCGGGATCAACGGCAGTGCCTTCTTCTTCGTGCGTTTGCCAAAGACCGGGTTGGAAGTCGACTTGCCTCTGGTAGCTGGCTTCCCCGACACGCCACAACCGGATGCCGGGGTGGTGCCCGATGTTGTTGTGAAGCCAAGCGCTGCCGACATTGCTGCGGGAATCGATTCGGAGCTTGCGGCAGCGCGATCGCAAATGCGCCCCCAGGCAATTCGCACCAAGCCGCGCATAAGATGAGAGCGAAATGAAAGTCGCCGTTGTGGCCTATCCGCGGCTCGCCGCAGCCGACCGTGAGCGAATCGAGTCGTTCCGACAGCGGCACGATCCCCAGGCGTCTCGACTTGGCGTGCATTTCACCTTGGTGTTCCCGTGCGAGATGCAGCCAGACCACGTGAGTCAGGAAATCGCGAGCGTGGCCCAAGAGACATCGCCCATTACGTTTGTTGTCCGTAGGGCGGAACTGGTACGTGATGTGTTCGGAAGCGGCAGTCACGTCTTTCTCACGCCGGGCGATGGCAGCTCGCAGCTCACCGAGCTACATGACCGCCTTTATGCCGGCGTGTTCCGCGAGCATCTCCGCGCGGACATACCGTTCACTCCGCACATGACCGTCGCCGCCGCGGAGGACGTCGAGTCGGGCGAGCGGTTGGTGATCGAACTGGACATCGGCTCACGATTGATCGCCGGTGTAGTTGATTGCATCGAGCTAGTCGATGTGGGCACGCCGCGCGTCGAGACGATCGCGGCGTACCCACTCGGACTCCGCGTGTGAAACGTCGGCAGCGCCGCTAGGCTCGCGTGATCACCACCTCGAGGTAGTCACTGGGCACCACCAACGAATTGGCCCCTCCGCGATTCATGTTGTTAAGCAAGTCGAGCAGATCATGCTCCAGAATCAGTGCCTGGCCTTCAGGCAGCGCTGCGAAGGCCTTGTGCATCGGCCCATACCATTTGCGAAACGTATCGACGAAATGCTCGGCCGATCGGTAACGAAAGTTGTGGACGCGGGGCGTCACGGAAATCGCCGCGGCCCGCGCGCCGAACAGCTCACGCAGATGCGACTCCACACCCCACAGTGCTGGTGACTGGACGCCGGCCGGTGGCGGCACGTGGCGACCGAGTGTTTTGAACATCTGCCCGACGAAGCTCTCCGGCGTCCAGTTGGCAAGGCCAATGCGGCCGCCGGGTCGACACACGCGCGCCAGCTCGGACGCTGCGAGTTGGTGATTGGGGCAGAACATCACGCCGAACGTCGACAGCACAGCATCGAACTGCGCCTCTGCGTACGGCAAGTCCTCCGCGTCGGCGACTTGAAACTTTACGTCGAGGCGCTCCGCGGCGGCGCGCGCCGCCCCGCGCTCGAGCAACGTCGAGACGTAGTCGGTGGAGGTGACGCGACTACCGCGGCGGGCAGCAGCAAGCGTGGCGTTGCCGTTGCCGGCTGCGACGTCGAGCACGCGCTCATCCCATCGCAGGTCGCACGCTTCGGCTAGCAGCTCGCCGACGAGTTGAATCGTGGTGCCAATGACCGCGTAGTCGCCGCTGGCCCAGGCTGTTTGTTGACGCGCTTTGACGGCAAGAAGATCGATCGTAGTGCTCATGGCGTTGTGCTCCCTTTGGTTTCGTTCGACGCAGTCTTGGTTTGTCAGGTGATTGGCGGCTGTGTTTGCCTTTTTCTGCAAGGACAATGACTCGGCCAACGACATCTCGCCTTGCCCGGGCGTCGGCAATACTTGACTGGGCGTCCAATCGTGCGGCTCGACCCACGGTGCCGATTTCGTCAGCGAGGCCTGGCGCAGTGCGAGCAGTTCCTATTGAGGGTGGGCGCTGACTCAGACCTGCCTCGATGATCGGGAGTGCAACCAAGTGCAAACAGTCAGCACCTGTCTTTGGTTCGGCGAACAGGTAGCTGACGCCCCGCACTTCTACGTTCGTCTCTTCCCTGGCTCCCGGATCATCGACGGAACTGTCAGACGGAACGGTAGTGCCTGTCGAGTTGAGCCTCCCGTGGATCCTGGTCACTTCGGAACGGAGGGGGAGCATGGACTCAGCGATGATGTGATTGGCACCCTTGATCTTCGTGTTGAAAACCCTCAGAGTTCCTCGAGTCCGCAGTTTGATCGGCCCGCTGCGGGTGACCAAAGACTCACTCGTTGGAAGTCCGGTTCGAGCGACAGTAAGGAGAGCCTATGAGTCAGAGCGACAAGACCACACCGCCCGCCAAGCGACCGAAGAATGCGCGCCTTGGTATGGGGATGGGAGCCGGCATCGCGTTAGGCGTCGCGCTGGGTGTCTCCATGCATAACATCGGGGTCGGCGTCGCGATTGGGATCGGGGTCGGACTCGTGATCGGCATCGCCTTCAGGCAAGCATCGAAGTAGAGGAGGCAGTTCTCCTCTAACAAACGCGGCGGGGCGCAAGCCCTGCGATACGCTCGCATCGCACCCTGAATTCCTTGTCTACGGTGAGGGCTTGTGAGCGCCCACCCGCTGCGCAACCTGTATCGCCAGCTCTTGTAGTTTTTCGCGGAGGGCGGTCGGTTCGAGCACATCGATCTCGGGACCAACACCAAGTAGCGTGAGTGCGGCATGATCGACGCTTTCGATAGGGAGCGATACGCGCACCCAACCATCCGGGTCGGGAGACTCTGCCTGCTCGACCGCTTTCGCCGCGTACGAACCAAGTCGCGATATGCGCTCCAGCCCAACGGGCGAGGCTCGTAGCAATGCTGCTTGGGGGCGAAGCGATGACTCGAAGCGCTCCAACGCGGTTGCCCAGTGGCTTGGTAGATCGAAATCGGCGGGTCGCTCGAAGGCTTCGTTTCGCACGACCTGCGACCGAATGTTCGACACCTTGAAGATGCGACACTCGCTGTCGCTGCGCGCGACCAAGTACCAAGCGCCGGCCTTCAGCACCAAACCAAGCGGCTCGACCACCCAGTCGCGTGTACCTCGCCAGCTTTGATAGGTCATCGCCACCACGTTCTGGTCCAACACCGCGCGCGCGATTGCCGGTAGATGTTTGGCCGATTCTGCCGCGCGGTACCAATCAATGGGATCTAGATGAAATCGCGCGGTCATGAGTGCGGCTTCTTTGCTCGAAGCCGCAGGCAACGACGCAAGCACCTTCCGGCCCGCCTTCGCAGCGGCCGACCCTAAGCCAAGCGCTTCCGCAGGGCCTGGCATGCCGATCATGAAAAGAGCCTCGGCTTCGTCGCTCGCCAACCCCGTGAGGTTGGTGCGATACCCATCCATCAACTGGAATCCGCCGCCCGGCCCGCGATCGCTCTGCACCGGAATCCCCATTGCGCTGAGCTCGTCGATATCGCGATAGATGGTGCGCACCGATACCCCGAACTCCTCGGCCAACGCCTCGGCGGTCAGGCGACCGCGGAGCTGCAAGAGGATCAGGATCGATAGCAGGCGGCTGGCGCGCACAAAGTGATCTTAGCCGATCAATCCTGACGGTAGGTGTCAGTTGTCGTGTCGTATCTTCGGCAGTCTTGAATACCCAGCCCCCCAGGAGGAGTGTGCCGATGAGTAGCGATCCTGTAGAGATGCAGCGCAGGAGATTTCTTCAGTCCGCGGCCGGTTTGGCGATTGGCCAGATCGCGCTCGACGCAGTGAGTGCATTCGCGAACGAACCAAACCAACCCCCCAGCAAGGAGACCAAAGCCGTGGGCGCGACCGTCGGGAAAACACCAGGCAAGCCCGGAGACTTCAACTTTCTCGCAGGCTCGTGGAAGATCAGTCATCGCCAACTCAAGAAGCCCGGCACCGATGAGTGGGATCTGTTCCAGGGCGAAGCGACCTGCTGGACGATTCTCGGCGGCGTTGGAAGCATCGAGGAACTGCGCATTCCCGCGCGCAACTTCAGTGGCCTCGGTCTTCGGCTGCTCGATGTCGACAACAAGGTTTGGTACGACTACTGGGTCAACGCTCGCAGCGGCGTGTTGACGCCGCCCGGTATGCCTGGATCGTTCGAGAACGGCGCAGGGATCTTCATCGCCGATGATGTCGATGGCGACACGCCGATCAAGGTGCGCGGTGTGTGGGATCGCATTACGCCGACGTCGTGCCGTTGGCACCAAGCGATTTCACGCGATGGCGGGAAGTCGTGGGAAGAGAACTGGTTCATGGATTGGACTCGCGTCTGACGAGAGCGGAGCGGATGGCCGCGATGGAGCGTGCGCCGCGAACTCGAGGGTTGGTGGCAACGACCTGACCTGGCACTGCGGGCCCGTGGGCTGTTGACTGCGAGTGTGTTCACGGTGAAGCTGCCGCGTCGTTGCAGTCGCGTTGTGAAGCAGTCGGCAATCACTCGAACGATGGTGTCGTCGTGGTGGAGCCTTGGTTTGAACCCGGTGTATTGGACCCGACGCGCATCCACACGATGACGATCGAGGCGCGACCTTCGAGTGGTTCGAGTTGGCCGCGCGGAGGCGGACGGTCGATCGCCTCGGCTATTGTTCGACGACGAGATTCAAGCGCGTGGCGCGATTCGTCATGCGCGCGAGGTGCATGAGCTTGGGTTGCTCACGACGGCGGAGATGCTGGAGTGCTTCGAGTCCGCAGGACTGGCTGCAACGCACGAGGCTCCGGGGTTGTCGGGGCGCGGGCTTTTCATCGCGAGAGCGACTTCCGTGTGACTTCCTTGCGGCCACGACGGATGGCTTTCGGCGCGAAGATGTCGCTAACGACATCCACCGAGCGCTCTCGTTACAGTTGGAGGGCTCCCCATCAGACCTCGATTTCATTCGAAAAGAAGAGCGCCAGCTTTCGGTGGCCGAATCGACTCCGGTCTCCAGCACTCGAGCGAGGGTGCGCGATCAACCATCGTGTGATGCTCGCCACACTCTGATCCGGTCGAAGTCGATTGCGCAACTGATGATCGTTGCGGGAATCGCCTCGAGATCTCTCAGTCGATACTTGTCTCGTAGTAGCACGTTGATCGTTGGCTCGTCCATGCCAAGGGCACTGATCAAGCAGGCAGAGAATGCATCAAAGTGCTTGGGACCGAAGATACCGTCAGGCACGTCGACCCGTAGGGTCAGAGACGAACCCGGCCACGTGTCATCGACCTGAGTGCCCAGAACTTCTTTAGCGCTGCGGGGTTCCCACTGACCTTCCGGCATGACTCCTCCCAACTCGCCGGAATACTACGAGATTCCGGGGGCCGCGTGGAGCATGCCATTCACAGCAGGATCATGTCGCAAAGCTCGTCGAGCCCCGCGAACATACCCGGCCCCAAGTCATGCAACCGCTCGATGCGCGTCCCGACCGGCTCCCACGTTTGCACCTCGATCGGCTCGAACGGCAGCGACTTACGAAAGTACATCGTGTACGCGTAGCGTCGTACCAGATCGCGATCGGGGTGGAATAGCTCCGTGCCGTCGGCCAAGCGCGCGAGCGTGTCGAAGTACTCGATGCGCGACGATGGCGACAGCACGATTCCGGGTTTGCCGTAATGCACCTGAGCGCCCGTGGTCATGACTGTCTTGCCTTGCAGCGCCATCTCCAACCCGACCGTCGATGTGTTGACCAGTCCAATGTCGATCAGCCGGTAGAGCACGAAGGGGCTGATCGGATCATCGGGTGCAATCAGCCGAACGTTGGCGGGCAGCGACTCGTACCGCTTGGCGAGCATCGTGGCGATGCGCCAGTCCTGCGGCGTCTGCTCGACGAAACGGCTTTCTGCGGGATGTGCCTTGACCAGTAGCAATACATCGTGGTGCTCCGCCGCCCACGCCACCAACGATTCGAGCCATTCGAACATGTCCTCGAACGCGCCTTGTGTTTCGGGCTCGGCAGCGTCGAACGCCACGTTGGCGAATGCGCCGAGGATGCGACGCCAGCGCGTGCTGGCTAGGTCGTGCCGTTGCATGAACGCCGCTTGATCTTGATTGATCTGTTCGAAGTACTGCGTAAAGTCGGCGCGGTTGTCCTCGCGCGTGGCGAGATACTCGTCGAGCTGCCGCTCCTCGTCGGCACTCAGCGGAACGTCGCTCCATGCAGGCCAGATGTCGTCGCAGTGCAGGCGACGCTCCATGTTCTTTTGGCAGATCAGAGTATTGGCGCGCCAGCCGCCGCCGTAGATCACGCTGGGGATGTTCATCGCCCGCGCCAGCGCGCTCCAGGGTCCCCACGTCGCGTACACGCCGTGCGAGCTGAACACCGTGTCGGGGCGCAGCGTTTCGAACATGCGCCGCGCTCCTTCGGTCATCAGCAGGGCGGTGGCCAGGTTGCGCCGCATCATCGACGCCATTTGCGGGTCTTCAAGATTGAGCCGCCCGGCGCGAAAGTAACGCAACGTCGAGCCAAACACGAAGCGGCCCAGCGCGATGCCGGCGTGGTGGACATCGAGAATTCGATCCAATGGAGTTTGCTGCGCAAGTCGCTTCAGCGCGGCGGAGGTGGGTGCATCGAGCCACTCGCTGGTTTTGAGCACCGGCAGGCCGAGCCCTTGCAGTTGCTCATCACCGTGATGCACGCAGCTTTGACACATCGACACGCTATCGTGATCGAAGGTGCGGGCATCACACGCCTCGTACCCGTCGCAGAGCACGAGCGCCACATCGGCACCGCGTTGGCGCAGGGCGTGTGCAATGAACCCTTCGCGCACAGCGAACAGCTCGCTCGCGCCGACAAGCATCGGGATCAGCACGCGTGGCCGTTGACCAATCGAAAGCGCTGACGGACGCTCCGGCATGCCGGCCGCCATCAGGCGCGCGAACTCGTTGCGCCAGGCGGCCGCGCCTCGAACCTCGCGCATCGTGGTCAGCGTTTGGGTCATCATGGCGTCACCTCGCGGCGCACACAGGCAGTGATCGAGACCGGATAGGCCTCGTCCTGGCAGTTCATTTCGTCTGGTTTCAGATCTTCCGCGGCGGCGCCGATCAGAAAGCCGATCGCAGCCACGAGGTTCCCGCGGGCACGCACATCGGCACGAGCGCCGGGACACAGATCGTTGACCAGCCGCGTGATCGAGTCGACCGTGAATCGCCAGTGATCCTCCGGTTCGCGGCTCACCTTGATGATCGACGGCACCGTCAGCAGCAGCGTTCCACCCGGCTTGAGCGACTGGTACACCTCGGCAACAGCGGTCACGACGTCGTGAATGTGCGGCAGCGTTTGCGTCAGGATGAAGGTGTCGTAGGCGCGACGCGGAAGCGAGCCTGGTTTGTTGAGATCGGCGATGCGTGTGGCGCGCGGGTTGGTGGTTGACACGTCGATCACCTCGACGCGCGACACACGGTTTCCACCGAAACGGCGCGCGTACTCGTCGCCACCGATCTCGGCAACCTCGCCGCGAATCTCGCCGCTGTGTTGTTCGAGGAACTGCTCGATGTAGACGCGATCGATGGGTGTACCGCGATCGAAGCCCCACTTGCTGCTAACCGGGTGCATCGAGCGCAACTGGCCCCAGTCGATAGGGCTGCGGGTGGATGGAGCAGAGAGCGGTGCGGGTATCGGCGCCAGCGTTAACGGCTGTGCTGGCTTGGCGAGATGCACCTTTGGCGTTTGGAGCGCGGCGCCTGGCGCGGTTGATTTCGCGGGCGATCGATGCGGCACGGCATCGAGAAACCGTGCCCGCGACGCCCCAACCTCGGCGGCGATCTGCGTTGCTCTGTGAAGTAGACGCGCGCTCAGTGCCTCGCGGCTTTCCATCATTTGCAGCAAGCAGCGTTCGAACTCGAGCGGCGTGGTCGTGTCGATCGGCACCGGAAGGCCGCGCATGTCAAACAGCGCGGCAAGGCCAAGCATCTTCTGCTGATAGTGCGCCCCGCGATACAACCCGAGATATGGAACGCCCGAGGAGAGCGCAAACACCGCGCTGTGATAGCTGATACCAAACGCCAACTGCGCTCCCGCCATCAATGCCTTGGCCTCGGCGGGCGTCAGCTCGTTGCGCAGCACCACGAACTCTCCGCGATACGCAACGCGGGACGACAACAGCTCGAGATGCTCGCGCTCATCGGTCCCCGCGAAATGCATCGGTACGCCAATCACCGGCAGACCGGTGCCTGCAATCGCCGCATCGATGCACGAGGCAAAGTAAGCAGGCGCGTGATCGTCGGCGTGGTCGAGATAGTGGCGATACTGAAACGCAATGTACGGCTGATCGGCGGCTACGCCTGCCTCCTGCAGGATCGACTGCACACGAGCGCGCGGCGCCGGCTCGAGGCTGATCGCGTCGTCGCCAACGGTTGACAGCGCGGCGCTCACACCCAACTCGCGCAGGTACGCCTCGCTGTGCGCCTCGCGAACCGTTATCTCGGTTACGCGTGACAGTGCAGTGCGCAGCAGTACCTCATCGGGAGCGGCGATGCAGCGATCGATCCCCTGCCCGGTCACGAACAGCGGCTTGGCTGAGATCAGGTAGTCGAGGCACTTCTCGTAGAAGTACGACTGCCAGTGCGACGAGAGGTTCGCGCCGCCGCAGTCGATCACCCCATCGGCAGTAAGCAGCGCGATCACGCCTTGGCGATATGGCTCAGGCAGCCACGCTGGAAACTGCCCGCTGATGATCTGCTCGCGATCCAGCACAAACTGACGCGCGGCAAGCAGTACGCGCTTGGCCGGCACCTCGTCTGGAAACACCTGCGCCAGTTCACGCGCCACGAACCTTTGCAGTGAACGCTCGATCGGAACATCGATTTGAGCAGCGACCGAACCGCACGCCTCGGGATTCTCGGCAAGCACCGTGATCGCGGCCGAGGGGTCACGCCGGCGCAAATCACAAACCGTGGCGATGAGCATCGCGTCATCACCCAGGTTCTGGGCGCTGATCCCGCTCAACACCACGATCCTTCGCCCGGTGCGCGGTGCTTCCGCGGGCGCAAGCACCTGTTGTATTCGGCGCTCCAGCTCGAGCGCGTCGAACGGCTGCACGATCAGGCGCGGCAACCGCATCGCGCTCCGCTGCCCTAGCTCGCTGCGACGTTGCGGTTCGATCGCGCCGCTGGATGTGGTGAACGCTGCGGTGACGCCGTAACTCACGAGCAGCTCGATGGCTGTTTCGGAGATATCGCCCGGCCCGCCGTGCGGAAACGCGAACAGGCGCGGCCGACGCCCCAGCTCTCGCTCCAAGTCGTTCAGCGACCCTTCGATCTCTTGTTGCGCATGCAGACGATCGAGTGCACCCAACGACGAGTGGAACTGCGTGTGCGCCCCCATCTCGACGAGTCCATCGGCGGCAATCTCTCGCAGCATCGCCCAATTGCAGCTCAGATCCGATAGCCGACGCCGTGTCTGCGCGAGGAACTCCTCGAGCAAGGCATCGAGCGCCGCGTTGCGCTGTTCGGGCGGGAGTTTTTTGTACGGCTCCTGCAGTCCGGAACGCCCCGCCGCCACCAGCACTTCCCACCAAAACGGCGTCTTCGGTCCAACGTGCCCAGTCGGTACGAACAGCACGGCCGGAACGCGGTGCTTGCGTAGGATCGGCCAGGCGTGCAGGTAGAAATCGCGATACGCATCATCGAAGGTCAAGAGCACGCGCGGCCGCGGGTCCGACGTGGGCGCCCCGTGCAAGAACTCCTCCGCCGACACAACGCGATACTGTTGACACAAGTGCCGCAAATGCGACTCGAACAGAGCCGGCGTGATCGCCAGTTGATAAGGGTCCTCGCCGACACTCGGGTGCACACGATGGTAGTTCAAGACAACCGTGCTCGGTTCGGGCGTAGCGTTCGGCGCTGCTTCGCGTTGCGGTCGCTGCTCGATCCACGTCAGTTGCTCGTTCTGTTTGGTTGCGAGCGCGGCACCACCATGCTGGTCGGTCAGCTCGTGGTAGCGGCGGTAGATCACGCGATGCGCATGCAGAAAGTCTTTGTTCGACTCGGCGCTCATGCGGCGTGGATTTGTGGCATCCACACCGCTGGTAACGACGCGACTGTCGGTTACCTGCACCGCCGCGCGCAGGCGAATCCAAAAGTCCCAGTCTTCGTTGGCGCGCAGCATCGCGTCGAAGCCGCCAATCGCATCGATCAACGCCCGCTCGTGCAACACCGCCTGTACCGGAGTGACGTTCTCCTCCAGCAACTCGCTCAGCTCGAAGGCGCGCCATGGCAGCGGCTTGAAGAAGTCTGGGCCAACGCCCTGCTCGGCGGGGCGGCGAATCAGTGCGACGGCGCGCGCGGCGCGCGCGTTGGTTGAGACAAGCAAGTGCACCAGGTGACCGACATGGTGCGGATAGAGCCGATCGTCGTCATCGAGATAGCCGATGTACTCACCACGCGCCGCCTTCGCGCCGCTGTTGCGCGCCGCGGCCAAGTACTTGTTGCGCTCATGCTCGATCAATTGAATCGGCAGCCGATCACGGAACTCGGCGATTACCTGATTGACCGCGCACCCTGCATCGTTCACGACCACCGCTTCGATCGGGCGATAGAGCTGCGAGGCGACGCTCTCCAACGCGCGGCGCAGCAACTCGGGCCGATTGAAGGTGGGGATGACGATCGAAACCAGCGGCCCCGAATCGAGGTGCGCTCCGCCTGCACTCCACGCGAGTGCCAAGCGGCGTGCATCGCGCCACAGTTCCGATTCGGCCGCAGCCGCGATTGCAGCCACCTGCGCGTCGCCCTCTTCGACCGAACCGGCGAGCGCTTCCCACAGCACGATATCGCGCCGTCCTGCTTCTAGTTGATTGATCACGGTGTTCACATGGCAAGTCATGTGCCATGCGCAGCGCGTTCGATTGTTCTTGATTGAAACAAGTCACCAGACGAAACCTGCGATTGCCGCGTGCCCCGAGTGCCCGCGCGGCGGTTCCCCGACTACGGCGTCAACCACTGGACGATGGGCCGAGAGTTGGGCCGACGGTTTGGACCGCGGATCAGCCCCTCATGGGGCTGGACCAAAATCCCATCCGGGAGGAACGACCCGGGCCGGACAGCGTTGAACTTTGCCGGCCTGGTTCGGTCTTTGAACCGGCACGCAGCTTTCCATCTCGCACCCCAAAACGCGTGAAATTGACGTTTGCGGAAGAGCCGTCTCGCAGTACCTGATAGTCAGTCACGACACACCGAGTCGGCGAGTTGAGTCGTCACCTCCACTCCTCAGTTGGTGTTCTTGGAATTCCCCCTCTCCGTTGTACCGGCGCCCCCTCAGGCGCCGTTTTTTTTGAGATTCGAGGCTGGCGGCTTGATCCATGTCATGAGTAACACCCTCCCGATCACCGTACCGTCTTCGTTCCTTCGGTTGTTCTTTGGGAGACCGCCATGATTTCTGCCCAAACGCTCCGCGCCAACGCCTCTCTGCTGAAACTCGATCTGTACTGCAAGGGACTGCGGATGGCCGACTCGTGTTTCATCGAGGAAGACGGCGGGCGCAAGATCCTCCGCACGCGCGCCGGGCTGGGCAGTGGCCTGGAATTGATTCTCCCGGGAAACATGTGGACCAATGTCCCAGTCTCCGAAGCGTTCGCGGCAGAAAGTCCCTATGTCCTCGAGAAAATCGGTGGCCGTTACAACCTGACATGGAGCGGAGAGTCGATCGTCGACGTCACGCTTTCGCCGCGACCCGAATGGTACGACGCACACACCACCAGCGGGAAGGTGATGACCAAGGTTGGAACGCTGCAAGGAACGTATCTCGGCGTCTATCCCGCCAAGGTCTGCGAGTATTGGCTCAAGAAACCCGAGCGCGACAACTGCAAGTTCTGCTCGGTTGGTTTGAACTTGGGCGTGGACGATGCCGACGAGAAGTCGGTCAATGAAGTCATGGAGGTGGTGCGAGCGGCGCGCCGTGAATCGGGAATTACATACGTCGATTTCAACACCGGCCACTACGAGGGTGATACGTACCTCGACATTCTCGAGCCGTACATTCGACGGATCAAAGCCGAGGTCGGGTTGTTGGTTGGTGTGCAAACGCCGCCGCATCGGGATCTGAAGCGCTACGACAAGCTACGTGAGATAGGTGTCAATCGCGTCTCGTTCTGCTTTGAAATCTTCGACCGGGAGAAGTTCATCGAGGTTTGCCCGGGCAAGCACACCGAGTACGGCCTGGACTACTACCTCGAAGCAATTCGCTACTGTGCGACGCTCGGCTCCAAGGGTCCGAAGAGCGAACCGTGGGTCACCAACGGCGAGATCATTGCTGGACTCGAGCCGGCCGAATCGTCGATTGCCGCAATCGATTGGATTACGTCGGTCGGCGCGATTCCCACCGTGTGCGTCTTCCGCCCGCTGAAAGGGACCGATCTGGAAGACACGCCGCCGCCCAAGACCGAAGAAATGGTGCCGGTGTTTCGACGCCTGTATGAAGCCTGCATGGAGCGCGGCCTACCGATCGGCTGCGCCCCCAATGTGCATGTGAGCCTGGTGATGCTCCCCGAAGAATGCCGCGGCCTCAGCGACAAGAGCTTCTACTGGCAGCGTCTGAAGCTGGCTGCCATGGCGAAGATCTTCGGCATGCAGTTCGAGCGCAAGCTGGCTGCGATCGAAACCAAGAGCTCGGCTGCGTAGCGCGATCGGTCGTTTCGGTTACTTGAGCGTCTTGACGTTCAGCTGATTCGATGTGGCCGATTCAGCGCTGTCGCTGTACGAGGTCAACGCAAACGAGTATCGCTTGCCCGGTGACAGCCCGGTGATCTTCCCGCTTGTCGTGTTCGCTGGGAAACTCTGGTGAAGCGTCCAATCGGTCCCGGTCCAGCGATAGACGTGAAACCCGATCTCACCAGAGGCCCCATCCGACCATCCGACATTCACCGCTCGCCGCGCTCGCTTGTTGGTGTGCAGGTTCGTCGGCGCGCCGAGTAGCTGGACGGCGCTGCGGAAATTGGCAACCGTCAGCGCGGTGTTGTTGATGGTCTGGTGGTTGTCCCGCTGCCCAGCGATGCCGGTGGGGGTGCCGAAGTACGAAACGGCCGGGTTACTGAAGTGCGGTGACTTGGGACAGCCCAGCGTGCATTGCGTCGTGTAGGACATGATCGTGCGATACGAACCGTCGACGAAGTGGCCGTAGGAGTAGGCGTAACTGGTGCCGCTTCCCGAGTTGGCCGGATCGTGATTGCACCCTTGGTTGTGACCGGTCTCGTGGGCCAGCGTCAGGTTGCTCGCAGCACAATCGCGCAACACCACATTGAAGGCGTAGCTGCCGAAGTTGGATTCCACCTGCGTCATCAACCAACCGATACCGCAGTACCCGCTGGTGTTGACGATCATCGACACGACGTCGGCGCCGTATTGATTGCGTAGCGCCGCAACGGTGGGATCGTTGGTCAGCCAGTTGAGGTCGGCGTTGGCATCGCCCGCTTCGGTGTAGGCAATTTCCTCTGTGTGCGCCAAGCGAAGCCGCGTGGTGATCTGGCTGTTGGCGTAGGCGGTGTTGGTCAAGTCGATCGCGCTTTGAACGGTCGCCTCGATCGCAGCGGTGCCGCCGGCTGCGGCGCGCGCGTCATCGGTGTAGAGGATCAGCATGTCGATGAAGTCGGCGCTGTCGGAGTAGGCGGTGGTTGGTTCGGCCGCCGCGACGGCGCGTTGTTGCGGTGCCGATACTGGATCGGCGCATTCGCGGAAGCGGTCTTGGTTGATTTCCGACATCAGGTACTGCCCGGCAGCGACCGGGCGAATCTCGTAGATCTCGCCGTCGGGTGTGTGGATGATGCCGGCGAGCAGCCCTCCACGCACACTCAACGTCGCTTCGCCTTCGCGGAGATCGGCGAGCTTGATCGTGCCACGCCAGGTGTAGTCGCTCGCGCCGCGTACCTCGTAGTCGCTGCGTTGAATGCGCCAGGTCTTGCCGCTGAAGACATCGACGTCGATCGCGCTGCGCAGCGGATCGAGCGCACTGAAGTCGATCTCGACCGAGCGTTCCCGTAACGCAGCGCTCGACGGTGTGTAGGACATCTCCCGCAGCGAGGTCATGCCGGAGGAATGAAACAGCGACACTGGCGGAAGCTCTTCAACGTCGCCCGCACGCTTGTCGGTTTGTGGCGGCAGAGCCCATGCGGCCGACACCAAAGAAACGAGTGCGACAAAGATCTGCCCGGTGCGAACGCATCCGGAGATGTGCGAGCGGTACATGGGTACGTCCCTTCCCCGTTCCCCGTGCGGTGTTGTCCTGAATGTAGGGCCTGAGTGGAGAGTCGAGTAGCGTCCTGTAGAAATCAGGGCGGGCAGCCGCCAAGGACAGCCGCCCGCGCCCGAGTGATTACTTGGTCTTCGCGGTCAACTCGTTGGAGATCGCTGAGAGGCCGGCCCCGTTGAACGCGCGCACGATCAGCGTCACCGTTGCTCGTCGTCCCAACCCGGTCACGGTGGTGGTCGTGACGTTGGCGCTCACACTCTTTGCTAGCGTCCAACCGCCCGCCGACCACTTGTACAAGTTGTAGCCGTTCTCATTCGTGGCATTGTCGTTCCATCTCACTTGCAAGCCGCCGTTGACAGCCGATACCAGCCGCAGTTGAGACGGGAGCCACGGAACTCCCGACCCGTTCGATCCGCCGCCGCTACTGCCGCCGCCCGTCGTCGTTTGCTGCTTGAAGTTGGCGACGGTCGCGGCGACGTTGTTGAGTACCAAGTGATTGTCGCGCGCAGTCGCTACGCCTGTCGGGTAACCCGAATAGCTGACAGCCGGATTGGAGAAGTACGGGACGCGGGTGCAGCCAGACGCGCACTGTGAGTTGTACGACATCACGGTGCGGAACACGCCGTCGACGAAGTGACCTCTGTTGTACGCATACATCCCGCTGCCGCCTGCGTTGGCAGGGTCGTGATCGCAGCCCATGTTGTGACCGGACTCATGCGCCAGCGTCAGGTTCGCCGCCACACATGCGCGCGCCACGACGTTGTAGGCGTTGGGCGCAAAGGCAGTGGTGAGCGAACTCATCAAGTACCCAATGCCGCAGTAGTCGCATGACTCCACGACAAACGACACAAGATCGGCTTTGTACTGCTCGCGCAGTGCTGCGATTGTCGTGTCGTTGCGCACCGCGGTGAGATCGGCCGAGGCGCTGCCGGTTTCGGCGTAGGAGTACTCGCCCTTGTAGACCAATCGCATGCGAGTGGTAACGCCGCTGTTGGCGTAGGCGGTATTGGCCAAATCGACGGCGCTCTGTACCGTCGCCTCGATTGCAGCGGTGCCGCCGGCGGCAGCCCGCGTGTCGTCGGTGTACAGCACCATGATGTCGATCGTGCCGTCGCTGTCGTTCATGGCGATCGGTTCGCCTGCAACTTGCGGCGCCATCTCGGAGGAGAGTGGCTCGCGTGGGTCGGCGCATTCACGGAAGAGATTCGGTGCAAGCTCGGTGAGCAGATGCTTGCCACCGCCAATCGCGCGCAGTTCGTAGGCGTCTCCTTCGGGCGTGTTGATCAAACCGGCCACGGCGCCGTGATGCACTGTGAAGGTGGCCTCGCCCTGACGACCATCCTCGAGCTGGATGCTGCCGCGCCAGGTGTAGTCGTCTAGATCGCGAATCTCGAGGGTGCGTCGCTCGGCCACGAACTGCTTGCCGCCCAATAAGGGCAACTGCATGCCGCGGCGCGCCGGATTGAACGCCTCTAGGTCGATGCGAACCATCCGCTCATGGATCGCGGCTGGCGAGCTGACGAGCGGCGTGTCGCCTAGCATCTGTGGATCTTCGAGCGCAAACAGCGCTCGAGTTCTGCGTTGCGGATCACGTTCGAAAGAGTCGGGTGGTAGAGCGAACGCTGCCGATGCTGTCGCGGCTAGTAGAACCGAAAGCGCGCCTCGGCGAACGTATGCGAAGCTGTTTGAGTAGTGCATGTGTCGATACCCGTCACGATGACTCCCCGTTGCGTTGCGTAATGTAGGTTCGCTGGAGCGGATGGCCCAGGGGAGCTCGGGGTCGTGGGTCTACACTGGGCATCCCAGACGCCACCAGCATCGAGCGCTACTTCGGGACATCACGATTCGCAAAACCACGACTCCTGGCGCGTCGTTCCTACGGCGTTCTCGCCGGGCCTGGCCGTACGATGTCCCCGCGAGTTGATTTCCGGTCTAGACTGCGATACGTGCCCAGTTCGATCTAATCACCGTACTTTCGCTCGCGGAGACACACGATGACTCGAATCGCGCCACGGATCACCGTCGATCCGAAGATCCGCTTTGGCACGCCGGTAATCGAAGGAACTCGAATCCCGATCGAAGTGATCGTCGGCAAGCTCGCGAGCGGCATGAGTGCCGATGCTGTGGCCGACGCGTATGGCGTCGGTCTGCAGGATGTCCTGGCCGCGCTTGCCTACGCCGCAGACGTAATTTCACACGAGCGCGTGCGCGCGGTCAGCGAGTAATTGACTCGTTTCCTTGTCGATGAGGATCTGCCCCGCCAACTGGCGGTGGCGCTGCGCGCGTCCGGGAGCGACGCGGTGCACATACGGGATGCCGGTCACGGCGGCGCGACGGACGACGAGATATTTGCGCTGGGAATCCGTGAGGGCCGCGCGCTTATCACTGCGGACCTTGACTTCGCCGACTTGCGCCGATTCCCTCGTGTTCGGATTCGACGCTAACTCAAACAACCCGACAGATCGCTGCCGCTACTTCAGATTGAAATGCGGGTTCTCGATAATCCCCAATGCATTTCCGAACGGATCTTTCACCGTTGCGACCTTGATCCCGCCGCCCACTTCCCTCACCGCAATCACCGACTGCGCACCCAACTGCAGCAAGCGCGCATACGCGGCATCGGCATCGACCACACCCCAGTACGCGATGCCGCCGCCCAATCCGGAAAGCCCGCCCTCGGGGTCGGGATCCAGTCCCAACTCGAAGCCGTGCACGTTGAAACCAACGTAGAACGGCTCATCGAAGTAAGGGTCGATACCGAGAACATCGCTGTACCAAGCCTTGGCGCGATCGAGATCGGGTGCGTGGTACAAGGCGGTGCGCAGTCCCAAGAACATCGAGGCTCCTTTCGACGCTGTTCGGCGTAGGGCAGGTTCGTTCCGGCAGACCGCGCGATGATACGACCGGGTCAGGCCGCCGCGGAAAACCTCGCTTTACGGACCCGCGGGGGCGGGGTAGATTGCCCACCGGCCGGCGCTTCCGGCCCCCCTTCAACCACCTCGCGAGCCAATCGAAAAGACCATGGGACGTATCTTCGAAACCAGAAAACATGTGATGTTCGCCCGTTGGGACCGAATGGCGAAGCAGTTCGCCCGGATCGCCAAGGAAATCACCATCGCGGTGAAAGCGGGCGGGCCGGACGCTGCCTCCAACCCTGCGCTGCGACGCGTGATTCAAAACGCGCGCTCGGTAAACATGCCAAAGGACAAGGTCGAGGCGGCGGTTCGTCGCGCCTCGGGTCAAGAAGCGGCCGACTACGAACAGATTGTCTACGAGGGGTATGCGCCACACGGTATTCCGGTGATGGTCGATACGGCGACCGATAACCCCACACGCACCGTCGCCAATCTGCGCAAGCATTTCAACAAGGGCGGCGGCAACTTGGGCAATTCCGGGTCGGTCGCCTTCATGTTCAAACACATGGGCGTGTTTCGCTTGAACCCTGCCGGCGTCAACCAAGACGAGCTCGAGTTGGAGCTGATCGACTTCGGTTTGGAAGAGATGGGCGAGAGCACCGGCGAGAAAGGCGAGCCGCAGTTGGTGATTCGTTGCGCGTTCGGCGATTTCGGCCATCTGCAGCGTGCGCTCGAAGAGCGCAACATCGTGCCGCTATCGGCAGAACTGGAGTACGTCAGCGCCACGCCGACCGAGCTTCCCGAAGCGCAAGCGTCGGAAGTGTTGAGTTTGATCGACACGCTGGAGCAGGACGACGACGTGCAGAAGGTATTCCACAGCTTGGCGTGACGGCGCGCGGCTCATGACTCGGCGGCGGCGAGCGCGGCCTTGACGTGAATCTTGGTGGTGTCGAGAAGTGCGACGCCCTCGACGGTCGAATCGCCCAGAATCAGTGGCAGCTCGGTCCCGCCCAGGATGATTCCGTCGATTCTGTCCTGAGCTTTCATGCGCTCGATGATCGCGAGCAGTGTTTCGCGGGTTTCCGGCAGGAAGACGCCGTTGACCAGCTCGTCGAAGTACTTCTCGTGAATGAAGTCCTGTTCGGCGGCCGTGGGTATGACGATCGGCAACCCAGCCTTGGAGAAGACGCGCGGGTAGAACTCGGCCTGCATCGTGAAGCGCGTTCCGAGCAGCCCCGCCCGGGTGACCCCCGCGGCGCGCGCGTGATCGCAAGTGGCTTGCACGATGCTCAGCAGTGGAACCGGCGAGGCCTGCTGCAGTCGATCGAACACGATGTGCGGGGTGTTGGCAGCCAGCAGTGCAAAATCGGCACCGGCGTCGGCCAGGCGTTGCAGTTCGATCAACAGGTAATCGGTGACAGCATCGAGGTTGCCGGCGTCGAAGTACTGCCGAAGCCGATCCAGATCGACGCTGTTGATCACGATCGCGGGGTAACCGCTGTTGGCGTGAGCACGACGGTATTCAGCCACCATCGATCGGTAGTAGTCGATGGTCGACTCCGGGCCAATGCCGCCAATGATGCCGATCGTTTTCATGATCGTCGCTGGCCCATGGGCCGATCTCCGTACCGTCGCTTGGAATGGTGGCTACTTGATGCGAATCGTTTTTGGATCGAACGTCGGTTTTGGATACGCCAGCTTCATCCCCTCCAGCGTATCGACCAAGATTTTCAAGATCGCCCAATCGCGATACCACTTCTTGTTGGCCGGCACGACATACCAAGGCGCGAAGTCGGTCGATGTCTCACCCGCCGCGTCTTGAAACGCCTGCATGTACTTATCCCACAGCTCGCGTTCCTTCAGATCGCCGGGGTTGAACTTCCACTGATTCGCCCGATCGTCCAAGCGCGCCTGCAAGCGTTGCTTCTGCTTCTCCTGGCTGATGTGCAGGAAGAACTTGACGATGGTGGTCCCTTCCTCGGCCAGCATTCGCTCGAAGTCGCGAATTTGAGCGAACCGCCGGCGCCACACGCGCTCCGGTACGAACTCGTGAACCCGCACTACCAACACGTCCTCATAGTGACTGCGATTGAAGATGGTCAGCTCGCCTCGCCCGGGCACCTGCGCATGCACGCGCCATAGATAGTCGTGATCGAGTTCCACCGGCGTGGGGGCCTTGAAGCTGGCGACCCGCACGCCGACAGGGTTGACGCCATCGAAGACGCGGCGAATCGTGCCGTCCTTGCCGCCGGTGTCCATCGCTTGCAGCACCACCAGCAGCTTGTGCTTGTGCTCGGCGTACATCAGCTCTTGCAGTTGTTCCAAGCGGTCGTTGAGCTTCAGGGCTGCGGCCTTCGCTTCGGCTTTGTCCCCTTTCCATCCCGGAGTGCTGTCGGGGTCGACCGCAGCGATGCGAAACCGTTTGCCCGACCTAACCTGTAGCGACGATAGCGGCTTGTTCATCGATCGATCCCTTGCCGTGAGCGGAGCGGCCTGGCCCGGGTTGGCCCGGGTGCCGGCCCACAGTCTACCGGGGGAGAGGCAACGAAATAGCGATCTGAAAAACTGTGTGAAATCCCCGCCCTCCAGCCCCGTTAGGTAAGGCGACGGAGGACGAAGCAATGAAGAAGTGGTTGATAGGTGGTGGGCTCTTGGTGGTTGGATCGCTGGTGGCGTTTGGCTTCATTGCCTCCGGCAAGCCCAAGGGGACCGATGTCTTCGTCCATTTGGTGAAGACCGGCGCAATCCGATCCGAGGTCACCGGGACCGGTGAAATTCAGGCCCGCACGCGAGTGAACGTTGGCGCACAGATCCCTGGAACGATCATTGCGATCCCGGTCAAAGAAGGGGAAGAGGTGAAGAAGGGTCAACTGCTGCTGCAGATCGACCCCGAGCGATATCGGCAAGAGGTGCAGCGCCTCGAGGCCGAACTGCGAATGACGCGCGTCTCGGTAGCGCAGGAGCGAAATCGACTTTCGACGTTGAAGGCGCGATACGACCGCACCCAACAGCTCAAGGCGCAAGGGCTCGTTTCGGAAGATTCGTACGACCAAACCAAACTCGACTACGACGCGTCCCGCTTTCAACTCGAGTCGCTCGAAGAGACGGTGTCTCAAACGGAAGCAGCGCTTGGAAAATCGCGCGATGACCTGAGCAAGACCACGATCTTCTCGCCGATCGACGGCCGCGTGACCGCACTCAACACCGAAGTCGGCGAGCAGGTGATCGTCGGCACGACCAACATTCCAGGCTCGGTAATGCTGGTCGTCAGCGACATGAGCGAGCTTCTAGCCGAAGTCGATGTCGACGAATCGCAAATTGCCAAGGTAATCGTCGGTCAGACCGTGAACGTCAAGATCGACGCAATCGACGATGTGACCTATGCGGGCCGCGTGGCGGAGATTCGCAACTCGGCGCGAAAGAAGGGTGAGGCAAACGTGTTTGGCGTGAAGGTGCTGCTCACGGCACCTGACAATCGGCTGCGCCCTGGGATGACCGCCAAGGCGCGTGTTGAAATCGAGACGCGACCGGCGGCGCTGCGGGTGCCGATTCAATCGGTGATCGAGCGCGCTGAATCGGCGTTGGGTAGCCCGACCGGTGGCGAACCGGGCGAGAAGCGAGTCGACACCGTGATCTTGATGCAAGACGGCAAGGCCAAAGCGGTGCGTGTGCAGACCGGCCTGACCGACGATGACTTCGTTGAAGTCTTGGCCGGCGTGCGCGAGGGCGACACGGTCGTCACCGGCCCTTACCGCACGCTGCGCAAGCTGAAGGACGGCGAGGCGGTGCTCGAGAAGAAGGAAGGCGAGGACGACGACAAGACGAAGGACAACGGCGGCGCGAGCGTCGAGGTGTCGTGATGAGCGCCCTGGCATTGGCCGGCACCACGACAGTTCCCGTGATCGACGCTCACGGCCTGACGCGCGTCTACGACATGGGCGGGCAATCGCAGGTTGCGGCGCTGGCCGGCGTGGACGTGCGCGTCGAGCGCGGTGAGTACGTGGCGATCATGGGACCGTCGGGGTCGGGAAAATCGACGTTGATGAACTTGATCGGATGCCTCGATTCGCCTACCGCCGGCCGCTACGTGCTGAACGGCCACGATGTCAGTGCGCTCGACGACCGGCAGTTGGCTCGCATTCGCAACAAGGAGATCGGCTTCATCTTTCAGACTTTTCAGTTGTTGGCCCGCACCTCGGCGTTGAAGAACGTGGAGCTGCCGTTGATCTACGCGGGTGTGCGTCGTGCCGAACGGGTTGCCCGCGCGAAGGCGGCGTTGGAGGCAGTTGGCCTGGCCGACCGCATGGAGCACAAGCCGAACGAGTTGTCGGGTGGTCAGCGGCAGCGTGTGGCGATTGCGCGTGCGCTGGTCAACGACCCAGCACTGCTTCTAGCCGATGAACCAACCGGCAACTTGGATTCGAAGACAGGCGAGGAGATCTTGAGTTTGTTCGAGGCGCTGTGGGGCCGCGGCCACACCATCGTGATGGTGACGCATGAGGAAGACGTGGCCGAGCGAGCACATCGCGTGGTGCGTTTGAGAGACGGAGCACTCTTGAGTGATTTGCCCACGAGTCGCGCAGCTGCTGCTAGCGCTTAGGGCGGGACAGGTGTCGGCGAGTAATGGCGCCGCTTGACTGCAGATTGTCTCGGCGGTGCCTGTCCCGGTTTCTTACGAAGTAGACCAGGAGCAACACCATCATGATTCTCGAATCGTTTCGAATTGCGATCGGCGCCATTTGGGTCAACAAGATGCGGTCGCTGTTGACCACGCTGGGGATCGTGATCGGTGTGTCGGCTACGGTCGCGGTGGTTTCGTTGGTGCAGGGGTTCTTTGCGGTCATCGAGCGGCAGTTCGAGGGCCTGGGGACCAACGCCATGCACATCTCGCCCAGCCGCCCGCCGGGCACCGAGGGGCAAAAGCTGGGGCGGATCGTACTCGACTGGAGCGACGGCCTGGCGCTGAAAGATTCGATCGAGACCATTGACGAGATCGTGCCGGAGTTCTTCGAGTCGGCCGTTGCCAAGCATGGTGAGGAGCAAGCGCGCACCTTCTTGGTGGGAACTACCGCACGCTATCAAGACGTGCGCGGCTTTTACGTGGGGAAGGGGCGGTTCTTCTCGCAGGTCGATGATCGCTCGCGATCACGCGTCTGTGCGATCGGATCGAAACTGGTCGAGACACTCAAGATCGATGGCGAGCCGGTCGGCCAGACGATTTCGCTGCAGAACGAGGAGTTTCGAATTGTCGGCGTGATGGAAAAGCAGGGCGAATTGCTCGGCGAGTCGTTCGACGATTTCGTGCTGATTCCGTATTCGACCGCTGCAACGATTTATGGGCCGGAGAGCACCGAGCAGATCGGGCTGACGTTGACCACTACCAGCCCGGAGAACGTCGAACAGACGCGCGATCGAATCACCGACCTGCTGCGACGCCGGCACGGCCTGAACAGCGAACAACCCGATGACTTCGAGATCACCTCGCAGGAACAGTTGATGGGCGTGCTGGGCAAGATCATCGGCGGTTTCACCGCGGTGCTGGGAGGGATCGTCAGCATCTCGTTGGTGGTCGGCGGTATCGGGATCATGAACATCATGCTGGTGTCGGTGACGGAGCGGATGCGCGAGATCGGCCTGCGCAAGGCGATCGGCGCGCCGAAGAACCTGATCCTGCTGCAGTTCCTGATCGAGTCGGTGACGATCAGCCTGGTGGGTGGCGTAATCGGGATCATCTTCGGTGTGGCGTTCGGGTACGGCCTGGCGGCTGTGATTCCCGATTGGCCTGGAGCATTCATTCCGATCTGGGCGCTGGGGTTGTCGTTTGGTTTCGCGAGCCTGATCGGCGCGATCTTCGGGATTTACCCGGCGTACCGTGCGGCGCAACTCGACCCGATCGAGTCGCTACGCTACGAGTGACGACGCGGGAGCCAGCGACTCGGTAGACCCGCGTTGTTGGCTCCTGGCACTTGGCTGTTTTGCGCTTTTTCCCCACGCTTTTCTTGGTCATTGCCTTCTGAATGTACTCGGTTGCCGACGGCACGTTGCAGGCGGTGCCGCCCATGCCGACCGTTACCACGCCGAGTTTCTTTGCAACGCGGTCATCAAGCGTGCCTTCTACAGCACGCGGCGTGGCGGAATAACAACACCGGCAACCAACATTCCGGTTCCCAACGCCACAGTCATGAGCAAGGTGGTGAACGCGGCATCGATGCCCGATGTCACCTGCTCCGCCAGCAGTGCGGTGATGCTGCGAAAGCCGATGCTTCCCGGCACCAACATCAACATCGCGGGTACATAGACGATCGCCGACGGCTTGTTGCGCCATCGCGCGTAGCCGTTGGCGGCCAGGCCGGCGAGCAAGCCGCCGACAAAGACACCGAGTTCCGCGCCAAGCCAACGTGCGCCCAACTGGCCACCGCAAAACGCCAGAACACAGCCAACCACGACGAACGGGATCTCGCGTGACGGTGCACGAAACAATGCGGCCATGGCGAGCGGCGCGATCAACAGCGCCAACACCAGCGACCAGATCGAAGCCGGTTCTGGCTCGAGCATCGCTGGTGGCCCGAAGATCATGACGGCCAATCGCCCACCCAACGCCACGCCAAACGCCATCGTGATGAAAACCATGGTGGCGCCGGCCGCGCGTGCCGTTCCCGAGGCGAGGTGTCCGGTGGCGAGTTCGTTGGTAGCAACCGTCAGCATCATGCCGGGTAGCAACAGCACCAGGCCGGCGAGCATCGCAATTTGCGGGTTGAGCGTGCCGAGAGTGGATGCCATCGCGACCGCCACGAACGAGGCGACGATTGCAGAGAGCGGCACCTGAATCCGCCGCATTGCGTCACGGCATTCAGCGCGCCACGCAAGCAGACCAACCAGCGGCCCGATCGCAAGCGCCGCGCCGACCTCGGGCCAACCACCACCGACGAAGCGCGCTGCCGCAGCGGCCGCGAATCCATGCCCCACCAACATCACGACGCGACGCCACTGGCCGGGTTTTGCTTCCAGGATCTCTTGTAGCCGACTCGTGCCGCGCTGTGGATCGATGTCGCCGTGCACCAACGCGCTGAGCAGTGTGTCGAGCCGCGCGAGTTTGGTGAGGTCGGTAACCGCAGGCTGCAAGCGCAGCAGATACGTCTCAGCGCCGGCCCGGCCAAACGATGCAAACAACGCCGTCGGTTGCACGAAGAACTGTCCGTCGATACCCAGCCGCGCCGCGAGCTGCGTCATCGCATCTTCGACACGCGCGGTTGAGGCTCCGTAGCGATGTAACCCGCGACCCAGATCGACGATCAGTGCCTGCGTTTGTTCGCGATCGGTCATGCCGCCTCGCGGCGCAGCGCCTCGATGGGGTCGAGCCGGGCCGCTTGAATCGCCGGATAGATGCCAAACACCAGTCCCACGATCGCCGACACACCGACGGCAATCACCACGGCCCACGGCGACCATGCAATCGGCCAACCGCTGAACCAGGTAATCGCGAAGGCAATTCCCAGCCCCACCACGATGCCGATCAAGCCGCCGATGCCGGTGATTGCCAATGTCTCGGCCAAGAACTGATTGCGGATGTCCTTCTGTTTGGCGCCGAGCGCACGGCGAATACCGATTTCGCGCGTTCGCTCGAGCACCGTGGCAAGCATGATGTTCATGATCCCGATGCCGCCTACCAAGAGCGAGATCGCCGCGATGCTACCCATGACCATGTTGAAGATTCGCTGCGTTTTGCGATGTTGCTCCAGAAGCTGCTCCGGAACGACCAGTGAGAAATCGTTGACGCCGCGATGCCGAGTTTCGAGCAAGCGCGACAGGCTGACCGCCGCGGTGGGGGTGCCGACGCCACTACGAATTCGCAGGTGGATCTCGTCGAGCTCGTCTTCGAGCAGCTTGTACTTGAAGCGCTTCAACGCGGTTTCGATCGGCAGGTAGATGTTGTTGGAAGGGTCGGACAGCTTCACTCCCTCGAACTCCGCGCGATCGACGCGCTGCGAGGCCAGCACGCCGACGACCGTCAACCACAGATGATTGACCTTCACCGGCTTGCCCAGTGCCGGCTCACTTCCAAACAGCGCGCGTGCCGCCGCGTTGCCCAACACGCAGACTTGCGCGATCGTTTGGTCATCGAGCGGATGAAGCAGTCGGCCGCTTCCCAGTTGCAAGTTGGCCAGTTCGAAATATGTCGGACTCACGCCAAAGACGGCGGCATCGCTCTTGCCGCGTTCGCTGAACAACGAGTAGGTGGCGACCTTCTTGAGCGCTCCGTGTGCTTCCACGAAAGGCAGCGTTTCCAGCGCGGCGTCCATGTCGGCCAGCGACAAGCCGAGAGAGTTCTCGCGCGTCTCCTTGAGTTTGTCCTCCGACGGTGGCGTCGACTTGGCGATTACATTGCGCAACCCCATCATGTCGATCATCTTCAGCGCCTCGCGCTCGGCGCCGGCGCCAATGCTGAGCATCGCGATTACGGCTGCAACGCCGAAGATCATCCCCAGCAACGTCAGCGCGGTGCGCATCTTGTGATGCGTGAGGCCTTCCAAAGACTCCGCCAACGCAGCGCGCCATTCGGTCATTGCACGCGCTCCGGATCACCCAAGGCCACCAAGTCTCCCGCATTTAGCCCTTCGAGAATGACGCTGCGCATCGGACTGCGATCGCCGATCTTGACGGGGCGCTTCTCGTAGCTGCGGCCCGACTCGACCCACACCCAATTTTCGTCACCCTTGCGAAACAGTGCTTGATTGGGCACCGCCATCACCGACTCTTGCCGCTTGACATGTAACACCGCATGCGCCGACAGGCCCGGCTTCATCACGGTGATGTCGGGTTTGTCGAAGGCGACCATGATGTCGAAGTACTTCAGCGGGCTCTCGCGTTCGATGGGTGAGGCCACAGCGCTGACGCTCTTGACCTTGCCGGTGTAGATCGTGCCGGGCTGTGCGTCGAGCTCGATCGAGGCGAGTGTGCCGACCGATACTCCCGACATTTCCGATTCCAAAACCCGAATCAATGCTTCGAGCGTCGAGAGGTCGGGAAGCTGGCCGATCTCCTGGCCTGTCCACAGCGTGTCACCGACCTTGATCCGCTCGCCGCTCCAGTTTCGGCCCAAGACAAAGACGCCATCGTGCGGTGCCGCCAGCGCCATTCTTCCGCGCGCTTCCACCACCTGCTGCATTTTCAATGAGTGCGTTTGCCGCTGCAGGCCAAGCAGCTGCATGTCGGCCGCATGTTGCTTGCCTTGCCGCTTCTGCTTCGATTGAAGGATGCCGGTCTTCTTGTCGAGGAATTCGAGGCTGACTTGTGAGTCGATGATGTCGTTGCGCGAGAAGACCGTCTCGTCTTTCTGCGAGAAGCGCTGCGACACATCGCGCTCCATTCCGGTCATGCGCAGTTGCTCACCCAACTCGAATCGCTCTTGGGTCTGCGAGCCTGTGCGCGCTGCAATCTGGAGGTCGGCTTTGGTGATGTTGCTGCGACTCTCTTGCTCTTGGCGCTCGGCTTCGGTTTCATCCAGTCGCGCGACGATCTCGCCGGCCTTGACAAGCGATCCGTCGGGCAAGAGCCACGCAAGGTTTTGGCGGCCACGCAGCTCGTTGGGTACCGTCACCGGCGTGGAGGTGGCGGCTCGCAACAGGCCACGCCCTTCGGTCTGCATCTCGAAAACGCCGGGCTGCATTTCAAGCGATGGCGGCCGCGGCTTGTCGCTACCGCACGCCAACAGCAGCGACAACAGCAGCACGACGAGCGCGATGTACCTCACGACTGGGCGCCAGGAACGCGAACGGTGTCACCCGCGGCCAAGCCTTGGACCACCTCGACATGGCCGTCGGCGCGTCGTCCGACCTTGATTCCTACGCGACCGGCTTGTGGTGACAGTCGCTCGACATGTGCGCCGTCGGCGTCGTACTGAATTGCTTCCTCGGGGACGGCAATCACAGGCTCGGCCGTGTCGGCCAGGATCGTGATATCGGCCGCCATGCCGGGGCGCATCCATGACGAGTCGGGCTTTTCCAGTTCGATCACCGCATCGAAGACGATGCTCGGCGATTGATCCGACTTGGTGTGGAAGATTCTGCCCAATTCGACGACCTTGCCGCTGAATAGCTTGTCGGGGTTGGCCTTGAGTCGTACTTCGGCTTTCTGACCGACCCGCACATGCCCCGCATCCGATTCGGGCACGCGCGCGTTGATTCGCATCTGCGAGAGGTCGGCCACTTCCAAGAGCGACATTCCGAACCACGCTTCTTCGCCGACCTTCGGCTTCTCGCCGCGCCAGGTGGTGAGGTAGACCACAAAGCCATCGCGCGGCGCCTTGAGCGTCATCCCTTCGATTCGCTCGTTGAGTAGCTTGATGGTGGTCTCGAGTTTTGCAATGCGATTCTTCGATGCCGCCTTCTTGGCTTCGTAGTTGGCCCGTCCCGTTTCGAGCCGGCGTTCGTTGAGCTCGGTTTCGATCTTCGCGACCTCGTATTCGGCTTGTTGTTTGGCCAATTCGATCCGTCCGATGAACTCGCCGGGAACATCGAGCTTGCGTTTGGCCTTTTCGGCGCGCATCAACGCTTCGGCACGTTGAAGCTCCAGCTCCTCGAGCTGCTGCTGCCCTTCGAGCACGGTCTTTTCGTATTCCTTCTTGGTGGAGTCCAGCTCGGAGCGTCGCAGCATCAGGGTGTCGCGCTGCGACTTGGTGTCGAATGCGCCGACCGGTTGGCCGGCCTTCACCTGTTGACCCTCGGGCGCAAGCATCACGATGTTGTAGTCCCAGACTCCAGGCACGCCGGCGCCGAGTGTGGCTTTGGCCACTGCCTCGAGTTCACCATCGGCGAGGACCTTTGCCGACAACGGTGCGAGTTGAACCGTGACGCTACCGGCCTTGCTTGCCGAGGCGGACGCGCCACGAGTCGTAAGCCCGACAAGTGCAATTAAGGCCACAGCAGCCGTGCCGAGTCCGGCGATCCACCACGCGCGAGTGCTCATCGCGACACGCTGATAGACGCTGCATCGAGCACGTCGCCCACCGACAAGTCGCTGCTGTCATCGATTACGGCATGAAAGGAATCGAAGGCGAGCGGTTTGATCTGCGCCTGCTTTCCGTTCGCAACGACGTACAGGCCATCTTTGCTGCGACTGACGGCCGCCAGCGGGACCAGCATCGCGTCGCCGATCTCTTGCACGATTACCTCACTGCGTACGCTCATGCCGGGGCGCATCAGCTCTTGATCGAGTTTGTCGAAGGAGAGCGTGACGCGATAGTAGGCGGCCTTGCCCCAGTCCTTGACCGGCTCGCTGCTGCCGGCGACGCGCTTGACCTGGCCTTGCATCGGCGTCTGCGGATAGGCATCAAGAACCAAGACGGCGCGTTGCCCGGGCTGGAGAAACTTGACTTCGGCTTCTCCCGCGAACGCCTCGACCTCGAGCGCGGACGGGTCGGGAATGGTCGCTACCGGCCAACCGACGAAAACCGTATCGCCAACTTGCACCTTGCGATCGGTTTGCGGATTGGAGCCGTAGACGAAGACGCCGGAGCGCGTGGCGCGCAGCTCCATCGAATCGAGAGCGAGCTGGGCCCGTTCCAGTCTCTCTTGCACAAGTTGAATATCGATCTCTCGCTGCTTGTTGTCGCTTATGGTGGTGGCATCGTGCGTTTCCAGTGCCTTGCGCGCGGTCTCTTCGGCGCTCTTGGCTTTGGCGAAGGCGAGCTGTTTGTCTTCGAACTCGCGGGCCGGGCGCACGTCGGCGGGTACTTTGGCGTCGAGGGTGGCTTTCTCGAGCTCGATGCGCGCCTTCTCGTACAACAGCTTGAGGTCGAGGGCCTTGGCTCGCGCCTCCGCGTCTTTCAGCGCGTCGTCTTGCAGCTTTTCGTTGAGGTCGATTTCGGCGGAGGTGATGTCGGTTTGCAGTGTGCCGGTGTCGAAGCGAACAACCGGGTCGCCGGGGTTCACCGCGGCGCCTTCGGTCTCGAGCCATTTGATTGCAAGACGCCAGCTTGGTGTTTGCGGCACCACGAACACGTCGCCGCTGGCCGAGCTGATTTTTCCGGAGAGCAGGAGGGTTTTTCGGAACGGAGCGCGCGTGACGGTGAGCGAATCGGCACGCGCGATGCTGAGCGGTGCGAGAAGGCTAGCGCCAAGCATTACGCAGCAGCTGAGTCGACGCTGCGTGTTCATGACACCTTGCCGTCGCGAACGTGAATCGTGCGTTTGGCATTGGCGGCAACGTCGGCGTCGTGTGTGACCATCACCACGGTGTGCCCCTTGTCGTTGAGCTCTTGCAGCAAGCCCAAGATTTCGCGCGCTGTCTTGCTGTCGAGGTTGCCGGTGGGTTCGTCGGCCAGGATCATCGCCGGTTCATTGATGAGGGCTCGCGCGATTGCAACGCGTTGACGCTGGCCGCCGGAGAGCTCGTTGGGGCGATGAGTCGAGCGCTCGGCCAAGCCCACCAGGTTGAGTTTGTCGTGGGCGCGTTCGAGCCGCACCGCTTTGACGATTCCGGCATACGACAGCGGCAACGCGACATTCTCCACAGCGGTGAGGCGCGGCAACAGGTTGAAGGTCTGAAACACGAAGCCGATTTCTTTGTTGCGAACTTCGGCCAGGCGGTCGTCATCGAGTGTTGCCACGTTGGTGCCGCGCAGCGAGTACGAACCGTTGGTGGGCCGATCGAGGCAACCGAGGATGTTCATGAGCGTCGACTTGCCGGAGCCCGACGGCCCCATGATCGCCACGAACTCCCCCTCGTCGATATTGAGAGTTACTCCGTCGAGCGCCTTCACCAGCGCATCGCCCATCTGGTAGTGCTTCTCGAGGCCCTCGATTGAAATCATCTGTGCCCGCACCCCCGGGACTTTCAACGCCCGGGAAGGATATCCGTTCCCCTTCTCCCCGCAACTGATTCAGGTAAGTCACCCCCTATCTCGCCCTGAAATTCGGGGACGTCATACCTATTTCGCTCTTTGGCTTGCGACCCGGCCGTTGGGGTCTCAGCCGCCGCCCGACAACGCGCTCCAGTTCGGCAGTGAGAGCGTCGTCGATGGTGGGGCGCCCGGTTCGTGTATTGCGGCGGATGGTGTCGATGAGTTCGGTGGGGATCGGCTCGGCAAGCCAAGCCGACCAATCGGGAACATGCCCTGGGAAAGGACGAGCGTTGCTCAGCAGCGCGTCATGCTTTCCGAATGAATGCGCGGCAGCACTCGACCAGGGATAGAGCTCGGCGCGCTCGACGAGCTTGGCGCGTACCGGGTTGTTTTCCACGTACCGCACTGCGTCCCATAGGTATTGTTCGTCTAGCAGTGAGGAACGAAACCGGTTGGCCCATAGATGTCCGGTCCAACCACGCGACTCGTGAATGTAGCGCGCGTAGGCGCGATGCGTGTTGCCGATTGCGTCCGCCAATGCCTCGGCGTCGAGCGGCACGCCAAGCAAGTGAATGTGATTGAGCATCAGGCAGTACGCCCAGATCTCGAGGCCGTATCGCCGCGCCTCGGTGAGGAGAAGTCGGAGGTAGACCTGACGGTCGGCATCACTGTAGAAGACCGGCTTGCGATGATTGCCACGGTGGACGATGTGAAATGGGTAGCCGGGTACGACGATCCGTGCGGTGCGTGCCATGCGGCGATGGTCGTGCGTCGTGCGCGAATCTGCCGCAACAATCGCGATCCTTCCTCCCACTACGGCGACTAACTCTGCTTTAGGTAGACCGTCCCCGAATTGTTAGAGGACGCGGGCGACGACGAGGGTCATGTCGTCGTGCTGCTGCGTGCCGGTGGCGAAGCGCTCGACCTCGGCGAAGATCAGGGCGCGCAGGTCGTCGATGTCGGCGTCGCCGAAGTTGGCGACCAGATCGGCGAGGCGAGGTTCGCCGAAGAAATGGCCGGAGGCGTCTTCGGCTTCGGTGATGCCGTCGGTGTACAACACCAGCAGATCGTCCGGTTGCAGTTGCAGTGTGACCTGCTCGTAATCGGCGCCTTCTGACACGCCAAGCACCAAACCGGTCGCATGCAGACGCTCGGGCTGGGTTGCACCACGACGCAGCAACAGTCCGGGATTGTGTCCGGCGTTGGCGTACGTGAGCATGCGTGTGGCGATATCCCAGTGCGCGTAGAACAGCGTGGCGAACTTCGACGCGGGTGCCGTGCGACACATCAGCCGATTGATGCGCCCCATCATCAGTGACACGTCGCGACTGTGGTTCACCGCTTGACTGCGAAGCCCGCCCTGCAAGCTGGCCATCAACAGCGCCGCGCTCACGCCTTTACCGGAAATATCGCCAAGCGCCACACCAAAGGCGTTGTCAGGCAACTCCAGGAAGTCGTAGTAATCGCCGCCGACCTCGCGCGCCGGTCGGCACGCACCGGTGAGTTGAAGCGTTGCGATCGTCGGCGTCCCTTGCGGGAAGAGTTGCGCCTGCACGTCCTGCGCAATCGAAAGCTCCTGTCGCATGCGCTCTTGCTCGGCCGCTTCGCCGATCAGTTCCGAGTAGTCCAGTGCAATCGCCAGTTGCCCGGCCACCGCCTGCAGCAACTCGCGATCGTCCTTCGAGTACGGTTCCTCGGAGAGTTTCTCGCCCAGCACCAATAACCCAACCAGCCGCTGGCCGGTCGCCAACGGAACGATCAAGCGACCTCCAAAATTGTCGGTGAGCTCGCGCACGGCGGAGTCGATATCGGCAAGCTGCTCTGCGAGATTGACGCGCCTCAACGGGCTCGGAGTTTCGAGCGCTGATGGCACAAGGTCGAGTGGCTCCGGCGAACCGGCAAGCAGCGTTTCGAGGCGCTGGATTTCCGGATCGCTTCCGCACATCAGATCGGGTGGACTCGAGAGCTTTGGGCTCACGACACCACCCGGCTCGCGTCGCAGGTAGCAACAGAATCCACCGGGGACATCGCAAGCCTGTGTCGAGGGCGCGCTGGCTTTTGATCCGTACGTACGCCGCGCACCTTGGATCGCACTTTGTCGCAGGAAGATGGTGACCGAGCGCGGGTGCAGCGCAACCTGAATCTGTTCACCGACCAGGTTGATCAACTTCTCGGATTGACCGGTCATTTCGCGAATCGCGACCGCGAGGCGAGAGAGAATCTGCCGCGCGTCGTAGGCATCGCGAAAGTAACGTCGATCGATGTTGGGCATCACGTGCTGAATGCCGGCCCGCAACCCGGCGGCAATCGCGATCGCCACCGCAGCGCTGGTGAGCGGCGCGGCAATCCCTCGAGCCGTCGGAATCATGCTGTTGATGAGCGGTGTCGCCAGCGCGTATGTGCCGCCAAACAGAATCAGCGCGACCGCCCAGACTCCTCGCGACACCAAGGCGTACTGCAGACCGCGGCGCAGAATCACGCGAATCCCGAAGACGCGATGCCGCACCACCACGTAGCCGAACGTCAGTGGAAACACCGGCGTGGTGATCGAGAGAATGGCGATCACCAACGGAGGCAACTGCTTCCCGGCAACCTGCAACAGAATGGCAACGCCCAGCGGCAACCACGACACCAGGCAAGCGGTCAACATCAGGTTGAGTCGGCGACGTTCATCGGGCGTTACCGCGGCGCGGCGGTTCATCGATAGCGAAACCATCGCCAGCGTTACCAACGCCAAGGCCAGCGGGACGTCGATGGCGTTCACCAGCGACACCACCCTGTCGATCGCCGGTGTTGCCATGAACTTCTCGTGCGAAGCGAGGCTGGTGTAGCGCAGGATGCCGGCGCTCAGCGTGAGAAGACCCTGAGCCAATCCCCACCCGCCAATGATCCACTTCAGCCACGGCCAGGCTCGGTCCAAGGGTGAAGAGAATGGGAACACCAGAAAGAAGAACACCAGCGATGGGCAAGCCAAATTCTGACCCAACGGCCGAAACACCAGCGCCGCAGCGCGACCGAGCGCGGCGATGTTTTGCGGATCGAGTCCCGCGACCGCCGAGAACGACAGAAACATCACCGCGGCCACGAACGCGTTGCGATTGTCGGGGCGTGAGAATCCCAAGAAGATCGCGGCCGGAACCGCGGACAGCGGAAGCACCAAGTACATACAAATCGCGAACAGTTGCAAGCTCAGAGGTACCGGTTCGACCGGGACCGGCGGCAACTCGAGAATCTTTTTCTGCGGTGGAGCTCCGCCGCGCCGGGCCGTTCGACGGTTAGAAACCAGCGCTGTCCATGCGGGATGGTGCGCCGCACCTCAGCCCAGTCCCAGTAGCCATGAATCGGATGCTCTTGCCCGAGGCCGTCGGTGACAGAGACCAGTACATCGCCTTTGAGCACACCGCTTCCGGCGAAATTCCCTGGCGTACCCTCAGGGGTTTTCTCGATGATCTCGTCGAACAGCATTCGCCCATCGACAATCGCAAACTGATGCTGTGTTTGCGCAGAGATATTGTCGGAAAGAAGCATCTGCTGGATCACACCGCAGTGGTAGATCACGGCGGAAGCGGCAAACAGAGCGAGTGCGATCAGGCGGGGGCGCATGGCGATGTCATCCTGGCATGAACAACGCAAAGTCGGGTGGAGAGTTTCAACTTGCCCGCACGGCCGCGCCAATCGCCGGGCTGCACACCGCCTCGATCAGATGCCAGCGCCGCGGCGACAACTGCCAGCGCAGGTAGCTGTGCGGCAGCTGTGCGGCGAAAAAGCCGTTGGTGTGATGATCGACGAGTTTCCCTTCCCTGCCGGCGTAGAACCGATCGAGCAGTGCTTCGTCGTCGAGCCGTGTCGGGAGTTGCATCGGCTGCTCGAAATCGAGGGAAAGCGTTCCCGAAACACGATCGTGAAAGCTCGCCCAGGGGTGATCGCCGAGCACGCGTGGAAGCGCGTCACGCCAGTGTGCAAGCAGCGTGTCGGTCTTGTCGCGTGGCAGCACCAGATGCAACTGGCCGAGAAAGTTGCAAAGCAACACCGCCGTTGGGGCATGTG
Source organism: Acidobacteriota bacterium (assembly GCA_046331425.1). GTDB lineage: Bacteria > Acidobacteriota > Polarisedimenticolia > J045 > J045 > JANNUT01. The sequence continues at coordinate 99,002 of JAXLQU010000013.1, forward strand.
CTGCGATCAACGCCCCAAGCCCGATGTAATCGCCAGCGCTGAAGTGATCGTGAGCGATCCACTGCAACTCGGTGCCGTTGGACAATGCGTTGGCGTGACGTCGACGAAATAGCCTGGGTGCAAGCGGGTCGGGATCGATCGCGACGAGCCGCGCAAAGCGCGCGAGGAACGCGGTGTCGAGGCAGTAGCCGGCGCTTGGCCCAATCAAGATCAGCGTCGACGCCGCCGGGGCCCAATCGTGGAGCCAGCAGCCGACGGCGGTGCGGAATGGAGCCCACAGACTGTCCGCGTGGCGCAGCGCGCGCGTGTGATAAGCGAGTCCGCCTGAAGGTCCGGTGAGCGACATCGTTGCGCATGATCGCATGCGCGGACGGGGTCGCGGGCTCCTACGAACACGTTCGGTGCGAGGCGGGATTGGCCTGTTCGTCGCGCCGCCGCAGCCATGGCGCGACCTGCAAGGGTGCCGATATTAGCGGCGAGGGTGAAGGGTTTCCGGAGGGATCGATGCGTTCGGCACTCGCCGTTGCCGTGGCACTACTTGTCGTTTCTTTCGCGGCGTTGGCTGCTCCTCCCAGCGAGCCGGTGCTGCTGATCGGCAAGCCCGACTCTTCGGCTTCGTGGGACGAACTTGTGGAACCGGCCGGCGGGCACGTTGCGATGCAGCTGCCGGAGTCGCGCGCCGCTGTGGTGGACCTTCCGATAGGGCTGTGGCCTGCACTGCAGCGTGATCCACGCTTGAGTTTGGTGACGCGCGATCTGGTGAGTGCGGCGACGATGTCAACACTCGATGAGCCGGCTCAGCGTGCGGCCGAGGCGTGGAACGGTTGGCGCGCAACGCTTGGCGCAACGATGACGGCCGAGCCGTTGCCCGGCGAATCCACCGCCGGTGAATCGTTTGGCGACGATGCACTGAAGGCGGCGCCGTGGTGGGAGCAAGCGCGCACTCGATCGATGATGGCGGCTGAAGAACTGCTGCGCGCCAACGGCGCGGGCTGGGAGAATACGAGCGAGTTCTTGGCGGGGAAGGTTTCGATCAACCTGCTGCTGCCGGAAAGCGACGGCAGCCACGAGCCATCGCGCGAAAATTGGACGTCGGCGCAGGAGAACGCGATTCTGAGCAAGACGCTCTCGGCCCTGTCGACGTTGAAGACGTTGCACAGCGGAGCGGACCTGAGCTTCACGGTTCACTTGATTACGGGGCGGGTCGACCTGCGAATGCGTACCGGCTACGAGCCGATCGCGCGCGGTGCCGACCCGTACGGTGCGACCGGCGAGGAACTGTGGTCGCTCGAGGTTTTGAGCAAGCTGGGCTACCTCGACGGATCGCGCATGATTCGTTCGCGCCAACTGGCCGACGCCACACGCCGCGCCGACGGCACTGACTGGGCTATCAATCTGTTCGTGGTCAATAGCTACAAGGACACCGATGGCAAGTTCACCGATGGCCGATTTGCCTACACCTGGATCGGCGGCCCGCACGGTGTGTTGACATCGGATAACGGTGCCTGGGGTGCCGCGAACTTCGACAAGGTCGTGCTGCATGAAATTCATCACGCGTTTTACGCGCTCGACCAGTACGTGGCGTCGGGCTGTGCGTGTGACTCAATGTCGGGGTACATGGCGTCAACCAACGACAACTGCGAGAACGGCTGTGCATCGGAACGCTGCGTGATGCGCGACAACTCTGCGGTGGTATCGAGTGCCACGCGGCGGATGGTCGGCAGTATCGACGCCAACAGCGACGGGACGGCCGATATCCTGCAGGTCTCGCCCGAGACGACGGTTGCGTTGGCGCCGGGTGCAGCGAGCTGCGGCACGCTCGTCTCGTTGGCTGGTACGGCGAACGTCGTGGCGTATCCGAATCACAATCCGCTCGGTATCACGCCGGCGCGTGCGATCTCGTTGTCGACGATTCGCGAAGTGCAGGTGCGCGTGGATGGCGGTGCCTGGCAGAGTGGTTTGGTGTACGCCGACGACGGTGCATTCGATGAGCCGCAGGAGACCTTCAGTTTGACGCTGTCGCTTTCGCTCGATCGGCACGCCGTCGAGGTGCGTGCGATCGACAGTCGCGGCAACACGGCGCATGGCAGCAGTTGGACGGTCGATGCGACCGAGGTCGCCGACGCCGTGACCGATTCGTTGGAGCTGGACCACGGTCCGCTGGGAACGATGCTGAGCTGGGCGTCAGCTACCGGCGCCGGTGCCTACCGCGTGCGCCGCGCGACGACACCCAATCGCGTATCCACCTCCCCCGCTGCGATCGATGTCGCTTCCTCCTACTGGAACGACACCACCCCCGGCACTCAGTTCTATCTAGTCACCAGCCTAGACGGCTGCGGCCGCGAATCCCCCTAACCCCCTACCCACCCAATTCGGGGACGGTCTACCTAAAGCGGAGTTAGTCGAGATTGCTCGGTCAATGCAACGCTTCGCGACAACTCGAGAAATGGTTGGGCGGAAGCGACTAACTCTGCTTTAGGTAGACCGTCCCCGAATTTGGCCGGGAGTTTCGGTGGCGGGGGGTGGCGAGGAGGAGAGGGGCGCGAGGGAAGAGCGAGGCGGCTGCGCAGAGGAAGACAGTCAGGAGCAGGCGGGACTTGCCGATCTTGATGGGGGTTGCGGACGCGCGGCGGTTGGTGCGTAGGGCGCGAATCGTGGCCAGGCCCAGTGCGGCGGGGAGTAACGTTGCGAAGCGGACACGCCACTGTAGAACCGGGAGCTTGGTGGTGTAGAGCAGACCGGCGATGAGATGGCTGTGGGATTGCGCCAAGCGCGCGTGCGGGTCCTCGCCGGGCGGAAGGAAGCGCACGCCGCGCTCCGCATCGCGAGCAACATCGCGCACGATGTTCACCAACTGCAGGCCGCGACCGTAACGCCGCCCCAAGCGCGACATCGCAGCTTCATCGCGCGGCGTTACGCCTCTGCGATGAATCACGAGCAACGCTGTCCAGAACTCACCAACACATCCGGCGATCCCGTCGGTGTACCACTCCAACTCGCGTCGATCCCGCAACCCACGCGCATGCTCGACACCGAAACGCTGCACTTCCCATTCCATCGTCGCGATCAATCGCGTCACCACCCGCGACACGGCGTTGCGCTCGGCAGGAGGCATCCCCGCCAAGCGACTCATCAGCTGCGGCGCGCTGCGCAAGAGTATCGATTCGGCCTGCGCGGTTGGATCGTCACCCAGGCCAACCTGCGCCAGCTCGAGCCTCACCAGATCGAACTCCCCTGCGTTGAGGCACGCCCGCAACCCGGCCAACAACTCGAGCTTCTTTGCGGCGCCGACAGCCGACCGGTCGGCCACCGTGTCGGCCAAGCGGGCCAATAGATACGCCGACTCGATTGCCGGACGCAGGTCCTTCGGAAGCGCCCGAATGGAAAGTGCGAACGTGCGCGACACGCGTCGAAGGAAGTCGGGCTGGGAGAGTGGATCGTCAAGCACCGGTGAATGCTAGCCGGGGAGCGGTTCGGATGGCACCGCCGCGGTCCGATCCCTAGATTCCGGCGTGAGGAGCTGGCACTGGGCCATCGGCCCGACGCTAGTTTCGAGCGGAGGCTGAGGACGCAATGAGCAATCAACGTGGCGCAGGCAAGATCGGGTTGATTCTTTGGTTGGCGGTAATGGGGTCTGGCGTGTTTGCGGCAACGCGCTGCGTACCGGTGCGCATGGCAATCATGCAACTTCACGACTTTGCCGATGAACAAACCAAGTTCGCTGCGGCCGCGCGCCGCTTCGACCAAGCCAAGATGATCAACGAGATCTACAGCAAGGCGCGCGAGCTCGACATTCCGCTCGACAAAAGCGCTGTGACGCTCGATAACCGCCAAAATGAACTCGTGCTCAAGATGAAGCACAAGGTGGAAATCAACCTGGAGGTCTACACCTGGGTGTGGGAGTACAACAAGTCGTTCCGCCACATCAAGATGTAAGCGCGCTTGCCCCGCCTTCAGATGATTCGCCCGTTGGCGATCACCATGTGAACGCGAGGAGCACCGAGTTGGTAGATCAACTGGCGTCGCTCCGCTGCGTCGATCACGAGCATGTCGCAACGCTTGCCGGCTTCGAGGCTCCCAGCCTGATCGGCAATTCCGCAGGCCGCCGCCGCGTTGAGTGTGGCGGCGACGATCGCTTCATCCACCGACATCCCGCACAGCAAGCAACCGAGTTGCATCACCAATGGCAAGGTTTCCGTCGGGCACGTTCCGGGGTTGTGATCGGTCGCCAACGCCACCGGAACGCCGAGATCGATCATCTTTCGTCCGCTCGGATGTGTCGCGCAGCGCAGGAACAGACTCGCCGCCGGCAACAAGACCGCAACGCTACCCGCACGTGCGAGCCGCTGAAGGCCTTGTTCCGAAGCATGATCCAAGTGGTCGGCGCTGACCGCCCCCAGCTCGGCAGCCAATGACGCGGCACCGTCTTCCTTCAGTTGATCGGCGTGAACCTTCACGCCCAACCCACGATCCTTGGCCGCACGCAGCACCCGTTCGGCTTCGGCCAAGCTGAAGGCGTGATCGTCGACGAACACGTCTGCAAATCGTGCGAGCTTCCCTTCCGCCACCTGCGGAATCATCTCGCTGCAGATCTCATCGACGTAGCGCTCACGAGCAGCTTGCGAGCCGCGCGCCTCACGCGGAAACGTGTGCGCGCCCAAGAACGTCGGCACCACGGCGTGAGCGTGTGATCGCGCTACATCGGCAATCGCCAGCAAGATCTTCAACTCGCATTCCAGCGACAAGCCATAGCCGCTTTTGATTTCCACGGCAGTCACGCCCTGTCGCGCGAGCCGCTCGAGCCGCAGACCCGCCTGCACCGCAAGCTCTTCGCGACTGGCAGCGCGCGTCGATGCAACGGTGCGCAAGATCCCACCGCCCTCGGCTGCGATCTGCGAGTAGCTCACCCCAGCGAGACGCTTTTCAAACTCATCGGCGCGATCACCGGCGTACACCAAGTGCGTGTGCGCATCGACCAGCCCCGGCAGCACGGCTCGTCCACCCACATCCAGTCGCGTGGCGCTTGGTTGGATTTCGACCGACTTCTCGAGGCGCCACTCCGGGCCGACCCAAACGATCCGCCCATCCTTGGAGGCAACCGCCCCCTCTTCGATCACGCCGACGCGCGCTTGATCGGGTCCGCAGGCCGGCGCGGTGCCGGCACATGTAACGACTTCTGAAGCACCGACCACAACCAGATCGGCGGATGGAAGATGTGTCATCAGCGCTCGACGAGCGGATCTTCTTCGCCAATCGCCGGCGGCACGCTGGATCGCGTGCGCAACTTGTCGGCGAGCCCGGCTTCTTGCTTGCGGATTTCGAGCAGTCGCTTGTGTTCATCGAGCAAGGCCGCGAGTCTGTTTTCAAAAGCCTCGCGCTCGACCTTCAAGCGCAGCAACTGCCCCTCCACGCGCGTGCACTCCGCGCGGGTGTGGCTGATGATCTGCTCGGCGTGGCGGCGAGCATCGGCAACGATCCGCTCGGCTTCTTGCTGCGCCATGTTGCGCCGTTCTTCCGTGAGTCGTTCGCCGGCCGCCAGCGCTTCGATCAAGGTGCGCTCGTGACGTCCAACTTGCTCGACTCTGCCCGTGAGTTGTGCGGTCTGACGCAACAACTCGTCCCGCTCGAACACCGCTTGCGACAACGCGTCCGCCACCTGCTGCAAAAACGCGTCAACCTCGGCGCGGTTGTAGCCGGAGAGCGATCGACCGAATCGTCGCGACTCGATATCAATGGGGGTGAGGGCCATACGGCGTGCTCCACGAATCCTGTGTCGGGCGGGGCACACGATACCTGCCTGGCCCCTGGGGTGTAAAGCCGCGCGAGTTAGAGGTACGGCGACCAGCCGCCCGCGCCTCGACTCAACGAGGCCCGAACAGCGCGGTTCCGACGCGGACCAACGTCGCGCCGGCCTCGATCGCGAGCTCGAAATCGTCGGACATTCCCATCGAAAGCCTTTGCATCGTGATGTATTGCAAGCGCCGTTCGTCCAATCGACGAGCCAACTCCGCCAAGCGCTCGAAGTATCTGCGAGTAGTTGCGGGGTCGGCTGGCGGCGGAATGGTCATCAACCCCTCGACCCGCAAGCCATCACGCCCGGCCAGGCTTTCGACCAAGGCGTCAACATCATTCAGCGCCACGCCCGACTTGCTGGCCTCGCCGCCAAGATTCACCTCGATCAGAGCCCGCACTGGATGCCCGCGCTCTCGGCCCAAACGATCGAGCGCCTCACCCAACCGCAGCGAATCCAGCGAATGGATCAGCGAACACAGTTCCACCGCACGCCGTGCCTTGTTGCGTTGCAGCGCACCAATGAAGTGCCACTGTGCTTGCGGCAACTGCGGAGCCTTCTGTTCCAGCTCCTGCACGCGACTCTCGCCGAAGCAAGAAACTCCGGCCTCGAAAGCCGCTTGCACCGCGTCGCCGGTTTGCGTCTTGCTGGCGGCCACCAGCGTAACCGAGGCCGGGTCGCGGCCGGCGCGCTCCGCCGCGCCGCACACACGCGCGATGATTTCACGCGCGCGACCGGCGACGGCGCTGTGGCTCACGCGCTTGGCTCCCGTCCGGACTCACGACGATCCATCGCGATGTTGGCCAGATGATCGGCGTCGCTATTCTCTTCGCGTCGCACATGGAGCACGGTAAACGCTCGAAACCGGGCGATTTTGCTGCGCACCTGCTTCATCAGCTCTTGCAGGTGAGGCTGCTTCACTCGATAAACGCCGGTGATTTGTCGCTGCAGCAACTCGCTGTCGGTGCGCACCTCGATTTCGGTGGCCCCCAAGCGATGCGCTTCATCCAACGCCGCGATCATCCCTTGATACTCGGCGACGTTGTTGGTGGCTACGCCGATATAACCCCAGAGGCGCAGCACCTCGACTCCACCCGCGTCGCGCAACAGCACGCCAAAACCTGCAGGACCGGGATTGCCACGCGATCCGCCATCGACCCAAGCAAAAGTCTTCATGAGTGGTCGCCGCTAAATGCCGGCCGCAGGTGAAGCAACGCCCGCATCTTCACCGGAAGTGAGGACCCCAGCAGGCTCGTCAGGGGCTGGTTCCCCTTCGGCGGCCGTCGATTCGTTACCAAAATCGCCCCAGTAGAGAATGCGGCGACAGCTATCGCAAGTGATCAGTTCGACACCGCGGCGAACCTGATTGATGAGGTGCGGACGCAGTCGCATTCGACACGCCGAACACGCTTCGCCCTCGATCTTGGAAACGGCGACGCCGCCGCGCGCGCGACAGATCGATTCGAAGCGTGTGTAAAACCCGGGAGGCAATTCTTTTACGATCAGGTCTCGCAGCGCGGTGAGGTCAGCCAACCGATGGCTGACCTTCGTCGCTTCCTGCTCGAGCGTGCCGCGCTCGGCATTGACCCTTTGGCGCTCCTCGAGCATGCGCGCATCGGCCTCGCTGGCCGGTCCTGACAGCTCTTCGATCTGCTGCTCGATGCTCAGGATTTGTTCTTCGAGGCTGGCCAAAGAATGTTTACTGAAGTCGATCTCGTTGAGTGCGGCGCTATACTCACGCTGGTTGCTGACTTGCATGAGCTTCTGCTGCAACTGTTGGAGACGCGATGAAACCTCTTCGCGTTCGCGGTAGAGGCGAGACCGGTCTTGGAGCAAGGCCTCATGACGAACTCTCGCGGCACCAATTTCGCCGGTCGATTGCTGATAGCTCTGCTCCAGCGCTTCGAATTTCGCGGGAGCTACTTTGACCTGTTCGTCGAGCGTACGGATCTCGAAGAGGATGTCCTGCAATCGCACGAGTCGCCGGATCTGGTCCTTCAAGAATCCTCCCGCGGCGTTCGGCCGGGCCCTCTGGGTGATGGTGGGCCCACCAGGGCTCGAACCTGGGACCAGCCGATTATGAGTCGGCCGCTCTCACCGCCTGAGCTATGGGCCCTGAAAAGCTCGCAGATCCTAGCACATGGCGCATTTTCGCGACCGCATTTTGTTCGCTCCGTGTTCGCCGCGGGCTTGGTTCTGGCCGCGTCCGCTGCGGTTTTTCCCGAAGAGAACGCACCGATCGTGATCCCCAAGAACGAAACCGTCACGGTCCGGCGGCTCCTGGTGGACGTATCGGTAATCGATCCGAGGGGCAGCGCGTGGGCCTCGGTCCCGGGGATTCCCGCCGAAGCGTTCGAGCTGCGACTCGACGGCAAGCTGCTTCCGCCCGAGAAGGCGGCTCGGGTCGAGTTCGACGAGGTCTGCGGCAGCGACGATCCGGAACAGCAACAGAACCTGGTCGAAGCCGCTCCAACCGTACTGTTATTTGTCGATCTCAACTTTCTCGATGCGCGAATGCGCGCCGAGGCCGCTAACGCGATCGATAGCCTGGCCGAGCGCATGGTGACCACTCCGCTGCGGGTGAAAGCGTTCGCGTACGGCCGGCGCGTGATGCCGCTCACGTACGACTTCGTCACCGATCCCGGCGCGATTCGCGATGCGGCGCGCCGCTTGCGCGAGCTCGACACGCCATCGCTGCCGCCCAATCCGGATTCGTCGATCCCTGAACCCGAAGATCCAACCCGTTCCGACACCACGATCCCGCTCACCGATCCGACCAAACCGAATAACGCCGACTCGTCCGATCCGTTCTCGATTCAAGACAATGGCCCGTTTGCCGACTTCCAGCGCAACTCGATCCCCGATCGAACGGTTCGCGACATGCTGGCGCGACCTGTCGATAGTCGTCCAAGTCTCGCGGCCCTCGAGTCGCTGCTCTTGTCCCATCAGCATGTTCGCGGACGCAAGGCGGTGGTGCTGTTCACCTCGGCCTGGTTCGACCTACCGGAGGAATCTTGGCTGACGCAGGCGAGCGGACTGCGCGATGCCGCCGCTGGAGGCTTCACGCTCTGGGCCGTTGAAGCGCGCACGACTCAGTTGGGTCTACAGACGCCGCGCGAATCCGATTTGCTCGAGTACCTCACCAACGCGACGGGCGGAGACACGGTGCGCTCGGTCGGCAACGTGGTCACCGTGTTCGAACGCGCGTTGGCGCAGTTGTCTTGCTATTACCTCTTCAGCATTCCAATGGAGGCGCCCACCAAACGGCAGGAGTATCACACTGTCGATGTGCGGCTCGATACGGGGAAGTTTCCGCAGTATTGGCCCTACCGCGTGCGTTCTATCAACCAGGTCGCGCTCAGCGACGATGTCACGTTGCGCACGGGCAAACGATTGGCCGCGTTGATCGAGCCAAGTGCCTATCGATTCCCCGAAGTACGTCTTTCGGCTTCTTACCCCGACGGTGGCAAGCCGCTCGTCACGACGATCGAAACCGCCGTGATGCTGCCCGATCTGTCGTTCCAGCCGCTGGGCGAATCCGGCTACTTCGCGCGTTTCGGGTGGGAGGGCTTGGTGACCGACGATGTCGGCCGCACCTACTGCACGTTGGGTGATGGAGCCGAGCGGGGCGTTCGAACCGATCAACTTCCCACACGATTCCCGCCGGCAATGTTGATGCTTCGCAGTCACTGCACGCTGCCCGGTCCGGGGCGCTACGACATTCGAGTCGTCGTGGAAGATCTCATCACGGGCGACATTGGATCATCGACGGCAACGCTCAATGTGTCGCGCGCAACACGATCGTCAAGCGAGATTGGCGCGCTGCGCCTGGGGCGCAACAGCGGCCGTGATTTCCTGCTCGAACCGGCCGGCAGCAAGAACGCGATCGTTCCGCGCGATGTGCAGCGAACGTCGTTCATTCCGCTTCGCGCCGATGAGACGCTCGATCCGCAAGATCGCATGCTGCTGCGCTTCGTTGCGTGTGGGCCCAGCGAAGCGACCCCGCGCGCCGTGGTCTTCAAGCCGGGTGACAAGCCGGCAGCACTGTTTCAAATCGCGCTGCAGCGGCGCGGCTCGCAGAAGAATCAGGAGGCGACCTGCCGCGAATACGAAGGTGCGATTCCGGAAGGATCGCTCCCTCAAGGTGACTATTCGGTTGCCGTCATTGGCCCGGGGTCGGGCATTGCCGGTCGCGCAGAGCTGGACGAGGCGCTGGCTGCCAAACGGGCGCAAGCCACGATCGGGTTTCGCGTCGGCCCGTCGACGCCCATCCCGCCCGCAAAAAACCGCGACGCGAGGCTCAAAAAGTTCACTCCGTCTTCCACCAGCTAAGTCCCGATTGATCCGGATTGTCCGCTTCACTGCCCGGTCGATGGATGTCGCCATGTAACGGACTCAAGTTCCTCGCGTGCCGTCCGTCATGTCATACATGGGAACTGGTGCGGCTCCTACCCGACGAGCGAAACGACCGTGAATGATCTGGCCCGAATCCTACGTGACGAGTTGGCCCGACTCGGATTGGACCCGTTGCATCCACCGACGGCGGCGCAGTGGACCGCGCTAGTCGACGCCTTCAAAGCGGCCGAGCGGCACGATTCCGCATCCTCTGCCCTTCCGCGCCTCTCTGCCGACGCCTTGCGCACGGTCTACGAGACCTTGCAGCACGATGCCGAAGCGCGACTGCGCGACATTCTGAACGCGTCGCGACACCCGATTGCTGTGCGCGATCTCGACGGCCGCTACGCCATGGTCAACCGCGCCTGGCACCAGGACTTCGGCATTTCGTACGACCCTGTCGGAAGGACGGCGCTCGAGATTCCCGAAATAGAAGCCAACACTGCCCAGCGGCTGCACAACGCGCACATTGATTTCTTGGCGACCGGCTTGGAGTCGAACACAGTTTGCGTGGAGGTACGCAGGCCGGATGGCCACGACTCCTACATCGAGCTGAGCTTTTCCCGCCTGCATGACGCGGTTGGAAAGGTCATCGGAACGGTCGGTCAAGGTCACGACATTACGGAACTGGTTCGCGCCAGAGAAACGGCCGAGGCATCCGCCGACGCCAAGAGCACCTTTCTGGCAACGATGAGTCACGAGATACGTACGCCGTTGAACGGTGTGATCGTCAGTTCTACGGTTTTGCTGGACACCGATCTCAGCGACGAGCAGCGCCGCCTGTGTGACATCGTGAAGACCTCGGGCGAGACGCTGCTCAAGTTGATCAACGACATTCTTGACTTCACCCGAATCGAGTCTGGAAAGCTGGAGCTTGAACACGTCTCGCTCAACCCTCGGCAGGTTGTCGATGATGTGTTTGCGTTGCTCGGACATGGCGCACAGCGCAAGGGGCTGTCGCTGGAGCACGCGATTCCCGACAACGTACCGGCGAGCGTCCTGGGCGATGTGGTGCGCGTGCGGCAAGTTCTCACCAACTTGGTGAGCAATGCGATCAAGTTCACGCCGCGCGGCTGGGTGCAGGTCTCGGTCACTGCTGTGTCGATCACGCCGACCGACTGTGTGCTTCGCTTCGAAGTGCGCGACTCGGGTGTTGGTATCGACCCCGCGCGGCACCATCGGCTGTTTCAACTGTTCTCGCAGGCTGAATCCTCGACCTCGCGACGGTATGGCGGAAGCGGCTTGGGACTGGCGATCTCACAGCGGCTGGTACAACTGATGGGCGGTGAGATCGGCGTTAACAGTCGACTGGGCGAGGGCAGCATGTTCTGGTTCACCGCTCGCTTTGGCGTCTCTCAGAGCGCGGACCTAGCAAGCCCTGCGGGTCAACTCGCACACCCAGCCGTGGAAACATCGTCCCCGTTGCGCATCCTTGTCGCCGAAGACAACCGCGTGAACTTGGAGATTCTGGCGCGGGTCTTGAAGCGGCTCGGCTGCGAAGCCGACACTGCCGAGAATGGTTGTGAAGCGCTTCTGGCTGCAATGAAGACCGACTACGACTTGATCTTCATGGATTGTCAGATGCCGGAGATGGATGGCTACGAAGCGACGCGTGAAATTCGCAGTCAGCAGCGGCGGGGCAACGGGCCGTTCATCGTGGCGCTGACGGCAAGTGCGATGGCCGGTGACCGCGAGACCTGCCTGCAAGCAGGGATGGATCATTACGTCGCCAAGCCGTTCAAGATCGAGGAGATCAAGGAAGTCCTGCAGTTGGCAGCCGAGCGGATGAATCGCACGACGGCAGCGCCGCGCTGACCATCCGAGCCGTGCCGGCGGTATGCTGCACGGATGCGCGGCACACTCGTCTCGGCCTGCACCTTCTTGATGTTCTGTTGCGGTTGTTTGGCAACGCGCGACGTCGCGCGGCCAACACCACGATCACCGTATGTGCTGGGACTGGGTGTCGCGCAGGACGGCGGCCGCCCCCAACTCGGCCCCCAAACGAGCGCCGCGCCTGACTGGAGCGATCGCTCCGTTCGCCGCTTCGTTGCCTCGCTGTTGATCGTCGATCCGGTCACCCATCAACGCTGGCTTGTCGATGCAACGCCCGACATTCGCGAGCAACTTCAGGAGGCAGCAGGGCATCCTCCGCAACGCGTATCGCCACTGCCTGTTGACGGCGTGTTGCTCACGCATGCACACATTGGGCATTACACGGGGCTGATCCATTTCGGCCGCGAGGCGTTGGGCACGCAGGGGTTGCCGGTGCACTGCTCCCCTTCCATGGCGCAGTTTCTCAGCGCGAACGGCCCGTGGAGCTTGTTGGTGAAGTTAGGAAACATTGCGTTGAAGCCATGGGCCCCCGACACGCCACTGGCGTTGACCGGCAGCCTGTCGGTAACCGCGTTCTCCGTGCCGCATCGTGCCGAGTTCACCGACACCTATGGATTCATGATCCAAGGCCCCAATCGCAGCCTGCTGTACATCCCCGATATCGACAAGTGGGAACGTTGGGATCGCCGCGTCGAGGAGTTGATTGCAACGAGCGATGTCGCGCTGCTCGACGGGACCTTCTTCGACTCTGACGAACTGCCTGGGCGCGACATGAGCGAGATTCCTCATCCGTTCATCGTCGAGTCATTGCAGCGGTTTGCGACCTTAGCGCCGAAGGAACGAGGCAAGCTGCAGTTCATCCACCTCAATCACAGCAATCCGGCGCACGACCCGAAAAGCACTGCAACACGAACGATCGAAGCTGCCGGCGCGCACGTCGCGTTCGAGGGAGAGATCCTTCCGCTTTAGTCGCGGCGTCGCACTTCTTCTTCATGAACCGCTTCGCCTATCAGCGCTTGCGATTCACGCACCCCCAACCAGCGATCGAACACGCTGTGCCCAAGGTAAAGCGCGGGCGTCATCGCGATGGCCACCACGAACTTGAAGACGTACCCGCTGGCCGCCCCCTTGAGATACGTTGGGAAGTCGATCCCATTGCCTGGTCCGTACATCAGAAACGGCAGGTGCAGTCCGATGAACCCCACGATGAACGTGTCGATCAACTGACTTACCACGGTCGATCCGGTCGCGCGCAACCACAGCTTGCTTGGTCCCGTGGCGCGTCGCAGCGCCCAAAACACCGACACGTCGACCAGTTGCCCCACCAAGAACGCGCAGATCGATCCAACGATGATCCAGCGTGATTGCCGGAAGACGGCGTTGAAAGCGCTGTCCGGTACCGGTGAAAACGATGCCGCTGTGGGCAACCCGCAGACCCAAATCGCGACGAAGGCGTACGCGATCATCGCGGCGCCGACCAGGCTCAAGCGCCGTACACCGCTGCGACCGAAGTACTCGTTGATCAGGTCGCTGGTGACGAACACCACCGGCCAAAGTAGCGCGCCCACACTGAGCGTGAGTGGCAACCCAAGCATCGAAGTTTGGAACAGCTTCCCGCCCACCATTTCGGCGATCAGCGCGTTGCTCAGGAAGATCGCACCGAGCAGCACGAAGAGAGCCTCGCGACGAGGCGGGTGTTCGTGTGCGCGTGCGTCGCCTTGCATCTGCGGCCGATTCTACGCGGGTTGGCGGATGATTGGGTCGGAATCGATTAGCGGAGCCTTTGACCGGGAGAAGGCGGGGCGCCTTGTCGGTGACAAGGTGGGATTGGCGGACGCTTGCCCGTGTCGTCTCGTGCCAGTGTCATGGCCATCGGTCGGGGTGTCGGTGCTCGAGCATCTGGCGCACCGCACCGTGCTCGTTCAGTTGCACGCTTCGATCGAAGCACGCAGCGGCTCGACACCCCAACTCCCGTAGCGGCAAGGCCCAGCCTCGGCGCGGACCTGATACCACAGCACGTCTCCCACCGGCGGCTTGCGGCCATCGTCAAACCACGTGGTTCCGACGTTCTCATACGCCGGACAGTCGGCGTGAATCATGTCCTGTCGTCGCACCAGATCGCTCATCAAGCCGCGAGCTATCGCGTAGCGTGTGGCGGTCGCGGGCACGTTCCATGTGAGTGTGTTGCCAGACCAGCGCACGTTGGCTACCTCGACTGGGCCAGGACCTCCCGTACAGTTCGGATCGCGACAGTCGACCAGGCCGTCGCAATCATCGTCGAGTCCTCCAGTGCAGATCTCAGGACGCGTGACCGCTACCTGGGCATTGCTATCGTCGCAATCGTCGGCGCATGAGTTGCGGCCGTCGTGATCGAGGTCGCCGCATGAGCAAGCGACGCGGGCACGGCGGAGGTCGCGTGGGAACTTCATCGAGAAGAAGTAGAGCAACTCCTTGCCATCCCAGATCAGATCCGTTGCGTCGGCGCGTGGACCTGGACCGCTCAGGCGAATCCCTTGTGGGTCCAACACCGTTCCGTCCTGGCGAATGCGCCAAAGCCAATGGTCGTAGTCTGGGTTTGCGCCAGCAAAATACTGATTCGTGACCTCTACCACAAACATCTCCCCCGTCCACGTAATGATGGGATCGTGGAGGCCCGCCGATCCGTTGAACGGTGTCGGCGTCATGAGCTGTCGTGGACCGGGTGAGAGCGGTTGACCCGTCGCCGTGTCGACAAACTGATACCAAACGATAGAGCTGAAAATCTCACGGTCGACCCACACCATCAGGGCGCGTGTTCCGACCGGTTCCAAGGCCACACCGCCGTCTCCGTGGTCTGGCGTTTCGTAACCAGAATTAAATGGCACGCCGCTGCGGTCGACACGAAGTGACATCATCGCGTAAAGGGCGCCCTTCCCGCCCTGGAATGCGAGCAAGTAGGCGCCATCAGCCCACTTCACATCGTTCTTCCCAAAAAGCCGACGATCACCAAGCAGATTATCAGAGGCCAGCACCTTGGTTGGCTCTTGCTGATCGGGCCACCGCGGCACGGTCGTCAGCCACAGTTCGTGTGTTCGGATGGCCGGAGCCCAGAAGACTCCGAAGGCCTCCCCATTCCAAACAGGCGCTCGCCAGAAGGCCGCGGAGGTCGCACCGAACTGCCCCGTGACTTCTACGACGGTCCCGAGCGGGCGCCCGAAGAGATCGAGTTGGCGCGCGTAGTATCTGAGGCGCGAGTCTGGTCCGGGGGGATCATTCTGTCGCCACGTCACAAGAGCGCGATCGCCGCCGACCGCGAGCCGACAGTATTCCTCGTCGAGGGTCGAATCAATCGGGCGACCGACACGCTCCGATGGACCACGCGGTTGCCCAAGTCGATCGAATCGACGAACAACGACACGTTCCTTCTGATTGTCGGTATTGGGGTCGTAGAAGTAGTTTGAACCGCAGACGAGGAATCCATCCGGGAGCAAAGCGACGTCCCCGCCACTGAGGTTCTCGGGGAACTCCGAACTCATCGAAAGCGTCGGTTGGTTCTGCGTCAACACCGGTGTGTCGCAGTACCGGTCGCACCCCTGATCGAGATTCGTGTCGCAGTCAGAATCAAAGCCATCACAGACCTCGAGTGATCCGGGACGAATCATCCACAGATCGTCGGCACAATCGGTGCCGACGGAACACTCTAATCCAGACGGCGCATCGTCCCCGTCCCAATCGTGGCACTGCTCCGACTGCGCCAAGGCGGAGTCGGCTATCAGAAGGCATGAAGCGACGAGGACGATGCGCCAGAGAATCATGGGACGGTCACCTGTACCTGCGTGGATGCTGCGCTGTGATTGCCCGCGAAGTCCACAGCCTTCACGGTGATGTAGTAGGTCCCTGGAGCTGCCGACACGCTGCGGCTCGTACGGCAGTGTGAATCGGTTCCACCATCGATAAGGGTCGCGGTGCCGCCGGATGTCACGGAGGCGTAGATCTTGAACTTCTCTACGTCAGCGTCTGGAGGTGAGGTCCACGACACCGTGAGCTGACCAGCAGTCGCGGAACCCGAGACGGCAGTTGGAGCGGCTGGAGCTGTGGTATCCGAATGAGTGAACACGTAGCCCTGCGACAAACTCCCGCGCGAGCCGTCGTTGCCGACGGCGACGGCGTAGTACGTTTTCTGTTCGTTGAGGAGTAGGCCCGCGTCGCGGAATTTGACGTTCAGCGGCAGTGTTCCGAGTCGCCTGTACGCGCCAGCGCCGGCACTCGAGTAGAGGTCCCATCCGGCGAGATTGCTGCAGCCGGTGAGCGTTGGGCTCAAGTCTGCGGTTCCGCCGTCGTTGGCATAGATCACGCTTACGGTTGGCGAGCAGAACACAGGTGAGCCAGGACCGGACCCACCCTGCGTCTGCTTGATCGCGATGATGCCCAGTGGACCGCGGGCTCGGTCCGTAACGATCTCTTCACCGACAGTTCCAGTCGCGGACCCTGAATCGAGCATCAGAAAAGCCCCCTGGAGGAACATGAGTAGTGGGTCGAGGCCAAACGCATCCCCAACCACGCGATCGGAATCGCAGGAGAGGTTTTGCGTGTCACAGGTATCACTAAAAGTAGAACGCCCTGCGGCGCGGTCCCCGGTCTCGTCGATATCGTACTCGACCGCTTCGTTTGCATCCGTCCAGAGCGGGGTAGTCTGGTCGTTGTAGGCACCACCTGTGGTTCTTGTCGTTGGATAGCGATGAGGACCATCCGTTCGAAGAAAGGACCCCTTCGACGACGACACTTGATACCAATCGCCAAAGCTCCACGAGCCGCTTGGCTGCGCTCCGTTTACCTCGTCGAACGCCGTACTTGTGTATCCGGACTTGTAGACCTTGGCATTTGTTCCTGAACTGACATTGGCCTGCAGCAGGTCTGGATACATGTAAATCGGCCCTTGCACGCTGTGGACACGTACGTTTACTTCGTACTTCGCTTCGCCGGGATATGCGTATTCGGTTTTCGTCGTGAGCACGCCGCTGACCGCCCCACCGACCTTCCGGATGACTCTCACGGGGCCGACGAGAAATCTGCGCCTCGCTACACCGCTACGTACTGGACTGTGAGCTCCGGTGCAGTTCAGGCCGAACCCCAACCGATGAGCACGCAGTGGATACATCAGCGCACCCCTTCATCCGTTCGGTTCAGCCCCACATTCCTGGTTCGGAAAGTACGCTGTTCATGTTCTAGGAGCAATGGAGTTTGGTGGATGTCTAGTTCGCGCAGATTCGCCGCACTGCGTGTGGAACCGAATTGCACGCTGCGGCTCGTACAGATCCGTACTGACTTGCAGCGCATCCACCATGCACAGAAAAAGGGCGGCCCCTGTCAGGGCCGCCCCGAACTACGCTCAGCCTGAGGCTCAGAGACGATGATCACGTCACGGTGATGCGGTTGTATCCGGGCCGCCGCTCAGAAACGGCTTGAGCAAGCGGGCACGTGACGGTTGACGAAGCTTGCGCAGCGCTTTCGATTCGATCTGACGAATCCGCTCGCGCGTTACCGCAAACGATTGCCCGACCTCTTCGAGTGTGTGCTCGCTACCTTCTTCAACTCCGAACCTCATCTTTAGGACCTTCTCCTCCCTTGGAGTCAGGGTCTTCAGGACCCCGTTGGTCTGTTCCTTGAGGTTCATTTTGACCACCGCCTCCTGGGGAGAAGGGCTTTTCTTATCCCGGATGAAGTCCTTGAGGTGCGAATCTTCATCCTCCCCAATCGGCGTTTCGAGTGAGATCGGCTCCTGCGCGATCTTCAAGACCTTTCTCACCTTACTAGCCGGAACATCCATGCGCTCGGCAATCTCCTCGGGCGATGGCTCGCGTCCGAGTTCCTGCACCAGGGTGCGCGCGGTACGCACAAGCTTGTTGATGGTCTCGATCATGTGCACCGGAATGCGAATGGTGCGGGCTTGATCGGCAATCGCGCGAGTAATCGCTTGGCGAATCCACCACGTGGCGTAGGTCGAGAATTTGTAGCCGCGCTTGTATTCGAACTTGTCGACCGCCTTCATCAAGCCGATGTTGCCTTCCTGGATCAAGTCCAGAAACTGCAAACCGCGGTTGGTGTACTTCTTGGCGATCGACACCACCAAGCGCAAGTTGGCTTCGATCAGGTCTTTCTTGGCCTGCTGCGCCTCGGCTTCACCTTGCTGGATGTC
The DNA here is from genome assembly GCA_046331425.1 of Acidobacteriota bacterium. GTDB lineage: Bacteria > Acidobacteriota > Polarisedimenticolia > J045 > J045 > JANNUT01. The sequence continues at coordinate 117,196 of JAXLQU010000013.1, forward strand.
ACGAGCTAGTTGTTGAAGCAGCGACGCGGTGGTTTTCATTTCGACTTCGATGATTTGAATCTCTTCGCGAGCGTCGTCGATCTTGCGGCGCAGTTCCTTACGCATGTTGGGATCTTGCGCCGACTTGAGCCGGTGCTTGAGATCGTTTTCGATGCGCGTATGACGTTGCGTCTTGAAATGCGCCTGCTTGACCTCGCCAGCCAGACGGTCGATGTAGTGCTGCGAGAGCCCCACGGACTGAATCGACTTGGCGATGTCATCGAGCAAATCGCTCTTGGCCCTGACGGCTTCGCCGTGCGCTTTCGAGCCTTCTTTCAAGCGCTCGATGCGTGCCTCGGCAGCCTCCAGTTCACCCGCGAACTTCTTGATCTTTACGACGCGCTTCATGGCTTGGGCCACTTTGCGCTTGATGAGTTCCTCGCGCGGAAGATTGCCCCCCTTGCCGCCGACGGCTTCTTCGGAGATGTCGAACATCTCCTCCACAGATTTGGGGTGGCTCTTGAGTCTGTCCGGTATGCCGAGGATTTCACCCAAACCGAAGCGGCTGCGCGAGAGCGCGCGCAACACCTTCAGTTCGCCTTCTTCGATTCGCTTGGCGATGGTGACTTCGCCTTCGCGTGTGAGCAGCGGCACGGTGCCCATTTCGCGCAGGTACATTCGCACCGGATCGTTGGTGCGTTCCTGCTCGAGCGGCGGTGCCGGCTCTCCCTTGCGTTGGCGCTTACTTTCTTTCAACGCGGCGAGTTCGTTGTCGTCGGACTCGGCTTCTTCCGCGTCGATCACATCGATGTCGCGGGCTCGGAGCAGTTCGATGACCTCTTCGTACTCGGCTAGATCCTGAAGCAACTCCTCGGGGAGCTGCTCTTGGATTTCTTGCCGAGTCAGAGAGCCTCGCTCCTTGCCCAGCGCGAGAAGGCCCTTGACCTCCTCGTACTTCTCGTCGATCCGCAAGATCCTGTCTCCTCACGTCACCGGCACCCAGTTCGGTGACGCTTCGAATCGAGTTGCGCTCCATGGCCGGATCGCAGCCATGGGGTTGGGCAACTTCGACCCCTCGTTCCGACTCTCGTCGGTGTTCCGGCCGTTGCCGGCCCGGTATTTCATTGGGGCGGGCGGTCCCGCTCTCGAGTGGACCCCCGTTGCGTGAGGCTGCGGCCGTCCTGGCCATGGGCATTTGCCGCACACGTAGTCGGCTACCCGCCCCTGAAAATACCCGGCCCCGCATCGGTTGCCCACATCAAATAACTGCTTCTTCTCCCATTCCTCCTTTCGGATGAGGTGGCCGCCCCGGACTAACTGCCGGCGGCGCCTGCCTCAGCCGTTGAAGTTGCCTGCCTAGATCCAGCTTCGTTTGGAGCAGTCGGTCGGCTTCGACCGGGTCAGCCGAGGCACCCGCACGCGCGAGCGATTCGAGGCGCGCCTGCACGGCGCGCAATTCGGCTTCGATCTGAGTGACCTGCAAGGACGAGACCGCTTCGGCGGCCTCGCTCCAGGTCGGTTCGTCGGGCTGCGCGAAGGCCAGAGCAACCAGCGGTGCGCGGTCCGACTCGGGGAGTTCTTCGGCCAACCGGCGAAGTTCGCAGGCCTCGCCGCGTGCTTCGGCAGCGCGCCAACGATCGGCGGCGAGCCGGGCCAAGTTGGTCAATGAGTCCATTGGAACCGCATCGAGCAGTGCTTCGCGCGTGGCATCGGGCGCAATGTGTGGTTGCGTCAGGAAGCGCAGCAGTGTGGCTTCCGCGGTCGACAACACCACGGTGGCTCGACGCGACTGCAGTTTGTCGGCGGCAATGGACTTCTGTCGATGCTGGGCGGCGCGGCGCAACTCTTGACGCATGATGCCGTCGTCGAATCCAAGACCATCGGCAACACGAGCGGCCGCTTCGGCGCGCGCTAGTTCGCTGCCGAGGTGCATCAGATGGCCGAGCACCATTTCCATTGCAGCGACGCGCCCTTCGAGTGACACCACGTCGAACGTGCGGCGCGCCTCGCGTACCAAATACGCGGGAAGATCGTCGGCCTCGGCGAGTGCTGCTTCCACCGCGGAGATGCCTCCTTGTCGGGCCAGATCGTCGGGGTCCTTGCCGCCCGGTGTGGTGGCGATGCGCACCGCCAACCCTTCGGCCAAAAGCACCGGAAGCGCACGATGAACCGCGCGGCGGCCAGCCTCGTCGGCATCGAGAAACAGGACGACCTGAGCAGCCCAGCGGCGAAGTAGTCGCGCGTGCGCTTGGCCCAATGCGGTGCCGCACACGGCGACCGCTTCGCCAATGCCGACGCGCGCCAGACTGATGGCGTCGAAGTACCCCTCAACCACAACCGCGCGGCCGCGCGTGCGCATGACATTTGACGCGTCGTGCAAGCGATAGAGCGTTTTTCCCTTGTCGTAAACCGGAGTCTCCGGTCCGTTGATGTACTTGGGATCGGAACCGTCGATCGAGCGACCCGCGAACGAAATCAGCCGACCCGATGAATCGCGAATCGGAAATATCACGCGACCGCGGAACCGATCGTAGAAGCCGCGTCCCTCTTGACCCGGAACGACAAGCCCCGCGTCGTTGAGTTCTTGGGGTTGAAAGTTGTGCTGACCCACCAAGTGCCGCAGCAACCCGTCCCAACTGTTGACCGAGAAGCCGAGGCCGAGTGATTGGACAGCATCAGCGTCATAGCCGCGTTCGGCCAAATAGCGGCGGGCCCCCTCACCCTCGGGTCCTTTGAGCTTGGCGACGAAAAACTCGTGGGCCAGTTGCAACGCTTTGAAGATTCGATCGCGCTGGCGCGTTTCCGCCGCCTCTTGCTCGCGATTCGGACCACGCGTCGGACGCTGGATTCCATGGCGGTCGGCCAAGAAATGCACCGCGTCGGCAAACTCCAGGCCGTGCACACCCATGACGAACTTGAAAACGTCGCCACCGGCGCCGCAACCGAAGCAGTAATAGAGGCCCTTGCCGGAGTCGACGTGGAAGCTCGGTGATCGCTCTTGATGAAAAGGACAAAGCCCGGTCAGGGACCGACCGGCGCGCCGAAGCTGGACCACCTCACCCACGACTTGGGCGAGATCGGCCACCTGTCGAACTGCTTCGGTGTATTCCCTGAACGTCTCGTGGGGCATCGGGCTCCACCGTTCCAATGAAGGAGCGGAAGGTCAACCTGCAATCAGGCCCGTCTTGCGCAACCCCGCACTCGCGGGCCTGCGCCACCCCGTCCAGGGAACTCCCCTCACCCCCCGGTTCAGTCTTCAAATCAGTGGGGGGTAGTTCCTGTCGACAACCCCCGGCGAAGTTGGCGGAATGGTACTTCGATGAGTCTTGCCACGCCACGCTTTTTCGCCTCGCATCCACTGCTAGGCAAAGGAGATCGGAGTGGCATGGTCGAAACCGAACGATTTGGGTGGGCGGCTTAACGATCTTTTTTCGCCCTTTCGGCAAGGATCGCTCGGGCGGCACAGGCCGCCCCAAAACCGTTGTCGATGTTGACCACACTCAGGCCTCCGGCGCATGAGGTGAGCATCCCAAACAGGGCGGTGAGCCCACCCAAGGCTGCTCCGTACCCGACACTTGTGGGCACGCCAATGACCGGGCAGGAGACCAGCCCCGCGACCACCGATGGCAAGGCTCCCTCCATCCCTGCCACCACCACGATGCAACGGGCCTTGCGCAATCGAGGCAGGTGACCGAGCAATCGATGCAGACCGGCAACGCCTACGTCGTGGATCGTCTCGGCCTGAATCCCGAACGCGCGCGAGGTAACCACCGCTTCTTGCACCACGGGCAGGTCCGATGTTCCCGCAGAGACGACGAGAAGTCCGCGCTGAGGTTTCTTGATCGGTTTGGAAAGCCTCAGGAAGGTGCGCGCGACGGAATCGTGATCGCCATCGGGGTACGCGGTCGCGAGAGCATCGCCAAGTTCAGGCTCGAGGCGCGTGACCAAGACGGTGGATCGCTTCGATACCATGTGCGCGACAATCTGCTCGACTTGCTCCTTCGATTTACCCTGCGCGTAGATCACCTCGGGCATTCCACGACGCAACGAACGATGGTGATCGATCTGAGCAAAACCCAAATCGCCGGTCGCCAAGTGGGACAACTGCTCCAGTACTTCGGCAACTGTGATCTCGTTGCGTTGCAAGCGGCGCAACAGCCGGGTGGTCCGATCGCGGTCCAATTGCGCTCCTTTCCCGCTTTAGATGCGGTTTTTCGCGGTCCTCAGGTTGACCGCACCGCGCGGCTCGGTTTATACAACGGGCGACTCGCGCGCGCTCGGGGTTTGGGGGGCGCGGCAGTGGTCATTCATCGGTAGCGGCTATCGAGGTTGGATAGCGCGAGAAGGAGTGGGACATGAACAAGTCAGAGCTGATCGACAAGATCGCCAACGACGCAGGAATCACCAAAGCGGCAGCGCAACGCTCGATCGAATCGATGATCGAAGGTATCGGTGCGTCGTTGGGCAAAGATGAGCGCACAACGCTTGTCGGGTTCGGGACGTTCACGCTGTCCAAGCGCAAAGCGCGCACGGGGCGCAATCCGCAAACTGGGGCGACCATCGAGATTCCGGCCAAGAAAAGCGTCCGTTTCCGCGCCGGCAAAGAACTCGAGGAGTTGTTGAACCGCTAGCAAAGCGCTCGGTCGCGGGGCACTCACGGATGCCCCGCGGTAGCCCTCTCGGCTGCCGCGACGTCAACATGGGTGTCATCGGTTTGGTCGCAGGCATATCGTCATGGAAGCTTCTGCGCGTCGTTGGCTCATCGGGGTCGCTGTCGGATTTGCAGCGCTCTTGGCACTGACGTGCCTCGGCGTTTCGGTTTGCGGTGGCGTTGTCGTCTGGAACGCGATGAAGGGCGCCAAGATCGAGCCGCGAGAAACGCTGCTCGGTGGCACCGAAACCGCGTACTTGTCGGTTCGAGTCGACATGAAGGAGCCGGGTCACGCCGCGCTCGTCAACTACGCTCAGGACAAAATGCAGCAGTTTCAGCGCGAGATCGCGTCGCGCGATCCCAATCCGATCGTGCCGTGGCTGCAGTCGTTTCAGGGAGGTCGTCAGAAGTTCGCCGGGCAGCTTCGGCTGGAACTCTTGCGGTACCCGGGCAGCGAACAGGCGCCCGAATCTCAGACGATGGTCAGCGTCCAAGCCAGTCAGATGATGGGTGTGTTCGGAATGATGGGAAAGTTTTTCTCGTACATCGGCAAGCAGGACGGCAACGCAAAGCAAGAGAACCTTCCGCGCGGGTCGCTGTACGTCACGCGCGATCGCGAAGGCAACGTGAGCGGCTTTTCTTTCTCGAACGAACGCCTGCTGTTCGGCAATGCAATCGCTGAAATGCGCCGCGTACTCCAGCGCAACGTCGAGACGCAATACACCGATATGCCGGTCGGGATGGAGGCGATGCGCTCGATGGTCAAGGGCGATGAGCAACCGTTCTTCGGCTTCACCCTCACGCCCGACATCACGCTGCACGCCAGCGACGAAACGGGTGCTTGGCAGTACGTACGACTCGTGTCGGCGGCGGGGAACATCGTCGCTGTCGACACCGGAAGCGTGACGGCTTCGTTTCTCGTCGCCGATGCAACGGTCGAACCGGCGATCTTCGACACGCTGGCAGCCACGGCGTTTCAGCGCTGGAACCTGACCTACACGCCTTCGGCACCCGCTAGACGTGAGGGCGGTTCGGTGGTGGTGACCGGCACCGTCACCGGCTTCAAGCAGGCGATCGACAGCTTCTTCGAGAAGATCGTTCAACAGACGCGGCTGCCCGATATCGACGGCGACGTTGACGGGTCATCAGCGGCACCGTAGCTGATTTGTTGGCGGGCTCGCGTTGGACGGCTTCGTATCAGTTTCCAACTAGAACGCGGAGTTGCTCGGCACCGCTGAGCATTGGGTCGAGCGCTAACGCTCGGCGGATCTGCAACACGCCATCGTCGCGCCGGCCGCGCATCAAGAGCAGTTGACCGTAGAGCGAGTGCGCTTCGGCCCAGTCGCCGTACAGGGCGAGTGCCCGTTGAAGCTGGACGTCTGCTTCGTCGAGCAGCGACTCGGGGTTGGGCTGCGTCTGCGCCTTGTCCATCAGGGCATGGCCTAGGTTCAAGTGGGCCTGCGGATTTTTCTCGTCGAGCTTGACCGCTTGTCGAAACAGAGCCAGCCCTTCGTCGAGCGCACCGGACGCCACGCGCAACGCGCCAAGGTTACTGGCAGCCAGTGCCTTGGAGCGATCATTCGCTTCGGGGCGATCGAGCGCTTCGCTGTAAGCACGTGCGGCATCAGCGCCCCGACCCGCGGCTTCGAGCGCGGTGCCGAGTTGCAATCGTGGAAGCACCAAGTCGGGGTTTTGTTGTGCGGCGGTTTGCCATAAGCGAACCGGATCGCGCCACAGAGCGATTCGCGGGACAAGTGCTAGCACGAAGGCGGCTGCGATGAGTGCTGCCAGCGCATATCGCACGCGCCTCGAGTCGCAAAGCGCATCCCACAGCGGCGCAACAATCAGTGCAACGCCAATGGTTGCGAAGTACGTGTATCGCTCGGCGAGCGGTGTACGTGAGACAGCGGTGAGCGCCGGGAGTAATCCAACGGCGAGCCCTGCCCCGATCACGCTGAGCGATGTGGCGATAGGCAAACGCCACGCTTTGTACTTGACGCTCACTGCAACACCAGCGATGAGCGCGACCAGTCCCACCACCGTGAAACCGGCACCGGGAAGCTGTTGCACGAAGGGTGAGATCGGCCACGGGAACGCGAGCTTGGCGACCAACCAGCCGAAGGCAGCGACAAGCGCTTGCAGCGGTGACGACACCAACGCGCTGCCACCCGTTACCTTCGCCAATGCCGCCGACCGCAACACGACATACACGGCAACCGCACCTGTCATCGCGATCGCCGTAGGGCGGAGCTTGCTTTGGCGATACGCCATGACAAGAAGCGGTATCGCAACCGCGACGCCGGTTTCTTTCGAGAGCATCGAGAGCAGGACGCACGTGGCCATCGCGATCGGTTGTCGCCGTGTTGCAAACCACAACGCAAAGAGAGCAAAGAGCCCCATCCACAAATCGGACCGGCCCGACATCCACACCACCGGTTCGGCGTGCAGCGGATGCACGGCAAAGCTGGCTGCGGCTGCGAGGGCCGCAGGACGACTCGCGCCCCACGCGATCGCGAGCCACAACACGACAACCACAGATGCTGCGTGGATCAGAAGATTGGAGGTGTGAAAGACAACTTCGCGCGCCGACTCACGCTCCGTTGCACTGGACTGCGCACCGTAGACAAGCTGCGTGACCGCATCGTCGAGCTTCCACGACGCAATCACCACCGGCCGATAGTAGTTGTCGGTGAATGCAGGCACCCCTGCGGGCGGGAAGAACGCGGACGTTACCGAAGGAAAGAACGGCAACTGTTGCTGGAGCACGACGCGATCGTCCCAAAAAAACGGCGCGCCGATGGCCGCGGAGTAAACGAGCATCGCAACGACGAACACGAGCACTGTTAGGTGGCGGTCGCTCAGCTTCTGCATGTCGCCACTTTCAACCTACTCGATGATCAAGATCTTGGCGCCGGTTTCCAGCGTGTCACCTTCCTTGACGCTCAGCTCTGTCACCTTGCCGGCTCGCGGAGCCTCGACCTGGTTCTCCATCTTCATCGCTTCGAGCACGATCAAGCCCTGCCCTTCGGCAACGGATTGACCTGCCTCGACCAATACCTTGAGCACACGACCCGGCATCACCGCCGTGATCTCCGCCGGCCCGGTTTGGCGCAGTCCGGCCCCTGCGACCGCCGCAAGCGGGTCGACCACCTTGATGGTGCGCGCGTAACTGCCGTGACGAACCGTGAAGCTGCTCTTACCGGCATCGCGAACGCTCACCTCGAACGACTGCCCATTGATGAGCAGCGAGTAGAAGCTCTGCTCCAAGCGCACCGTATCGACTTCGAGCGTCTCGTTGCCAAGTTGTACGCGATACCCACCCTCGACTTCCTTGACCTCGACGTCGTGCTCGTTCTCGCCATGAAACGCTTTGAACTTCATGCGCCACCCCGCATCATCCGGCGTCGACCTGCCGCTTTCCATTGCGACACCGCCGAACCGCTCGTCCCGACCTGGCTCTTTTGCGCGTCCTCGATGCGCGTTCGGTAGGCGTGAATCGCGGCGGTCACCACGGCGACGCGCTCGATCCACGGATGCACCATTGGTTTGGTGAGGTCTTTGCCTTCATTGGCCAAGAAGCCGGTGTGCAGCATTCCCGCTTGAAAGCCAGGGTGCTTCATCAACTTGCGCAGGAAAGCGATGTTGGTGGTGATGCCGTCCAAACGATACTCCTCGAGCGCGCGCAGCATTCGTCGAATCGCTTGCTCGCGGTCCGATCCGTAGGCGATCAGCTTCGCGATCATCGGGTCGTAGTCGATTGGGATGTTCATGCCGGCGACAACCGCGGAATCGTCGCGAATCCCTGGGCCGCCGGGCTTTCGCACGGCGCTGATTTGGCCGGGGCACGGTAGGAAGTTCTTCTCCGGGTCTTCGGCGGTAATACGGCACTCGATGGCATGACCGCGCGGCACGAGCTGCTCTTGCGTTAGCCACAACCTCTCGCCCGCCGCCACTCGCAGTTGCGCTTCCACCAGGTCCAAACCGTAGACCAACTCGGTGACCGGATGTTCAACCTGCAGCCGCGCGTTCATTTCCATGAAGTAGAACGAGCCGTTTTCGTCACGCAGAAACTCGACCGTCCCAGCGTTGACGTAACCGGCGGCCTTTCCCACCGCCACTGCCAGCTCGCACAATTTCGTGCGCGTTGCGGCATCGATCACCACCGACGGTGACTCCTCGACGATCTTCTGATGACGT
>JAXLQU010000014.1:0-123043 GCA_046331425.1 Acidobacteriota bacterium
ATGTGAATTGAAGTCGAACTCCTCGCTACCGACCACCGCGCGCCCGCGCGCATCAAGCGGAACTGACGGCGACGAGGCGAACGTGTGGTGCACGACCTTGCCATCGACAAATACGGCCAGTGGCGTGCGCAGATCACGCGACAATTGCTGCACGAACACGCGGCCCAATGTCACTGCGCCACGCAGCCGCCCGACTGGGCGGCGTGCCGCTTCGATCGGCTGCTCGAAGCGCATCACGAGGTCGCCGGCGGCCACGCTGAGGGCCTGATGTACTCGCCCCTCGACCGAGTTGGTGTCGATCCCCAACAGCACGTAGGCCAATGGTGTCGATGCCGCCATCGGTTTGCCGTTGGCTCCATCGATGACCACCATGGTGCTGGCGAATTCGGATTGAAACGGTTGGATCGCTTGCGTCAGCGATCCAACGTTACCGGCCACCAACGCGTCTTGCACCGCGCGCGACGCGGCGATGGCGCGCAGCACCGTCTGACCGCGCTCGAGCCGATTGCGCAACAAGACTTCAGCCAACTGACCGGTGCGCGTGGCAAACTCGTGCTGCTCGATCTCCAGGCGTGCGGTTTCGTGAGTGCCGAACCACCACAGCACTGCTGTCAGTACCGAGCCGACCGCCAGCGCCACCACCAGCAGCAGTTGCAGTGCCGGTCGACTGCGGGACCAACCGCGCGGTGGCGTGTTCACGCTTCGGAGTCCGAGGCGTTGGCACCGTACTGTGCGAGTTTGCGATAGAGCGTGGCCAAACTCAGGCCCAGCCGGCGCGCCGCCTCGCGTTTGTTGCCGCCGCTATTCTCGATCGCGCGCTGAATCAGCCAGCGCTCAGCTTCCTCGAGCGTAAGTTCTTCGGACAGCCCGGAGGGCTCGAGCAGCGGCACGTTGGCGTTGGCGCTGCCACGCATCGTTTCGGGTAGGTCTTCGACTTGAATCGTGTCGCCTGTTGCAAGCGCTGCGGCACGTGTCACGGCGTTTTCGAGTTCACGCACGTTGCCTGGCCAGCGGTGCGCCAGGAACGCCGCCTGCGCGTCCTCGCTGATTTTCTTCGGTTCGGTGTTGGAAGCTGCGGCGAGTGTGGCCACGAAGTGCATCGCCAAGAGCAGCGCGTCGTCGCCACGTTCGCGCAACGAAGGCATCCGCAACTCGATCACGTTGATGCGGTAGTAGAGGTCCTCTCGAAATCGACCAGCGGCGACCTCGGCGGCAAGATCGCGATGTGTGGCGGCAATCACACGGACATCGACCCGGCGCGATTTGGTTTCACCAAGACGTTGAATCTCGCCGGTCTGCAAGACGCGCAGCAGTTTGACTTGCATCTCGGTCGGAATCTCGCCGACTTCGTCGAGCAGCAGGCTGCCGCCATGTGCTTCTTCGAACAACCCGGCCTTGTCCTTGACCGCACCGGTGAAGGCGCCGCGGGAGTGACCGAACAGTTCGGATTCGAGCAGTGTGGCTGGAATAGCGGCGCAATGAACCTTGACCAGTCGCGCTTCGGCCCGCGGCGAGAGTTCGTGGATTGCTTCGGCCAAGACCTCTTTCCCGGTGCCTGTTTCGCCTGTGATCAAGAGCGTCGCATCCGAGGCGGCGACTCGTTCTGCCAAGCGCAGTGCGGCTTGAAACGCCGGGGACTCGCCAACGACTCCGGCCAGCGACCGCCGTCCGCGGAGCGCTTGCCGCAGCCGGCGATTCTCTGCGGCGAGTTGGTGTTGTGTTATCGCCAACGCGACAGCCTTGCGCAACGCCTTGGCCCGCGGCGGCTTGACCAGCACATCGACGACGCCATGCTTCATCAGCGAAACCGCGTCCTCCACCGTAGCCTGGCCGCTGACTACCAGGAACGTGGTGTCGGGCGAGTCTTGGCGCATCGCCAACAGGAACTCGAGGCCGTTCATTTCAGGCATGGCGAAGTCGGTAACGACCACCGCCGGTTGCAACTCGCGCCCGGCTTCGAGCGCGTCTGCCGGGCGATGAAACAAGCGCAGGTCGTATCCTTCGGATTCGAGTGCGGCGGCTACCCCGTCGCAGGTTACCGGATCGTCGTCGACCGCGAAGACTACCGGCATGGGATCACCGATGTGCTCATGGCGCGCTCTTGCGCGAGAGGCCCAGCACGTTGGGAATCGGCCAGGGCTGATCGGCGAAACCCTCCTGTAGGCCGGCATCGAGAGCGCCGGTAAGTTCGTACTCGACTGTTCCCGACTTCACGAACATTTGAGCCTCGGGGCCGCCTTCGGTGTACATCGCATTCTTCAAGTCCAGTGGCAGTGTAAGCAGCATATCGATGAGATCGTGCACCGTGTTAGGGGAGCGCGAATGGATGAACAGGATACGCCCGCGCTTATCGATTCCGACCGCAGCGATGCTCCAGCGATTGTGGAGCTGCTGCTCCCACACGTTTTGACCGTCCAACGACAGCATTCGGATGCTCTGCACGAGTGACGAGTACTTGCGACGCAACGTTTCGAAGTCCTGATGGTCGCGATCGATGATTTGAAGTGGCGGCACCGTACTGTCGACCGGATCGAAGGCTAAGACGCTCTTGTCCTTGGAGACCCGGGGGTTATTGATGACGGCACCGCTTTTCATCAGCGAGACGCTGGTGATGTGGTCAGCCTGATACATGGCGGCGTTGATTGCTGCCACCAGTGACGCTTCCTGGACCCATTGCCGAGGAGTCTTGGCTCGTGGATGAGCGTCGGCGGCGGCGGTGAGAAGCTTGACGGTGAAGAGCTTGGGATCTGCGCGTAGGACGCGAATCTTGGCGCCTGGGCCAGGATCGAGCCTTGGGGACTCGAACTCGGCGAACTCCAAGCCGGGTTCGAGCGTCTTCCATGCCATGGTCTTGGCCGCGGTCTTGCCGCTGCAGCCACCGGTCAGCGGCAGCAGCAGTAACGAGAGTGCGGCGAGGTGCGTGACGGCCAGGCGCAGGTTCATCGGTCGGGCGATCCGAGTTGTGGCGATGATAGGGGCAATGTTAGGGCCCCGCCCAGTGAACGGCCGCTGGAAGTAGGGCCAAGATCCCACACTGCGACGATTCCTTTGTCCCGGCCTGCGAAATCCTTTGCACACACAATGCCCCGGCCCGCTGAGTAAGCAGGGCCGCGACACCGATCGAGGTGAAGCGCTCGCGTGAGGTCTGCATGCTGCTGCGCCCCTTCGGCCCGTTCGGATTGGCTGCAACACGAGGCGCTGTCCGCTGTGCAGTATTTCGAGATCTCGATCACGTTCTTCGGCCGGTTCGGATTGGCTGCAACACGAGGCGCGCGGCAAAACCATGAGCTGCGAGTGAGGCGCATGCCGCGGTGTTCGAACTCATCGCCCGATCACCACAACACGCCGCTCGTTGCGATACCACGCACCACTCCCCGCCGGCCCCAATCGCCAAATACGCTGCAACGGCGTATCACCACTGACATGAAGATAGCCACCATGCTGCCCACGCCGATGATGCGTCGGACAAAGCGCATCGCCGTTGTCGTGATGGTCACTGCCACCGCGCGACTTGTAGTGGCGGTGATGCCACTCGATACGTCGCGCTGTACATCCTGGCGCCTCGCAGCGATGTCGTGAGCGCACAAACACCTCGGATCGCGACGCCGAGCGCTTCTCGGCCACGTCATACGCTGCGCAGAACTCTTCCAATATCGCCAACAGCCCCACCCACGCCGGCAGCCGGCGCGACGCCGCGGAAAACGTCCGGGCAGCACGCCAGGAAGGCAGATCTTCGTCGCTGATCGGCTGTGACCAATCGCAGTTCGCCGCATCGAGGCTGAGACGCTGTCGACGTGCTTCGATGCAACTCGAGAAATCGTTGGCCAATTCCACCGGCAAGCGCAGGCGCATCATGCTCCCCGCCACCGAGACTAACGCACCCTCGTCGCAGACTGCGTGCCCCGCACGTTTCACGGCCGCCAACGTGTCGCCCGGCCCGCAGCGAAGCGAGCCCAACCACGCTTCATCCGACATCGGCATCGGCGCGTCGGTTCGCCCTTCCACCGCGCTGGCCCACAGCAGCGCCCGCTTCTCATCGCGCAATCGTTTGACAGTGCACGCACGCAAATGCGAAACCCACAAAGCCTCGCACGATTCTTCGATAAATCCGCGGCCCAAGATCTGCACGACCAGCAGCGCCTTCTCGAGCCCAAACGCTCCATCCAGATACGCTTGCTGCAAGAGCTTGCGCCCTCGCAACGCTCGCGCGACCCGCACACGATCCTCGATGGTGGTGCGCCCCAACCCCAACCGGTTCTCGGCATACGATCCGATGCTCGCAAACCCCAACTCGCGCAGCGCGCCGTTGTCGTTCATCTCTGTCAACACAGCAGCGAGGTTGCGTTCGATCGTGTCGGCCGCACCGGCCAAGCACTTCAGTTGCCACAACACCTCGCTGTCGGTCCCGACGCCCGCGCGCGACATCACCGTATCGAGTTGCGCGAGCACTTCGAGCGCCATCGTCATCGCCGGAAGTTCCATCCCCGACGGCGGACTCTCCGGATCCGACGGAGGATCGACCGCCTGCAGCCACGCTTGGAAAACGTCCGGGGGCTTGTCGCTGGCGAACTCTTCGGCAACCAAACTCTCGATGAACGAGACGACCGTCGCATCGCCCCCTTCGACTCGGCGATACAGATCGAGCGCGTTTTCGAACGCAGCCCGCACCGCAGGCGGAACAGGGATGACCCACGACACGCGTGGCAGCTCGTCGATGTCGTCCGGTTGCGAGCCAGCGCTCTGCGGCCGAGGACTACGACCTGCCATCAACGAATCGTCAGGTTCCAACAACTCGCGACTGGAAGATGCGCTCGGCTCTGCGTCGGCAAGCATGTCATCGCCAATGGCAACGCCAAGCGTCGCACCGCCCGCGAGCCCTTCCGCATGCCGATCGGCATCCTCGTCACCACACCTCGTCGCAACGGCTTGACTCGCACCGCTCGCGGGCCCTTCCGCATGCCGATCGGCATCCTCGTCACCACACTTCGTCGCAACGGCTTGACTCGCACCGCTCGCGGGCCCTTCCGCATGCCGATCGGCATCCTCGTCACCACACCTCGTCGCAACGGCTCGACTCCCACCGCCACCGAGTCCTACCTCACGCCGATCGGCACCCTCGCCATTGCACCTCGTCGCCATGGGTTGGCTCGCGTCGCCACCAAGTCCCGCCGCACAGTGATCGTCATCCTCGCCACCACACTTCGCCGCAACGCGTTGACTCGCGTCGCTACCGAGCTTTGCCTCACGCCGATCGGCGTCCTCGCAGCCGATCGTCGACACAACGGGTTGACTCGCGTCGCTACCGAGCTCTGCCTCACGCCGAACGTCACTCTCGCCATCACACCTCGTCGCAACGGGTTGGCTCGCGTCGCGACCGACTCCCGCCGCCCACCGATCTGCATCCTCGCCAGCACTCTTCGTCGCACCGGCTCGACTCGCACCTCCACCGCGCGCAGCGCCAACCAAGTCATCAGAACTCGCCAACTCATCACCAGCAATCGCCTGACCCTCGCGCACCATCTCCTTCAACCGACCCACGTTCAACCGTCGCGCACGCTCGACCCACACCCGAAGCGTCGACTCCGTCGCCACCCGCCCCACCAACATCGCCTTGCACAGCCCAATCGGCGCCTCGCCATCGCTGCCCGTCACCGCCACGCGCAACCCCGGCAAGCGCTGAATCGCGTCATGCAAATCGGCATGCCCGCGCAGCCACTTTCCGGTGCGTTCCAATTGCTCACGCGTGAAATCGTGCAACGAAGACGCCCCCGCGCTGCGCCACAACTCCCCCTCGACAACCAGCGCACACACCTTCGACAACGGCAACAACACCTGCACCGATTGCACCGCAAGCCGACGCGCGACTGCATCGCGATTCACAGCATCGAGCCATGGCGAGAGCACTGACAACTTGTTCGCACGCGAGATTGTTGTAGACACGCTGCACCCTCGAAGTGCCGTGAATGTACCAGCAAATCACACGAACAACCATCGAACGCCTGCTCTGAGTGAAATAATATTTTTCGTATGCGAGAAGCATCGGTTGCGATGAACATTGCTCCGCACGCTCTCCCAATGCGAAGCCCTCGACAGTGCCCCACTCGTGCACGCACACGATGCGCCGACCGCAGACACTATTGCTTGTGCCCTGCTCTCGATCCGAGGCCCACGACAGTGCCCCGATCGTGCACGCACACGATGCGCCGACCGCAAACACTATTGTTCCTGCCGCACTCTCGCTCCGCGGCCCACGACAGTGCCCCAATCGTGCACGCACACGATGCGCCGAATGCAAACGCCATTTCCCCGGCCGCACTCTCGATGCGGGGCCTATGACGGCCCCGTACGTTCGTACGCACAACATACGCCGACTGCAAACACCCTTGCTCCGGCAGCATCCCCAATGCGAGGCCCACGACGGCGCCCCGCCTTTGCACGCACACCATGCGCTCTCTTCGATGAGCTTATGCATTGGCCTCATTCACGAAGCGCTAACCACCTGACCTGACGGCGTTGAGCGATTCCACGTTCCGATGGCGCCGAGGCCCCTCGCTCTGCCCGAGTACACGATCTGAAGATGATGAGGAGGAGTCGCGCGAGCGCATCGGCGAAGCGCTTGTTCCCACGTCTCGCCACGTCGAGCGGGTACACGACACGAAGGCCGCCGCGACCGGTCGGCTTGCCTGCATTCACGATCCGAGCCGCGCCCCGGGGCTGCATCTCCGCACCGCAGCATCTCCGCACCCCACTGCCGCATCTCCGCACCGCAGCATCTCCGCGCCCCACCGCCTCATCTCCGCACCGCCGCAACACCTCCGCACCCCACTGCCGCATCTCCGCACCGCAACATCTCCGCACCCCGCCGCCACACCCCGAACCACCGCTGCCCAACACCGCCACCTCTCGACTCCTCATCCAGCAGCCGCTCCGCCATCCCGCGCCCTGCCCTGCCCCTCTCGCCGCCCTCGACCGAACAAATGTCAAGTGCGATCCGCTGGGCATCGCCGTACGGATCAGCGGTTCTCGAGAGGGAGAGGCTGTTGCACGACAGAGGCTTGGGTCGACGGGACTTCCTGCGAGCCGGAATGTTCGCCGCAGGCGGAGCGTTGCTTCCATCCGGCGCGCGCGCCGGCGGTCCGCGCACGCGCGTGATCCACGTTCATCACGGTCTCGCCGCGCGTTGGTCGCGCGACGCCAGCTACTATCGGCAGCACGTCGATCAAGGTGTGGTCAGCGAGATGCTCGATGCAGCGGTGAAGTCCTTGAAAGGGCTGCCGACCGTTGCGGCCTGGCGTGCCGTCTTCGCACTCTCCAACAACGCCACTCGAAAGTTGGCGATCAAGGTCAACCTCAACAACTCCAAGACCGCTGTCGACGGCGCTCGGCACGACATCGACGCGGTCCCGCATCCGGTCATCGCCGCGATCCGCGGTTTCGCCTCGGCCGGCGGCAATCACGCCAACGTGACGGTGTACGACGCCACCAACACCGATCCCACTCGCTTCATCGCAACCTGGTTTTGCGATGCGATTCGCGCTTGGTACCCATTCACGAAGTTCCACGCCGCAGGCGGCGGAGACTCGGCACCCGGCACCTATCTCGATCAACCGTACGATGCTGCGACGCACGTCACTTGGGATTCCGCACACGTCAACCCGCCGCCGCGCACGCGCGTCGCGCAGATCGCGCTGGATGCCGATTACCTGGTGAACATTCCGCTCGTGAAGCGGCACTGCGCCACCAACGTCACGCTTGGCTTCAAGAACCACTTCGGCTCGATCGACCGTTGCGATCGCTTGCACCCATGGGTCGAAGTCGACGTCACCACCGCGTCGCTTCTGGCGGACGTCATGGCCAGCCCGCAGAAACTGGGTGATCCCTCGGTACGCTCGATCGCTCAGAAGACAGTGCTCACCGTGGGTGATCTGCTCTACGGCCAACCGTGCTCGAACTTCGATCACACGCCGAGGCCGTGGCAAACCTGGCGGCGCGAATGGCCCAACTCGCTGATCGTCTCCGACAATGTCGTGGCGGCCGATTCGGTGATGCTCGATCTGTTGGAAGCCGAACCTGCCAACGACGGCGATTGCGGCCTGCTGCGTTCGTGGGCGCGGCGCCATCTGCAGATCGCCGAACAGAAAGGGCTGGGGCCGCATGAGACGGTCCCGTTGCCGGCGGGCGCTGTGTTCGATGCATCGCGCATGAACTACACCAAGTTCGACTACCGCTACGTCGACCTGCAGGCAGGGGGCGCCTATCTCACCGTCGCGCCGCACCCGGGAGGCGCGACGCAACTCTCCTGGTCGCACTACTTCCCCGGGCCGTGCGAGGTGCAGCGCTCGGGATCGGCGGACTTCGCTAGCTACACGGTGCTGGGCATTACCACCGATTCGACATGGTACGACGCCAACCCACCGGGCCCCTCGTTCTATCGTGTTTTGTACGCGGGTTGACGGGATCTCTCGATCGATCGCCGTATCTTTGCGGCCGGCACGACCGGCACGATCGATCGAGGGGCGTCGCATGAGCACGAGGCAAGGCATTCGAATCGGACTGATCCTCGTCACACTCGCCGGCACCGCGCTCGCTGACGATGCGACACTCGCTGGCCCTTACTTCACGAACGTCACCACCACCGCGGAACTGACGGGCGCCATCGGTTTCCGCAGCGCCGTCGCCGACATCAACGGTGACGGCTACCCCGACCTGTTGCTGCATCGTCAGTGCTTCTACGACACCGGCGACGTGCAGAACAAACAGTACGTGTTTCTGAACGTGGCCTGCGATGGTTCCCCCGACCCTTATTGCCGCCGATTCGTCGACTTCACGACTGCGTCGGGTGTGCGCGCCACACGGCAGGGCGCGTCGAGCGGCCATTTCTCCGACGGTGTGGTACTGGCCGATGTCGACAATGATGGCGATCTGGATGCGTTCTTCTTCGTCTACGTGCATCAAAGCTACACGCTGAACAAAGGCAAGAGCGATCTGATGCTCAACGACGGGCTTGGGCATTTCACCTATGCGGCCAACTCGACATTCCACAACGAGCCGATCTACAACACGACCGACGGCGCGTGGCTCGACTACGACAACGACGGTGCCATCGACCTGGCGCTCAGCAACTACTACATGAACGGGGTCCCCACGACCGAGCAGCTCTATCGCGGCGCCGGCAACGGCGGCTTCAGCAACGTGACGGGACCTTCGGGAATCGGCGCGCGAACCAGCGTGACGTATGCCTTGTCGACCTTCGACTGGAACAACGATGGGTACATGGACCTGTTCGTCCCGCTGTACGACTACCTCAACACTGGCCTAACCTGCCTGCACTGGCGCAATAACGGCAACGGCACGTTCACGCAGGTGCAAGACAGCTCCCACTACAACGATAACTGTGGCATCGCCAAGTCGTCGTTGGTCGCTTCGTTCGGCAGTATGCCGGCGGACTACGACAACGATGGTTTCATCGACTTCGCCGAGATCTACGTGCACGGCGGCACCGCACGCGGCAAGTTCTCGGGACCGGTGCGCAACGCTGGCGGCGTGTTCTCTTGGGACTTCTCGCGTGTGAAGAACCGCGCCAGTGAAGATACCGACATTACGCACGATGGTGACCACCAACTCAGTTGGTTCGACTTCGACGGCGATACGCTCATCGACTACGTGATCGACGAGTGCTTCTACGGCACCAACAACCAGATCTTCTTGTTCAAACAGGACCCCGATCACACCTTCCGGCCGGTCACGGTCGAGTCCGGGCTATCGGCTATCAATTCGCTCAACAAGGCGGTCTACGACGTAATCCCGATGGACTACGATCGCGACGGCGACTCAGACCTTCTGGTCGCGTTTGCCGATGACACTGTCGGCGTTCAGCTCTGGCGCAACGATGTGGGCAACACCAAGAACTGGACCTCGATCACGCTCGCGGGCGCAGGTGCGCCTGGTCACGCCAATCGCGCGGGGATCGGTGCGCGACTCGAGATCACCGCCTCAGGTGTCACACAAACACGCGAGATCGATGCCGGCCCCGGCCAGCACGCGCCGCAAGCGCCGCTGACCGAAACCGTGGGGCTCGCAGCGGCCCCCTACATCGACAAGATCCGCGTGCGCTGGCCCAGCACACCGTTGGGTTACACCGAGTGGAAGTACGTTCCAGTCAACACGCACCTCACCATTCGTGAGGTTTGCACACCGCCCGGCGACCCTACCGGCCTGGTTCTGGCCAAACAGGGGTCGGATATCGTCTTGACATGGAGCGACCCGGCGATCGCCGGCCTGACGTGGAAAATGTACCGCGACACGCAGCCAGATCATTCGTTGTGGGGAGCGCCGCGCGCGCTCGGCTTCAGCGATGAAGACGCGGCAGCGGCAGGGATTCAACATCGCGATGTCGGTGCGATCGCACAGACATCGTCGTTGTTCTATTGGGTGACGGCCTTCAGTTCGAGTTGCGGCGAGAGTCCTGCGCCGTAACGAGGGCGTACCGGCCACCCTCTATGAAAACGGGGCAGCGCCATCAACGCTGCCCCGAGAGCAACCTGTCACAGGGGTCGAGATCAATCACCCCACAACAGCCCATCACCCCACAGTAGGCCGTCGCCCCACAGAAGGCCGTCGCCCCACAGGATGCCGTCACCGACGAGGATGCCGTCACCCCATAACAGGCCATCGCCCCAAAGGAGGCCGTCGGGGTTGATTGTTCCGTCGCCCCACAGAATTCCATCGCCCCACAGAATTCCATCGCCGGTGAGTCGCGTGTCGCCCCACAGGATGCCGTCGCCCCACAGTGTTCCGTTGGAACCCAGACGGCTCGCTTCGCTGGACAAATCCGTCGGGCCGAGTTTGGCATCCGCCCACAGCACACCGTCGCCCCACAACAGACCGGAACCGGAGGCGGTGCTGCTGCTCCACTGCGGTGTTTGCGTGTAGAACACGCCGTTGCCCCACACCAAGCGAGTGCTGCCCTTGGTACCAGCGCCCCAACTGATGCCTTGGCTTTTGTGGAGTTTTCTGGCGAAGTACCAGCCGTCGACAAAGATCGTGCGCTTACCCCACGCCGCGAACTGCCCGCCAATGGTGCGGCCCAGTTGCGTGTTGGACAGGTCGAGCGGGGCGACTTCGGATCCGTACGCGGCACTCGCAGGGTTGGCGATCAGTTGCGCTGCAAAGTCGCGAGCGGCCGCGACATTCACCACACCGGCACCCTGTTCGAGCACATCGGCGTTGATCAGCGGTTGCGCCGTGTACATCAGGAGCGCTTTGATCAGCGACGGCTTGAGATCGGAACGCGCTTGCAGCAACAGCGCAGCCGTTCCTGAAACGATCGGCGCCGCCATCGACGTACCCGAGAGCTCCATGTAGTCGCTGCCGCGTACCAACGAGGGGTTGCCGGTCATAAGTTGCGAACCCGGCGACGCCAGCGACACAAGCTTGTTGCCCGGAGCGGCGAGATCGGGCTTCATCAGGTTGTCGTAGTCTCGTTCACTCGCCGCGAATGTTCCATCACCGTTCAGATCCTGATCGCGATAGCTTCGCGTCGGCCCGCGGGACGAGTACGTGGTGATCCCGTCGTCATCGCGGCCGTCGGTTTGAAACGAGTTGGCAGCCCCCACGGTGATCGCCAGCGGCGCATTTCCAGGCGACAGAATGCTGCCGTAAACCTTGTTACCGATCTGGTCTTTGCCGGAGTTACCCGCAGCTACCACCACGGTGTAACCGAAGTTCACCAAGGCACTCACTGCTTTGCAAAGCGGATCTTCGTCGAACGAATCGTTCGGTGGGGTGCCGACCGAAAGGTTGACCACTTTGACTTTGTTGGCATTGCCATTGTCGACCACCCATTGCATCGCTTGCAGCACCGATTCCAGCGTGCCGGTGCCGTCGGCGCGCAGCACGCGCAGATCGATCAGCGACGCACCGGGCGCCACACCTGTGTAGGCGCGCGGCAGGTCGAATGCCGAGCGCGATCCGTTGCCGGCAATCAAACCGGCGACGTGCGTGCCGTGGCCGTACGGATCGCCGTTCCTCACGGCATCACCGGCGAAGTTCACATGCGTGATCACGCGGCTGAGACCGGTGACGGGATCGATCAGGTCGGGATGTTCGTAGATCCCGGAATCGATGACCGCAACAACGATGCCGGCGCCGTTGAGGCCGCCACCATCGACACTGGCTTGATCGACAGCTGTCGTCGCGCGGACGTGACTCTCACCAGACGGGACCGGAGCGGGTGGTGCGAGCGAGTTCAGCGACGCGGTCGTCTTGTCGACCGTGCCTCCGGTCGCGCCGCTGTTGGTACGAGCGCCCAACTGCTGCATCGACCGATTGGGGACGGCGTAGGTAACTTCGTTGGAGTTGAGAAGGGCGGCCAGGTCCTTGGCTTTGATATCGACGACACACACACCGAAGGCCGCATGACTTCGGACCAGCGTTGCTTGCCCAGACATGAGTGCGCTTGGGAGCGTCGTCGAGTCACGGAAGTTCAGGATCACGCGCATTACGGCGTTCGGCGCGACGGTCGAGGCCGTCGTCTGGAGATCTCGAGACGCCTTCCCGATGCTGCTGCTGGTTTGCGCCCACGCGGGTGTGAGCAACGCACAGACAGCAAGAGCGAAGAACATCTGAATCGGCCTGGACATCCAAGACCAGCGTCGCTGGAACATTGAAACTCCCGTCGAATGAGTGAACGTCATGCTCGGCGGGTTTGCACGGCCTGTGCCCGGCACGTAAGTCGCTGATCAACCTGCGGATAGAGCCTTCCGAGAGCGATTTGGCCGACCGTTTTCAGGACATCGATACAGACACCGTGACCGAACCTCGGACGCGTTCTAGACGTGAACGGCAAGCAACGCGTCAATCACAGCCAAGAGTTGATGGGCGTCGACTGGCTTGGTGACGTGTTCGTCCATGCCCGCCGCGAGGCACCGGTCCCGATCACTGTCGAGTGCATGTGCCGTCAGCGCGACGATCGGGATACGCCTGCCCGACCTCGCCTCGAGCGCGCGAATCTCTGTCGCCGCGGCGAGGCCATCCAAAATGGGCATCTGCACGTCCATCAGAATCAGGTCAAACGACTCGCGCTGATACGCCTCCACGGCCAGGCGGCCGTTCTCGACCGGCGTCACCTGGCAACCCGCACGTTCCAGGATCCTTGCCGCCAAGAGCCGGTTGATCTGATTGTCCTCAGCCAGCAGCACGCGGCAGCCAGACTCATAGCGAGGGTGCGCGATCGCGTGCGACGCGGGTGCCGTGCGTGGCGCCACAGCAGTCGATGGCTCGCGCCGCACGCAACGCTGGAGTTCCTGTGTCAACTCGGAACACAAGACGGGCGCGAACACACGGCCATCGAACGGAGCATTGTCGGCGAGGGCACGAGTGACCGATGAACGTTGCTCGATTCTGATGACGACGCACGGCTCGCCCGCGCGAGCGGCGGCCTGGCGAGCCTGCTCGAGCATGCGCCGGCCGGCCTGTGCAGCATCGGTCAACACTAGGCGGTAAGGACAAGTTGCGGCTGCGAGTGCGCCTTTCGCGGCCGCAGGCTCGGCGAACGCATCCGCGCTGACGCCGAGGCCGTGGAGCATACGGACGATCGCGCTGCGTGATGTTGGATGCGACACCACCACGAGCGCTTTGTGCCCTACAAGCGGCTCGACGAAATCGGTTCTGCTCGAATCGAGGATCTCCTCGGCGTCACATCCGAGTCTTAGCGTGACAAAGAACGTGCTCCCCAGTCCCCGACGGCTCTCGGCCCATACCCTACCGCCCATCATGGCCGCAAGCTTGGAGGAGATCGTCAGCCCGAGCCCCGTTCCGCCGAAGTTTCGTGTAGCAGACCCATCCGCCTGCTCGAATGCCTCGAAGATTCGATGCAATTGATCTTCTGCGATGCCGATGCCGGTATCGCGCACCGACACGCGCAGCAGCAACTGGCTCTCTTTCAAACGCCGCGCCGCAAGCACGACGTGGACCTCACCCCGATCGGTGAACTTCAGAGCATTCCCCACCAGGTTCATCAGGACCTGGCTCACACGCCCTGCGTCGCCGAGAACATGGCGTGGGACCGACTTCTTGGCCTCGCAGATCAGTTCGACTCCTTTGCTCTCCGCAAGTCCAGCGAGAGCGCCGACGGTTTGTGCGAGCTGCTTGTGGAGGTCGAATCGTTCGCGACGCAGCCTCAGTTTCCCTGCCTCGATCGACGAGAAGTCCAAGATGTCGTTGACAATCTCGAGCAGAGCCTGTCCAGAGGACTGCACGATCTGGAGGCACTCGCGCTGCTCGCGCTCCAGCGGCGTGCCGAGCGTCATGTCGGTCATCCCGAGAATGCCATTGAGCGGCGTGCGTAGTTCATGGCTCATGTTGGCGAGGAACTCGCTCTTGGCCTTGCTCGCTGCTTCGGCTGCTTCCTTTGCGGTCTGCAACAGGCTGGCGCTGCGCTGTCGTTGCAGGAAAGCTGCCGTCAACTCCGCTCCGGTGTGCAACAACTCCACCTCGGAGGCTGTCCAGAGTTTGGGCCGCGTGCAGTGATCAAAGCCGATGAACCCGGCAAAGCGCTCGTCGATGAAGATCGGCAGCGCCAGTACCGACTGCACATCTTGGGCCGCGAGGTAGAGCCTCTGAGGCTCCGGAAGAGTGTCGATCAGTGCCTGGATGATATCGCCTGCCGACAGCAGATCCCACCATGAGCTGAACGTCGGTTGGTAGGCCAGGCACCGCTGATGCGGGTGTTCATCGATCTGTCGTAAGACCCCGGCGCGGCAGACCTCATGGGTGCGTTCCATCACGACACCAAGCCCAGGATCGGCGCGATTGATGAACACGTAGACGCGGCTGGCATCGGCCGCCGCAAGCAGATGCTGCAGTGCCGGCTCGAGGCCACCGCCCCGCTGTGGATCTTGCAGCAGTGTTTTCGAGAAGCCGGCGACACCCCGCTGTAGCCGTAGTTGAGTGCTGAGCGCTTCCTCTGCCGCGATGCGCTCGACGACCTCACCCTGAAGCTCGCGATTGCTGGCCCGCAGTTCGGCCGTGCGGTCGATCACGCGGGCCTCCAGTTCGAGTTTCGCTCTCTCGAGTGCGGCCAGCATTTCCCCCAGCCGCGCGTCGCGCTGCTCGAGTTCGTGTCGCGAACGATCGAGCCCCACCAACATGTCGTTGATCGCATCGCCGAGCCCGGCGAGTTCGTCGCGGCCTGCAACGCTGACGCGCGCCGTCGTGTCGCGCGACTGGCTGATGCTGCCCACGGAAGAGATCAAACCGGCCAGTCGTGAGAGCACGAATCGATCGAGAAAGACCAAGACGGCGAGGCAAGAGATGCCGCAGACGGCCAGGCTGGCCAGCAGCAGCACACGGACCAGCGATACCGTCTGCGCGTAGGTCTCTCTCGCGCGTGTCAGCTTGAAGAGTGCGGCTGGGCGATCATGCAGGTCGGGAATAACGGCAAAGACATCGATCCGCGCCTTGTCTCGCGGGACCGCGATTTGGTCCTTCCCAGAGTCGAGCAGCCTGGCGGCATCGGCGAAGCTCAGCGGGAGTGCGTTGGCCATCGCGATCTCGAGATCGAACCCGGTCACCCGTTGCAGCCGCGACGTGACCCGGTGATCGAGCCGGCGCCCAACCAGCACCGTGCCGCGGCTCGGCCCTGTTCGTTTGCTGGTGAGAATCGGCGCCGCCGCAATCAG
Source organism: Acidobacteriota bacterium (assembly GCA_046331425.1). Taxonomy (GTDB): domain Bacteria; phylum Acidobacteriota; class Polarisedimenticolia; order J045; family J045; genus JANNUT01. Next base: position 15,681 of record JAXLQU010000014.1, read on the forward strand.
TAGCGGCTCACCGCCGACGGTGAGAACGCCATTGACACCTGCAGGGTTCGTGGGGTCTTGTGCCAATTCTGATTTCGTGTGGAGGCTGCAGAACTTCTGGCCAACGAGGCTGGTGTCGAGCCGAGTCGACTCGCCTGGCAGTGCCAGAGATTTTGCGAAGATCGTGCCGCAGTCGGCGTCGAGGAACAGCACCATGTCCAGCCGCGCCTCGCGCAACACGTCATCGTAGAGGTTTGCCTCGATGAATTTCTGATTGCGGTCGGCAGCAAACGCGTAGGCATCGTCCCAGACCGACCAGTACCGCGCCGTGTCGCGAGTCGACTCGAGTTCCACGGTGAGAGCCTCGCGCGTGCGGGCCACATCGCGCGCCGTCAGGATCGATTCCAGTTGGCGGGCGTTGAACAAAAGCAGCGTCGCGGTGGCGGCAACGACCAACGCACCAACCCCCACCGTTGCTGAGCCCACCGTCAGAAGAGTCTTCGCCCGCAGATTCATTCAACCGCTCTTTATGAAACTCGTGACCGTGGATCGCGACAGCGTCGTGGCGAGGTGCGCCTTCGGCGTCGTTTCGGCCCGAGTCGCTCGCACTTGATACTGATCGGTCAAGGTGTTCCGTTTTGCAACTGTCGAGGCGAGACGGCTTGCCGGGGGGCGGTACCCACAGATTGGCAGCATGGCGCCGGCGGGCTTTCCATCCGTAGGCGTACGTGCCTGCGCGAGCGGCGCGAACAGACAAGAGGGGCGGCGACTGGGACGCCGCCCCTGCGGTGAGTGATCGCTTCTCGCGAGCGGAGTTCACTCCGTTCGAATCGCGATCTTTCGGGCCGCACGTAGTGCCTCCGGCGTCTTGGTCAGATGCACCGTCAGCACTCCGTTTTTGAACATGGCGTTGATGCGCTCGGTATCGATCTCCATCGGCAGCGCCACCTGGCGCTGGAACGAACCGTAGGTGCGCTCGCTCCGGAAGACGTTCTTGTGATGTTCGGCGTGTTCGGTTTCCTTCTTACCTTTGATCGTCAGCATCCCTTCATGGAGGCTCAGTTCGACATCCTTGGCCTCCATTCCGGGAAGTTCGACCGTCACCTCGAACCCCTTCTCGTCCTCGGCGATGTCCAGGCGCGGCACGAACTCACCGCTTACATCGGCGCGAAAGGCAGGCCAACGGTTGCGAACATCGTCGAAGAGCGTGTCCCACATCCGTGGGAACTCGATCCATGGATCGGAGATCTCGGGTTGGCGGCGGATGAGGCTCCTGAGTGTCATGCATCACCTCCCGCGGGAGGCTCCACTCCCGCTGCTAGCGCCGGTTGCTTGGGATCGGTGGTTGAGAACTGCGGTTGACAAAGGGCAAGTGCCGCCCGTTTTGGCGGCGGGTCGTGGCGCAGAAGATCGCAACTGCTTCGGGGACGGTAATTGGTATACCGTCCCCGAATTGTCAGCGGAACTTCTCGAGGGTGCGATTGACTTCGATGGTGATGGAGCGGCCGTCGTCGGGGTTGGTGAGGGTGACGGGGACCCAGGTGTTGGCTGGGAACAGACTGGACAGCGGCTTGCCGGCTTTCAAGATGATCGAGTTGCTCGAGCGCCAGTTGAAGTTGGTGAAGGGGGTCCCGGCAATTCTCATCTCGACGGTGCTGTGGATGTTGCTGCCGTCTAGTCGCAGCCGGAACGGGTTCTTCAGCGCGGTGACCTTGGTAATGCTGGGGGCCAAGGCGTCTACCACGATCGAGCCGTTGCGGTTGCAACTGTTGCCGCCCGCGCTGACGGTCAGTGTCCAGGCGTAGGTGCCGGAGAACGGATAGGCGTGTGTGGCGCTCGCCGTGGAGGCACTGCCTCCATCACCGAACAGCCATGAGTACGTGGGAGAACTGCTGCAACCGGTTGCGGTGGCTGTCGCGTTGAACGAGAGGCTCGCCCCTTCTGCTGCCGACGTACCAACCGTCGCCGAGCAATCGACGACGCAGGTGCTCGTCTGCACGCTCACTGTTGCGGTCGCGAGGTTGGAGTCGATCTTGCCGTCCCACGCGGCGAAGGTGAAGTTGTCGGGTCCTGTGTACTTGCTCTCTGGATAGTACGTCGCTCGCTTGCCGGCCAGACCCACCGTCCCGTGCTGAGGTTGGGAGACGATCCTGAAGGTCAGCGCGTTGCCATCGGCATCGGTCGCTTTGAGATCGACCGACTGCGAGGTGTTCGGCGACGTCGCAAGCGTCAGGTCGCTTGCTTTGGGTGGATGGTTGGTCGTGGCCGACTCGCTGGTCGGTCCGTTGTGGCAAGCAAAGCAGGAGACCTGCGCACCCGCGAAGAAGTTCTTCTTGCCGAACGTCGTGCTGAACGATCGGGTGCCCACCGTTCGAGACAGCACGGTTCCTTTGTAATCGTTGCCGTGGCAGGCGCGGCACTTGCCTGAGCCGCCGTTCTCGACGGCGTCGGAGTGCGCGTCGACCCACGCGACTCCCAGAGGATGCAGCCCGTGCGGCCCTCCCGAGATCGTGTTCGGCATGCGGTCGTGACATGCCGTGCACTCGGCGATCACGCCGACATGCCCTTGCAGTTGAGTGCTCTGCACGTTGTCGTTGACATGCAGGCTGGCGTACTCGGCGTGCGTCGAGCCGTGGCACGCTTCGCAGGCCACGCCGCCGTGACCGAACGAGAAGCGATACAACGACAGGCCGGCGGCCGGGGCGCCGTCGTTGGTGTCGAACAACGGCAGCGCTGCGGCCCGCCGTGCGCCGCTGCTGTCGACCGCCGATGTGAAGCGGATCTGCCCGCTGTTGCTGATGGCGTCCCCCGTATGGCAGTTGCCGCAACGTGGTTCGTCCAGCCAACCGGTGCGAGTGATCGCACCGACTTGCGCCATGGAGCCGTGACAGCTCTGACACTGCATCGCGAGCGTACCGTCGGCTGCTACGGACTTGCCCATCGAGCCGCGCAGGCACCGCGTTTCTGATCCTGGATGACAGCGATAGCAGGCGGATCGGTTGTTACTGTTTCCTAACGTGAGGCCCGTCTTGGGATCGACCACCGTGGCATGCGCGCTATGCACCGAATGCGTGAGTTGCGGAATGCCGGCGATGCCGGTGCCCGGCAGTGCATTCGAGGCATGACACGTGGAGCACAGTATCGGTGTGCCGTGGTCGTGAGCCGTGGACCAGAGCCCAGCCGCGTTGTAGCCGGCGGTCGTAAGCGCCGCTTGGAACGAGGCTCGGCCACCTTCCATATCGTCATGGAGCAGAAGAATGTTTTCGCGATAGTCGGTCTGCTTGTCGGGGTGGTTGATTCAACCGCCCGATGGGCGTGCCGCAGCGAGCGTGTTGGAGGCGTGACACGCGCTGCAGTCCATCTCGTCGGAGACCGGCAGCACGAACATCGGTGCGCGCCAGCTCGGCGCCGGCGGCGTCACGCGCGATCACACGCATCATCGGATACGGATTCTTGTGACCGGCATCGTCATAGGCCGTGATCGGCAGACCCTCGGCGACGAACCATCGCTTGGTTGAATCGAATGCCATCGCTTGCGGCGTGTTCCTCGTGCCCGGCACCGCCGCGCCCGCAGATCCGACGTCTTCTGCAGGAGTCGCGCCGTAAAACGGCTGCACGAACTGCCAGAAGTTGGTCTTGCCTTTGGATGTCGTGTTCATCGATCCGGCTGGATCGGCGACCGCTTGATACGTGACCCGCACGGTCGCACCGTTGGTCACGACCGCACCGTCAGGGCCGATGACTTGCGCGTTGAGTACGTTGTACGGCGGGAGGATCGAGAACACGGAGTAGTCGGCATATGTGCAATGCATCCCGAGATTGTTCCAGCCGACCACCGTGTAACCCGAAGGGGCGCGCGCCGCGGCACCGAGCGTCAAGAGCGCAACTGCGGCCGCCGTCAGCACAAAGGCGAGCAACGTGTCTCATGGACAGACTGTGACGACACGAGGTTGTACGTTACTGCCGTGGCCCCATGTACCTGTCCCGCAAACATTCTTGGCACGCACCAGGTAGTAGCGTGCCTCTGAGGCGCTGGGGCCGGGCGCCGAGTCGACCCAGCTCGGATTCGGGATGTTCTGAGCGCGGCAGGCGGCGCGTGAGAAATCGTGATCGCTGCGCAGCATCGTTACCACTCCATCGACGATGTCGTAGCGCGTGCCCGGATCCTGCCCGTTCCAATCAAGCGTGATCGCCGGGGCCTTCGTTATCGTCAACGGCGTCACGTCGACCGGCGGATTCCAAACGGTGGCATCACGCGGGGCGCAATCGGCCACATCGGCTGCGCCATCGTTGTCGTCATCAGCGTCGCTCCAATCCGGCGTGCCGTCGGCATCGAAGTCGGGCGAGAACTCGTAGGCACCAATGTCGACATGTGCGATTCCGGTGCCGTGGCCGTCCTGGATGCGAGGCGCGCCGTCGAGGTCATACGGCATCACCGTGTGCGGGTCGCTGCCGGCCTCGATCGCTGGAGATGTCGCCGCCAGCCGGTAGTTACCGTTGACGCGATCGACGAACTGCGGATCGCTCTGCAAGTCCGTCGGTCCGATCGGGACGTTCACGTAGTTCTTGTTGAGCCCACCGGTCCAGTTCCAGAGCTGATTGTTGACCAAGGTCGGATTGAGCGGCATCGCGCTGCGCTTGTAGATCCCCGAGGAGTTGAACGCCATCACGTTGTTGGAGATGACGACCTGATCGGAATCCGGAATCACCGCGATCGCCCCGCCCTGTTCCCCCATGAAGAAGTTCGTCGCGGTGTTGCTGGCGAATGTATTTCCGTTGATCGAGATGCTGCCCGGCGGGTTGCGCCTGGTGAGCAGCCAAATGGCGCCCCCCTCGCCGCCGGTTCCGAGTTGCGCCTGATACGCACGATTCCCGACGAACAGATTGTTGGTGATCGTACCGCGATCCGACTGTGACACACACACGGCGCCACCGGTCTCGCCCGTGTTCGATACGAAGTAGTTGTAGTCCAACTCGAAGTCGAAGCAGGCCGGAAGCGAGACCGCGCTGTCTCCAGGCCCGATGTAGACCGGTGGGAGGTAGTAGAACTGGTTTGCTTCGATCCGATTGTTGTAGAGCATCGGGCGCGCCAATGTGCAGCGCACTGCCGAGCCATTGTTGGAGTGGTTACTGTAGATCGTGTTGTAGTAGATGTCGGCCAACGACAACTCGCAGTAGATCCCGCCCCCTTCGCCGCTGAAGTGCAGCGTCTCATTCTCGGCAATCGTATTCCCCCAGATCAGCGGGTGCGATCCCAGCAACCCGATACCGCCGCCTTGTGGAGGAGTCAGTGGCGGTGTGGACCAATCCCCCAGCGAGTTGTAGACGATGGCGTTGTTGCTGATCACCGGCGAGCTGGTATCGCAGCGAATTCCACCGCCCAGCCCTGTCGGCATGTTGGGTGAAGAGATCGCGCCGCCCATGTACCGGCCGCCGCGCGTTATTCGGAAGCCATCGATGGTAGCGACGCGATAGCCGGCGTGCCCGCAGTTCACCACGGGCGGCACCTCGCTCCCATCGATCACGCTGACGTGAGTGCTCGGGTCGCGCTGAGAGCGCACCGTTTCGTTGCCGGCAAAACCGCCATACAGATGAACCCAGGCGTAGAGAACCAGGTGCTCGGCGTACGTTCCTTCCGCGACCCAGACTTCGCCACCGCCCGACGCCCAGGCGGTGTGCACTCCGTTCTGCACAGTCCTTTTTGCGGTTGCCCAACTGAGTCCGTCCAACCCATCGTCACCGGTGGGACGCACATGCACGACGGTTGGAATGTCGGCCCAGGAACCACCGCTCGACTCGTCGGCTCCGATATCGACATGCGCGCCTTGGATCCGCGACTCTCTATCGATATCGATCCAGGCTGGATCGACCGCAGCATCGTCACCCGCATCGCGGCATGGGGAAGTCGGTTGAATCCTCTGTCGTCCGCTTCCAAACAGAACCAATTGCGGATTGGCTGAGATGTTGCCGTCGATACCAGTGAGATCCGAGAGTTGAAAGTAGTTGGTTACTCTGGAGTGGACCTCGTTACCCCAGACATTGTTGAACCGGATCGTCTCGACATACGGGTTGCCGATGTCCTCCTCCAGCCCCCAGGTGTTCTTGGCGACGATGTTGTTGACGATCGTCGGGAGCGCGTTTCCCCAGTAGACCCCCGAGCCGCTGTTGCCGACGATCGTGTTGTTGATGATCTGCGCCGCTTCGTTCTCCGAGTTGATGAACGCGATCCCGCCGCCACTCGCCACCGCTGCATTGGCCGCGATGATGTTGCTGCGGATTCTCGGTGCGCAGATCCCGCCCAGCGGTTCGTCGGCCAAATTCCGCTCGGTGGCGAAGATTCCGCCGCCACCCACGAACTCGGCACTCGCCGCTACGTTGGCTGAATTCTCGTAGATGAAGTTGTTGACGATCTCCGGGCGCGCGACCAGCGTCGACTCGCTGATCCAGACGCCGATCCCGCCACCCCTTCCGTATGTGGTGTTGCCGACGATCGTGTTGTTGCGCAGCTCCGCCGAGGAACCGACCAGCGCAGCTCCCCCACCACCATCGTCGGCGTGATTCACCTGAATCACGTTCGACTCGATCAGCGCTTGTGCCGCCGGTGGAAGCGATCGATAGCCCCAGACCATCAGCCCGCCGCCGAAGTCCGCTTGGTTTCCGAGCAGGTCGTTGTTGACGATCGTCGGTGCCGAGCCGAGCACGGAGATTCCCCCGCCTTGCCCGCTCTTGCCGTTTCGGATTCGCAATCCGTCGATGCGCATGCTGCGTGACGCTTGCGAATCGATCGTCACCACCGCTCCGAGAAACTCGCCATCGAGAATCGACGCGTTGGCAGCGATGTTGCGCTGCTCGCGCGACGTCTCGGTGCCGGCAAAACCACCATAGATCGCGACATCGACCGACACGCTTCCTGCTTTCCGGTTAGCGATCCGCTCTTTGTAGACGCCCGCTGCGATCCAGATCTCGTCGCTCGCCTGCGCGGCTTGAATCGCAGCCGTGACCGTGGCCTTGGCATGGCTCCAGTCGGCCCCTGAGTTGCTGTCGTTTCCGGTTGGCTTGACGCGAATCGTCGCGCCGTGGGCGCTCATCGAGGCCACGAGCATGACGCCAAGCACCAGTGCGATGTAGAGCACACCGCGGGCAAGCGTGAGATGTCGGAAGGACAACGGACCGATCGAAGAGGAATCGTGACTGTAGTGCATAGGAGACCCCCGCGACGCACGCCCGCCGGGGTGGAACGATCAGAGGCGGGTGGGAGGTCGATCGAGCGGGATTCTACGCGCAGCGTGTTGTGTGGCAAGGCGAGAGATGCATCGCATCGACCGAGCGAGCGTCACTCGCCGACAATCAGATTGCAGTCTCTGCACGCCGGAGCTCCGATATGCGGGGTGCAGGGAGAACTGCTGAGATTGTCCGCACATCGCGTTGCAGGCTTCACAGATTCAAGCGCTCTGGCTTGATGCTCGTCAGCGCAGCAGAGGGTGCGACGCGCTCACCGACCCACCAACGAGCGCGTCACCAGTTGTTTCAAGAACCCCACACGCCTACTTCTTCGCATCGCCGCCGCCAGCCCACGCTATGAAGCGCCAGCCGCCGGCCTCCTTGATCAACATCTCCACGTAGCAGTAGCTCACCATCTCGCGCTCCTTCATGTAGTTCTCGCGTGCGATGCGGTCGCTGAAGGCAAAGGACCCGGCCGCAGCGATGATCGTGGGACGCGCACCAATTCGGGGCGAATCCCTGCGTCATCTCACGAGTCACCACTGGGCCGGTATGGCTCGTCAGTTTTTCGCCCCCCTCAGCCGTTCGAGTTCCACTGCCTTGCCGATCAGTTGCACGAACTCGTGGCGTTGGCCGTTGGGATCGTTACCGATACCCGCGGTCGCCAACTGGCGAGCCAGTTCGAAACTCGAGCTGCCGCGATCGGGCGACTCGCGCAATACCATTCCGAAGGCTGCGACCGCAGCGGCAAACTTCAGCTCGCCGCTCGCGGTGGCAAGCGTCGCGACCTTGTTCATCACCACCACGTCGTGCGCCACACTGACATCGGCATCGGGCGCTTTGAAGCGAAGCTTGACGGTGGCGAGTTCGGACGAGTTCGCGTCGGTCTTGGTCAGGAGGCGCGAGTACTTGAGTGGCTCGACCGCGCGAGCCGTATCGCTCGCGCCGGCAGGGACAATCTCAAACAACGCCGTGACCGAGTGTCCGGCGCCGATCTCTCCGGCGTCCTTGGTGTCGTCGAGAAAATCCTCAGCAGCAAGAATTCGATTCTCGTAGCCGATCAAGCGGTATTGTGCGACCGCGGCCGGATTGAACTCGACTTGGATCTTCACATCCTTCGCCAACGTGATCAGCGTGCCGCCCGCCTGCTCGACCATCGCACGTCGCGCTTCGAGCGCCGAGTCGACGTAGGCGTACTGCCCGTTTCCGTGATCCGCCAGTTGTTCCATCTTCGCGTCCTGCAGGTTGCCGGTACCGAAGCCGAAGACGCTGAGAAACACGCCCGACTTGGCGCGAGCCTGGATCAATCGAACCAACTCACCCTCGCTCGAAATCCCGACGTTGAAGTCGCCATCGGTGGCCAAGATCACGCGATTGATGCCGCCTTCGATGAAGTTCTTGGTGGCGATCGAGTAAGCCAGCCTGATCCCCTCTCCACCGGCTGTGGACCCGCCCGCGTTCAGGTTGTCGATTGCAGCCGCGATCGCCGATCGGTCGCTCGTCGAGTCAAGCACCAGACCGGCGGCGCCCGCATACACCACGATCGCTACTTTGTCCGCGCTGGACAACTGCTGAACCAACATCTTCAACGCCAGCTTCACCAGCGGCAGCTTGGCCGGTTCGTCCATCGAGCCGGACACGTCGATCAAGAGCACGTAGTTGCCGGGACGGCGCGCAACGAACTGAATGGGGGTGGCCTTCAAACCGATCCGCAACAACGCATGCCCCTCGCTCCACGGGCACGCCGCGAGTTCAGTGGAGACTGCAAACGGCACGCCGGCCACGGGAACCGGATCGTCGTATTGAAAGTAGTTGAGCAGCTCTTCGATGCGAATCGCAGCGGCCGGCGGCAGCGAACCGCTGGTCAGGAATCGCCGCATGTTTGTGTACGACGCCGTATCGACATCGATCGAAAATGTCGAGAGTGGCTCACGAAGTGCAGGTAGGAAGGGATTGTCGACAATCTGCGCATAGCCTTCTCCGTCCGCGCCGTCGATTTGGATTTCTTCGATCGAGTCCGGAGCGATGCCAGAAAGCAGCTTGCCGGTAAGTGGATCAACGGTGCTCAGATCGGTGACCGACACCTTGAAATCGCGCTCACGTGAGGCGTGCACGGTTACCGAGCCGTCGCCAGCTGGGTCATTCACACCGGGCGCTAGCACCAAGCCGCGCTTATACACGCGACCGGTGACCGGTAGGTCGTTGAAGTACTCGGTGCCAACAGTAGTCTCCTGTTGGGCGATCTCTATCGGAGGATGCCCACCAACGACTTGGACCTCTTCCTGCTGCGACGGCCACAGTTGGACTTCGATCGTCCGTGTCGCGCCTACGCTCACGGTCACGTTCAGACCGGGCATCGGCCCGTAGCCTGCCGCAGTCACCTCGAGCCGATAGCTCGAGTTCAGCGGGAGATTCGAGAATGTCGCGAGACCATCAAGATCGGTTTGCCGAACTCGTTTTGGAATCGAGCCATTGGGGTTGGAGAGCTCGACCGTCGCCCCAGGGATCGCCGACTGTTTCCCCTGCGTGTCCTCCCAGACATGCACCTGAAGCGCGCCTGTTTGTGCCGGCTTCTCGGTCGCTTGTGTTGGAAGGGCTGCAACCAGAACTGCGAATGAAACTGCTAGCGTCGTGAAAGTCGATCGTGTCATAACGCCTCCGCTTCGAGGCGGGAGTATCTGGAGATCGCGCCGAATTCGAGCCAAGCAACGGGCACTTCTGCCGCAGCCCGCAGGCACGATTACGCGGGGCTGTTGCCGCAACGTTTGCGCGGCGCGCCTCCAGTTTCGTACATCACTGTCGGCCCCATCGCTCCGCGACCCGAGAGGAGCCGTTGAAACCCTTGACATCGACCAAGCGGCAGCGACATCGATCCGAGTCTATCGTCGCCACGATTCGCTGGCTCTGCTGACCGATCGGCAGACCTTCAGGGATCACTCGAGGTGCGTCATGGCTGCAGGCACACAGGAACTGGAGCTGTTCGTTCGAGAGTCGCTGCTGCGCGGCGCGAACCGTGCAGAGATCGAGCAGGCAATGCTCAGCGCTGGATGGACCGCCGATCAAGCCAAGAGTGCTTTGGGCGCGTTCTCCGAAATGCCGTTTGCGGTTCCCGTGCCCAGGCCGCGCCCGTATCTCTCGGCCAAGGAAGCGTTCATCTACTTGGTGCTGTTCAGCACGCTGTATCTGAGCGCGTACCACTTCGGTGATCTGCTGTTCGAGTTCATCAACCGAACCTTTCCCGACGCGGCGGACGGTTCGTACGCCGACCGCGATGGCCTGCGATGGCCGGTTGCCTCGCTGGTGATCGCCTTCCCTGTCTTTCTCTACATCTCGCGCTTGGTGGCGCGCGCGCTCGCCAAGGACCCGGTCAAACGGCTCTCGCCGATTCGACGCTGGCTCACCTATCTCACGATGTTCATCGCCGCTGGATGCTTGATCGGCGACCTGACCTCGCTGGTGTACTGCATGCTTGGCGGAGAACTCACGATCCGCTTCATTCTCAAGGTGCTGGTCGTCGGTGCGATCGCCGGAACAGTCTTCGGTTACTACCTGCGCGATCTGCGTCGCGAGGAGGCCGAATGAACTGTCAAAGTGGTTCAGCGCGTTTGGCAGCGGTAGTGGCCGCTGCGGTGGCGGCTGCGGTGGCGGTCGCCATCGTGATGATCGACCCGCCGAAGCAGCGATTGCGCCGCCTGGACGAGCGACGCGTAGAGGATTTGAGCGACCTGAAATCGCAAGTGCAGACCTACTTCGAGCGCCATAGCGCGCTCCCGAACGATTTCGCAGCGTTGACTCATGAGTCAGGATTCGGGCCGATGCTGGTCGATCCTGAGACCTCCAAGCCGTACGAGTACGAGCAGAGAGACGATGACTCCTACCGGCTGTGCGGAACGTTCGCACTCGATTCTGGCGCGACCTCAGCAAGGCATCGCTACGGCATCTACGCTATTCAGTGGGCGCACCCCGCGGGCCGCTTTTGCTTCGACCTCGAGATCGTCGAACCGAAAGGCGAATAGGGCGAGCGCACATTTCAACACGCGTCACGCTCGCCATCGCCTGGTACGACGGCACCTCGTCAACTACGGCGGACAGACTCTTTCAATCTCGACATCGTCGATGAACGTGTGTGCAATCCCACCCGGTGGACCCGGCCAGGTGTAGTTGCTCCACGAGTCGGCTGCCAATCCGCCCGACACGCCTTGAAGCGACGGCAGCCCGTCGACCGCGTCGACCTGCCAACCTGCGGGCTCCGCACTCCCCTCGATCCAGAACTTGGCCTGCAAACGGGTCGTCACCGGCGATTCCTGGAGACAGCGAAACCGCACTCGATAGCGCACACCGTTTTGAAAATCGAAGGACGGATTGAAGTTGATCGAGATCGATTCCTCATTACCGTCGCGCTCGCGCCATACGCCGATCCCATCGGTGCGGAAATCCTCGACAAACACCGCATATCCGGCGCCGTGCAGCGGGGTGTTTTGCAAACACCCGCCGTTCTGCCGCACGTAAAAGCCAATCCCCTGCGTTTCTGAATCTTCGAACTGCATCGACAACCGCACCTCGACATCGCGTTCGTCGATCGGCGCTGTTAGACGCGCCAAGGAGTAACCCGACAACACCGGCCGATAGCGACCGCTGCCGTTCTGCACATCGGAGCGATCGACGCTGCACACCCGTTGCCACGGCGGTGGCCAGGGAGCGCCGTTGGCGGCATTGAATCGCTCACGGAAGGCAAGCTCACCGCAGCACTTGCCGTTGGCGTTGGGCAGACGTGGAGTGTTGGTGCCCGTGCCGGCACTCCCTTCACCGTCGGCGTTGCGCGCCGTGACCAGATACCAAAGCAACTCGCCAGGACCCGGGCGACGAATCAACAGATCGCCCGTCGTGGTCGCGGTGAATGCGCCGGCACTGCACGAATCCAATCCAGTCGTGGCGAGAGCGGGAAGCGTCGCGGCGTCACCCTTGTAGACCAGATACTGAGTCGCGCCGGCGACGGATGACCACGACACGCACTCCTTCGATCCGCTGCACCAGGTGAGTCCCGCCACCTCGTCGGGCGGCGCCGCCAACGCGGGCAGTGCCACGAGGAAACCAAGCACGGCGCCGCTGAATCGCACGTCGGGGTACTGCATCGATCGAATCTCCTCAGCTCTTGTCCTGCTGTTGTGCCCCGTCGGTGCCCACCCGTGGTCGCATCACTTGCAAGACGTGCAAGGCTGCCATTCTCTCTCAGTCCGAAAGTCAATCGCGCGAATCAGGACAGACAGTCCAACCGGCATAGAAGATCGGGCAGCGTGCTGGAAGGGACACAATTTCGTGCGCCAAGCCAATTGACATCGGCTCGTCAGGCGAGTACACCGGCGAGGCTTAGCGACTGTGGGGAATGTGCGAGCACCTGAGTTGCTCGACGGGTTGGAGCGCAGCGTCCCACGCAGGGTGACTAGGTCAAGGGGCACCTGTGCGGTATCGGCGCCGTTGTCATCCAACCCCGATGGTCAGGGGCTGGCGCAGCCGAGAGTGTTGCCGAGGGCGGCGCTGCACGAAGCGTGCACATCTTCCCGCCGGTTCGTGATGGTGGTGTCGTCCACACGGAGGGTTCGCGCAGCGATCCCCGCGCGAACGAGGGAGGTTGAATGTCTCGCTCAAGACTCGGTCGAAGTGTGTCGCTGGTATCGCTGGTAATCGTGCTCGCGCTCGGCGTGATGTGGGCGCTAGCGCTTACCGGCGATTCGGCGAGACCGGCCTATGTGCCGGGCGAAGTGCTGTTGAAATTCAGACCCGACGCGCCGTTGGGCGGTATCGCCCGGCTGCGCGGCGAGTTGGCAGCCTCCACGCTGAATACGTTCGCCTCTCGTGCCGAGCAGTGGCGGCTCGGGCCCGGCGTGAACGTCGAGGCCGCGATCGCTCGATTGCAGGCCAGCCCGCTGGTCGAATATGCCGAGCCGAATTTCGTGATCGGCCTGGATGTGATCCCCAACGATCCGCGCGTTTCGGAACTGTGGGGGATGAACAACACCGGGCAGACAGGCGGAACGGTCGACGCCGACATCGACGCCGACCTGGCGTGGGGCGTGTCGACCGGCAGTCCGTCAGTCGTCGTTGGTGTGATCGATACGGGCATCGACTACAACCATCCCGATCTCGCACCGAACATCTGGACCAATCCTGGCGAAGTTGCCGGCAACGGCATCGATGACGACAACAACGGCTTCATCGACGACGTTCATGGGTACGACTTCATCAACAACGACCCCGATCCGTTCGACGACAACGGCCACGGTTCGCACGTTTCCGGAACGATCACCGCCGCCGGCAACAACAGCATCGGCGTGGCCGGCGTGGCCTGGAACGTCAAGGTGATGGGATTGAAGTTCCTCAGCGGCGGCGGATCAGGAAACACCGCCGACGCGGTGCGCGCCGTCGACTACGCCACCATGATGCACGTCGATCTCACCAGCAACTCGTGGGGCGGCGGTGGGTTCTCACAAACGCTGTATGACGCGATCGCACGCGCCGGAGCGGCCAACATCGCCTTCGTCGCCGCGGCCGGAAATGATGGCGTCAACAACGACACGTCGCCGCACTACCCGAGCAGCTATGACCTGGCCAACCTCATTTCGGTCGCCGCCACCGATCATCGCGACCTGAAGGCCTCCTTCTCGAATTGGGGCCCGACATCGGTCGATCTGGCGGCACCTGGCGTCGATATCCTCAGCACGTTGCCCGGGAATACCTACGGCACGCTGTCCGGCACCTCGATGGCGACGCCGCACGTTTCCGGCGTCTGCGCGCTGATTCGCTCCGTGTCGCCCAACATTCCTGTGGCACAGATGAAGAACGTGTTGCTCAACTCCGTCGACCACATCGCGTCGATGAACGGGCAAGTCGTTTCGAACGGACGGTTGAACGCGTTCTTCGCCATCGCCGAACCGGACAATGTTGCGCCCGGCATGATCAACAGCCTGGCGGCGGTCGACCCCGGTTCCAACACGATGGGCTTGAGTTGGACCGCAACCGGTGATGACGGGAACGTCGGCACCGCCAACTATTACGAGCTGCGCTACTCACTCGATCCGATTACGGAAGCCAACTTCAGTTCCGCCACACGGGCCGGGAAAGAGCCGGCGCCGCTCGTGGCTGGAACGACGCAGCAGATGGAGGTCAAGAATCTGCAGGCCGCCTCGCTCTACTTCTTCGCGATTCGCGCGGTAGACGAGTGGGGCAATGCCGGGCCGATTTCGAATGTGGCCGAGGAACGCACGCTGCCGTCGCCCACCGCGCAGGCAGCTCCGACGTCGATCAGCGACACGCTGCTCACGGGCCAGCAGTCGGACCATGTCGTGACGCTCACCAACATCGGCGAGGGAACACTCGACTTCACGATTCCGCCACCTGCCGTGGGTGAACCGACGGTCCAATCAGACTCACTCGAACTGGGCAAGGACGAGATCGACCCGCGCGTGAATCACCCGCAAATCGAAAGCAGCGGAGGACCCGACAGCTTCGGGTACCGCTGGGTCGATAGCGATCAACCGGGTGGACCCGCATTCTCGTGGCTCGACATTTCCACGACCGGCACGGCGCTCAACCTCACCGGAGACGATGCCACCACGGCGCCGCTCGATCTGGGCTTCAACGCCCCGTTCTACGGAACCTTCTTCAATCAGGTACGTGTTTGCAGCAACGGCTGGGTTTCGTTTACCAGTGCCGCCACCAGTTACAGCAACCAACCACTGCCGAGTGCCTCCGCACCGGAAAACCTGATCGCAGCGCTGTGGGACGATCTCAATCCCAAGAGCGTGAATCGGACCTACTTCCAATCGTTCGGCAACAAGGCGGTGGTGCAGTGGCAGGCGATTCCGCGCTACAGCGGAACCGGCGATTACACCTTCCAAATGATCATCGAAGCGAGCGGCGCGATCACGCTGCAGTACCTGACGCTGACCGGCGATCTGACCAGCGCCACGGTCGGGATCCAAGACGCTTCCAAGTCTGCCGGTCTGCAGGTGGCGTTCAATCAAGCCTATCTGCACGACAACCTCGCGATTCGAATCAACTCGACCCCGCAATGGTTGACCGCGTCGCCAACAGCCGGCCGGCTGCGCGCCGGGGAGTCGCTCCCGATCAACGTGCACATCGACGCGTCGGGGCTCGAGGGTGGAGAGTACCCCGGCACCGTCAACATCCAGACCAACGATCCGGCGCAACTCGTGATTCCGATTGCGGTGGCGTTGCATGTCACCGGAGCGCCGGACATTACGGTGCAACCGCAAGCGATCGATTATGGTGAGCGGTTCGTCAACAACACGCACCCCGCCAACCTGATCGTCGCCAACGATGGGACCGATGTGCTGCACGTAACCAACATCGTTTCCAGCGACGCGCAGTTGGTGGCGGCGCCGACCAGTTTCGATGTGGCGCCGCACGGTTCGCAGAACGTGGCGGTGAACTGGACGCCAACAACGCTCGGTCCGTTCAGCGGCTCGCTCACGATTCAAAGCAACGATGGGGCCGATCCGAACCTGGCGGTGCCGGTCACCGGCACTGCGGTCGCCGCACCCCAGATGACGTTCGATCCTTCCTCCTTCAACGAAACGCTGTTTTCCGGCCAGACGGTCAGCCGACCGCTGCACGTTACCAACAACGGCGGCGCCAACCTGATCGTCAACGCAGCCGCCGATCAAGGCAACGGCGGCAATGGCATCGTCTCGACCCCGGACGAAGGGACCGAAGGCTCCGGCGGGCCGGATGCGTTCGGCTATCGTTGGAAAGACTCCGATGCGTCGGGCGGCCCTGCCTACGATTTCGTCGACATCAGTTCCACCGGTACCACGATCTCGTTCACGAGCCAGGACGACGCACTCAGCTCGGCGATCAGCATGGGGATGACCTTCCCGTTCTATGGAAGCAACTTCTCGTCCTTGAAGGTCTGTACCAACGGTTGGTTGACGTTCGACACGACCGATACGCTCAGTCGTCTGAGCAACAGCACGCTCCCGTCCAGTTCCGGCGCCAAGAACATGATCGCGATGTTCTGGGACGACCTGCATCTGCGCAGCGGGAACGTGAAGTATCGCGCCGAAGGTTCACGCTTCATCGTGCAGTACACCAACGTCGAGAAGTTCAGTCCATCGGGCTCCCCGATCACATTCCAAGTCCAGCTCTACAGCAGCGGCCGCGTGGTGCTGCAGTACAGGACGATGATCGGGACGCTCAACTCGGCCACGATCGGTATCCAGGATTCGACGCGTACCATCGGCCTGGTCTCCAACTTCAACGCCAACTACGTGCACAGCTCGATGGCAATCCAGTACAGCCGCGTGCCCGAGTGGCTGCGGGTCACCCCAGCCTCGAGCACGATCCCACCAGGGCAGTCGTTCGACTTCACGGTGACGTTCGATTCCAACAGCCGCAACGGCGGAGATCTGGCCGGCGCCGTGGTGCTGAATACCAACATCCCGTCGCAACCGCAGGAGCGTGTGCCGGCCGTGTTGCACGTCGTCGGCGCACCGATCGTGGCGATCGCGCCGACGTCGTACGCGTACGGCACACGGTTCACCGGCTACTCGTACCTGACGACATTCCAGGTACTCAACAACGGCACCGATGTTCTGAACGTTGCCGACGTCTTCAGCAGCGACCCGAACCTGTTCGTCGAGCAGCCGGCGGACGGACCGGAGCAACCGCAAGCGTCGTTCCCGCTGCAGCCTGGTGGGGCCAGGATCTTCAATCTGCGTTGGGCACCGACAGTTGCCGGCCCGCTCAACGCACTCGTCCACGTGATCAGCGACGACCCGACGACGCCCGACAAGACGATGCCGGTTACCGGCCTCGGAATCGTGCCGCCGGTTGCCGTCAACTCGCCTGACTCGTTCGCAGAGTCGCTCGACTCCGGTCAGGTCGTACATCGCACGTTGCACCTCGAAAACCAGGGCGGGTCGGATCTGAACTTCACGACGCGGGTGCAACTCAACAGCGGCGCGAGCGTCACCGTCTACGAACCGCTCGAGTTGAAGAAGGACGAGCCGGATCCGCGGCCGGGTGTGCTCGGTACCGGCGGCCCTGATGTTTTCGGGTACACATGGAAAGACTCCGACGACGCCGAGGGACCGGCGTTCGATTGGGTCGACATCAGTTCTACCGGCACAGCGATCTCTTTCACCAGCTCTGACGACGCTCTCAGCTCGGCGATCAATCTGGGGATCACCTTCCCGTTCTACGGTGGGAGCTTCTCGTCGTTGAAGGTCGGGACCAACGGCTGGCTGACCTTCGACACCACCGACACCTCGACACGCTTGTCCAACAGCGCACTGCCGAATTCGTCGGGCGCCGCGAACATGCTGGCGCTGTTCTGGGACGATCTGCATCTGCGCAATGGCAACGTGAGGTACTTGGCCGACGGCACCCGCTTCATCGTGCAGTACACGCATGTCGACCGATTCTCCAGCACCACGCCCTCCGACCTGACGTTCCAGGTGATCCTCTACCCGAACGGCCGGATCGTGATGCAGTACCTCACGATGACCTCGGCCGAGTTGGCCAGCGCCACCGTCGGAATGCAAGACCAAGCCAAGACCGACGGCTTGACCGTGGTCTTCAACAGCGCGTACATGCACAACAACCTGGCGATCGAGTACGCACCGCCATTCTTGTTCCCGACACTCACCCCCAATGCTGGAACGGTGGCGGCCGGCAGTTTCGTCGACATCGATGTGGCGATCGATGCCCGCGGCCTCGTCGGTGGCGACTATCAATCCTCGATCGAGATGTCCACCAACGATCCGGCACGCGGACTGATCTCGATCCCGGTCAACGTGCACGTCACCGGAATTCCGGACATCGATGTAACACCGCTTTCGCTCAGCTTCCCGACCACGTTCGTCGGGTTCAGCAGCACGCTGCCGATGACGATCCGCAACATCGGCACCGACGCGATTCACGTAACCGCGCTGAACTTCGCCGGTGAGTTCAACTCGACCACCACGGCACCGTTCGACCTCGCGCCGGGCGCGGCCACCAACGTCAACGTCAACTTCACGCCATTGGACGAGGGAACGCGCCTCGGATCGCTGACGGTGGTGAGCAACGATCCGGATGAAGGATCGGTCGTCGTGGCCTTGCAAGGCGAGGCGTTGATCCCGCCGGAGATCCACGTCACACCTCCGGCGATCTCGACCGCACTTCCGCCGGGCGGCCACCGCACCAAGCAGCTCACGATTCGCAACGAAGGCGGCAGCAACCTTTATTGGGATGGCGGTACCAACCTGATCTCGACCGAAGGCACGGTTTCCCCGGGCTCTTACGTCGAGCTGGCGAAGGATGATCTGGACACTCGTGCAGGGATTCTGGGTGCGGGCGGACCGGATCTCTTCGGCTATAGCTGGACCGATTCCGATCAGACGGGCGGACCGACGTTCGATTGGGTCGACATCAGCTCGATCGGCACCCAGATCACCGGGTTGACAGGTGACGATCAAAACGCACAAGCGATTCCGATCGGCTTCTCGTTCCCGTTCTACGGCAACAACTTCTCGACCGTGAACGTCTGCACCAACGGTTGGCTGTCGTTCAGTTCGACCTTGACGACATTCACCAACCAACCGCTGCCGAACAACGCGTCGGCCGTCCCGGAGAACCTGCTCGCACCGTTCTGGGATGACTTGCACTTCCGCACCACCGGCAAGGCCTACTACTACAATGACGGCGCACGCCTGATCGTGCAGTACCAAACGGTCGAGCGTTACGCCGCCGGTTCGCTACTCACCTTCCAGGTTCAGCTCTACCCCAATGGCCGAATCGTCTATCAGTACCTCTCGCTCAGCGGCACGCTCAACTCCGCCACCGTCGGGATCCAAAACTCGGCCAAGGACGATGGGCTGAACGTGGTCTACAACCTCGACTACCTGCACGACAACTTGGCGATCGAGTTCAAGAAGATCCCCGATTGGATCAAGCTCGGTACGACGGGTGGAACGGTGCCGGAGAGCGGTGCTCAGAACTCCGACGTCCTGCTCGACGCAGTCGGCTTGGAGGACGGGATTCACGAAGCCGTGATCAAGATCAACAGCAACGATCCGTACACGCCGTTGGTCGAGGTTCCGGTTCGACTCAACGTCAGCTTGGTTGCGCCGACGCTGACTGACTTCGTCCCCAAGATCATCCGTCACGACGGCAGCGTGTTGCGTGTGCGGATGACGATCCAACTCACGCCCGATCTGAATCCACACAACATCCGCCTCGGCAGCGTGATGCTCAACGATTCGGTCCCCGCGCTGGCCGATCCACCGCCGTACTACACCGACAGCAACCGCGACGGCATCGAAGAGGTGACGTTCTGGTTCGACTCGGAGCTGTTCTTCGACACGGTGGCCGAAGGTCAGTTGATACCGGTCACGATTCAAGGCGAGGTCGAGGATGTGCAGTGGTGGCGAGGCACCGATTACGTCCGCACCGGCGACCCGGCTCAGTACCGGCCGCTGCCGGGTAGTTACAACCTCGCCGGCTCCACGCTGAACATCGCATGGAACCCGGCGTCGCAAGCGCCTGATCACCGCTACACCATCCAGCTCTCGCGCGATGGCGGCGCGAACTGGGAGACACTGGCCACCAACGTGACGGGGCTTTCGTACGATTGGACCGTCTCCGGCACGCCGACCGAAAGCGCGCTGGTCAAGGTCCTCTCGTATGACGGTCGTGGCTCGTTGTTGGGGCAGGACACGACGGATGCTCCGTTCACCATTGCGGGTGCGGCGCTCAACCGGCCGAATCCGATCGATGGGAGTCAGTTACTCACGACCTGGAATGGATCGTCGCTGCGGCTGGAGTGGAAGGCCCCGGCGACCGATCTGAACCACGGCCCTGCCGATCGCTTCCGGATCATGCGGGGTACCGATCCACAGAACCTCAGCCAGGTCGCGCTGGTCAGCACCTTCGTCTACACCGAGGACGCGGCGGCAACCAGCGGCGGTGCGATCTACTACTACCGCGTGATCGCGGCCAATGCGGCGGGTGACGCACCGTAGTTTTGACACCGCGACAAAAATGAACGACCGCTTCACCAAGCTGCCGGGTCCTTCGGGGCCCGGCAGTTTTTTTTTGTGACCGTGATCGATACTCTCGCCGCAGGAAACGACCGGTCGATCGACGTTGTTCCGACCTGGAACAGCCGCGAGTTTTTCGTAGAACCCGCAAGATCAACGGCGCGCGAGCCTCGCAGGCACTATCTATTTCGAAATCCACGGCAGTCAGCCGCGCGAGCCTTCAATAGAGAGGTTGCCCGTGTCGAGAAAACGCGAGAACCGAATACACAACGCCGTCGAAGTAACCTCCGCCACAGCGCTCGTCGACGCTCCGTTGACGGCGTCATCCGTCTCGAGCAAACCTCCGTCAGCCTCCGAGGATCCAGCGTACGAAGGCGGAGCGGACGACAACACGACGAGCACGGTGCTCGTCGATCCAGATGAAGAACTCTCTACCGACTGGCGCGAAGGCGGCTATCCGTATCGCAATCGGCTGTCTCGCAAGGCCTACTCGAAACAGAAGGCAGCGTTGCAAGTAGAGCTGCTCAAGCTGCAGGCCTGGGTCAAAGACTCCGGGCAGAAGCTGGTGATCCTATTCGAGGGTCGTGATGCCGCCGGCAAGGGGGGTGCGATCAAGCGCTTCATGGAGCACCTCAATCCGCGCGGCGCGCGGGTCGTCGCGCTAGACAAACCGACAGAGCACGAGCGCGGGCAATGGTACTTCCAACGCTATGTCGAACATCTGCCGACGTGCGGCGAGATCGTGATGTTCGACAGATCCTGGTACAACCGCGCCGGTGTCGAACGCGTGATGGGATTCTGCACCGACGAGGAGTACACCGAGTTCATGCGCCAGGCGCCGGAGTTCGAGCGCAACCTGGTGCGCAGCGGTGTGCATTTGGTCAAGTTCTGGTTCTCGGTCGGCCGCGAGGAGCAGCGCAAGCGTTTTCATGAGCGTCAACACGACCCGCTCAAACAGTGGAAACTCTCGCCAATCGACTTGGCCTCGCTGGACAAGTGGAAGGAGTACACCGCGGCCAAAGAGGCGGTGTTCTTCCACACCGATACCGCCGACGCGCCGTGGACGGTGATCAAGTCGGACTGCAAGAAGCGAGCGCGGCTCAACGCGATGCGTTATTTGCTGCTCAAGCTCCCCTACGCGAAGAAGGATGCCGACGCGATCGGGCGCTTGGACCCGTTGCTGGTCGGCCGGGCGCACATCGTGTACGAGCGAGGCGAGCGACAGTACGCGGTCACCGTCTGACGGCGAGTCGACACGCTCGAACGGATGGCGTTACCCCGCAAGGCAACGAACGCGTCGAGCGACCTAGGCCAAAGCATCGACGAATAGCAGTCGCGATTGCACCGCTGGTCCTGTGCCACAATCTCGCCATGCGCAATCAAACTCCTATCGCCGTTGCTGGACTCTGGCTGGCAGCCAGTGTCGCGGCCTTCGCAGGCGCCGAGACCAAGCGTCCGGCCACCCTCCGCATCGCGGCAGCGCGTGTGCTCGAGGTCGAGACCGGGAAGATCCTGCTCAATCAGGTGCTGACCATCGAGAGCGGCCTGATCCGGTCGCTCGACAACCGCGCGTCGAATGCAACGATCGATCTGGATTTGGGGGACGTGACGCTGCTCCCCGGGTTGATCGATGCTCACACACACCTGGCCGGGAGCGAGGAGGAGACTCCCTACGACCGGCTGCGTGAAACCGGGGCTCGCGCGGCCGTCGAAGGCGTTGCCAACGCTCGCAAGATTCTTGCAGCCGGTTTCACCACCGTGCGTGATTTGGGCAGTCGCGATTTCGCCGATGTCGCGCTGCGCGATGCGATCGCCGCCGGGCATATCCCTGGTCCGCGCATGCTGGTGTCGGTGGCCTCCCTCTCCCCCACCGGCGGCCACGGCGATGACAACGAGCTTCCTGCGGACGTGAACGTTCAGCGCTACCGCGCAATCGCTGATGGCCCGGACGAGATTCGCAAGAAGGTCCGCGAGAACATCAAGTACGGCGCCGATTGGATCAAGCTGCTCGCTACCGGCGGCGTGATGTCGGCCGGTTCCGACCCGCGCGCCTCGTACTACACCGAGGATGAGCTGCGCGTCGCGGTTGAAACGGCACGCGCCAAGGGGCGCGATGTCGCGGTGCACGCCCACGGCACCGACGGGATCTTGCTCGCGACACGTGCCGGCGCACGTTCGATCGAGCACGCCTCGATGCTCGACGACGCCTGCCTGGCGCTGATCAAGGAGCGCGGAACGTTCATCGTTCCCAACCCCTACACCAACGTCTACATGCTGGAGCGCGGCGCGGCCGGCGGATACCAGCCGTACCAGTTGGAGAAAGGGGCGCAGATCAAGTCGCTGAAAATGGAGAGCCTACGCAAAGCGATTCGAGCCGGCGTGCAGATCGCCTATGGAACCGATTCCGGTGTGCAGCCACACGGCCTGAACGCACGGCAGTTTGCGTTGTATGTGGAGGCTGGAATGACACCTTTGCAGGCGATCCAATCGGCAACCTTGGTCGATGCTCGATTGCTGCGCATGGAAGGAAAGATCGGCACGCTCAAACCAGGGGCCTTTGCCGACATCGTTGCGGTGAAAGGAAACCCCCTCGACGACATCACCACGCTGGAGCGACCCGTCGCGGTCTTCAAGCAAGGGGAACGGTTCTAGAGCGAGCTCACCAGCATCTCTCAGCCGCAAGAACGCAACGCGACGCAGGCTACAGACCGAGCCGTTTCTTCAACTCCTTGTTCTCTTGTTTCAGTTTGTCGATCTCGTCTTGTTTGGCCTGCAGCACGGCATCGAAGTCCTGTTCGAGCTCCTCGCGCCGTTCTCGCAACGCCTCGCGCTCGGGTTCGCTCCCCGCCTCGAGGATCTGCTCGTCGCCGGGCCGCTTTGGCGGCGTGCAGGCCAGCGTGCCCAGCGTCAGCACCGCTGCCAATGCCAACGACCACAGACGGCGTTTCATTGCTGAGTCTCCTTGGCTGCCAGCTTCTGCTTGAGCTCTTCGTTCTCTTTCCGAAGTTTCGCGATCTCGCGATCCTTGGAATCGACGACCTTGTTCCAGAAATCGGTCACATTCTTGCTGAGGTCTTCCCACAGCGGCCGTGCCACTCGCTTGCCTTTGTACCAAACCTCTTGCGCCGTATCGGCCACGCTGTTGCCAACGTCCTTGGCTGCGTCCGCGACGGTGGAGCCGACCTGCTTGGCAGTGTCGGCTACGTCGGAGCCAACCTCCTTGGCGGTGTCGGCGACGTCGCTGCCTACTTTCTGCGCGCCATCTTTGACGTCGGACCAGACCTTCGCGGCCTTCTTCTTGACGTCCGAACCCGTTGCCTCGTCTGCGCGCACGGTCGGTTCGACAGTGGCGACAAGAAGCAGTGCGAACGTGGCAGCAGCAC
This sequence comes from Acidobacteriota bacterium, assembly GCA_046331425.1. Lineage (GTDB taxonomy): Bacteria > Acidobacteriota > Polarisedimenticolia > J045 > J045 > JANNUT01. The sequence continues at coordinate 39,304 of JAXLQU010000014.1, forward strand.
CGAAACGACTGAGTCGAGGGTTGATACGCATGATCCTCCGCGCGTATCTTGCCGCGGCCGAGCCGCATCGGCCAACCAGGCACCAGAAAAAACCGGCCCGCGATCGCTGTGAGCATTCACAGCAATCGCGGGCCATGTGAACCAGTCACGGGTCCAGAGTCGTCTCTCTGGACTCGTTACCAAGCCAGCGTGTTAAAAGCGCAGCCGATACGCAGCCTTGACGTTGCGGCCCGGCTCCGGGCGGAAGAACGTCGCGTTGGAAAACTCTGCATACAACTCGTCGGTGAGGTTCTCGACCGACAGGTCCAACTCGTGCTTGACGCCACCCTTCTCGTACAGCGTCACGCCGCCGGCCACCGCATGTACCGTAAAGCCTGGCAAGGTGGAACCGATCGGCGGTACAGATTGATTCGGATCGAGGTTGGCCGGCGTCGATGAGTTGCGGCGCAACCGGTACTCGACCCAGTAGCGGCGCGAACCCGGTTCCCAACGGACATAGCCGACGTACTTGTCACCGTAGGTGTCGCCGGTCGGAGGATTGCTTGTATCGAGGCGCTTGGCGTTCAGGTGCGTGTAGTTGCCGCCCACCGTCATTCCGAAGTCGGTTCGATATCCAAGCGCCAGCTCGACACCTTCATAGCGCAGCTTGTCGACGTTGCGCTCCTGCACGACATTGATGTCCTCCAAATCGCCCAACAACTCGATCTGATCCTTGGTCGCCTGCGGCAATGCATCCTTCTCGGTCTGAGAGAGGAAGTACTGCACGATTCCGCCGGAGATATCGGTGCGGAAAAGCACCGCTTCCAAGAAGGCGTTGTTGCGGCGGTACTTGATTCCCACGTCCCAGTTCTTGCTGTCTTCCGACTGCAGCTCCGGGTTGGTCAGTTGGAACCCGGCCCCTTCCGGCGTCGGACCGTTGAACAACCGCTCGATGATGCTCGGCGCACGGAAGGCACGACCGTACGACACGAACGCGTTGAGCTCGGGGATGAACAACCAAGTGGCGGTCGCGGCCCCCACGACCTTGCTGTCGTTGAAATCCAAACCCGACGTGTCCAGGTTCGGAGTCGACTCGGCCTTGGTGGTGACTTTCTGATAGCGCAGGCCTGCCGTCAGTTGAAGTTTCTCGATCGGCTTGACCTCGTTCTGCACGAACGCACCCCAACTGGCGTTGGTCGCGTTAGGTGCATTGGCGATGCTGTCCGTAGAAACGTCCTTGGATTCGAATGGCGGGAACGGGAAGCGAATCGTGGTGACGGTCCGCGAAAAATCGGTATTGAATGAGTCGTCTTGGAAACCTTCCACGCCGTAGGTGAGCACGTCCTTGGCGCGGAACACCTTCACCGCTTCCAACCTGAAGCCGAGGGTGTCCAGATCGGTGAAGTTCTTGGTGTCGGATTCGACACTGGAGTCGGGGAACCCAGGTCCCACCGGCCCAATATTGATATCGATGTTGTTGACCAACTGCCGCTCGTTGCTCTGCCAGTACAGCTTGGCTTCGACCCGATCGGCCATCGCGCTGTTCAGGTTGCTTCCGGTATATCCCAGCACCGCGCGATCGAAGTTCTGATAAGGGTACAGGATGCGAATGCGGAAGCTGGTGTCCTCGCCGATCAGGCTCGGCTCGACAAATCCAAAGCCGGTTTGATCGGCGCGGTAGCGGCTGAGGCGCAATTTGAGCGCGTGGTTCTCATTGATCTTCCAGCCCAGAGTGCCCCACAGGTTGTCGTCTTTCAGGCCGGTGTCGTTGACGGTCGCTTCCTGCGTGAGCTTGACGTTTCCGAACGTCCCCTTGGGCGCCGAATAGTCATCGCTCTCACGACGTGACACGCCCAGCTGAAACTCGAAGTTGCCGGACACGCCTTCCAACAAGGCGCTGCCGCGCTTGGTGCTGGCCGCCGAACCGTAGCGAAGCTCGAACCCGCCTCCGAGGTTCTTGCCGTTTGCGAGACGCGGCGCTGACGGTACGAGATTGAGCACGCCGCCGATGGCGTCGCTGCCGTACAACACCGAGGCCGGGCCGCGAACTACTTCGACGTTGCCGACGCTTTCCAGATCGATCAAACCGGTGACCTCGCCGAAGTCGGTTTGGCGACGCGCGTTGTTGAGTCGCAATCCATCTTCCAAAAACAGCACACGCAATCCACGCTGCCCGCGAATCACAGGGCGCGATTGATTCGGGCCAACGCCGTTGATGTCGACGCCCGGCTGAGTGCGCAACAGATCGGCTGCGTTGTCCGGCGCGAGCCGCTGGATTTCTTGGGACGAGATCACGGTTACAGGCGTGGCAACCTCGAACGTGTCGCGCTCGGAGCCGGTCGCCGTGACGGTGACCGTGGAGAAGAACGAATCGATCGTGCCGTCGCCGTCCGTATCCTCGCCTTGCTGCCCCTCGTTGGCCGCATCGGCCGTGGCAGCCGGTGCGGATGTGGTGTTGGTTTGAGCCTGGATCGGCAGCGCGGCTGAAAACACCAGGATGAGGAGAAGCGCCAAGCTCGCGCATGCTGCCCGTGTTTGGATTGCGAGTCGCAGTGGAGCCGATGTGGTGTCGTGGCGGTATCCGAGCAAGACCATCGATCGATCGAGCAGTTCAGTCATGTGGCGCATTTCGACGACTCCAAAGCGCGGAACGCTGCCACCGACTCCGGGCAGAATCGCGCTGATAGCAAGACGGAGGTTTCTGACGTGGCCGCTGCGTCGCGACGGTTCAAGCCGTTCGCGTCGCACAGAGGGCGACTCCAACTCGTAGGGACCCCGTTGGGATGAGAGTGAGTGCAGCATTGCGATACCCCTTTCCAAGCGCCCGAGCGGAGTCGGGCCACGTCACGTTCACGAACTGAGACAGAGAAACCCTCAGCAGCTCGGTGGCGGACGGGGTGAGTACCCCTCGGGGACAACGCACGCCGTTGGGAAACAACTCTGCATCTGACGCGCCAGAAGGCGCAGCACGGACAATTGCTGCTCGCGATTGCGTGTCGGAAGGACGAACTGCACCACGATCGCACCGAGCAGCATCAACTCGATCGGTTCGGCCAGCAGCGTGGAGGAACCATCTCCCACCACACCCAAATGCAGCAGCGCGACCAACAGCCACAAAACCACAGCCGGCCGACTGCGATACAAGGAGATCCGCCGGCGCCTCAACAGAACCAGTGCACCGATGACCAGCGGTACCGCGAGCCAGCGCATCGCCGTCAACGGTTCGGTGATCTTCGAGGACTCGATCTGCTCCCACAGCAACGCCGCATGGAAGAGCAGAATTCCGCTCAAGAGCGGGATTCCAAGGAAGACGATGGCGCGGAGTCGCTTCATGGTTTTTTGGTCTGCCGATAGCGGGGTTTCCCCTACCGACGCGCGGATCATACGGGGGGTGGTGCGAGTGCGGCCAGGTGCCTCGATCAAGGCCGGACTTGCTCTAGATCAAATCGATGTGGTGCCGATGGTGCCCGCGCCGTGGCTCCCGAACCTTGGCGGGCGATCTCGAAGCGAGCGGGAGTCGAGCCACAGCGCTTTTTCCCCGCGAATCGGGAACCTCGGAAGGGGGTTTCTCGTGCTGGACCCGGTGGGTTCGACCTCACCCTGCCGACTTCGTCGCAGTCGAAACGAAAGGCGCTGTACCCAGAGGCCGACAACAAAACGGGCGCCACGAGGGCGCCCGATTCGTTTCCGTTGAGTGACGGACTACGGCTTGCTGTATTCCAGCGAGGCCACCTTGATGATCGACTTGTCGCCACTCTTCTCGATCGTGCCGGTTACCGTACCCTTCTGTACCGATTGGCAAGTCTCCGAGTGGTACTTCTTGTCGGCGACCGCGTCGAAGTAATAGATCACGGGCTTGCCCTCCGCCTCGACCTTGATTGCGGTCGCACACTCTGCGGCGACCTCGAAGGCGCACTTCGCGCATCCGATCTCGCCCTTGAGTGTTACGGACTTGGCCGCTTCCGCCGCGAATCCCAGCCCGATAACCATCAACCCCGAAGCGATGACACCTGACAGCAACGTGGACTTCTTCATGCTGTGTCTCCTTTTGCCGCGAGCACGGCGGCGACCGAGCGGTCGCCGCATGCTCTTGCGTTCTTTCGTATCAGCGCTTGTTACTTCGGTGTGCGGCGTGAGAGGAACCCGCGTCGGCGGGTGGCGTCAGGACGAGCGGGCCCTTGCCTGTAAAGATGTACCGCTGCTTCTCGAAGGTCGTATCGGGGTTGGTCCATTTGATCCGCTCGACGAACTCCAGGTTCATCCTCGTCTTACTCTGATGGAGCGTGGCCTTGAATGGCAGCCACGATGACTCCAAGACGCAACTCGCTGCGGGGCAGATCTCGTTGGTGAGATCGGATTGCAACTGGGCTTGGTCGACCGTCAATGTCACCTTGTTTTCTTTGGTCGAACTCCAGGTGCCGACCACAGGGAACGCCTCGTACTGAGTAATCGAGAAGGTCCCACTCGTCGCGGTCCCGGTGTTATCGAACGTGATCGTGATCGGGAAGGTGTCCTTCTCGTTCCCCATCGTCCGCTTGAAACCGTTCCCTGAGACCTCGCGCGTAACGTAGTGCAGTTTGTCGGTGCCGGTAACGGTCCAGGTCGTCCCGCGCATGTCGGCAGCCTGAGCGGGGAGTTGAGCGGCCAGTGAAACAACAGCAAACGCCGCCGCCGCGGCGAGACTAGCGATTCGCGTACCTGTTCTGATCATGGTGTCCCTCCGTTTCGAATGAGTGTGATGGCAGGCCCCTGAGCGCTGCAATTTCCGGGGTGGGCCGGAAAACGCGCGTAGCATACTCCCGATCCACTGGCACACGCACGAGTCGCAAACGGATCAACGCTCTCGGCTGGTCGAGAGCGACGCGGTAACGCGCGTTGGGTCCGTCGGCTTACCGACAATCTCGGGCTCGCAGGTCGCGCACTCTACCGGCGCCATCTACACCAGCCGAGCCGCGCGTACCATCGGCCGCAACGCCGATAACCAAGTAGAAGTAGGCACTCCCCGCCAACGGCGCTTCGCTTTCGGCGAACTGCGTGTCGTTGACATTTCCGTCGCGCGAATTCTGGCAAGTGCCGTAGAACCTGGCCGAAACCATCGGCTGCGTGCCGCGATAAAACTCATACGAGGCTGACTTCGGTTCGACGTTCCAGGTGAAGCTCGTGATTCCCGATACGCGGTTGTGCGTCGCATTCACCGTGATCGCAGCGGATGGAACCGACTTGGCTGCATCGCTGCTCGCTGGGTCGCAGGCGTCCCCTGCCCCATCGCTATCGCTGTCGGTTTGGTCGGTGTCGACCACGAACGGGCACTTGTCGCAGGCATCGCCCACGCCATCCAGATCGTTATCGGCTTGCGACAAATCGCGCACGTTGGGACACACGTCGCAGGCATCGCCCACCTTGTCGCCATCGCTGTCGGTCTGCGAAGTTTGCGACACCAAGGGGCAATTGTCGCTGTTGTCGCTGAACGCGTCGCCATCGAGATTCACTCCGGCGCAGCGCAGCGGGGTCCCGCCGTCGGTCAGCACAAACGAGGCCCCGACGACACGCGTGCCGTGCAGTGCGTTGGCCGTGCTGTCCAGTGCGTCGCCGTTGAAGCGCCAGTCGCCACGCAGCGTCGCCGGCAGTGCCGATGAGTAGAACGAGCAGCTCGCCCCGGCGGCGATCTCGCCCGCACTGCGCGCCGTGGACCACCAGCGCACCTCATCGATATCGCCGCGGTACGTTTCGAACGACCCAAAGCCTCCACCGATTCTCAGCGCCCCGGTTCCGGTCCACGAAATAGCGCCGGGGGCGAAGCAGAAGTTGTCGAGCACACCATTGATGTAGACGCGTTGATAGGTGCCGTCATAGGTCAACGCGACATGCGTCCAGCGCGTCAGCGGCAACTGGGCGATGGAGTAGCAATAAGCGGCATCGGCGCCGCGGCCGAGTGAAAACTCGACCCACTGTTCGGGCGGAAGGCGAAAACTCACACCGCGCACGTCGAACTCGGTAGGGCTGCGCCGATCGATCACGCGCTGATACTGATTCGAACCGATGCCCGGCCGAATCCAAGCTTCCACCGTGAACGCGTTCCCTGGTGTATCCAGCGCAGCCGAGGCCGGAACTTCGATGTAGTCCTGCTCACTATCCCCTTCGAGTCGCAAGACGTTTTCTTTCACCGCGGTCACGTTGAGCGAGATCGAGGCAGCGGCACTGTCACGGAACTCGCTGTCCTGCGCACTCACCTGAAACGAATCGCTGCCGCTGTACCCGCTCTCCGGTACGTAGCGAAAACGACTTTGCCGCGGGCCGAACAGCCGGACCTCGCCGTGGGCCGGCGGCGTAACGAGCGAGAAGTTCTTCACGCCGCTGTCGACGTCGGACCCTTTCAAGGTTCCACCGGCGACACCCTTCGAAACGGCAAACGTGGCTGCGTTGACGACCGGATTGGAAAACGCCGCCGCACTCAGCGTGAAGTTCTTGGTGAGTTTCAAGACTCCGTTGAGAAAGTACTCGACCTTCCACGCGCCCAGCGACCCAGAGCCGGGCAGAAACGTTTGCCAGTACATCCAGTCATAGGCGCTCGCGGTCGTGTAGGTGAAGCTGTCATCCGAGAAGATGCTGTTGTCGGGTCGTCGATAGACCACGCGCGAAATATCACCGACGTGGATGTCGGTGTTGCGATGCCAAAAGAAAAACGCGTTCGCCGCCGGGTTTTGTTGCACACGCGTGACGTCCGGGTAGCGCTCCTTGATCGTGTAGATGTCGGGCGTGAAGATCGTGATGCCGGCGGAGTAGACGTCGATCGGGTTGGTGGTGACATGCGCGGGCTGCGGCGGCTGCCACGAAGAACTTCCCGCGCGGCAAGCCCCGGCAAACGGCTCCTGCGTGGTGCCGTCGGCATCGGCAACCTCGAAATGCACGTGCGGATCGCTGGAGTTACCGGCGCTGCCGACCATCGCCAACGGTTGTCCTTCGAAGAATCGTTCACCCGCACCGACCAACGACGACCACTTGGCGTGATGCAGGTACAACCCCACGCTGCCGTCGTCGTGCCGTACATAGACGAAGTTGTTGGGCCCACCGTTGCCCGGAAATGCAGCGCGATCGAAGTAGCCATCCACAGCGCGCAGCACGACGCCCGGCGCTGCCGCCACGATGAAGCGACCTTCGTCCATCTCGACGAAGTCGCGAATCATGATGTCGTTCCCTTGATGCGTATCGTAGGTGGTCGATTTGCAATTCCAGTCGAGCACCGCGGAGGAGGAGTCGAGGTCGACGTAGTTGAAGCTATGTTGAAAGTCTTGTTTGAGGAGCGGCCAGCGAAACCGCACGCTGATGGCGGCAGCGCTCGCTGAAGAGTCGCCCGATGAGGAGATCGCCGGCCGGCGGCGCTGGGGAGCGGCATGCCGTCGTCGCGATCGACGAGTTGTTGCGGGCGTACCGGGATCGACCGGCCGCGTGCGGCCAGATCGGTATCTCCGGCGGCCACACTGCTCGGAGCCGTCGCGAGCATTACTACAATCACAAACACTTTCGAATCAATACGAACGGGTGGCATCCGCGGTCACACCTTTGATGCTGTGAGTACGGTCAACCCGGTGCGCCCGCCACAGCAATCGGGCGCTTGCCCCAGCCCCCAACGCCGCCCCATCTTGCCGTTGGACCTGAGCGGGGGCGAGGGTTCACAACGACGGGGATGCTGATCATGCGCCGGCTCTCACCTGTACTCGCTCTGTCTGTCGCGGTCTGGTTGCTCTTTGGTGTCACTCACGCAGAACAGACGCAGTCTCCAACACCACGACCCAGGACCGACGCCGAGGCACTCGCGCTGCGCGGCAAGACCCCGGCCCATCCAGAACCAAGCGAGCACGCTGCCAACCCGTCCCCTGCCTCGGACGTGCAGCAGGCAGACACGAAGCGGGCCGACCCACGATCACCGGATACCAAGCCGGCCGACGTGCGAAAGAGCGGCGGCGCGAAAGGCGCGGGTGGGGCAGAACCGAAGGCGCCCGAGATCGTGGCGCAGCTTCTGGCCGGAAATGGGCTGTTCGCCTCGCAACACAACGCCAGTTACTTCGCCCCGTTTGCCAAATCGCAGCAGCCGAAGGTAACGCTGCTGACCTGCTCCGACTCGCGCGTGCAAACGCAACTGTTCGGCGGCAATCCCGACAACTACTTCTTCGTCGTTCGCGATATCGGTAACCAGATGCAGACCGCACAAGGTTCGGTCGACTACGGGATTCAACATCTCGGGACCCCCGTGCTGTTGATCATGGGTCACAGCGGATGCGGTGCGGTCAAAGCTGCGATGGGCGATTTTCACGAGGAGGACGCCGACATCGTTCACGAACTCGAGCCGCTGCTCCCCGGGCTCGGAACCAGTGAAGAGGGAGAATTCGACAACCGTTGGGCCCAGAACATTCAGTCCAACGTCGACTTCCAGGTGCGGCAGGCGCTGGCCACCTATCGGGCCAAGGTTCAGGACGGATCGCTGACCGTCATCGGAGCGGTCTACGACTTCCAGAACCTGTTCGGCAAAGGGCCTGGGACGATGGTGATCGTCAACGTCAACGGCGAAACCGAGCTGAATCGGATTCGAGAGGAAGAGGCCTTTCGCCGCTGCGGGCTCAAGGAAATTGAGTCACATCTGTCTCGTTTGGGGGAGTGACCGGCGGCGCGTGCAGGGGAGGCTCCCTCGGGCCCGAGCTTGACAGCCCCCCCTGACATCGGCTTCCCTGAAAAACCTATGGGAAAGCCTCTCGTCATCGTGGAGTCCCCGGCCAAGGCCAAGACGATCTCCCAGTTCTTGGGGGAAGGGTTCGAGGTCAGGGCCTCGGTCGGTCACGTCCGTGACTTGCCACAGAACGCCTCGGAGATCCCGGAGCAGCTCAAGAAACAGCCCTGGGCGCGGCTCGGCGTCGATGTCGACCACGGTTTCCGCCCGCTCTATGTGGTTACCCGCCCCGACGTAATACGCGACCTCAAACGTGCCCTCAAGGATGCCCCTGAGCTTTACCTGGCGACGGACGAAGATCGCGAGGGGGAGTCGATCGCTTGGCATTTGGTCGAGGAACTCAAACCGAAGGTCCCGATCAAACGGATGGTCTTCCACGAGATCACCAAGAGTGCGATTACCGAGGCGCTGCGCGATTGCCGGCAGGTCGATCAATCGCTGGTCGACGCTCAGGAGACGCGCCGCGTCCTGGATCGCCTCTACGGTTACGAGGTCTCGCCGGTGCTGTGGCGCATGATCGGCTCGGGCCTTTCTGCCGGTCGTGTGCAAAGCGTGGCGGTGCGATTGATCGTCGCGCGCGAGCGGGAGCGAATGGCGTTCCGCTCCGCATCGTACTGGGATATCGAGGCGCACTCCTCGACCGAGCCGTCGTTCACCGCCAAGCTCACCAGCGTCAACGGTGGCCGCGTGGCAACCGGCAAAGACTTCAACGACAGCGGCGTGCTCAAGTCGAACAACGCGGTGGTGCTCGACGAAACCGCGGCGCGCGCTTTGGCCACGCGCTTGGCCGGGCGTTCGCTGACGGTGTCGCAGGTCGAAACCAAGCCGTATACATCCAGCCCTAAGCCGCCATTCATCACCTCTACGATGCAACAAGAAGGTGGCCGCAAACTGCGGATGAGCGCGCAGCAAGTGATGCGCGTGGCGCAGTCGCTGTACGAGCGCGGTTACATCACCTACATGCGCACCGACAGCACGACCCTCTCCGATACCGCGATCGCGGCGGCCCGAGCCCAAGTGCTCAGTCTCTACGGCAACGAGTTCCTCGCATCGGAGCCGCGCCAGTACCAGCGCAAAGTCAAAAACGCGCAGGAGGCGCATGAAGCGATTCGCCCGGCAGGCGAATCGTTCCGCACGCCCGACCAACTGGCGGGTGAGCTGCGCGGCGACGAGCTGAAGCTCTACGAGTTGATTTGGAAGCGCACCATCGCCTCACAGATGAAAGATGCGCAGATGCAGAGCGTGCAGGTCAAGCTCGAGACCGCATCATCGAGTGGCGAACGCGTCGAGTTTTCGGCCAGTGGCCGCTCGATCCTGTTTCCCGGCTTCATGCGCGCCTATGTGGAAGGTGCCGACGACCCCGAAGCCGAACTCGAGACGAAAGAAGAACGACTGCCGCTGCTCAAACAGGGTGACAGCGTGGCGGTTTCAACGCTCGAGCCGAAAGGGCATCAAACCCAGGCTCCCGCCCGATTCACGGAAAGCTCGTTGGTCAAGCGCTTGGAGGAGTTGGGAATCGGCCGTCCTTCCACCTACGCCTCGATCATGGAGACGATCCAAGCCAAGTACGTCTGGAAAAAAGGCGGAGCGCTGATCCCCAACTGGGTTGCGTTTGCCGTGATCAACCTACTCGAGAAGCACTTCACGACGCTGGTCGAATACAACTTCACCGCCAAACTCGAAGACGATCTGGACGAGATCGCCGAAGGGCACGAGAAGCGCGAGCCGTGGTTGCGGGCGTTCTACAACGGCTCGGCGCCCGGCTTGAAGAAGCTGGTCAGCGATCACTTGGGTGAAATCAACGCGGCGGAGATCAATTCGATTCCGTTGGGTGTCGGTTCCAATGGTCAGCCGATCGTGGTCAAGCCGGGGCGCTATGGGCCCTACGTCAAGCGAGGCGAGCAGACGGCGTCGGTCCCCGAGGACGTGCCGCCCGATGAGCTCAGCCTCCAACGCGCGGAAGAGTTGCTCGATGCGCCCAAGGGGGACACACCGCTCGGTGTCGATCCCGAAACGGGTCTGAAGATCTACGCCAAGCCAGGGCGGTTCGGCCCTTACGTACAACTGGGCGACCCTGAGTCGCTCGATGGAGAAAAGCCCAGGACCGCGTCGCTGCTCAAGACGATGTCGCTCGACTCGCTGACAGTCCAAGAGGCGCTGCAAGTCTTGTCGCTGCCCCGCTCGCTCGGAAAAGATCCCACCGATGGTCTGCAGGTGCAGGTCTTCAACGGTCGCTATGGCCCCTATCTTCAGAAGGGGGAGGAACGGCGCAACCTTGGCGAGGATGCCGAAGGTAGGCTGTTCACGATCGAGTTGGCGGAAGCACTGGAGTTGCTGAAAGCGCCCAAGGTGTTTCGTGGCCGCCAGCGTGCAGCGGCCAAACCGCCGCTCGCCGCCTACGGCAACGATCCGGTTTCCGGCAAGCCGATCGTGGCCAAGGAAGGCCGCTTCGGGATCTACATCACCGACGGCGAGACGAACGTATCGCTGCGCAAGGGTGAAACTCTGGAGGAGTTGTCAGCCGAGCGCGCAGCCGAGATGTTGGCTACCAAACGGGAAGCGATCGCCTCGGGCGCGGTGCGCCCCGGTCGCAGAAAGACCACCACGAAGCGCACCACCAAAGGTGCGAAGAAGGGTTCGAAAACACCGGTCCGGACGTAACATCTCGGCGTGCGCCCGACTCCTTTGTTGTTTGCTGTCTCGCTATTGACCGCGGCCTTGGCGGTACTGGGTTGGGTGTTTCTGCGCTCGCCTCAAGGCGCGGTCGGATTGATCGCGTTGATCTCGGCGATTGCGGCGCTGGGTTATATGGTGCTCGCGGCGCGCCGGCAGCAAGAACACCTCGAAGAGATCGAGCAGGCGCTCAAGCGCAGTCAGGTGCGCGCGATGGCTCTGATCGACGCCAGCCCCGATGGCGTCTTGCTGGTGCACGATGCACGCGTGGTGTTTTCCAATCCTGCCTTGCGTTCGTTGCTTGCAATTCCGCCCGACGAGGAACTGATCGGTCGCGAGTGGACCAGCCTGCTCGCGCCCGATCAGCGCGACGTGGCGGGGCGATGGATGGCGAGCCGTCAAGCGGGTGAACCGGTCGCGACCCATCGGGAATTGAAAGGCCAGCGCGTTCCCGGCGTGGAGTTGCCGCTGTGGGCCTCGACGGCGCTGCTCCCAGCCGAGCAGGGCGGACGTCAGGTAGCGCTGTTTCTGCGCGATCTTTCGTCACGACAGCTGCTTCAAGCGCGCGTCGCGCACGCCGCGAGGTTGGAAGCGGTCGCCGATGTGGGCGAGCGATTGGTGCGCGAATTCGAACAAATCTTCCGTCGCATCCGCGATCTCACACATGGCGCCGGAGACGAACAGACGCCACCGCACGAGGAGCCGCTGCTTTCGATCGAACGGGCCGCATCGCGCGGTGCAGCTCTCGCGCGGCGTGCGCGTGCCTTGGCGCCAGCCTCGGCCGACACATCGCTGCACCAATCGCTCGATCTGACGCGGCTCGTACGTGACACCGCGGCCGATTTTCTGCGCACACTGACACCTCCTCACACGCTGCGCGTGGAACTGACCGAAGCCGAGCCGATGGTGGTGCGGGGAGATGCTGCAGAGCCTGCGCTCGGCCATGTGGCAGTTGTTGTTGAATGCACGCGAAGCACAAGCAGGCGGCGAGATCGTCGTGGCGCTGCACAGCGCCGTTCTGTCCAGCGAGGATGTCGCCATTCCGGGCGTGGCACCGGGACACTACGCCACGATCGAGGTCACCGATCATGGTGCGGGCATGACTCCCGACGTGCGTGAGCGCGCCTTCGCGCCGTTTTTCACCTCCAAGGGGCCGCATGCGGCCGGGTTGGGTTTGACGGTCGCGTATGGAATCGCTCGCAGCCATCGCGGCTTCATCGAATTGGAGAGCACAGTGGGCCAAGGCACCATCGCGCAGTTGACGCTGCCGCTTTCGGATCCCGAAGACGCACTGGTCGTCGTCACCGCGGTCGATCCGCGGCAACGATGGCGGGGCCGCGAGACGGTGCTGATCGTCGACGACGACCTCGACGCTGCGGACCTTCTGCGGCGACAGCTCGAACAGTTCGGCTATCACGCCGAAACGGTCAACGAGCCTCGCGATGCGATGCAGCGACTGCGACATCGCCCCAGCGTCAACTTGGTTTTGCTCGACATGGTGATGCCGGGCCGCAACGGCAACGAAGTATTGTCGCGAATCCTCAAGCATTGGCCGGGACAACGAGTACTGATGATCTGCCCGTATCCGCTGCCCGATCAGGAAGAAGCAGCCCGCCGGCTCGGCGCGCTCGGCAATCTACATCGACCGTTGCACACCGACGCGCTCGCACAGGCGGTACGCAGCGCGCTCGATCAACCGCCTCCGGCGCCGGTTTGACGCAAACGGTCTAGACTCATCGCTCCGTTTGGGGGACACATGGAAGCGTTGATTCTGCTGGGGCTCATCTTCTTCGTCAGCGGCCCGGTTGCGATCGTGATTGCACTCGTGCTGTTGGGGCGCGTGCGGCGACTGGAAGTCGAGATGCGTGCGTGGCGACACGAGTTCTTGACGGCAACGCCCGTCGCCACGACGCCGCCGCCCGCCACAGTGACTCGAGCGGCAAGGGTGCCTGCGGCCGACTCCGGCGCTCTTGCATCGCCAACGCCGCCGGTCGCCGCCGCGCGCGAGACGTTGGTCGAGGAGCCGGCGCCGGCACCTGCAGCACCCTCACCTCCGGCCGAAAGACCGATGACCGAGACTCCCCGCGCGGACGTCGAGCCTGCGACCACCACTACCCCTCCCCTGCAGATCCCTCCGCTGTCGGATCAACCAGCCGTGTCGCTGGAAGAACGATTGGGCGCACGGCTTCCGGTTTGGATCGGCTCGATCGCGCTCACCCTCGCCGGTGCGTTCTTGGTGAAGTACAGCTTCGATCATGGGTGGGTGACCCCCACCATGAGGGTCGCACTCGGGTTGTTGCTCGGTGTGAGTTTGCTCGGCGTGGGCGAGTGGATGCGGGCGCGTGTGTCGCTGATCGGTCGAGGATTGACTGCGGCAGGAATCGCCGATCTGTTTGCCGCGCTATTGGCCGGAGTGCATCTGTATCACTTGATTCCGCCGCTTCTCGGCTTTGGATTGATGGCAGCGACCGCCGGTGCGGCAGTGGTGTTGTCGTTGCGACAAGGCCCGATGATCGCCGTGATCGGTTTGGTCGGCGGGTTTCTCACACCGGCGTTGATCGGCAGCGATAACCCGAACCCGTGGGGCCTGTTCGGATATCTGTTCTTGCTGCAGCTCTGCCTGTTGACGGTCACACGACGACGCGCCTGGATGTCGATCGCGGCGTTGACGTTGATCGCCTCGGTGCTGTGGGCACTCTCGATTCATGCTCTGCAAGACAGCGCTCGCTTCATCGTGCCGGCCGGGTTGTTCATGGTCGCAACGACGCTGTTGTTTCTTTGGGCCGCGCGACCTGGAACCGACACCGGTTGGGGTGAGGCCAAGGACGCGTGGATGCTTCGCGCCATCGCCAGCGGATTGGGTTTGGTGGGGACCGGTGCGATCGCTCTGAGGCATGGTTTTGGCCCCACCGAGTGGGGATTCTTGGCGATCGTGTCGCTGGCTTTGATCGTGCTCGCACGCTTCGATGCAGGTCTCCAAGCGTTGCCGCTCTTTGCGCTCGCGGCAAGCCTGGTGATCTATCTAATCTCCGCCACGATCACCACCGATCCACTCGACACATCCGCGGCGGGCTGGACGGCGATCGCGATGGGAGCCTTGTTCGCCGTCGGCTCATCGGTGGCCTTGCTGCGTGCGCAAGCACGCGCGGTGCTCGCGACCACGGCAGCGCTGAGCGTTGCGCTCTTTTTTGCAGCGGCATGGTGGGTGCTGTCGCGCGCGCCCGGCTTCACACCGATGGTGCCGTGGGGAATCATCGCGCTGGCCTGCGGCGGCGTGACGATCGCGATGGCGTTCGTGGTCGCCCGTCGCGACCGTGGTGTCGGCGACACCGAGCACGCACTCGCAGCCTGCGCTTTGGCCGCCACCGGTTTGATCGCTGCGGCAGTTCCGCTGGAACTCGAGCGCGCGTGGCTGACGGTTGCGTGGGCGCTGCAAGCTGCCGCGCTGACCTGGATCTATCCGCGCGTGCGGGTTGACGCGCTGCCGTTCGCGGCCGGCGCGTTGGCTTCTGCGGTGATGGTGCGATTGCTGCTCAACCCTGCTGTGGTACTCGAGTACCCGATCGGCACCACGCCGTTGATCAACTGGCTCGCGTACGGCTATGGCGTGCCGATCGTCGCCTTCATCGTCGGGGCGGTTGCTGCGCGGCGAGAGGGCCCGGCTTGGCTGGCGCGACTGTTGGAATGGAGCGCGGTGCTGTCAGGCACGGCGTTGGTCGCGCTGAATATCCGCCATCTTTGGCATCCGTACGACGGACTTGGATTCCGCCCCGAGCAAGCGAACGACACGCTGTTCTCCGAGGCTTCGGCCTACGCGGTCGCGCTCGGCATGCTCGGCTTGTTGCTGATGTGGGCCTCGAAGCGAGTGCAGGACCCGCCGGCGTTGTACTTCGGTGGCCCAGCGCTCGCTGGCTTCAGTCTGCTGTGGGCGTTCCTGGTCATGGGACTGATCGAGAACCCGGTGTTTTCCGGCGACCCTGTCGGTGGGCTGCCTGTCATCAACCTGTTGTGGTTCGGATACGGAATCCCTGCCGTCGTCGCGTTGCTCTTGGGCTCATGGTTATCCAAGCGAGAAAAGCTCGAGATGCTCGGCCCCGTGTCGCAAGTGCTGGCGCTCGTCCTTGCGTTCTTGTTGTTGTCGCTGCAAGTCCGGCAAGCGTTCCACGGCACGATTCTCAAAGGCGGCGGTGTGAGCGATGTCGAGATGTGGAGTTATTCGATCGCGTACTTGGTGTTCGGAACGGCACTGCTGATTCTCGGAATTCGAGTCGACCGCGCCCTGTTGCGGCATGCCTCGTTGGCCGTGATGTTGGTGGCCGTCGGAAAGGTTTTCTTGTTCGACACGTCCGAACTGCACGACCTGTGGCGCGTCGTGAGTTATCTGGGACTCGGCGTCAGCTTGATGTTCTTGGCTTGGCTGTATCGCCGCTTCGTGATCGCGGAAAAGTCCCCGTGAAGAAGCTTGCGCTGTTGGCGTGCTGCGCCGCGGTTTGCCAGCCGATCTCCGCGCAGTCGACTCGCTCGCCGCTCGTCAACACCTGGACGATCGCCGTCGATCGAGCGGGGCCGGTGTTGGTACCGCTCGATAGCCGCGCGCTCGCCGCCGGCATCGCTAGCGGTGTCGAACTTCGCGATCCCGCTGGCGGGGTGATCGAGGCGTCCGTCGCACGCGCACCGGCCGGAACGATCGACCCCGCGCTGATCGCGCTGAATGAAACCGACACCGGTTGGCGCCTGGTCTTCGACCTCGGGCCGATCCCGTCGACCCACGATCGACTCGAGTTGATTTCCGCCACACTCGGTCATGCTTCCGGCTGCGTCCTGGAGGCCAGCGACGATCTGCAACGATTTCGCCTGTTGACGCGTGGCGATCTGTTCTGGATCGGCCAGGGGAGCACGTTGCGACATGGCTCGATCGAATATGCGGCGGCCTCCGAACGATTCCTTCAACTGCGCTGGCCGCGCGCCGCGGGGTTGCCGCACTTCGACAACGTGCATGTCCACGCACTGGACGAAGATGGTCACCCGCCGCTCGAGATCGAACTACCGCTTCATGACGTGACCGATCGCCATTGGTTCGAGCTCCCATCCGGCACGCCTCCGATCGAGAAACTGCGCTGGGAATTCGCGCCGGGAACCGGCCCGACAACCACACTCGTGTTGCACGGCGACAATCGGCGATGGACCACGCTCGGCTTCGTCAAAGGCACCGAATTCGAGTTCCCTCAACCACGCGATGGAAACAGCGCCGTGCGATTGGAGACACGCGGGTCTGACCAGACGAACCCGCCGCCGCTTCACGTCGTTGGGCTCACGGCGATGCAATGGCTGCTGTTCGAAGCGAAGCAGCCCGGGGCGTACACGCTACGGGCCGGCGGCAACGGTCCACTGCTCGCCGCCAGTCCGCGTGGCGTCGTGCAAGCGGGTCGCTTGTCGGATCCTCGACGCAGCATCGATTCCGCACTGCCGCGCGCGCCGTTCGAACCGCGACCGATCGAACTTCCGCCGCGCGCTCGACGCTTCGCTTTGCAACTGCCCGCCGGTACTGCGGGTGCGGTGCGGGTGCCGTTCTCGGAGTCGTTACTGAACGCCGTGGGAGGTGACACACACCGACTGCGACTGATGACCGGCGATGCCGTCGTCCCGTTCCTCGTCGAGACCAGCGTCGTGCCTGAACTCGCCATGATTCGACGTGGCGCAGAACTCCTCGACACCATGCTTCCATCGACAGGCGGAATGATCACGCAGTTGGAGTTGAGCGGAATCGACCCAGGTCCCGCCGGGCTCGACATTTCGTTCTCGCTGGGCGGCGAGCGGGCGCTGCGTTGGACCGAACACTTCACACGACGCGATCCAGAGGGCGACGCGCCCACCAACTATCTCGTCGATTTCCGCCCTCGCGCCGATCAACGACGATTGACGATCAGCGGTCTTCACGAGAGCGCGGTGAAACATGCCACCCTGCGGTTGTGGCGTGAGGAGGATGCGTGGCTGTTCGTGAAACCTGCCGGCGAGATCGACTTGGTCGATGGCTTCACCCCCGACCCAGGCCCCTTCTCGGAGCTCGAACCGTTCCGCCCGACACTCACCCGTGAGGCCGCGCTCGCTTCGATCCAAATCGAAGCGCGGACGCCCGCCAGCACAGATGATCGTTGGTCTCGTCCACTCTTGATCGCGGCCGAGATCCTGGTTGCAGCGATTCTGTTGTTTGTTCTGTGGCGCGCGGCCCGGCGGTCGACGCATAATCCGCGCGCCGGTGTCTGATGAGCTACGACAAAGACAAACGAAAAGACAAAGATCGCGATCGTCCCAAATCGCCCCCGCCGGATCGCCCCGATCTTGGTAACGACGAACAGGTCAAGCGACTCAAGCGCGGGATGGAACGCTCGGCGGCAGAAGTCATTCGCTGCCAGAAGTGCGGTCACCAACAACAAAAGGAAGCGGCGATCATCGGGCCGCTGTCAACCTGCGACAAGTGCGACACCGCCCTGCATTCCTGCCGGCACTGTTTGCACTTCATGCCCGATGCACGATTTCAGTGTCGAAAACCGGTACCGGTAGCGATCGTCGACAAGTGGGCTGCCAACGATTGCATCGCTTTTGAACCGCGACTGGTCTTGGATTCGACGGGCCGGCGTGTCGAAGGCCAAGCGGCCAAGAACGCCAAGAACATCTTCGACTCACTCTTCAAAAAATAGGGGCAACCCTCGGGCTGCCCCCGTACCCCGTACTGCGATCCTGACCGACGCCCTCGGTTCGTGCCGCTCACGCACGCCCCATCAGGACGCCACCCACCACTCCCAACAACACCCACGGCAGCCACTTCAGTCACCGATGCGTGCGCCGATCGACGCGTCGTTCGTGCCTCGGGGATCCCCTGTCCAAGTGACCGCGATCCGTCATTGGCGTGAAGAGCAATCACCATGCCGACGCAGTGCTTCGACACAAGCCATCTACGGACCGTGGGTTACGTTTCACGGCGTGCGCGACGCCGTCCCGCTTCGAGACGATGCTGACGATTTCGTACCGCTAGCGCAGCGATTCCGATGTCCCGGAGGTTGCGAACTGAAAATACTTGGCGGTGATCGTCAGCCCCGCACCATCGCGCAGCCACCGTGAGGTCTCGACGATTTTTGCGACGTCGACCCCCGTCTCGATGTTCATCCGGCCGAGCAGATGCAGCAGATCCTCGGTCGCGAGATTTCCCGACGCCCCGGGAGCATACGGGCACCCCCCGATGCCGCCCGCCGATGTATCGAGCGTGCGCGCACCCTGGTCCAGCACCGCGTACGCATTGGCCAACCCGGTGCCGCGCGTGTCGTGAAAGTGGAAGGCGATTCGCTCGGCGCCAAACGCGCCGATAAAGCGTTGCGCGGCGGCGCGGACTTGGTCGGGATGACCCATTCCGGTGGTATCGCCCAACGATATCTCGCTGACCCCGATCGAGGCGTAGTGGTCGGCGATTCGATGCGTGACGTCGAGCGACACATTCCCCTCGAACGGGCAGCCGAAAACGACCGAGATATACCCGCGCAGCGTCAGGCCGTGCGTCGACGCCTCGCGCGCCAGCGCTTCATTTTCTGCCAGCCCATCGGCAATCGAGCGATTGAGGTTTCTTCGACTGTGCGATTCGGTCGCCGACATCAGCAAGCAACCGTGCGTAACCCCAGCCGCGATTGCACGCTCCAAGCCTCGTCGATTCGGAATCAGGGCCCAATAGCGAACTCCGTCGTGGCGTGGGAGCTGCGGCACCAGCGCATCGCTCTCGGACATCTGGGGCACCCACCTGGGATGCACGAAGGCACCGACCTCGATGTCCTTCAGACCGGCATCGACGAGCCGCGCAACAAACTCCAGTTTCTGTGACAAGGGAAGCAGTTTGGATTCGTTCTGCAATCCGTCACGCGGGCCGACCTCGAAAATGCGAACTGAACCGGGCATGTGGCAACGATAGCGCAGTGCCACGCCGCGCGCGTGTTACTTGCGCTCCTTGGTCTTGGGGTTCAACACACTGGCCGGAACCGGATCGGGCTCACCTTCGACCTGAAGACGCAGGCGTTTGATCTCAGCCGCCCAGTCCTTCGCCGAGAGATACGCATTGATCTCGTCGAGCACCACCTGATCCTCAGGCACGTCGTACACGCCCGCATCGAGGATTTCCGCCTTGGCGGCGGCCTCCGTCGTGTCGGACTTCGGCGCCTCGAGCCAGGTCTTCTTGATTGCGGCGTACGGGTGCACGACCGGAATCGCCTGATACACATACGCACCCAACGAATTGCGTGCGATCAACGTCACCGGGCCCGACGTCTTGACCCGTTCCTTTCCTTTGCCGGTGAGCACACCGTCGGCTGGATGTCCGGCCAACAGTCTCGGCCCTGGTGAATCCGGCGTGATCACCCACACCAGATGCGAACCTTCGACCGTGAACTCGAACTGCACTTCATTGGCGCCTGTGAGAATCGTCGGGAACAACTTCCAATCGGCTATGCGCAGTACGTTGCCGCGCTCGGGCGTGGTGCGCAGCACCACGCTGCGCAGATCGTCCGAACTATCGCGATCCCAGGCAGCCAACGCGCCGGCGCGACGCAGCGACGCTTCCACCATGTCGTCTTCTTTCAGCGTTTCGCCGGCAACCCAGACCTCGCAAACCGCGACGCGGCCTTGCGGGAGGTTTGCACCCTCGCAGGTGCCAAGCGATTGCTGCTGTTTCCCCTTACCTGCTTTGCGTACATCGAGCGTCCAACTCGATTCAAAGTTCACCGGCGTCTGATTCTCGATCAGCGTGCGAACCAGGATTCGGCGCTCGGCGCCGCTCATCGCAATGTCGTAGGTCTTCAGATCGATGATCGCCAAATTGCCGGGCGCACCGGCCGGCGCCGCCGTCACCGGTGGGTCGAGTTCTTTCTTGGCTGAGGTATCGGGCGAATGGAGCAGGGCAAGCCCGCTCACAACGGCCAGAGCGAAGCGCAATGCAGCGCGGGTCGGTCGCACTTGGAGCCTCCGGAGAGCTACTTCTTCCCTGGCGGAATATAGGTGAGGCGGGTCCGAATACCAGTCATCGCCGCCGGATCGCCCCGCATCGGTCCATATAATCCGGGCATGAGCGCGTCCAGCATCCGCCGAGTCCGGCTCTACGAGCATGGCGGCCCCGAGCGGCTGCAGTTCGAGACGGCGCCCCTGCCCGAGCCTGGGCCGGGTGAGGTTCGAATCCGGATGGAGGCGGTGGCCCTCAACCACCTCGACCTATGGGTCCGCCGTGGAGTCCCGGGAGCCAGGTTTCCGCTGCCGCTGGTGGTGGGCTCGGATGGAGCCGGAACGGTCGATCGGCTCGGCGAGGGGGTCCGGGGTCTACAACTTGGCCAACGCGTCTGCGTGCTGCCGGGTCTCGGGTGCGGCCACTGTCTGGCCTGTCATCAGGGGCGCGACAACGAATGCCCCGACTACAAGATCCTGGGCGAGAGCACGGACGGCACCACGGCGGAGGCGATCGTCATTCCGGCGTCGAATCTGATGGCTGCGCCAGAAAACCTCGATGCGGTGCAGGCCGCGTCGTTCGGGCTCACGTTCCTGACCGCATGGAACATGCTGATTCACAAAGCGCGCTTGCAACCCGGCCAGACGGTTTTGATTCACGCCGGAGCGTCGGGCGTCAGCGCTGCCGCGATTCAGATTGCCAGACAGCTCGGCGCGCTCGTCGCCGCCACCGCTAGTTCAGAAACGAAGCGGGATTTGGCGACGCGACTGGGCGCCGACGCCGTACTCCCCTCGCGCGATCCTGAATGGTTCCAGGCGGCGCGAAGGTTCTCACCGCAGGGTTTCGACGTGGTGTTCGATCACGTGGGAGCCGACACCTTCGCTCCATCGCTAAGGCTCTTGCGCAAGGGCGGACGCTATGTCTTTTGCGGAGCGACGTCGGGCTTCGAGTTGAAAACCGATTTTCGTGTGGTGTTTTTCAAGAATCTCGAAATCCTCGGTTCGACCATGGGGCGAAAGGCCGATCTGCGCCAGATCGCCGCACTGTTTGCCGCGGGCCGCTTGGTGCCGACAGTCGATCGTGTGTTCGCATTCGATGAACTCGCCGAGGCTCACCGACAACTGGAGGAACGCCACGTGAGCGGAAAGATCGTGGTGACGATCCAGTAGCGGCCGCTCGACGAACGGGCCCTTGACCGACCGACGCGCACCGCTACTTGGTCGCGAACGGAATCGTCTGAGGGCCGGGCCCGCCACAGAGGCGACGATGCTCTTGCATCGCGAAACGGTCGGTCATGCCGGCGATGTAATCGCAAGCAGCGCGCAGCGCACCGTCGTGTTCGACCCGAGCCTGATACCGAGCCGGCATCTCGTGCGGCGTCGCGGTGTAGGCTGTGAACAACTCGTGCAGCACACGCGAGAAGAACTCCTTGGTCTCTTGGATTCGCGGATGCCGGTAGAGCGACTGGCGCAGGAACGTCTTCAACGTGCGATTGGCTGCCGCGGTGGCTGGCGGCAGCGCAACGATCCACTCGGGTTGCGCACGCACGTCGGCCAAGCTGTCGATCCCGCGATGACGCAACTCGTGCTCGATGTTGCCGCACAGATCGCTGACCAAGCGGTCGATCACTCCCCGCAGCGCGATCTTGGCCCACATCCAACTGCCGTGTCCCGGCCAGCGCTTTGCGGCCGAAGCGTACGGCTCACCGAACAGCGGCACAGCCTCGACCAACGATTCCAAGTCCAGCAATCGCGATTCCAAGCCGTCTTCGATGTCGTGATGGTTGTAGGCGATCTCATCGACCAGATCGATCATCTGCGCTTCGATCGGCGGGGGCGTCGTCGGGTCGTAGTCGCGACTCTCGGGAATCTTCGCCAGCTCCGGCGGACCGCTGTGCTTGACGATTCCTTCCCGCGTTTCCCATGTCAGATTCAGTCCGGGAAAATCGGGATAACGCTGCTCGAGTTGTTCGACGATTCGCAAGGCCTGACGGTTGTGCGAAAACCCTCCGATCGACGCCAGCAGCGGATCGAGAACTTCCTCGCCGAGATGTCCGAACGGCGTGTGTCCAATGTCATGCGACAGCGCGAGCGACTCGGCCAGGTCGTCGTTGAGGCCCAAGCGGCGCGCGACGGTGCGAGCGATTTGCGAAACCTCGATCGAATGCGTCAGACGTGTGCGGTAGTGGTCGCCCTCGTGGTTGACGAAAACCTGGGTCTTGTACTCCAGGCGTCGAAACGCACGAGAGTGAATGATCCGGTCGCGATCGCGCGCATACGCGTTGCGGTAACGGTGCTCCGCCTCTGAGTAGCGGCGGCCGCGGCTCTCCTCGTCACGTTGTGCGTACGGGGCGAGCGCGCGGTCGGTCACTTTTTATTCTTGTACCAGTCGGCGTTGATCGCGGTGAACGACTTCCACTTCTCGGGGACGTAGTCCTCTTCGAAGATCGCTTCGACCGGGCACTCCGGCTCGCAGGCGCCGCAATCGATACAGGTTTCAGGATCGATGTACAGCATCTCTTCGGTAGCGAAGTTCGGCTCTTCCTTGGTCGGATGGATGCACTCGACGGGGCAGACCGAAACGCAGGCGGTGTCTTTGGTTCCGATGCACGGTTGTGCGATGACGTAGGTCATCTGGCGAATCTCCATCAGCCTGCGGCACAGCGGCCGCGGCTCGAGGTGTCGTTGCGAGGCGCGTATCTTGCCGATCTCGGTCAGGACCGGCAACCGGCTTAGGTTTAGTGCGCGACGATATATTTCAAGAACAACTCGTCCCCGACCCGATCGATCGCGGCGAGCGTCAACATCCGGCGCTCGACCATCGAGAATCCAGGCCCCTCGACCGGGGTTGGTGCGCCTCGCCCGCCCAAGATCGTGGGGCAAATCGTGAGGTTCAACTCGTCCAAGAGCCCGTCGGCCAGGAAGCGTGCCACGGTTTCACCGCCCCCTTCCACCAAGAGGGTCCGAGCGCCGAGTCCGGACAAATGCGCTACCAACGCAGCCAGATCGACAGCCCCGCTGCCGGCTCGAAACAAGGTCAGCGTTCCGGCATCCAGAGCTTCGGTCAGCGCCGTCAGTGCCGCTTCGGGCAGATCTCCTGGAACCACTAACCAACGAGACGCGGCCGGTTCTCGCAGAAACCGCGCCGCCGCCGGAATCCGTCCTTCGTGGCTGAGCACCACCACGATCAACTCCTCGTGTCGACCTGCCGCGAGACGAGCCGCTCGGCGGCTCGGGTCCTTGACTCGCAACGGCGGGTCTTCGGCGCGAATCGTGGCAGCCCCCACGATCAGCACGTCAGCCTCGGCTCGTAGCGCATCCATCCGATCGCGATCGATGCGACTCGAGAACTTGGGACCCTCGCGGCGAGCGCTGTCGATCTTCCCGTCGGCAGTCATTGCCAGGTTGGCGATAATGCGAGGCCGAGATACCGGTTTCATGGAGCGATATTAAGCGTGACCCCTGTGCCTTCGCTGCAGTTGATCACCAGCCCCCATCCCGATGGCTTCGCCGCGCTCGCGGCCGACGTGGCGAGCGCTCTCGCTGCGGGCGTGCGGTTGGTTCAATGGCGCGACAAGCGAAGCTGTGCGATGGAGGCGGTTGCACAGGTAGGCGCGCTAAAGTCCCTTTGCCTCTCCCATCAGGCTCGATTGATCGTCAACGATCGACTCGACGTCGCGCTGGCCGCAGGAGCCGACGGCGTTCACTTGGGCGAGGACGATCTGCCGTGGCAGGCGGCACGACGATTGGCACCCGCGCCGTTCCTGCTCGGTGTCTCGGTCGATCGCGAGGAATTGTTGGAGCGTGCTTTCGAAGCCCAAGCCGACTACTGCGGCGTCGGTCCGGCCTACCCGACGCAAACGAAGAACGATGCAGGAGATCCGCAACCGTTGATGCTCTTCGACAAGTTGGTGCGCAAGCGCGGGGATCGGCGGCTGCCGATCATCGCTGTGGGCGGTATCGTGCCTGGCGGTGCGGCTCGTTTGATTGCGGCAGGCGCCGATGGCGTTGCGGTCAGCGCTGGAATACTGAAGGCCGCGAACATCGCGGCTGCGACGCGGGCACTGATCGCGGAACTCGATGAAGCCCATCGCGCGGTGCGCCGATGAAACCGCCGCACGCGGCGTTGGTGGCAGGTGGCGTCGATCCGACCGGCGGCGCTGGGCTTGCCGTCGACATCGCGTTTCTCTCGCGGCTCGGCGTGCGCGTCGCGCCGTTGGTCACCGCGCTCACGGTGCAAGACGACAAAGGTGTGCGGCAGATCCAAGCGGTCGATCGCGATCTGTTGATCGATATGGCGGCGGCGGCGCTGTCGGCTGTGCGCGTTTCACTCGCGGTCATGAAGACCGGACTGGTGCCCAATCTTGCGCTGGCGAGAACGTTGGCCACCATCGCGCGTGATGCGCGTGTGCCGTTGGTGGTCGATCCGATCCTCGCGGCCGGCACCGGTGACGTGCTGCATCGCGGCAATCCGCGGGTGGTGATCGCCCCGTTGATCGAGGCGGCGGCGCTGTTGCTACCGAATCTCGACGAGGCCGAGCAGTTGTCCGGGATCGCTTGGGATCGATCGCGCGAGGGGATGATGGCGATGGCGCGCGCGTTGTCGACGCCGACGCGCACGGTCGCCGTTTCCGGAGGGCACGCGCCGGGTGCGACCGTACCGATGGCGATCGCTGGGCCGGCCGGCGAAGCGATGCTCGACGTTCCGCGCGCTGAGATCGGCGCGACCCATGGCACCGGGTGCGCCTTGGCTGCCAGTGCGGCCGGTTACATCGCGCAGGGGTTGCCGCCGGGCGAGGCGGCAGCGGCGGCGCATCGCTTCGTCGCAGCGGCGCTGACCGCCTCGAAAGGGTTGGCCGGAACTCGCCTGACACCCGAGCCCTGGACCGTTTAGTCCAGAGTTTTTTCTTCAGTCCATCCAGTGCGCGGCCGATACACCTCTCACCACAACCGGGGTCTGCCCAGGCCCAGACGAGAGGTGTTCGATGAACCTGTCCGGTCTACCGACCTCGATCTCCGCGATTTTCAATCCACCGCAAGCAACTCCGCTTGCACCACAGAAGGTGACGCCGTTGCCGCAGCCGGTGGTGTCGCCCACGACCCCATCCGCTGGATCGACCACACCGGTTCCTGCCGGTAGCTCGGTGAGTGCTTTCAGTTTGAATGTCCAGTTGCTGCAGATCTCGATCAGCAAAGAATCCAATGGAAACGCCCAGGTCAATGTCGTCAAGCAAGAGTTGCGGCTGTTCCGCGCCGAAGTGAAGGGTGCAGTGAAGGACGCCGTCTCGGAGTTGAACGACGACACCAAGCAATCGGTGAAGCAACTACTGAAGCAATTCTCTCGCGATCTCAGGCCTCGACGTCGCGACGACGGTGACCGCGACGAGAACGAGAACCGCGCCCGCAACAGCAGCCTCGAACGAGGTACTGGCAACACCGCGGCAACCTCCTCGCTGCTGACCACAGCCCAATCCGCGGTGGAAGGGCTGATCGGCGGGTTGCAACAGGCGCTGCAGGGTGACGACCTTCAGCAGGTGGTCGCGAAACTGCAGGACTTGTTCAAAGGATTCAGCGATCGTCTGCAGCCGGTTACGACACCGAATCCGACTCCTGTGAGTGAGCCGGCCGAGAACCAGGCCGCCGGTCGCGAAGACGGTGATCGATCGAACGGCAACGGCAACCCGTCGACGGCGGTCTCGTTTTCGCTGACAGCGCTGTCGGTGCAGGCCAGCTATCAACGGGTTTCGTCGTTGTAGTCGAAATTCGCTGGACGGGCAGGGCCCGAGCGAGCTCGTCCCGCGTTTGTTTCTCGCCTCAGTAGTAGTCGGCGCACGACACGTAATAGCCGCATTGCGGATCAGGGCAGAGCAACTTGCAGGTGCGTTCTGCCAGTTCACGACCGCAGTTGGGGCAGGTACGAACGGCGGCCTCGATCGGCGGTCGAACCGGAGTGTGAGTCTTCTCTTCCATCGCGCGTCAGCGTAACACGCGATCCCACCGCGACAGGTGCTCGGCGATTCGTGCCGCGGCATTTCCATCCCACCCTTCAGGCACCCGGCCGACCTTGGCTCGCCCGTCGAGTACCGCATCGATCTCGATGCGGATCCTGGCCGGGTCGCGACCCACCAACGTGTTGGTCCCCTCGGTCACGGTCACCGGGCGCTCGGTGTTCTCGCGCATCGTCAGACATGGCACGCCCAGTACCGTGGTTTCCTCTTGCACGCCGCCCGAGTCGGTCAGCACCAGGCGCGCCTCCGACATCAGGTGCAGAAATTCCAGATATCCGAGCGGGGCGACGATCTTGAGTCCGACGGGAAGACCGCCGCGTTCGGCTCCCCAGGCATCGATCGCCGGCCGCGTGCGTGGATGCACTGGAAAGAGGATCGGCATCGACACCGAAACCTGACCCAACAGGTCCATCAATGGGCGGAACACCTGCGGGTCATCGACGTTGGCCGGTCGATGCAGTGTGACCAGGCCGTATTGACGAGCCGTCAGCCCGTGACGGGTGACCGCACCGGTCGACTGCGCTCCCGGCAGGTGAGTCCTGAGCGTATCGATCATGACGTTCCCGGCAAACACGATCCGCTCGGGCGGGATCCCTTCGGCCCGCAGATTGACGTCGCCGGCTCGCTCCGATGTGTAGAGCAAGTCCGACAGCGCGTCGGTCACCAGTCGATTGATCTCTTCGGGCATCGTGCGATCGAAGGACCGCAGCCCCGCTTCGACGTGAGCGACCCCGATACGAGGCAGCTTTTTCGCAACCATCGCACAGGCGGCTGTGCTGTTGACATCTCCAACGACCATCACCAAGTCCGGGGCGTGGCTCAGCAGCAGCGGCTCGAACCGCCGCATGATCTCGGCCGTCTGCACCGCGTGCGAACCGGACCCGACCTCGAGATTCTCGTCGGGGTGCGGGATGCCGAGCTGATCGAAAAAGAGCTGGCTCATCGCTGCGTCGTAGTGTTGGCCGGTATGCACCAAGACGAGTCGATGCCCTGCCTCCTTCAGCGCGCGGTGCACCGGTGCGATCTTCATGAAATTGGGGCGGGCGCCCGCCACCAAAACGATTTTCATCGAGTCCCTTTCTTGGTCCGAAGGCGAGCCGCGGAGGCACCGATTTGGAACGCCGCTGGACACGTTGGATTCAATCGGCACTCGGCGCAACGTGGAGCGCGCGCCGCGCAGACCCGCCGTCCATGCCAGATCAAGGCGTGACTTACGAAGCCCCAACGCTCGGGCGCGAACAGAGCGGTGAGGTCGTGCTCGATCTTGGCGGGGTCGGTGTGACGCGACAAGCCGAGCAATCGAGACAGGCGCTGTACATGTGTGTCAACGGCCAGGGCCGGCACGCCGAACGCGTTGGACAAGACCACACTGGCCGTCTTCCGTCCAACCCCGGGCAGCGACTCCAACGCGGCGCGCTCGGAGGGAACGACTCCGGCGAAGCGTTCGCACAACTCGCGTGCGGCACCCACGATCGCTTTGGCCTTGTTCCGAAACAGGCCGATCGTTGCGATCACCGTCTCGACCGCGCGCGGGTCGGCCTGCGCCAATGCATGCGCGTCCGGGTACCGTGCAAAAAGTGACGGCGTGACCTGATTGACCGCCTTGTCGGTGGTCTGCGCCGAGAGAATCGTAGCGATCAGCAGCTGGAACGGGTCGGCATGCGCCAGCTCGCACTCTGCCTCCGGATAGAGTTGCTCGAGCGTCGCCAAAACCTCTGCCGCGCGTTGGCGGCGAGTCGCTTGACTGTCTCGATTCGAATCGACGGTTCGCATGGGCCCCGCGCATGATGCCCGTGCTCGGCGAAACACGAAAGAGTCGAGACCTGAGGGTACGGAATCAAGCGGCAGCGGCCGATGAGATCTGTGCGTAGGGGGGGCTCTCCGGAAAGGCCCCTCTCGCCGCGCACGAGTTGGGGAGCCGATACGGATGGGCGCAGCAATCAAGACAGCGCTGCAGGTGAAGCGCCTCCAGATGGAATTGGAGGATCTACGCCGGCAACTTGTCGATGTCACTGCGCGGGAAAGTCGTTACCGCGCGATCGTTGACGAACAGGCCGATCTGATCGTTCGCACCGACGCAGAGCGGCGCATTCTGTTCGTCAATCGAGCCTTCGCCGCGAGCCTGAAGCGCGCGGTTCACGAACTGATCGGGCAGCCGCTGGAATCGGTCCTCCCCGACGCTGAGCGATTCGATATCTCCTCACAGCTCGATCAACTCTCGGCCGATGCACCGGTGACGGTTCACGACGCCGCGCATTCTGGGGGCGATGAATCGCAGCGCTGGATCCAGTGGACCCACAGTGCCGTCTGTAGCCCCGCCGGCGCGACTCAAGAAGTGCAGAGCGTCGGGCGCGATATCACCGGTCGTCGTCGCGCCGAAGAAGAGTTGCAGAGGACCTCGCGCGCCATGCTCTCCGCGCTCAACGCGCAGGTGCAGATGGCAGCCGAACTGCAAGCGGCGCGCGCACGCGCCGAAGCGGCCGCGGAAGCCAAGAGCGTGTTTCTCGCCAACATGAGCCACGAGATTCGCACCCCGATGAACGGCATCGTCGGAATGACGTCGCTCTTGATCGAGACCAACCTCGACGAAGAGCAGCGCGAGTTCGCCGAGACGATCCGCACCAGCGCCGAGAGCCTGCTGGCGTTGCTGAACGACATCCTCGATTTCACCAAGGTCGAGGCTGGACGGCTCGAGCTGGAGTCGATCGATTTCGGTTTGCGGCGAGCGATCGACGAGGTCGTCGCAGTGTTGGCTCCCACCGCGTTCGAGAAGCAACTCGGACTGACATGCATCGTGCACGCCGAGGTGCCCGACGCGTTGCGCGGCGATCCCGGGCGGCTTCGGCAGGTGCTTTCCAATTTGATCTCGAACGCGATCAAGTTCACCGCGACAGGAGATGTTTGTATCGAGGTCGAACCGGTGCAGGTCGGAACGCAAGCGGTGTTGTTGCGCTTCACTGTGCAAGACAGTGGCATCGGAATTCCTTTGGATCGCATCGATCGCCTGTTCCAGGTTTTCTCACAGATCGACGCCTCGACCACGCGGCGGTTCGGTGGCAGCGGCCTGGGGCTGGCGATCTGCAAGCGTTTGGTCGAGCGCCTCGGGGGCACCATCGGCGTGGACTCGCAGCCGGGTCGAGGCTCGCGATTCTGGTTCACGTTGCCGCTGCAGCGAGCGCTCACGGTGAGCGAGCAGACCCCGATCCCACTCGACTCGCTTGCTGGGCGCACGCTCTTGGTGGTCGAGCCGCACTCGCCAACGCGCCTTGCAATCACTCAGCAATTGCTGCCCTGCGGCGTGAGTGTCCACGGGGTAGAGCGCGGAAGCGAAGCGTTGGCACAGCTTCGTTCCACCGGCGCGAACCAGCGATTCTGTGCAGCCTTGATCGCTCCGGAGCTACTCGATATGAGCGGCGAGGAGTTGGCGACCCAGTTGAAGTCCGACGCGTCGTGGTCTGATCTGCCGCTGATTCTGCTGACGGGCTGCGGTCTGCGGGGCGATTCCGCGCGAGCAAGTCACGCCGGTTTCGCCGCCTACCTCACCAAGCCTGTTCGCACAGGGCAATTGGCCGAGTGTTTGGCGCGTGTCCTCTGTGCCTCCGCAACTCCCAATGCGAGCCGCCCGATCATCACACGCCATCAACTGACGTGGGACGCACCCGACACCGAGGTTCGCGGAACGGTTCTTCTGGTCGAAGACAATCCGATCAACCAGAAGGTCGCGATGCGTCAACTGCAGCGGCTGGGATACGAGGTCCAAATCGCGAGCAACGGCCGGCTAGCACTCGATGCGCTCGACGCACGGCCGTTCGATGTCGTCCTGATGGACTGTCAGATGCCTGTGATGGACGGCTACCAGGCGACCAGCGAAATCCGCGCGCGGCACGATGAACGCGCGAGAACCCCGATCGTCGCGTTGACCGCCAACGCCCTGAACGGCGATCGCGATCAATGCCTCGCCGCCGGTATGGACGACTATCTGGCCAAGCCGTTTCAGTCCCAAGACCTCGCCGCGATCCTGAAACGCTGGCTCGGCAAACGCTCCGCTGCCCTCCCCCTCCCGCGCTAACCCCCATTCGCAAGCGAAATTCGGGGACGGTCTACCTATTTCCGTTCGAAACCCGATTTCCAACCAGGCGACCGACTTCGGGACCAGGCCAACCCTGCGCTGCATGACCAGCCACGGCGGCGCGGCGGCGCAGCCGCGCCTAGAATCCCGGCATGCAACGCCGCTTGATCGCAATCGAAGGCAACACGCAACGCCTCGACGGGGGGGCGATGTTCGGCAACGCACCCCGCGCCGTGTGGGAAAAGTGGTGCGCTCCCGACGATCGTCATCGGATCCCGCTCGCTTGTCGTGCGCTCTTGGTGCAGGAAGCGCAACGCAACATCCTGTTCGAGACCGGAATCGGCGCGTTTTTCTCGCCCGAGCTTCGTGAACGCTACGGTGTGCAGGAAGAACGGCACATGCTGTTGCAGAACCTCGCCGACCACGGCTTGGGACACACCGACATCGATGCGGTGGTGCTCAGCCACCTGCACTTCGATCATGCCGGCGGCTTACTCACACAATACTCACCGGAACAACCTCTCGAGTTGTTGTTTCCGAACGCCACGATCGTGGTCGGTCACAGAGCGCTGGAGCGCGCTCGCAAACCTCATCCGCGCGATCGCGCCAGCTTCATTCCCGAACTACCCGCGCTCTTGGAAGCCAGCGGACGACTCGAGATCGCCGATTGCCACGAAAGCAAGACGCTCGGTGACGGCTATCGGTTTCACGAAGCCCACGGACACACACCGGGAATGCTCTGCACCGAGATTGCGACAGACGAAGGGCCGGTGGTGTTCGTGGCCGACCTGGCGCCCGGGCGTCATTGGGTTCACGTGCCAATAACCATGGGCTACGATCGATTTCCAGAACTCGTGATCGAGGAGAAGAGGGCGTTGTGGGAAGAGCTGCTGCCGCGTCGCGCGCGCCTGTTCTTCACACATGATCCGGAGCTTGCGTTCGGTCGACTGGTGCGTGATGAGGCGGGACGGTTCGGTGTCCGGCCATGAGTGCCCCTCGCATGATCGTGCATCCCGAAACGCCGCAAACGCGTTACATACAGCGCGCCGCGAAGGTGTTGTCGGATCACGGCGTTGCGGTCGTGCCGACCGATGGCTGCTACTCGTTGGCAATCGCACCAGGCTCGCGCCAAGCGCTGGAACGGGTGGCGCGCTTGAAAGGGTTCGACACCGGCAAGCACCTGTTCAGCCTGATCGTCCCCGATCTCTCCGAGGTGGCGCGCTACGCGGAGGTCGATACACACAACTACCGAATCCTCAAGCGCTTCTTGCCTGGGCCCTACACGTTCGTGCTACCGGCGACGCGCGAGGTGCCGCGCTTGTTGCTCGAGAAGCGCAAGACCATCGGCTTACGCGTTCCCGATCACAACGTCTCTCGCGCGCTGGCGCGCGAAACCGGCGGCGCGATCCTCGCCACCACACTTCGACTTCCGGACGACGACCTCCCTCTCGCCGATCCGGATGAGATCGAGCGGCGCGTCGGGAAGTTGGTCGATTTGATCGTGGAGTGCGGCTGGGGCGGCGTGGAATCGTCCACTCTGATCGACCTGAGCGACGGCGAACCGAGCGTGCTTCGCGCAGGGGCCGGAGATCCGACCCCTTTCGAACGAAGCTAGACGCACCAGCCTGAAATTCGCAGCGCGTCACGGCGCGGCGACGTCCTCTCCAGTGGTCTTAACCTGCGCTCCGGCGGCAAGGCCACACACCGGAAGCGCTCCTAGAGTGGCTTGCAGGAGGGATTCAGATGCGTGGACTTTTGTTCTTTTTGATACTTGTGGCGATCGTTGTGAGCCTGGCGATTTTGATTCGCTCGATCGTTCGGACGCGCTCCACCTCGGGCGGCCACACAATCGACATTGGCGATGTTCCACTCGGTGCGCGGCGCGCCTTCGTCCCGTTGTTGGCGCTGATCGCGCTGCTGCTGATCTCGATTACGGCTGTGCAAACGGTCGATGTGGGACACGCTCTGGTGATCTTCAACACAATCACCAAATCGTTCCGCGTCGAAGATCAGGGTGTCACGATGGTCTGGCCGCTGATTAGCCAGACCAAAGAGTACGACCTGCGACGGCAGGAATACACCATGACCAAAACCACCGGCGAAGGGCGCAAAGCCGGCTGGGACGACTCGCTCTGGTCGCCGACGCAGGAAGGACTGCAGGTCGGCATCGATATCACGATCTGGCATCACATCGATCCGAACCGGGTCGCGGAGATTCACCAGAAGATCGGGCCCGACTACGAGGAGAAGATCATCCGGCCTGCGGCGCGCTCGATCATTCGAATGGTGATTTCCGAGTACCCGGTCGCCGACATCTACTCGTCCAAGCGTGCCAAGATTCAGGACGAAATCAACGCCAGGATGAAAGCCGTTGTCGAGAAGGATGGATTCATCGTCGATGAGGTGGTCTTGCGTGACGTACGCTTTACCGAGCAGTTCGCGCAGGCGATCGAAGCGAAGCAGATTGCGCAGCAAACCGCCGAGCAAATGAAATACGTGCTGGAGAAAGAGCAGCGCGAAGCCGAACGCAAGGTGATCGAAGCGCAGGGCCGATCCAAGGCGATCGAAACGATCAATCAGGCGCTGCGTGACAACCCCAACTACATCCGCTACCTGTACGTCGAGAAGCTGTCCGACAAGATCTCGGTGATCGTCTCCGATCAGAACACGATCATGGACTTGAAGGGCGTGCTCGATAAACGTCAGTAGATCGGGCCGACATCCAGACCTGAAAGACGGATGAACAGCATGCACAGTTGCCGATACTCGCCCGGCTCTGGCGACCAGCGATCGACCAGGCGATATCCGTCGGTGGTCTGTGCTTCGAATACCCAGTGCGCGCCGTCGGAGCGTCCCGCTTCTGGAGCCGACTCGATCGTCCAGAACGAGGCGCGTTTGATGGCGGCGCGCAGCTCTTCGACCTCGGCCGTTACGAGCGAACGCCGATAGGTCTTGACGCCCCGCTCCGCACTTTCTCTCGGACCGACCTCTCCGAGCGTCACGATCAGCGCGCCCTCGCCGTCGTGATTGATCTCGACGCGGAAGACCGCGTTGCGATGGGAGCTGCGCAACCACAAGAAGCGGTAACGCTCGCATTGTGGGCAGGGTGTGTTGTCCCACAACGGCGGCTCGCGCAATCCCAGCAGCGCCTCGCCGTACTCGCTCGACGGCATCTGAGTCGAGGGCGGGAAATACGGGGCCGAGCGGCACGCCATGCCGATCGAAAGTAGGAAAAGCACGCTGGCGATCGCGCACCTCAGGTTGTTTCTCATGGCAACAGTGTCCCCTGTCCCAGAGCCATTTCGGGATCGAGTGAGTGCTTTATTTGCTGCATACGTGCCAGCACCTCGTCTGGATACATCATCCTCAGCAGGTCGCGCTTGAGTTTTCCAAGCCCGTGCTCGGCCGAAACGGTGCCGCCCGCCGCGACCGCGCGCCTCGTCAACTCGTAGAACGCCGCCCGGGCCTCAGGCACCTGCTCAGCGTCGCGAGCCAGTATGTTGACGTGCAAGTGCTCATCGCCGACATGACCAAACGCAACATGCTCCAGCCGCTGTCGATCGAGCCACTCGCGCGCTTGCGCCAACCAGGACTCCGTTCGGTCCAGAGGGAGCGCACTGTCGGTCGCGACCTTGGTGACGCCACGCCGCGCCAGCGTTCGATTGATCGCCACCGGAACGGCGTGCCTGAGGTCGCGGAAGCGAGCTTGGTCGGCGCCCCCCTGACCCAACCAGGAGTCGGCATGCGCGGCATGCTGTTCCGCCAGTTGGATCCATCCTTCCAGCGCTTGCTCGCGCGACGCATCGGTAAGCAGTTGCTCGAAGAAAATCGCAGCCGCCGCCGCGGGCACTTGCGGATCGTGTGTGCGCGCCAGATTCAGTGCGGCCGCATCGAAGAACTCCAGTGCCAACGGCTCCACCGACCGCTGTCGCGCGCGTGCAGCGCGGACCAGGCCGAAAGCGTCGGATTCTTGCGAGAAGAACAAGAGGCCGCCCAAGATTTCTTGCGGCGCTGGAATCGTTGCAAGCTGCACCTCGGCGACCACACCCAGGGTTCCCTCCGACCCGATGAACAGATCGATCAGATCCATCGACGGCATGCTGTAGTACCCAGCCGCGTGCTTGCTGGTCCGCGGCAGATTCCAGTCGGGGGCGGGCAGTCGTCGCCCATCGGGCAGCGTGAACGATCCACGCGTGGCCGTGATGGCGCCCCGCGACAAGTCGAGAACCGTGCCGTCGATCAGCAACACAACCGCGCGTTGCACCCAGCGGCGCGTCGCACCAAACGCGAATGAACGCGCACCGGAGGCATTGGTGGCGAACGTGCCGCCGATCGAGGCCGACCATTCGGTGGGATCGGGCGGATAGAAACGCCGCATCGACTGCGCCGCAGCGAAGACCGTAGCCAGCGTCGTACCGGCAC
This sequence comes from Acidobacteriota bacterium, assembly GCA_046331425.1. Classification (GTDB taxonomy): domain Bacteria; phylum Acidobacteriota; class Polarisedimenticolia; order J045; family J045; genus JANNUT01. The sequence continues at coordinate 74,150 of JAXLQU010000014.1, forward strand.
CGCAGACGATCGACTCACCCAGGGAGCGAACGGCGGTCAATCGCTCGGTGGAGATCACGACGCCGCCGGCTGGAATCCTTCCGCCGGTGATCCCTGTTCCAGCGCCCGCGACAGTGACCGGTTGACGCTGCGCGCGCGCATCGCAGATCGCTTGACGAAGTTCTTCGGTCGAATCAGGAACCCATATCGCCGAGGCGGCGCCACCCGGCATGCGGCTCTCGTCGCGCAGATAGGGTTCGATGGACGAAGGGTCGGTCAGAACGCGCATCGACCACGATTATGCGCGTGGGTCCGAGGGTCGTGGTGCCGACGAGTGCTGCGGGTTGCGAACTGTCAGTCGTGCGAGGGGTTTTGTCCCACCGTGACGATCGCGTGATCGATCGCGGTCTCGAGCGACTGCAGGATATCGCGCGGCGGTCCTTGGTCTTTCAATCGCTGAGCGAAGTTCTTTTCCGAGTGATAGTAAAGAGGCGGCGTGCGATTCATCGCCAGGCAGTAGATGTCTTCGATGCACTGCTGGCAGTGGCAGACCTCGATGCAGGTCTCGAGTTTGCGCTCCAGAATCCGGCAGGCCAGCACCTCGACGGCGTTGCGCAATCGATCGACATTCACGCCGAAAACACGTCGCATCTCGGAAACCGACGAGGTCGCGATCGGCGCCTGGTGAGGCTCGTTTTCACTGCGGTTGTAGTCGTAGCGAGAGATCTCGTTCACAGCTGCCTCCGTGAGTCACGCACCGCGGGAGGGCGACCCGCGCCCGGGATGAATGGCCCGGGTAGGAACCTCGGTCCCGTGACGTGGAATGTCAACGTCTCGCCACGCGTGGCAGAATCCGCCGGTGTCCAGATCGCGTCTGTTTCTTTCCGGTCTCGGGGTGGGGACGGTCCTGCTTGCCTGGGGCCTCGTTGCGCTGAGCTCTTTGTGGCAACGCGACCTGTGGGCGCCCGACGAACCGAAGTACGCCCTGGTCGCTCGCGAGATGACCGAAACGGGCGAGTACCTCATCCCCCACGTCAACGGTCACCCCTATCCCGACAAGCCGCCTCTGATGTTTTGGCTGATCGCCGTCACCGGTGGGTTGCTGGGTGAAATCGGGCAACCGGCTGCGGTGCTCCCCTCCATTGTGGCGGGGCTACTGACCCTGGTGGCGATTGGACGCTTGACGCGGCGGATGGCGCCAGAGGCGCCCGCCTGGCTACCGACCTTGGCGGCCGGACTCGCCGCTGTCTCGTTTCGTTTCACGATGCAAGGCACGACCGGCCAGCTCGACATGCTCTTGACCGCCTTCACGACGTGGGCCTTCGTGCTGTTGATCGAAGGGGTTGGGATCGCTCCTGTTGGACCGGTCGACCGACGGCGAATCGCCGTTGCATTTGCGTTGATGGGCTGCGGCACATTGGTGAAGGGACCCGTGGCCCTGCTGCTACCACTGGGCGGGCTTTTGTTAGGGGCGCGCCTGGCGGGACGTCCCTCACCGTGGCGCGCGCTGCTACTCAGCGGTTGGGGTTGGTTGGCCTATCTGTTGGTGGTTGGAGCGTGGATCGTTCCCGCTGGTGTGCATGCAATGTCGATCGGCCAGCAGGCATGGCTCAGCAACATCTTGTTCAAGCAGACGGCGGTGCGATACGCCGCAGCGTGGCATCACGTCAAACCGTTCTGGTACTTCCTCGCGGTTCCTTGGTACGACTTTTTTCCCGCCTCGCTGCTCTTGCCTGCCGCTCTGTGGGGCCTGCGTGAGAAGAGCGAGGACAGTTCCGCTTGGCAACGACGTCTGCTGTTTGGTGCGTTCCTATTCACGCTGTTGTTCTTTTCGATCTCGAGAGGGAAGCGCGATCTGTATTTGATGCCGGCGTATCCGTGGGCGGCGACATGGCTCGCTCTCGATTTGGCGTGGCGCGTGCGCCGCCGCTCGGGAGCGCTCACCTGGCACCGCCTCGCAGCCTTTGGCCTGACACTGATCTCAGCTCTGGCGGTTGTCGCTTCGTTGCGGATCTTGCCCGCACTCGCCGCAAAAGAAGGGGTGACCTTCGATCCCACCTGGCTGGCTCTGGCATTTTCAGCGGTGTCACTCACCACGCTCGCTTTGGTCATCGCGCCGCGCGCGGGGCGTTACGTAAAGTACGTTGGCCTGGCATGGCTCGGTCTTTATGCCGCGATCTTCGTGACGATCTACCCGGCCATCGACCAACAGCGCTCTACGAAAGAGTACATCGCCAACGCTCAGCGTTTGTTGGTGCCTGGCGCACCCGGCGGAATGGTCGACTTTCGTGCGCAGTTCGGATTCTACGCAGGCAAGCTGGACGAGGCCGACCCGGGCGACGGGCCAAGCATGACTCGTCTGGCCGAGCGGTTGTCGGGTCAGGCGCCCTTTTGGGTGATTGTCCAGGACGATCAAAAGCAGGGATTGGTGCGGCGCTTGACGACCGCCGCATGCACGGTTTGGCGGCAACGGCTCGGCGTTACCGATTACACCGTACTGGCCAATCACACGGCAGTCCTCGATACGAGCGCCGATGCGCGCTAGTCGTTGGAGAGTCCCGCGCACGACGCTCTTGGTCTTGATTGCGGCTGCCGTATTCGTGCCGACGATCGTCCAGCGGGAACTCACGCCGCCTGACGAGCCGCGCTTCGCTTTGATCGCTCGCACCATGTTCGAGACTGGCAACTGGATCGAGTTGCAAAAGTTCTCCCGCCCCTACCTCGACAAGCCACCGCTACTGTTCTGGTTGCAAGGGATGAGCTTTCACCTCAGCGGCGGACCGAGCGAGTGGGCTGCACGCCTGCCGCCGTTATTTGCAACGCTGATGCTGGCGGGCCTTTTGTTTCGCGAAGCACGACGCTGGCTCGGGGAAACGATCGCCACACATGCGGTGCTGATTTGGTTGGCCTCGCCACTGGTGGTGGCCCGTGGCGCCTGGGTCGCCACCGATCCGTTGTTGGCGCTGTTCGTGTTCGCCAGCCTCGCCGCCTTGCGACGCGCAACAGAGGGACAGGCCTGGGCAGGGCCGTTGGCCGGATCGATGATTGCGTTGGGAACGATGACGAAGGGCCCCGTCGCCATTTTGTGGGTCGTGTTGGCGTGTCTTGCGTCGGCCGCGGCTAAAGCTGAATGGTGGTCGTGGCGGCCGTTGCTGCGGCCAGCTGCTCTTCTGAGCTTTGCGCTGATCGCGTTCCCTTGGCCGATCGCCTATGTGGTGCGCAACGGTTTGCAGGAACCTCTCGCGGAGGCATGGAAGCAAAACGGGACGCGGTTCATTCACTCCTGGGACAACCTCGAGCCGTGGTGGTATTTCGGCCCCGCGTTGATTGGCGGGCTATTGCCTTGGTCGGTCGCGTTACTCCCGTCCGCGCTCCGCTCCGCGTGGCGTGAACCGCGCGCGCGCACCTGGCTGTTGTTGATCGCCTTCTCCTTGCTGTTCTTCTCGATTCCACACGGCAAACGCGGCGTGTATCTCCTGCCGGCATTCCCATGGCTTGCGCTGATGATGGCGCGCGCTTGGCAGGAGCAGCGACGACAGGTACGGCTTCGACAGATCGCAGCCGGCGCGATCGGCGCGATCGGTCTGGTGGCAATGACCACCGCGATCCTGGCGCCGAGTGCCGCTCGCCATTTCCGCATGCCGTTCGCAGACTCGGCGCGCAGTTGGCTCACCCCGGTGTTTGCGGTGGTCGCGGTCAGTCTGCTGCTGACGGCGATCGGGGTCGCTCGCGGGCGGCGCGATGCGTTGGCGATTCCGGCGCTCGGTTTGGCTCTGATCGGCCTGATCGCGCCGTTCACAGTGACGCCGATGTGGAATCAAGTTCAAGACGCGCGCCGAGGCGCGATGCGACTTTCGCAAGCAATTCCTCCAGGCGTCGAGGTTGGATTCACCGACACCAAGCCCGACCTGATCGCGTGGTACGGAGACCTCGACCATGCGGTGCTGCTGGGGAACAAGCGCGACCGTTACAGATTTCTTACCGAAGGACCGGCGCGAGCGTTGATCCTCAAATGCGTCGAAGCCAAACCGCTTCTGGCGCGGGTCGAAGGCGGCACGCAACTGGCGAACGAGCGGATCGGCCGTGCAGAAATGTGCATACTGCTCGGCCCGTCGGCAGCCCCTAGGAGGTGACCTGTGTCCGAAGAACGCGTTCTGTACATCGGTGAGAAGAATCTCTCGTCATGGTCGTTGCGCGGCTGGCTCGCGTTGCGCGCCAAGAAGTTGCCGTTCGTCGAGCGCAGCATCACGTTGCGCGACGATGGCGATCGCGCGCAGCGACGTGAAGTCTCGCCAACCGGGAAGGTTCCGGTACTGCACGATCGCGGCTTGGTGATCCCCGATTCACTGGCGATCATCGAGTACTTGGAAGAGACGTATCCAGCGCCGCAGCATCCCTCGTTGTGGCCACACGATCCGGCGGCGCGTGCACACGCGCGCTGGCTGGCGGCAGCGATGCACTCCGGCTTCATGGCGTTGCGCGCCGGGATGTCGTTCAACTTGTGCTTCCTTCGGGAAGACCTGCGCACCAACGATGGAGCCATCGCTGACGCGCGCGAAATGATGTCGTTGTGGGAGCCGGCCTTGGCGCAGCACTCCAAGAGCGGACCGTATCTGTTTGGAACCTGGAGCGCCGCCGACGTGATGTTCGCGCCGGCGGTGGTGCGCTTGACGGCGTTTCGCATTCCGACCGCAGGGTACCCACATGCCGCTGGGTACATGAATGCTGTGTTGGAACAAGCCGATGTCGCGGAGTGGATGAAGGCGGCCCGCACTCTCACACCGGTCGCCACCTACTGATTCGAGGTTGCGTCGATCGAGCCGATGTTGCTCAGGGCCCCGGGGAACCGGGGCCCACTACGCGCCGAGCCTAGCCTTCCATAGCCTGGTGTACACCGATCCGCTCGGTTTCAACTCACTTCTCATCAGCGCGATCGAAGCGACAGCCAGAGTCCCGAGTGACACCGCTGCTTGCAGTGCGCCGCTGCTTGTGAGTGCTTGCCCAACGTCGCGTTGACCCTCTTTGATGCGAGCCAGCGTCAGGTGCGGGCTCAAACCCCGGCTCTCCAGGGCCAGATCGAACGAGCGACAGCAGGTCTCCACTTCTGCATGAAGCGCCGCCAATCGCTTTGCATCTTCGCCCTGCTGCCACGCATCGGTTGGCCCAACCCATAGCACTCTCGGCTGCTGAACTCGTGGGAAAACGCCCAGCCTCTCGAGCGGAATCTCGAGCGGCGAGTGGGCTTGCATCGCCTGCGTTACCGCTGCACACAACGGTGCAACGATCGACTCGTCGATGTCGCCGAGAAACTTGATCGTCAGGTGGCTCGACGCCGGCGAAACCCACGAGATTCGTACGTCGCGTGACACCGCCCGATGCAAACGCTGCTTCAACGCGATCTGCAGCGACGCCAGACCGTCGCGGAGTAGGTCGGCAAGTTCAACCGCAAGAAAAGCCCGAATCATCTCGACTCGCGATCGGCCAAAAGACAATCGCACCACCCAGATGATGCCCTCGCGTTGCGCACTACCGCTTGTTGCGAGCGATCCACGCCGCCATGCGCGCGACCCCTTTTTCGATCGCTTCGTCGCTGGTCGCATAGCTGAAGCGGATGTGCTGCCCTTCGTTGGGGACGCGCGGCCGAAGTGGATGTCGGCCACCGCGACGCCTGGCTTCATGCAACAGTTTCTTGCGCAGCACCCGGAGTCGTCGGCGCCCACCATGCGGCACGCCTGGTTACGTTGGCCAGGCGTAGAACGCGCCGCCAGGTAGTTTGCAGCTCACCCCTTCGACCTCGTTGAGCAAGCGCACGATCAGGTCGCGGCGGCGATGGAACGTCTTGCGCATATGCTCGGCCGCGTCTTGTGGACCTGAAATCGCTTCGAGCGCTGCAAACTGATTGATATGACCGGCACCTCGGTGTTGGTGACCCAGCGCGTGAAATGGCGCGAGCAGCTTGTTGGCAGCAAAACCGATACGCCAGCCGGTCATCGCCCAGGTCTTCGAAGCGCCATCGGCAATGACGGTTCGATCTTGGAATCCAGGCACCTTCGCAATCGAGAAGAACGCACCGTCGAACACCAGGCGGAGTAGATCTCGCCGGCGTAACCAGATGTTCGCGCTTCGCGCAGGATCTCGGCAACCTCACGCAGCGCCTGACAGGAGTCCACCGGTTGCCGTGCGGCGTGCAAAGGTGATCACCGCCGTCTTAGGTGTGATCGCCTTGCGCAGATCGTCCGGGTCGAAGGCGAAGGCCTTCGCGCAGATAGATCGGCACCGGCGTGGCGCCTATCCCGCGGATCATCGAGTCGTAAATCGGAAAACCGGGCACGGGGTAGATCACCTCGCCGGCGACCACGTGGTCGGTGGTCGATACCACGGTGTAGCCGATGAACGGCTTGGCGCCCGAGGCCACCACCATCTTCGGGGGCGATCGAGACGCCGCGGATCTCACCGAATAGCCTTGGCGGCGGCTGCGCGCAATTTCCGGGAATTCCCGCGCTCGCGGTGTAGCCGTGCTTCCCCTCTTGATCGCTCGAATGGCAGCGTCGCAAACGTTCTTGGGGGTGGAAAATCGGGTTGGCTGATGCAGAAGGAAATCAGATCTTTCCCTTCGGCCAGAAGTTTGTTGACCTCGACAGCACCACGAAAGCGTTTTGTACCAAGGTACACTGCGTTGGCTGAATCGGGGCATGGTGGTTCTCCAGGGTACGCCGCATCGATGCGCGGATTCTAACCGCGTGAATGCCGGCTCGCGCTTGGCCTCCGTCAACGGCGCCGCACTCTCAGCGAGATGCGGTCGCCACCAGATCACGTTATCGCTGGTCGATCTTTGCGCTCACGCACGAACTGCTCGATGCCATCGATACCGTGGACGTCGACAGGTGGGTTTTGTCGACGATCTCATCGATCGATCCTCCCGTGCGCCAACGATTGTCCCAGTCCGCACAGAGCGTGTACTCCAATCCAACGTCCGTGCCGATCCAACGACGCAGCGAGTTGCGTGAGCGATTGGTGATCCCCATCGCGTCGACGCGATCGGCCGGGCCGAGCGTCGCGTTCCGGTAGCTTTCGGGTTGACGATCGAACAGTTGCGGCGAGACCGCAGCAATCACCTTCACGTTCAAGCCGCGCTTGTCCAGTTCGGGAAGCGCCTTGACCAGGTTGGCGGTGCTGGAGGTCCCCTGCACGATCACCACGCCCCCCTTCGGCAGGCCAGGCTTGTAGTTGCGTAACAGGTACGCGCCCTTGGCAGCGTCGAAGTACGAACCCATGCCGAGCGCCGCCCGATCGGGAATCTCGATCGCCGGGCGCGTCAGATGCAGGCCCACGATTGGGAATCCGTGACCCAGCGCAGCACCCAACAACACCGGCACCTCGTTCGCTTCCCATGGGTGCAGATCGCAGACGTGACCCTCCGGGAACAGTTGCGTCACGCCCGGCTCGTAGATGCCGAAATGTGTGCGCGAATCCTCGGCGGTTTCCGGACCCGAGTGGCCCGCGATCCAGATCACAGGGCCGACCTTGAAATCACAATCCTGTGCCAGTTGGCTGTACAGCCGCATCGGCCCGTACTTGAGATAGCTGAACGATCCGTAGGTCGAATGGGCCGTTCCGAATCCGTCCCAAACCTCCTCCGGCGTGTCGCTGAAGTTGACCGACGCGATGCCGGCAGCGATGCCGCTGTTGGTGAACTCGGTGATCTCTTGCGGCAGGATCACCCCTTCGGGATTCTTTTCTCGTTCGAACCAACCATAGTTCTCGAGCGTGTTCCAGTTCCTGCCGAAGCCATTCACGTTGGTCGACTCGGCCAGGTCGGCCGACATGGCCAAGAACATCGGGCGGCCGTAGTTGGCGCGTGCATAACTGTTGACGTAGCTGGCCCACGAACCCAACGAGGCGCGGTTCGGTTGCTTGTCTCCCGGCTCGAGCCAAATCGAGTCGGGATACTGATGGGGATCGATGATCTTCGGGTCGCGCCACGGTGACTTGTTGCGATTGAGTCGGAAACCGGCGGGCGCATCGACCGGAACCGAATCACCGATCTGGACCAACCGATCCGCGAGCCAACGGGCGAAGACGGGATCGTTCTTCATCACCGACGCGGCAATTTCCATGTTGGCGCGCGCCTGCTCGGCGACCGCTCCAGGATCGGCCGGTGCGGGTTCACCGAATCCAACGAACTTGACCCCGTACTTGTCTTGGAATTCGCGTTTGGTTTCCCAAAACTCGGGGGAGTTCAACTTGTGCGGCGTCCCGTGCGATGGAGCGTCGTACTTGCCGTAGCCGCGTCCCTTGCGGGTCTTGAACCACAATCCGGCCGGTCGCCCGTTCGCCGACGGATCGTGAGTGGCCTGCAGCACCGCGCGTGCGCAATCGGCCCAGGCCGAGCCATCGTCAGCGCCGAAGACTCGCCACCCGTGTGAACCGAACCAATCGGAAGGCGTGCCGTAGATTACCGACGACGCGGCGCGATGATCGATACCGAAGTCATTCCAGTCGAGCATCACGTAGAGATTGTCCAAGCCCAGGCCCCACGCGCTGTTCATCGACTCATGCGCGGCACCTGCCGATGCGCCACCTTCCCCTTCGATCGCGAAGACGCGCACATTCCCCGCGCCGGCACGCTTGAGCGCGAGCGCCATGCCGACGGCCGGTGGAAAACCGTGTCCGGACGGCCCGGTGTTGGCGCGAAAGATCAAGGTCTTGCCTTCGAACTCGGCGTGTCCCGGCAACCCGCCTCGACGACGCAGACGCAGCAGATCTTCCCACGTGAGCGTCCACTTCTCTCCGTGCTTCACCGCGTACTTGGAATCGCCGGTGTCGCGGTGCGCCCATCGCAGCGCTTCGTTGAGAGTGGCCAGAACCGCGTAGACCACGGGAACGGTGTGGCCGGCAATCAACACGAAGCGATCGTTGAATGGTTTGTCGGGGCGGCGCAGATCGTAGCGAAACTCACCGGACAGAATCAGCGAGAGCAGAGCGTGAACCTTGGAGCGAGAACCGCCAGGATGTCCCGACTGACGGTAGTTGAGCATCAAATCGATGAACTGATCGACGATGTCCTTGGTCTTCTCCCAGTGTTGGAAGTTTGGCTCGAGCTGACTGTAGGCTTCGTCCCAACGGCGCGTTGTCATGAGTAGGCTGCGCTCCCCTAGAGCTGGTCCAATTGGAAAAATCGGGTGGAATGCTTGGATCGGCGTGGTGATACCAGGTCGACATTTGCTCCGAGCCGAGACTATCGCTCAAGCCGGTCATTGGCGGCAACCGATGACCTCATCCGCAGGCTGAATCGGCGCGACATACATCAAGTGCCCGGTTTTCCAGCCGGTCCGGCGGCCCGGCAGGGCTCGACAGCAGGGCAGCTCGAGTGGCGAGTTACGCCAACGAACCGGTGGCCCTGCCCGCCCCGAACCAATCGCTGGACGTATGCGAGCGACGACTGCCGCAGAGACTCTCTAGGGTTTCAGTCGCACCATTTTGCGTCTGCGCTTGCTGAGAAACTCCGGCGCTTCGGTCAGACAGGTCGCCAGGATTCCCAGGCTGCGTGCGAAAGCACTGAAACCGACGCGCGTCAGCTTCGGTGCGTCCGTGCCGACGGAGGTCCAACCGCGATCATCAGGAACGAGCTTGTCCCAATTGCAGAACAGTTTGCCCCAATCGCTTTGCAAGCAGCGGTACATCTTGGCCTTGGCGTTGAGTGGATACCAAAAACTGTCGTGATACGCGACGCTGGCCAGGTAGGCCCATGGCGCGAGCACCGTCTTGAGCGACCACTCGATCGGCTGCTTGAGTGGACCCCAGTAGATCTTGTGCTGCATGCGCGAGGCGAACGTCATCTTCTTGAAGGGGCCGTCGAACTGCCAATTCTCGTTCGCGGCTTCGAGATCGCCGACGATCTCGATCTGGCTTGGATCGCCGCACCCCAGGCCGCGCTCATGGGCCAAGCGAATGAACTTGATCGACATTGGGTCGATTCCCATCAGCTTGGCAGCCACGGCATCGATCGCGACCTGATCGGAGGAAGCCAAAAGCACGTTCTTCACATGCGGCACCATGCAGCGTGGCCCCGGCCCGTCGCCGGCGAACGTTCCGTCCATGACCGCAAACACGCCACGATGGATCTTCTTTTGGATCATCAACAGATCGACCAGCGTTTCGTGAATCACCGGATGCGTCCAATGCCGATGTTCGTTGAGCAGGCCGCCGAATGCATTCTTCATCGCGCCGGTGGTGGTGGTGAATATGTGCGTCTTGATCGTCGGCAGGTGCACGATGTTCTCGCCGATGAAACGCTTCGGAATCGAGAAGCCTTTGGGATAGACCTCGTTGAGACACAGAAACTGCTTGGTGAGATCTCCGACGGCGTCACCGATCGGGATCCACTCTTCACCCTCGTAAAGGTGGACGTTGCGAAGGCCATGAGCCTCGACCACGTCGAGTTGCTTGTTCTCGCGCTCGCCCAGGTGTGCGTCGATCACGACGGTTCGGTTGTGGCAGGCGTGAAGCAGATTCGGATCGAATCCGTCCTGCTTCATCGTTCGAATCACACCCTCCAGTTGCCACGGGGTGGTCGAACTGCCGGGATAGAAGAAGTGCCACGAGATATTGACTTTCAGCGCCGTGTCGGCCGACTTGTCGACGACGTCCTGATAGCGCGCGAGGTTCATCAAACGGTGATAGTCCTCGAGCACGGTGCGCGGGGTCGTGCGCACGATTGCAACCGGCTGGCGTGGCAAATGACTCACGAGGCGTGTCCCGATCCCCAGGTCTTCTCGCCCGCTTCGATCCGCACGTCGAGCATGTTTTCCTTTGTCGGCAACGGGCAGGTTGCGTAGTTCGTGAAACAGCAAGGCGGGTTGTAGGCGCGGTTGAAGTCGAGCATCACCTTGCCGTCTTTGGGCGGATCACTGTAAAGAAATCGTCCTGCGCCGTAGGTCTCGTGGCCGGCGGTCTGGTCCTTGAACACGAAGAACAGAGGGTCTTCAGGCGACTCCTGAGTTGGTTCCAGCGAGTATTCCTGGCCGTCCAGACGGAAGTGCACTCTGCCCGGGGCTTTGGCTTTTTCGATTTGACCGAGGATGTTGGGGATTTCCACGTCGCGCGGGATGGCGTACGCCTCCCAGCGTCCTTCGACCCGCCAGCGCTGGTGCGCAGGGAACGTGTCGATCCCGGTGAAGTTCTTTCTTACCGGACTATCAGCATCCTTGATCCGCAGGCCGATCCGATCGCCTCGCTCCACCACGAACCATTGCCGCGAGCCGTGATGCAGCACGTCAGGTTTTCCACTGGTATCGGCAGCCAAGGGCCGCTCGGTCACCGGCTGGCCATCGATGGTGATGGCGTCCTCCACCGTGGCGACCAACAGCACGTTCCGGCCGTCACGTTTGTACAGCCCGGGGACCTCGTCGACGCGGTTGTCTCCAGGCTGCAGCCACGGCAAGCCGACGAGCGACAACCAGCCGTCCTCGGCCGTGAGCCTCTGAATGCGCCCGTCATGCCATTTCTGCCATTCGGCCACGAAGGCCGGATCGGGTGGCGGAAGCGGTTTGGCGCAGGCGCCCGTCAAGGTCACTCCTAACAACAGCGACGCGAGGCGACGCATGGAAAACCTCCCTTGAAAGACGGTGCGGGCGTGTCCCCGCAACTCGAGTCGCGAAGGTTAGCATCCGCGCATGATCGACCGCCTCTTTGGGATTCTGTTGTTTCTTCCGGTACCGATCGTGCTGTGGCTCTTCACCGCCGCCCCGTTCGGGGTCGGCCGATCGCTAGCGCTGGGAACCGCGTTGGTGGTGTCGCACCGTATCTATGCGCGGCCGTTCGCGTTGGCACGCGCGGCACGCCGATGTCTTTGGTGCGGCGGACCAGCGCGCGAACCGCAGGCGGTCACGCTGCGAGAGCCGCTGGGACTGACGGCTTGGGCCACCTGTTCGGACCATCGCGCGCCACTCTTGCGCTTCTTCTCGTTCGCGGCCCGGTTCGGAACGGCGATCCGGGTCGGGATCCTCGGCTCGATCGCGGCGCTGTTCGTGGCGGCGATGGTATGGCGTTTCGACGGCGCCGTGATGCTGTTTCGATTGGGCGTTGCGTTGACGGTTCTGCCGCTGGGTTGGTTTGCAGCGTGGTGCGGCACGCTCCCTTCGGACGAGACACCACTGCCAACCCCGTTCCCCGTGCACATCCAGGCGCTGATCGGAACCTACTGGGTGAGCTGGCTGTTCGCCGTGATCGGGGTCGCTTGGTTGGTGCGCGCCGTCTGGTGGTTCTTTTGATGACGACCAGAATGTAGCGCGCTGGGCGCAGCGATCGGTTTCATCCAGCTTGTAGCTCCTTCAACGTTTGCTTCACGGCGTCGGCATGACCGGCGGCCTTCACCTTGGCCCAGTGATGCATCACCTTCCCGGCCGGATCGATGATCACGGTGGAGCGAATCACGCCGGTAACCGGCTTGCCGTACATCAGCTTCTCGCCGTAGGCGCCGTACTTGACGAGCACGGACTTGTCCTGGTCGGAGAGCAGTTCGATGGCGAGCTTGTGCTTTCTGATGAACTTCTGGTGAGTCGCCGGACTGTCGGGGCTGCAGCCGTAGACCACAGCGTCGAGTTTCTCGAACGCTTTAATCCCTGAGGTGAACTCGCACGCCTCGGTGGTGCAGCCCGGCGTGTCGTCTTTGGGGTAGAAGTACAAAACGACCCACTTGCCGGCCAGGTCGGTCAACGAGACCTTGTTGCCGTCTTGATCGGGCAGCGTAAACGCCGGCGCCTTCTTGCCGACTACCAGTTTTGATTCGGACATCGTGCCGGCTCCTTGTGGGTGTCGAGATTACGGTAGGTGTCGACGAAATACCTCGGCTCGATTGCCTCTGTTCTTTCCCGGTCCTGGGAGATGTGGGCTCAGGGTCCGGTGCGCCCGTCGTTTCTCGAGCATGCCACTGACTGCTTCGAGTCAGCTCACCTGTTTCGCGCTGAGCATCACCAGCGCAGCGCCCGTGACATAGGCCACCACCCACCAGACATAGGCGTACCGCGAATACATGTGCAGCCCGCGCGGTACCTCGGCGTCGCCATGACCCAACCGATGCCGCCAAATCCGTACGGTGTCGATCACCATCACCGTAAGCGCCGAGTATCCGAGCACACCGTGCAACGTCCACAGCGATCGATCGGTGCCGAAGATCATCCCCAACGTGGCGATCACGTCGAAGATCACGCCGGCTGTCAACCAACGCACCACTCCACGTGTCGCACGGCGTTGCCGTTGCTGCAAAACGGTCCCAACGGTGTAGCAGGCCAATGCCAGATTGACGATCAGAATCGCGGCGCGCAGGGTCGAGTTCATGCCTTCCTCGTCGTGTTTGAAACGCGTGTAAGGATAGCCACCGGATCCCGTGGATTGCCTGGCAAATCGAGCAAGCGCGCGCGCGGCGATGTTAGGGCAGACTGTCGGTTTCCCGGAGCCCGCCTGATGCCCTGTCAGTGGTACCGAGTCTTCTATTTCGTCGCGATCGCATCGCTCGTCGCGCTCACCGGCTGTGGTGGGGATCGGCCGGCGGAAGCCGGACGATCGGCCGAGGCGAAGCCGGGCGATGCAGCGCGCCAACCGGACCCGATCGCGGTTCGCACCGCGCCGGTCGACACGCGCACGATGGTCTCGATCCATCGGGCTTCCACCACGTTGCGGGCCGCGCGACAGGCGCCGGTGGTGGCGCGAGCTGCCGGAATCGTGCGTGAGATCCGAGTCGAGGAAGGGACTTACGTCGCCCCAGGTCAAGTTCTGGCAGTGCTCGAAGATGACGAGGCGCGACTGAACGCCGAAAAGGCTCGCGTCGACTTGGACGTTTCCGAACGCGAGTTCGCAAGGGCAGATCAGTTGCTCAATGACCATCTGCTCTCGGCACAAGAACACGGCCAGAAGCAGGCGGCACTGGCGCAGGCCAAGGCGGCGCGTGAGCGGAGCGATCTGGCTCTGACATGGACCAAGATCACGGCGCCGTTCGGCGGTGTGGTCACCAAGCGGATGCTCGATCGCGGCGCCACCGTAAGCTCGATGCAACCGGTGTTCGAACTCGCCGATGTGTCGCGCCTCTACGCTGACGTGCCGATTCCCGAAGCGGTCGCCGCCAAACTCGTCGCGGGAGGCAAGACCACACTCAAGCCGGTCGCCTCGAACGAGGTGGAGGCGGTGATCGAGCGGCTCTCGCCGGCGGTGGATGCAACCACAGGCACCGTCAAGGTCACCGTGGTGACCGCCGCGACCAAGGGGTTGAAGCCGGGAGCGTTCGTCGAAGTCGAGGTCGTTACCGACACCCACGCCAACGTCACCACCGTGCCGCGCGAGGCGTTGATCGCCGATGGTTCGCGTTGGCGCGTCTTCACCATCGAGCAAGGCAAAGCGAAGGCGGTGGGCGTCGTCACCGGATTCGAAAGCGACGGGCGCGTCGAAGTCGGTACCGAGCCCGGCGCCGCGGCGATCGTCAACGGCATGGAGGTCGTCACCTCCGGTGCCGCAGCACTGACCGACGGTGCCCCGGTGCGCGTCATCGTCGACAAGTCGTGAACTCATGACCGGGCTCCCGCGTTGGTCGGTGCAGCGCCCGATCGCCGTAGCAATGGCCACGATCGCGCTCGTGACCTTCGGCGTGCTTGCCTACGGTCGCTTGCCGGTACGGCTGTTGCCCGATGTTTCATACCCGACGCTTACGATCGAGACGGTCTACCCCGACGCGGCGCCGGTGGAGGTCGAAGCGTTCGTTACACGACCGGTCGAGGAAGCGGTCGGTGTGATCCCTGGCGTTCGCGCGCTGCGCAGTGCGTCCCGCGCCGGTCGCTCCGAGGTGGTGCTCGAATTCGAGTGGGGCACCTCGATGGATGAGACGGCGCTCGACGTGCGCGAGAAACTCGGCCTGTTGAACTTGCCGCGCGAGGCCGAGGTGCCGCGTGTGTTGCGCTTCGACCCGAATCTCGACCCTGTGATTCGTCTGGCGTTCTCCGGGAATCGATCGCTGCCTGATCAACGCCGATTGGCCGAACGATGGTTGGCGCCGCGCCTCGAATCGATCGATGGTGTCGCTGCCGCCAAGGTGCGTGGCGGGTTGACTCCGGAAATCGTGGTGCATGTCGACGATCGAAAATTGGCGGCCTACGGGCTGGATCTCGATGCCGTGTCGGCGGCGCTGCGCTCCGAAAACATCAACCGTCCCGGCGGTCGAATCAAGGATCGTGGTGCGGTCTATCTGGTTCGCACGCTGCATGAATTCGAAACGCTCGAGCAGGTCCAGCGCGCCGTGGTGCGATCGAGCGCGACCGGCGTGATCCGGATCGAAGACATTGCCGAGGTGCAGCGCAGCCACGCCGATGCCGAGGAGGTCGCGCGCTTCGACGGCAAGGAAGCGGTCGAGGTCGATCTCTATCGCGAAGGCGCCGTCAACACCACCGCGATGGCTGCGGCGGTGCGCGCCACGCTGCCGAAAATCACGCGGGAGCTGCCGGACGGCATGGCGCTGGCGCTATTGAGCGATCAGTCGCGGTACATCGACGCCGCTGTCGACGAGGTCAAGAACACCGCCTGGCAAGGTGGGCTGTTGGCCGTGATCGTTTTGTATTTCTTTCTGCGCGATCCGGCGTCGACGGGAGTGATTGCCCTCTCGATTCCGATCAGCGTGGTGGTGACGTTCATTCCAATGCTGCAACACGGCTCGACACTCAACATCATGTCGTTGGGCGGCTTGGCACTTGGAATCGGCAGTCTGGTCGACAACTCGATCGTGGTGCTCGAAGCGATCGCCCGTTGGCGAGCGATCGGCGTGTCACGCGTCGATGCCGCGCTCAAGGGAGCCGCGGAGGTCGCCGCGCCCGTTACCGCATCGACCGCAACCAACGTCGCGGTGTTCTTTCCGATCGTGTTCGTGGAAGGGATCGCCGGCCAGATGTTCCGCGACCTGGCGGTGACCGTTTGCTGGTCGCACGCGATTTCGCTGTTGGTCGCATTGACCGTGGTGCCTGCTTTGGCTGCCTTGGGAGATCGCGGTCAGGCCGACTCCGCGTCCAACACAACACTGTTTCTGTTCGACAAGACCGAGGGGCCGCGCAAGACGGAACTGATCGCGGGATGGGGCCGCGAGTTGGTGCAGTCGGTCCCGATGGGTGTGCCGCGTTGGCTCTGGCCGTTTGCCGTGCTGCTGCGCGTTGTGGCTGCGTTCTGCGGTGTGGTGGGGTTGACGCTGGCGTTGCCATGGATCTGGTTGATTACATCCGACATGGGGCAGACGGCGCGCGCCGGTCTGCCACGAGCGTTGGCAACACGCCTGTTGCCGCTGGCACGCCGAGCTCCCTTGGGTGCCGCGCCGCTCGACGAGTTTCTTTATTGGGCATTGTTTCCCCTGCGATTCGTGGTGTTCGGTCTGGCTGCACCGCTGGCTCTGCTGTTTGCCATCGTGGGGGCGGTGATTTGGCGCGTTCTCGCACGGCTGATCGATGTCGTGATGTGGCCGCTCGGCAAACTTTACGCCCGGCTCGAGACCGCCTACCCGTTGATCGTCGAGCGCGCCTTGTCGGTGCGCCTGGCTGTGATCGCAGCCGCCGCGCTGACCTTCGCGCTGTGTCTTTTCGGCGGCACACGCCTGGGCACCGAGTTGGTGCCCGATGTGACGCAGGGTGAGTTCGGCCTGCGCTTCGAGTTTCCGGAAGGCACTCCCTTGGAGGTCACCTCGGCGCGAGTCGCGGAGGCGGAACGCACACTCTCGGAGGGTGGTCAGTTCACACGCGTGTTTTCGCTCGCCGGTGTGCTGCCCGGTGCCGGTGGCGGTGAAGAAACGACGGGCGAGAACTTGGCCCAAATCGAGTTGGTATTGCCGACCGATACGCCCGCGGCTCGCGAACTTCAGTTGCAGCGCAGCGCGCGTGCGACCGCCGAGCGACTCACCGGCGCCGAGGTGCAGGCCACGAGCACGCGCCTTCTGGGTGTCGCAGCGCCGGTGGCGATCGAGTTGTTCTGCAACGACCTCGAACTGTTGGTCAGTGCCTCCGAGAAGGTCGAGGCCGGCCTGCGCGCGGTGCCGGGAATCGTCGATGTAGCTTCGACCACGCAGGCCGGTCAACCCGAGGTTCGGTTGCTGCTCGATCCCGACCGTGCCGCCTACTACGGGCTCGATGCCGACAAGATCGGGCGCTTGATTCGCGCCGCGATTCGCGGTGAGTTGGCGGGAAAGTTTCGTGAAGGGGACGACCGGATCGACATACGAGTGCGCGTCGCCAACGGATCGCGCGATCGCGCCGACGATGTCGGCCAAACGTTGGTGCCGTTGAAAACGGGGCTCTCGGTTCCGGTCAATGCGCTCGGCACCACGGAAATCGGCCGCGGTCCGGCGGTGATCAATCGCACTGCCGAGGGTCGGCTCGCGCGCGTCACCGCGCAGGTACGCGGCGCCGATCTCGGCAGCGTCTTGGTCAACGTGCGCAGAATGCTTCGCTCACTCGACCTACCGGCCGACGTGGTCGCGCGGGTCGCAGGTCAGAACGAAGAGATGGCGACGTCATTCCGCTCGCTTGGTTTGATGTTGCTCTTGGCGTTGTTTCTGGTGTTCGCGTCGATGGCGAGTCTGTTCGAGTCGCTGCGTTGGCCCTTGATCATCATGCTGACCGTGCCGTTGGGTTTGGCCGGCGCCGTGCTCTCGTTGCTCGTGACCGGCACGGCGATCAACATCCTGGTGCTGATCGGCATCGTGATTCTGGCCGGGATCGTGGTCAACAATGCAATCGTGTTGATCGATGCGATCGGGCGCCGGCTCGGCGAAGGACAGTCGCTCGACTCGGCGATCATCGACGCGGGGCGCGAACGGTTGAGGCCAATCATGATGACCACCTCCACCACGGTCTTGGGCTTGTTGCCGATGGCGTTGAGCCGCGAGGCGGGATCGGAGCTACGGATTCCGCTCGCAATAACGGTGATGGGGGGACTGACGGTGGCCACACTTCTCACGCTGGTCGTGATTCCGTGCGTCTTCAGGGCCACCGAAGCGCGCCGCTACGCCAAGCCGCAGACCACGCCATGACACTTGCCGAGTTCGCCATCCGTCGACCCGTCACCACCTTCATGGGGTTGGTCTCGCTGATGGTTTTGGGTGCGGTGGCGATCTGGCGACTGCCGCTGGGCTTCATGCCGGATGTCTCCTCCGCCGCCGTCTACGTCGAAGTCCCCTACCCCAACGCCCACCCGCTCGAGATCGTGCGCGACGTGATCGAGCCGCTGGAAGACGAGATCGCGTTGGTTCCCGGACTGAAGCAACTGGAGAGCGAAGCGCGCTCCGGTTCGGGACAAATCACATGCAGCTTCGACGCCGGCGATAACCTTGCGCTGCGTCGGCTGGAGATCCGCGATGCGGTCGATCGGGCGCGGCCGAACCTGCCGAGCGGTGTCGATCGCATCTTGGTCAACGAGGAACACGGCGGCCCCGACAACGAAGCGGTGCTGGAAGGACGCATCGCCGCCGATCGCGATTTGTCGCGCGACTGGGATCTGATCGAGCGACGCGTGAAGGGCCAACTCGAGCGCATACCGGGTGTGGCGCGCGTCGACTTCTATGGAATCGACCCACCGCGGCTGGAGATCGATCTCGATCTCGACAAACTGCGGCAGCATCGCGTCACCCCGCAGCAGATCGCGCAAACGATCGAGGCTGCCAACAGCGGCGTGGCGATGGGTGTCGTGCGCGGCCCATCGATGCGCTTCGACGTCCGCGGCGGCGGTCGACCCGAGACCGCCGACGATGTGGCCGCGTTGCCGATCGCCGGGAGCGTCCTGCGAGTCGGCGATCTCGCGCGAGTCTCGTTGACCACCCCCGACCTCGACACCGCGCGCCGCCTGAACGGCAAACCGGCGATCGGCTTCGATGTATTCAAGGCTCCTTCGGCCAACACGGTGGCGGTGGCGGGCCGCTTGAAGACCGCAATCGAGCAGATGCGTCAGGACGAGTTCCTGCGTGGCATCGACGTCTTGGTACGACGCGATCAAGCGGAGGAGATCAAGCTCAGCCTCGACGGACTGTTCGACGCGGGGTGGCATGGCGGCATCTTGAGCGTGGTCGTGATGCTGATCTTCTTGCGGCGTGTGTCGTCGACGCTGGTGATTGCGGTCGCGATTCCGTTCTCGCTGATCTCCACCTGCGCCGCGCTGTATGTGCTTGGGATGGAGTTGAACGTCCTGACGATGCTGGGCCTGATGCTGGGGGTTGGGTTGTTGGTGGACGACGCCATCGTCGTGATGGAAAACGTGCATCGCCTGCAAGAACGTGGGCTCTCGCCGCTGGCTGCCGCCGAGCAAGGCGCCAGCGATGTCGCGTTGGCGGTAACCGCCAGCACGGCAACCACGGTGATCGTCTGGGCCTGGCTGTTGTTTGCGCCGCCGGGCGTGATGACGACCTATCTGTCACAGGTCGCGGTGACGGTCAGCCTGGCGATCACCTGCTCGCTGTTGGTCTCGCTGACGTTCATCCCACTGGCGGTCGCTCGCTTCATCAAGCCGAAAAGCCAAAGGCCAGGGTTTTTCGCGCGGTGGTTCTTGCCGCTCTACCAGTCGACGATGCGGCTCACGCTGCGGCATCGAATGGCGACGCTGTTGGTGCTTTTCGGGTTGGCACTGTCGACAGTCTTTCCGTTCAATCGAATCGAGAAGACCAGCGAACCGAAATTGATGCCGACACGTGTGCCGATCTCGATGCAGATCAAAGAACCGATCACGCTGGAGCGTTTCGGCGAGATCGTGCAACGCGTCGAGAACGCCGTGGAACCGCTGCGCGATACGCTTCGATTCAGTGACGTATACAGCTTCTACAACGAGCAAGGTTGGGGCGCTGTGATGCTGGTGTTGCCGCGCGAATTGGCCACCGAGGAGTACGCCGCCAAGGTGCGCGAGGCGGTCAAGCCGTTGCTTCCCGTGATTCCAGGCGTGGAGATGGCGCTGCGCGATCGGATGTTCTGGCGCGGGCGCGGCGGCGGCGGCGGCGATCGCAACATCACGCTGGCGCTGCGGGGCAACGAACCGGAAGGGGTCTTGCTCGCGGCCGCGATGATGCGCGACACGCTCGCAGCGACGCTGCCGGCCGGCATGGAAACCGAGTTGCCTCAGACGAGCGAGCAGAAGGAAGCGCTGATCGTGGTCGACCCCGATCGATTGCGACAATCCGGCACCAGCGTGGACGCGATTTCGACTTCGATCGCCGCGGTGTTCCGCGGACAGAACTTGCGACGCCTGCACACGCCACGCGGCGAACGCGATGTGTTCATCGGCGTGCCGGAGCGCGATGCCGTCGGCTTGGCCGAGTTGGAGAATCTTCCGGTGCCGACCACGGCCGGTTCGGTTCCGTTGGGGGCGCTGACCGACATGCAGATCGGCAGCACGCCCGACATCATTCGCCGCGATGACCGGCGAATCAGTAGTTTTTTGACGGTGTCGTTCCCCAAGCAGATGACCACCGACATGGCGCAAGCCGAGATCCAGCGTGCGATGCGCGGTGTGTCGCTGCCGCTGGGCTCGACCTGGGACTTCGGGAACGCCGGGCGGGAACGCGAGCAAGGGCTCGATCAGATGCAGAGCGGGACACTGCTGTCGCTGTTGGTCGTGATGCTGTTGATGGCGGCGATGTTCGAGTCGGTGTCGCAGCCGTTGGCGATCTTCATCACGCTACCGTTGGCCTTCTGCGGTGCACTCTGGGCGCTGTGGGCCGGGAGCTACGATCTCGATACGACGGGGTTCATGGGTGTGATCATCCTGATCGGGATCGTGGTGAAGAACGGCATCGTGATGGTCGATCACATCAACATGCTGCGAAAGCGCGGGATGGGACGACACGAAGCGGTGATCGCCGGCTGCAGCGATCGCGTGCGTCCCGTGCTGATGACGGCGATCTGCACGATCGTGGGACTGATCCCGCTGGCTGCCTCGCGATCAACCGTGGCGGGTGCGTTTATCGACAGCATGGCGGTGGTGGTGATCGGCGGCATGGCCACCTCCACGATCTTCACGTTGGTCGGGCTGCCGGTTTGGTACACGGTCTTGGAGGATGCCGGCGTGGTGCTGTCGCGCGCGCTGGGCGGGCGCAATGCCGACACCACCGTGGCTACCGCGGCGCAGAAATCTTCTTGACGATCGCGGCCGACAGCCAGCGCGGCGACAAGCGCGTGGAAAACACGCCGAGCCGATTCATCCAACCTGGTATCACGACACGCCTGCCCTGCTGCATCGCGCGGTAGCCGGCGCGGGCTACGTCACGCACGTCGGTCAGCGCAACGTTTTTCAGGAGCGCCGAGTGGTGCATCGCGGCGCGATCCTGAAAGCCGGTGCGCGTCGGGCCGGGGCACAGCGCCGTCACCGTCACGCCGCTACCTTGCAGTTCGGTGGCGAGCGCTTCACTCAGCGACAGCACATACGCCTTGGTGGCGTAGTACACCGCCATATAAGGACCGGGTTGGAACGACGCCGTGGACGCAACATTGAGGATCCGCCCGTCACGACGCGCCAGCATGGCCGGTAGACACAACTTGGTCAGCTCGGTGAGCGCGTCGACGTTGAGGCGAATCATTGCCAGCTCATCGTCGAGCGGCGTTTCGCGGAACAGCCCGAACAGCCCATAGCCGGCGTTGTTGCAAAGATCGGTGACGGTGAGGCCGCGCGATTGCAGCGTTGCGAAGAGCGCCTTTGCCGCACCCGGTTGCGATAGGTCGACAGGCAGCACCGTCACCGCGATGGAAGCGCTACGACGCAACTCGGTCGCGAGCGATTCCAGTTCCCCGGCACGACGCGCCACCAACACGTGATCGACCCGATCGGCCGCGAACAGCAGTGCCAGTTGGCGGCCGATGCCGCTCGACGCGCCCGTTACCAAAGCCAGTCGTGATGCGTGTGGCTGATCCATGCGCGGAGTCTAACCGCCCCATCCGATCCAGAGTCGAGCCAGCAATCGTGTACAGCGTCCCGGCAATTGCGGTACGTCCCACGGTCTCAGGCGTTCTCATCGGACGAAGACGCTGGATCGACCCGCAAGGCGAAGAAGACCACCGCCCCCACCAGCAAGATTGCGGCGCCAATCGCCGCATTGCGCGGCGCCGCGGCCGCCGCCGAAATCGACACCGCGAAGCAGACCAGCACAAACAGAACGGTGGTTACAGGATGCCCAGGTATCCTCACGAGCGCGCGCGTCTGATTGCGGCGGCGTAGCGCGAAGATCGACAGGGCGGTCAGGCCGAAGAAGGCGTAGTCGGCGAAGATGGCGTAGTCGAGAATCTGACCGTAGCTGCCGCTGACGGCGATGACTGCGGATATCAGCGTGATGGTAATGATCGCCAGCGACGGCACACCATGGCGTGGATCGATCCAAGCCAGACGCGACAGTTGCGGTCGATCGGCAGCCATCGCGTAGATCACGCGCGGGGCGGTGAGCACCGCTTGCGAAATGTAGCCCAACGTCGACAGCACGACCGCGGCAGAGACCGCTTTCACACCGGCGGCGCCCCATACCGAACGGAGCAGATCGGCCGCCGGCGCCGTGCTGGCTGCGAGCGCCGACGCTCCCAACGCCCGCACGAAAACGTAGCTGACCGACAAGTACAAGACGATTACCAAGACCACACCCCACAGCAACGCCCGCGGCAATGTGCGCGGCGCATCCTTCACCTCGCCGGCAACGAAGCAGGCGGTTTGCCAGCCACCGTACGCGAACATCACCGGCACCAGCGCGGTCATGAACCCAAGCGAGGTCACGGATCGCGTCGGGGTGGACGCCGCGGAAGGAACTGCGGCCAGACCGGCGAGGCATAGCAAGGCGATCGCGACGATCTTCGCCATCATCAACGCGCTCTGCATGCGATTCCCGCTGCGCACACCGAGCAGGTTGATCGCGGCGATCGTCAACAGCGCAAGCGCCGCCGT
The DNA here is from genome assembly GCA_046331425.1 of Acidobacteriota bacterium. Classification (GTDB taxonomy): domain Bacteria; phylum Acidobacteriota; class Polarisedimenticolia; order J045; family J045; genus JANNUT01. Next base: position 97,049 of record JAXLQU010000014.1, read on the forward strand.
CAGTCCTTCAGGCAGCGTGGTCTCCAGCAATTGATTGAGGTAGGAGGCAAAGGTCATCGCCACCGCGGCGGTCGCTGCGGTCTGGATCACGAACAAGAGCGCCCAGGCGTAGAGAAAACCGAAGAGTGGATGCAGCCCCTCCGAGAGAAACGCGTACTGTCCGCCCGACTTGGGCAAAAGCCCCGACAGTTCTGCGTAGACGAACGCACCCAGAAGCGCGACCACGCCTCCCACGATCCACGCCGCCAGCACCGCCGCATCACTCGGGGCGCGTTCAGCAACCACAGCCGGGTTGCGGAAGATCCCTGCACCGACGATTCCACCCATCACCAACATGGTGGCGTCGAACGGTCCGATGGCGCGCTGCAGCCGGCCGCTGGAGGGGGCTCGACTCACTCTCCCTCCGTGAACTCAGTCTCGCTGGCCGCTACGGTCTTTCGCAGTTCCGCCGCAACCTGCTCGGCACGACGCAGCACGCGCAGCACGTTCCCTCCGGCAACCTTTCCCGCATCCTCGTCGCTGTAGCCACGGCGCAGCAGTTCGGCGATCAGGTTCGGGTACTTGGAAACGTCCTCCAGACCAACTGGGACAGCAGGGATTCCATCGAGGTCCGAACCGATACCCACATGATCGATGCCAGCGAGCTTGCGAATGTGATCGATGTGGTCAGCGAGTTGCGCGAGCGTTGCCCGCGGTGCGGGGTGCTCTTGGTCCCAAACCTTCAGACCCTCCTCCACCGCTTGCGGAAAGCCTAGATTGAGCGCCTTCAAGCGGGCCTCTTCGGCCTCGCGCAGGGCACGCTGTTGGCGCACCGCCTCACTGACAAATCCGGGCGCGTAGTTGACCATCACCACGCCATCGTTCTTCGCCATTCGAACCAGCACGTCATCGGGGACGTTGCGCGTGTGTCCGCACAACGCACGCGCCGAACTGTGACTGAAGATCACCGGAGCCACCGTTGCGTCGAGCACGTCGTGCATGGTTTCGGCCGAGACATGTGAAATATCGACCAGCATCCCGAGCCGGTTCATTTCGCGCACAACGGCGACTCCGAAGGGTGAGAGGCCCCCATGCTTCGGAGCGTCGGTGGCCGCGTCGGCCCAGCCGATCGTTTCCCAATGGGTGATAGTCATGTACCGCGCACCGACGTCGTACAGCGCTCGCAAGACTGGCAGCGAGTTGTCGATCGCGTACCCGCCTTCGATCCCGAGCAAGGAGGCGACCTTTCCCTGCCGCTCGGCGGCAACGATGTCATCGGCGGTGTAGGCCATCGCCATCCGATCGGGGTAGCGTGCCGCGAGCCGTTTCACGAGATCGATCTGTTCCAGTACCGCCTTGGTGGCGAGCAGGCCGCGCCGATCGACCGGCACATAGACCGACCAAAACTGCCCGCCCACGCCGCCAGCGGCGAGGCGTGGGAGGTCGGTCGCCATCGGTTTGTCGCCCTTGGCGGTGTCGCGAAAATCGAAGGCGTCGAGTTTGTTCTTGTAGCGTTCGTGGATTTCCCACGGGGCGTCGTTGTGACCGTCGATCACCGGCCAACGGGCCAGGACTTTCCGCGCGCGTTCGAGGAACGGGTCGGGCCCTTCGGCGTGACCGGGTGAGGCGACAAAAAAAACTGCTCCCAAGACCGCAACCATCACAATCGCGCGCATCATCTCTCCGCCGGAAGGTCGGAAGGATCGCACACCGGCGGGTCTAGGGGGGGCAAACCGGGGCCGATCGACCGGCAGTCATCGGTCGGCTTGCCTTTCGCCCGCTCCAGGCCGAGCTTTTGGTTCGGTTACCGCAGCCAAGGAGCGTTTGCCGCGTGTTCACGCTGGACCACATCGGGATCCAAGTTTCCGACCTGGAGTCGGCGATCGAATTGTTTGGCGTGATGTTCGGATACGTCCAGGCGACGCGACCGGTACTCAACACACGCCAACGTGTGCGGGTCGTGTTCCTCGAGAAGGACGGATCGCTCCCGATCAAGATGTTCCAACCGGTCGACGCACAAGGTTCTCCGCTCCCGACACGCGGCTCGGCGGTGCTTCACCATTTGGCGTTTCGAACCGACGACATGCTCACGTCGCTGAAACAGATGGAACAGGATGGCGCGCGGATTCTTGTTCCACCGCAACCTGGCGAAGCTTTCGACAATGAGCCGATCGCGTTCGTCCATGTCGGAATGGGACTCAACACCGAAGTGATCGCAACGGATAAGCGCGCGGAAAGAATCGATCTCACGCGCCAAGAGTCATCACCGTGACCGCTCCGGCAAAGCCCAACGAGAGCGTCCCGACAGTCGGACTGAAGGCCCAGTTGACGCGTGGCGTCCTGCCCTGGTGGCTCTTGCGCACCAACGAGATGCTGATGATGGAGGTGCGGCAGATCAAACCGCTGCCGCGGCCGCTGGAGAACATCGAGGTTCGCTGGGGCTGCCGCGAAGACGAACCGCTACTGCAGCAGGTGCGTCACCGCGCCAAGCCATACACGCGCCATTTCGATGACGGCAGTTTGTGCGTGATCGGCTTCGTCGATGGAAAGCCCGCCAGCTACTGCTGGTTCGAAACCTCGGGACTGCATACGTCGCGCACCAACGGCTACAAGTTCCGATACGGCCCGGATGCTGCATGGGTCTTCGGCTTCGAGATCCATCCCGACTATCGAATCTCGGGGATCTTCCACAAGCACTGGAAGGTGTCGATGGAGTTGCTCGCAGGACGTGGCGTCAACCGCGTGTTCGGCACGATTCAGGCCGACAACCCGCATTCGCTGCAGTCGCATCGGCGGCTTGGTTTCAACGTGCTCTGCCGATACAAGATGGCGCGCGTGTGCGGACTGATTCGTTACATCGTCACGCCCGAGAACGGTTCGGGGATCGTGGCGAGCACCGGCGTTCAGGCCTGGCAAGTTCAGATTCTCTGAACGTGTGCCGCCCTGGACTACGGGCAACCTCCACTACCGCTTCGTGCGCCGCCGGCACTCCCGGTCCCATACGTTCCGAGACTCAGTCCCAGACGAAAGCGCACCAAGTAGAAATACGAGGTGCCCGCGCCCGGCAGCGACGTGTCCGGCGTCGAGCTGGTGGAGGTGTCGGCAGAATCGTTTTCGATGCAGGTCAACGCCCCGAGATTGACACCGCCGGCGCCGCCCGAGAGGTTGGCGACATCCCCTCGCACCGCGTCGTACACCGCACCCGATCCACCGGGGACCGGTTGCCAGTTGAGCACAGTGCTGCTGCCACCAGTGAGACTCACGTTGCGCACTTCTCCCTGTGTGGCGAGCAGATACCCGCGAAGCTCGAAATCATCGACCGCCGCCTCGACGCTGTTGTCGGCGCCAAGATCCGAGGCGCGGAACCGGAATCGCACACCAGCGGCCGGCGCTACCACGGTGTCGATCACCGCACGCTTCTCGGTCCAGGCTGGCGAGGCTGCCGGCGTCGAGGTGCTCGCAAACAGTGTCTCCAGTGATTGCCAGTTGGTCCCGCCGGGGCTGACCTCGATGTCGAAGCGATCGAGTCCGTCGACGGCGTCCTTGCGAAACCAACGCTGCACGGTGACTTCGACGCCGTAGTAACCACGCAGATCGTAAAGCGGTGACAACACGCTGGTGACGCCGTTGTCGACATCATCGCTGCTCAGCGTAGCGTTGACGGCGTTGCCGGTGACCAAGCAGCGCTTCCCTGCTCCCGGCGTGCGATCGACCCCGGGCTGGCCGAACAACAAATTGTTGTTTTGTATGTCGCCGCTGTGGGTCCCCTCGGGATCGCCCCATGCAAAGCGTCCACCGGTGGCGGTGTCACCCGGAACCAAACCGACGGTCCACTGCGCCACGCGCGCGGCATCTTCAAACGGCTCGCTCGTGATCAGCGTCGCTCCCAACGGTTGCATCGCGACCTCGACAGACTGGGCCGCGGCGTTGACCACCACCGGCACCGCCACATCTTGATAGCCCGGCTTGCGGACGCGAAGCGTGTACGAGCCTGGCACCACGATCAGGTGGAACCGGCCGGTATCGCCTCGCGAGGTCAATCGCTTGCCGTCGGGTAGCGTCAATTCGTCGAGCGAAAGCTCGGCTTGAATCGGCAAGCCGGTAGCGGCGTCACGCACGTGACCGCCGATCGCAGGCCCATCGATGCGATCGATCAACCACTGCCAGCTGGCTCGATGACCCACGACTGTCGGATCCCGCCACAGGCCATAGTCGGGGTGGAATCCGCCTTCCAGATCGTTGTTGACCTCAACCACGAACGAGATCGAGCCCCCTTCGTGATACTGCTGATCGCGTCCGGTGCCATCGACGCGGCTACCGTAGGGTGCTGCCAGGTAGCCGATTCCGCCGTCGGCTTGCACGATGCGCGCTGCCAGATCCTCACCGATCACACGGCTGATACTGCCATCGCCGGAGACCGTGCTGAGCTTGGGCGAAAACTTGGGATCGCACGACAGTGCGTAGTACACCGCTTCGGAATAGCTGTGGTACTCGACATCGAATACCGGCGTGTAGTTGCGACCCAAATCGAGCATCGCTTTGGTTTCCGGCTCCGATCCCTCGCTCGGGCCACGATAGGTTTCGGAGCTGAAGGTCGAGGAGGAGCCTTGACACTGGTTGCCGAATCCCCACTCGTAATTGCGATTCAGATCGACGCCGTCGCTCGCGTTGATCGTTCCGTTGTTGTCGTTGTCGCGCACGTTCTTGCGCCAAAAATCGTCGGTCACGTGCACGCGCTGGACGCCGTCGGGGTTGACGATCGGCACCACGAGAATTTGGTAGGCGTTGACGCGGCGCGTCATCTCGGGGTCGACCCCGTAGCCGTCGGTTAGCAAGCCAATGATGTCCATCGCGATCTCGGGGGTCATCACCTCACGCGCATGGTGAGCGGCGTTGAACAGGATGCTGGGCTCATCCTCGTCGACGGCGGCGTTATCGGAAATTAGCAGCGCCCAGATCGGGCGGCCCTGTCGCGAATTGCCCAACGAGAATTTGCGGGTGATCGCTGGATGGTCGGCCACTACCTGATTGAGGAACGCTTCGACTTCGGCAGGATCGTGGTAGCGGGTGTCTTGCAGCGGGATGTCGAGACCCGGGTCGGGCGACCGACCATGGCTGCCTTGAGCCAACGGTTGCCGCCCGCGGCGCGCTTCGATCAGGTCGATTTTCAACCCGGCCGCTTGCAATCGTTCCAGGCCGGCTTGGTCGGTGATCACCTCGGCGAAGTTGCCCGGGATGCTGAGGCCGGCAACGTCGAACTCCTCTCGCTCGAGCCAATCGCGCACGGCCTGATCGCCATACACCTTCAGACGAAATACCGGTTCGTCTCCGGAGCGGGGGGCGGGATCGAGGGCGAGCGCCGGCGAGCCAACCAGGGCCAATACGAACCATGTGAACAGGAGAAAACGCTGCATTCCACCCTCCGCAACGCGAGGCCGGAATCATACGGTGGAAGGTGTCTACGAAATACCTCGCACTTCGAGCAGGGCTCGAGCGTGCGGGCCGGCCGTCATGGGTTCAGGGTGGGATCGGCGCGGGCGACGCTATCCCAGCGGATCGGTGGCGAAGGAGAGTTCGGTTACAGGGCGACCACCGATGATGTGCTCTTGAATGATTCGTTCGAGTTTCGTTTCGTCGAGTGAGTGGTACCAGGTCCCTTCGGGATAGACCACCGCGATCGGGCCGTTCGTGCAGACGCGCAAACAATCGACCTTGCTGCGATGAGACGGCGCTTCGCCGCCAGCCTTGGCGTCGAGACCGAGCTCCTGGAAGCGACGCTTGACGAAACTCCACAACTCCGCGGAGACAGGACCTTCACAGCACTTCGGTTTGGTCGGCTCGGCGCAAAGGAACAAGTGTCGAGCGGTGCGGCCGATCGCCAGGACCTCGGCCTTGTCGCGCAGTGACGGTGGAATCGAGTCGGGCACCGCCACCCTCAGCTCAAATCGACGCGCACTTCGCGCACGCCGTCTTCGGGCGGGCCGAAGCGCTTGACTGCATATCCTTCGCGTACCATCGGCGCGGTGCGCAGCACCTTCTCGACAGCGGCGAACAGTTTGTCAGCGTCGGGTCCGTACATGTACAACACCGCTTCGCCGGCGCCGATCTCATTGCCATCGAACTCTCCGGCACCCGCCTCGTCGATCGCGTCGATGAGTGCATCCTCGAGATCGAACAGCGAATCGAGGTCTTCGTCGGAAAGGGGGAAGTAAACCATCACGGCGTGATCGCTCATCTGTCGCGGCCCTTTATGCGAACAACAAGTTAGCCAACCGAGTGCGACCCTCGACGGTCTCGGGGTGATCCGCGCCGAGGTGTTCGAAAATCGCCAGGAGAGTACGCCTCGCGCCGTCATCGCGGAAGGCTCGATCGGTGCGAAATATTTGAAGCAGTTCATCGATCGCCCCGCTGATGTCTCCGCCTTGCCAGCGCGCACCCGAGAGTGCGAAGCGGGCCTCGAGGTCGTTCGGGCGATCGCCGCAGGCGCGCAGAGCTCCGGCCAGCCCGCCGGCCGTTTCGGCAGAAGCCATCATCTCGATCAGGAGTTGCTCCTGCCGCACCTGCTCGAACTCGGGGGCGCCCTCTGGGATCCGCGCGAAGATCTCGAGCGCCTCGCGATTTCGTCCGGCGATCGAGAGCTGGCGCCCCAGTTCCAGCAGCACCGGACTGTCGTTGGGGTTTTGCTCTAGAAACCGTTGCAGCCGGCCGATCGCGTCGTTGCGTCGGCCCTCGGCGACCTCGCGCTTGGCGGCAGCGAGCGCCGTTTCTTCCTCGCTGGGAACGAGCGAACGGACCCACGCGTCAACCACGTGCGGCGGCTGCGCGCCGGTGAACTCGTTGATGAGCTGACCGTTCTTGATCGCTTTGACGGCGGGGATCCCGCTGACCGCAAACGCTGCGGCCAGTTCTTGCTCGGTATCGCAGTCGACCTTGACCATCTCGATCTTTCCCGGGAACTTGGCGATTGCAGCCTCCAGGACGGGGGCGAGGGTCTTGCATGGACCGCACCACTCGGCCCAAAAATCGATCACGACCACGATCTCACGCGACCGCTGCATGACATCGGTCTCGAAGCTCTTCGCGGTGACGTTCTTCACGCTGTTGGCGCCCATCAGTCGACCTTTCGATCGGAATAGTGCCCTGAGTCGACCGCTCCGGGCCAGCAGGGCCGAACCCTAGGCCGGATGCGGAGGGGTGTCCTTGAACAGCGAGTCGATCAACTCGGCAAACCGTTTGCACGCATCGGTGGTCGTGAAAATGCCGGCCAGTCGTCCCTCTTTGGTGATCAGCACCGATCCCACGCCGCTCTCTGCCATCTCACTCAACACCTTGGAGAGCGACTCGTGACTCTCGACCACGTACGGTTTGGTCCGGCAGGTCGTGCAGACGGGACGAAGCATCGCCAGCGAATCGCCGGAGGCCAGGGCTCGCATGATGTCGCGCTCAGAGATGACGCCGACGATCTGATCGCCATCCATCACGGGCAGATGCCGGACGTTGTGGTCGCGCATCATGATGTTGGCGTCTGTGAGCGTGGCGTGCGCATCGATCCAATACGGAAACGGCGTCATCACGATGCGAATCTGCGGTTGGTGTTCGAGTTGGTGTGTCCACATAGGAGTCCTCTGCTGGCCAGTCCAGAGTTACCGCGTTTGCTCCGCTTTGGGATTGATCGGTGTCAACGCTTCGACCTCGGGCCGACCGGGTCGGGCAGGCCCGCCAGCGTCGCGATCTGCGACAACTGCTGCGGTGCGAGGCTGGTATCGAGGTTGCTGACGTAGACCCGACCGACCCCACGGTCGGCCAGAGCACGCACTGTCGCGGCTGCGATCTGCGCAGGGGTCAAGCCCCGCTCCGCGAAATCGGCGGTAAGCGCAGCAGCGGGAACCGGTATGAACTGGGCGAGGGTTTGCAACGTTCGTGGGCGAGCGCTGCGGTAGTAAAAGACACCGGCAATCAATGGAAGCGAAAGCCCCTGCTTGGCTGCCTGGTTGAGAAAGAGATCGAGGCCAGGCAGGTTGTGATGCGACACCACCTGCGTGAGCGCGAAGTCGAGCGAGTCGCGATGCTCCAACAAATAGCCGACCTGTCGCTCGGCATCGCGATGCGGGTTGACCCAACCTCCCAACACCAGCGACGGGTGCGCCTGCCGCACGATCTCCCGCAATTGCCAGGCGTGGTCCAAGCAGCGGGCGATCCCGTCGTGAGCGTCGCCGCCCAACACTACCAACCCAGGAAACCGTTCTCGACGCGCGCGCTCTGCATAACGGCGGCAGTAATCCAGTGAGTGCTTCAAGGTGAGAAACGGCACCATCCGCTCACGCACCGCATCGGGCCCGAGGTTTTGTATCAAGTGATTGAGGTTTTCTTCCTCGCCCGTGCCGACCGCGTTGTCAGTAAGAAATACCAGCGTGTCGCTCTTGGAGAGCCGCTGCACCGCGTGATAGACGTCGATCCAGGCGTCCATTGCTTGGTCGCCGCTCAGGCTGCGGCGCGGTGGTCGCAACTCGACTGCCAAAAGCGGGGTCGGGTCGAGAAGGCGGTCCTTGAGGCGCGGGGGAGTCGACGGTGACGTCATCGGTGATCAGTTTGCCCGTTGACCCTTTGGTTTCCAAAGGGCTGCATCGATCACCGACCACAAGTGCACCAGCCAGCCCAACAGCACGAACCAGAGCAGACCTGCCATCACGAACATGAATCCGGCCATGATCCAGCGACCCTGCACCAACTGACCGAGACCGGGTATGAAGAAACTCGCGAGCGCCGCGATCACATTCCCTGCGGATCCCTGTCCTGCCATCGGCAACTCCTTTCCGGCGGTTTCATTCGCCCAACCGGTGTCCATCGCACCGCGATTGCGGCGGCATTGTAGTCGGCCGGCTGACCCTGGGAACTTTCCACGAGTGTTGCTGTCGATTGAGGGTGAGGCCCATCGGATGAACGGCCTCGGAGGCCACGACCATGAATCGCAAACCGATCCGCATCCTTTCGCTACTCGCTGCCGTTCCCGTCTTGTTGTTCGCGGCCGCTACCAGTTCCTCGGCCATGGAATGCAGCCCGCGCCCGGCCGACTCGAACCGCCTGTACTCGATCGAGGTCTTGGTCGACGGTCGCGCACGCCCCGAGTATTTGTCCCGTGGCACGACCTACATCGAAGCGCTCGATCAACGCGAGTATGCGATTCGACTGACCAACCACTCTCCCGAGCGGATCGCCGTCGCGCTCAGTGTCGATGGTCTCAACAGCATCGACGCCAAGACCAGCTCGATGCGCGACGCGCGCAAGTGGATCTTGGATCCCTACGCGTCGATCGTGATCGACGGGTGGCAGACCAGTTCGCGGACCGCGCGCAAATTCTTCTTCACCCGAGAGGAGAGTTCGTACGGCGCATGGCTCGGAAAAACCGAGAACCTGGGGGTGATCGCGGCGGCGTTTTTCCGGGAACGAATCGCAGAGGAGTGTCTGCGGGCCCCACGCTTCGAACAGCGCGACCAGGCTCCCGCAGCCCCGATGGGCAGCGCCGACTCGCAAGCACGCTCCCAGTCGAAGCGCGAGCGCGAGAGAAAGGACGACAAGCTGGCGGCCACCGGTATCGGGCGCGAGCTATCACACCCGGTGACCAGGATCGAGTTCGATCACGAGAACTCCCCTGCCGCCGTGATCTCGTTGCGCTACGAGTATCGCGACGCGCTGGTGAGCTTGGGCGTACTGCCTCGCCGCCCCGATCGCGACGCATTGGCTCGCCGCGAGCGCGCGCGTGGTTTTGCCGACTCAGGGTTCGCCCCCGATCCATTCCGCTAGTCTGCGTCAAGGGCCCTGCGAGATTCGGTGGGGCCGCATCCGGTTTCGGCGGCGCGTTCGTCGTTCGCGAGCGCGCCGCGTACAATCCCGCCCCTGATGACGACCTTCGAAACACTCAGTCGCTTGATGCGCCAACGAATCCTCGTGATGGACGGGGCGATGGGGACGATGGTGCAGTCCTATCGCCTCACCGAAGCCGAGTTCCGCGGGGTGCGTTTCAAGGACTCCCCGGGCGAGCTCAAGGGTGCCAACGACCTGTTGGTGCTGACGCAGCCGCAAATCGTGCGCGAGATCCATCGCCGGTATCTCGAGGCAGGCGCCGACATCATCGAGACCGACACCTTCAACGCCAACGCGATCTCGATGGCCGACTACGGCCTGCAGTCTTTGGTCTACGAGATCAACAAGTCCGCTGCGGAGCTGGCGGTGATCGAGGCTCGCGCCGCGACGGCGCGCACACCGGGGCAGCCTCGCTTCGTGGCCGGCAGCATCGGACCGACCACCCGCTCGACCTCCCTGTCGCCCGATGTCAACGACCCTGCGTATCGCGCTGTCTCGTTCGACGAAATGATGGCCGCCTACTACGAGCAGGCACGCGGCCTGATCGACGGTGGCGTCGATCTGTTGGTTCCGGAAACGACGATCGACACGCTCAACCTCAAGGCCGCACTGTTTGCGATCGATCGACTGCGCGAAGAGCATGCGGGGGCGATTCCGCCGGTCTTGGCCTCACTGACGGTGACCGACAACTCAGGCCGGCTGCTCGCAGGTCAAACGCTCGAAGCAGCCTACGTGTCGATCGATCACGCTCCGCTGTTGGCGGTCGGTATCAACTGCGCGCTGGGGGCCGAGGCGATGCGGCCGTATATCGATGCGCTGGCGCGCGTCGCGCCGCACTTCATCGCTTGCTACCCCAATGCTGGACTGCCCAACGAATTCGGCGGCTACGACGAGACGCCGGAGATGATGGCGGAGGTGCTGCGCAGCTACGCATTGGAAGGGTGGCTCAACATCGCCGGCTCGTGCTGCGGCTCCAACGACGCCCACACACGCGCGTTGGTCGATGCGGTGCGCGGGATCGCACCGCACGTGCCGGCGACGCGAACGAACTTCACCACGCTTTCCGGCCTCGAGCCGTTGACGATTCGCCCCGACTCGAACTTTACGATCATTGGCGAACGCACCAACGTCACCGGCTCGAAGAAGTTCGCGCGACTGATCCGCGCGGGAGACTACGAAGCGGCGCTTGCGGTCGCACGCGATCAAGTCCAAGGCGGCGCCAACATCCTCGACATCAACATGGACGAAGGACTGCTCGACTCCGAGCAGGCGATGACCCGGTTCTTGCGGCTGATAGGTTCGGAGCCCGAGATCGCGCGCCTGCCGATCATGATCGATAGCAGCCGTTTCAGCGTGCTCGAAGCGGGGCTGAAGTGCCTGCAAGGCAAGGGGGTGGTCAACTCGATCTCGCTCAAGGAGGGTGAGGACGAGTTTCGGCGACAGGCTCGCTTGGTCCGCCGATATGGCGCTGCTGTGGTGGTGATGGCGTTCGACGAACAAGGGCAAGCCACCGACGCGCGGCGGCGCGTCGAGATTCTCTCGCGCGCGTACCGAATTCTGACCGGCGAGGTTGGCTTTCCGCCCGAGGACATCATTTTCGACAGCAACATCCTGACCGTGGGGACAGGGATCGAAGAACACAATCGATACGCGCTGGAGTTCATCGACGCCGCACGCCAACTCAAGCAACGATTCCCGCTCTCCAAACTCAGCGGCGGCGTCAGCAACATTTCGTTCAGCTTCCGGGGCAACGACACGGTCCGCGAGGCGATGCACGCTGCGTTTTTGTATCACGCCATACAGGCCGGACTCGACATGGGAATCGTCAATGCCGGTCAGTTGACCGTCTACGACGAGATCCCGAAGGATCTGCTCGAACGGGTCGAGGACGTGCTCTTCGATCGGCACCAGGATGCAACCGAAGCGCTGATCAAATTCGCCGAGAACGTCAAGGACCAGGTCGGCGCGCGCAAAGATACCGACAACGCGTGGCGACAAGCGCCGGTCGACGCTCGGCTGACACATGCGCTGGTGCACGGCATCGCCGATTTCGTGGAGCTCGACGCAGAGGAGGCGCGCTTGGCGCTCGGTCGGCCGCTGGCGGTGATCGAGGGTCCGCTGATGGCCGGCATGAGCGTGGTCGGCGATCTGTTCGGCGCCGGCAAGATGTTCCTGCCGCAGGTGGTCAAGAGCGCGCGTGTCATGAAGCGCGCGGTGGCTTACTTGCAGCCGTTCATGGAATCCGAGCAAGCCGTCGGTACCGCCAACAAGCAGGGACGGGTCTTGCTCGCCACCGTCAAGGGAGACGTGCACGACATCGGCAAGAACATCGTCGGCGTGGTGCTCGGTTGCAATAACTACGAGGTGATCGATCTCGGCGTGATGGTCTCGTGCGAAACCATCCTGCGCACCGCACGGGAACGGAACGTCGATGCGATCGGTCTGTCGGGGTTGATCACACCCTCGTTGGACGAGATGGTGCACGTCGCGCGCGAGATGCAGCACCAGAGCTTTACCCTGCCGCTGTTGATCGGCGGCGCCACGACCAGCAAGAAGCACACCGCGGTAAAGATCGCGCCGCAGTACCAGGCGGCAACGGTCTATGTGCCGGATGCCTCACGCGCCGCCGACGTGGTTGGCTCGTTGCTCAGCGACAATTTGCGCGGTCCATTCGTGGCGGAGAATCGTGCCGATCAAGACAAGGTGCGAATCGCATACGAAGGCCGCGAGGCGATCAAACTGCTCAACTACAGCGACGCCTGCGCGCGGCGACCGCGCTACGACTGGAGCGCTGTGCCCGAGGAGTCGCCGGCTTTCCTAGGTCTGGCCACCGTCAAACCCGAGCTTGCCGAACTACTCCCCTTCATCGATTGGAGTCCGTTCTTCCACACCTGGGAGTTGAAGGGTACGTTCCCCGCGATCCTCGACGACGCGCGACTCGGCAATGCCGCCCGCGAGTTGTACGACAACGCACGCCGACAACTGGATGAGATCGTCGAGGGTCGGCGATTGGAAGCGCGCGGTGTCTTTGGTTTCTTTGCGGCGGCCAGCGACGGAGACGACCTGCAGCTCTACAGCGGCGACGATCGTCAGCATCCGCTGGTGCGCTTTCACTTCCTACGACAGCAGGTCGAAAAACCATCGGACGAACCGCAGCGCTGCCTGGCGGACTTCATTGCTCCCAGCGCGCTGCAGCGGCGCGATTACTTGGGCGCGTTCGCGGTGACCGCAGGACATGGGCTCGATCAGTTGACCGCACGCTTCGAACGCGAGCACGACGACTACCGTTCGATCATGGCCAAAGCCTTGGCGGATCGACTGGCAGAGGCGTTCGCTGAAATGCTGCATGCCCGCGCGCGCAAGGAATGGGGTTACGGGCGCGAGGAACGGCTCACTCCCAGCGACCTGGTCGCCGAAAAGTACCGCGGGATTCGTCCCGCGCCGGGCTATCCGGCGTGCCCCGACCACACCGAGAAGCGGTTGCTGTTCGATCTGTTACAGGCCGAAAAGAACGCCGGAATCACACTCACCGAAAGCTACGCCATGCTGCCGGCCGCCGCGGTCTCGGGCTTCTACTTCTCGCACCCAGAGAGCCGCTACTTCACGGTTGGAAAGATCGGCCGCGATCAACTCGAGGCGTATGCGCGGCGAAAAGGGATCAGCGTGGCCGAGGCCGAGCGCTGGCTGGCCCCGAACCTGGGATGACGAGTTGCGTTGACCGCACCCCTTGCTTCCCCTAGGCTGCATCCCGTGCGCGCGCTCCCTTGGTTAGTTCTTCTGCTTCCGCTCTCGACGTTCGCGGGCGAGCCGGAGCGCGTCGATATCCAGCGCATCGAGAGCGCACACGCGCCGATGATGCTGATCGCGCCGCGCGATGGCACCACCCTCACCGCAGGAACGGTCGCACGTCTCGCGTGGCGATGGCGCGACACGCGCCCGTCCAACATCGAAGAGTGGGAAGCGTTTCTCTCGCTTGACGGTGGGGCGACCTTCTCGTACCGGGTCACGACTCACCTTCAGATCGAGCGCGAGGAGGTGTCGTTCGACGTCCCCGATCTCGCCTCCGCCGATGTGCGTTTGCTGCTGCGCTTCGGGGATGAGCACGAAGAGACAGCGGTCGTCTTCCCCGACAGATTCAGGATCCAGGCAAGCGGCGTTCCCCAACCGCATGTAACGCTCACGTCGTCGCAGCGTCGCGGTGAAGCAGCACTCCCCGACGATTACGGCGTCGCCGCATGGAGCGAGGGACCGTCGGATGGATCGCGTCGCCAGCGAATCGAAGCGGTCGCTCGGCCGCACTGGCACGGTGAGATTCCGCTGTTCGAGTCGGCAGTCAGGACCTTGCCGTTTTGTCCGGATCCGAGGTTCGAGTCACTCGCCGTTCCTCACGTCGACCCGACTCGAGCGTCGGCTACAGCGACGGGATCGATAATCACAGCCGATCTTCCGATCGCACGCGGTCGCAGCGCCATCCTGTCGTTGGTTTGTCGTCGTAACGAGTAGATCCTTCCTCCTCTTCAATCGCGTCGCGCGATCGCCTGCACCGTGCGTGCGTCGATCGTTCATGTCGTATTCACAGTTCCTGAAAGAAGGAGTGGACTCGTGTCCTTGCATATTCATCGACGTTGGACGGCGCTGCCGCTGACGTTTATCTGTGTCGTCGGCCTGGCAACGGCCGCCGAGGAACCACCGGTCGTCACCTCTGACGAAGTCGAGGTGACCGCCACGCGACAACCTGAAAACCCGCTCGAGATTCCAGCCTCGGTCTCGATCGTCAGCGGCGATGAGCTTGCGGCGCGCGGTGTCACCGACCTGCCGTCGGCGTTGGCCATGGTGGCTGGCGTGGTGGCATCGCCCGGCGGTGACGGTGGGCCCGCGGGTAGCGTTCCCGAGCTGTGGGGCTTGCGTGAGTTCGACGCTTTCTTGCTGGTTGTCGATGGTGTCCCGTGGGGTGGTGCTTTCGTTCCCGCCTTGAACGCCGTCGACATGCACAACATCGAGCGGATCGAGGTGCTGCGAGGTGCGGCACCCGTGATGTACGGCGCGACGTCGTTCGTCGGTGTGATCCATGTGATTCATCGGGCCGCCGGTGCCGAGGGCCGTGTTGGCAGCCTGTTCGCAGGACGATTCGGCAGTTACGGTGTTGCCTACAGTTCGGCGTTGCCGTCTTCGGGCGACTACAAGCACAGCGTTTCGGCCGACTACGAAACGCGCGGGTACATCGACGATCGCACCGGCTTCGATCGCGCCCACGTGGCGTATCGCGGGGCTTCGGACCTGTGGGGAGGCAAAGGCCGGATCGATGTCGACCTCTTGCAGCTGAAACAGGATCCGGCGAGCCCGCACCCGCGCGAAGGGATCGCGCTCACCACCCAAACGCCGCTGGATGCCAATCACAATCCATCGGATGCGCGGCTGGACGACGATCGCTATCACGTTGCGCTCGGCTATGGACGCGCCTTGAGCAAGGGGGCGTGGGACACCACCTTGGCGTTGACCCGCACCACTCGGGACACGACGCGCGGGTTTTTGGCGGCACTGGAAAACGAAGACCCGAATGCTGTCGGCTTTCGACAGGACGTCACGCTTACCGACATCTATTTCGACACGCACGTGTTTCTTCCGCTCGCGCCGAAGTGGGATCTGGTGGCCGGCTTCGATCACCTATACGGCAAGGGGAAACAAGAAAGCGCGAACTTCGATTACTTCGTGCCGCTGAGTGGCCGCAACGCACCTAGCTCGTCGGCGCAGCCGATCGGCGAACGAACCGAGCTCGAGGACGAGCGCAACTTCTCGGGCATCTATGCACAGGTGGAGTTTCGTCCCATCGAAGCGATTCGGATCGAGGTTGGCGGGCGCTTGAATCGCACCGAGGAAAAGCTGGAAGGAGAAGTCGAGGAGCAGCCAACGACCGACCAGCGCACGTTCACGCGTGGAAGCGGCGTGGTCGGAGTTTCCGGCCGGCTGTGGAGCCGCGACAAGGACGCCGTATGGCTCTTCGCCGACTACCGCAACACGTTCGAGCCGGCCGTCGTGGACTTCGGTCCCGAATCCGAAGGCGAGATCTTGGAACCGGAAGAGGCCACCAGTTGGGAAGGTGGGTTCAAAGGAAAACTCGCCGACGGACGATTCGAGTTCGAGGTCACCGGCTTTCAGATGGATTTCCAGAATGTCGTCACCAGCGACCTGGTCAATGGCCTGCCCGCCTTGGTCAACGCCGGCAAGGAGCGATTCGAAGGTGCGGAGGTCGAGCTTTCGTATCGCCTCAGCAGTGCATTACGTGTGCAAGGCAGCTTCGCTCGGCATGAAGCGCGCTTCCGCGACTTCGTGCGCCTGTTCGACGGAGAGCCGACGCAGCTACGCGGCAATCGGTTCGAGATGTCGCCGCGCACGCTCGCCGGAGTGGGTCTGACGTACGCACCGCCCGCCGGCGTGTTCGGTTACGTCACTTGGAACTACACGGGCGATCGCTTCCTCAACAAGCGCAACACCGCGCTGACACCTTCCTTCCCGCTCTGGAACGCTGGCGTTGGCTACCGGTTCGGCAAGTCGGAGGTGCGGCTCGACGGCAGCAATCTGAGCAATGAACGTGACCCTGTTACGGAGAGCGAGTTGGGCGACGCGCAGTACTATCGTCAGCCGGCGCGCAGCTACGCCGTCACCTGGACCGCGCGCTACTGACACGAATATCGAAAGAGCAATAACTCTGACTCCGCGGCACGCCCCGGGCCGCGGAGTTTCTTTCTCCCCAGCTAGCCGAGACCACTTGCCGCTGCGGCGGGAAAGGTGACTCGAAAATCAGCGCCGGGGCCATCGTGGTTGGCCAGCGTGACATCACCGCCCTGAGCGCGAGCCAAGGCACGAGTGAGCGCAAGGCCAAGCCCGAGTCCGGCCGGCGCGTTGGGGTCTTTGCCGCGCGTGAACGGCTCGAACAAGGTGCGCCGCAGTTGGGCCGCGATCCCTGGCCCTTGGTCGGCAACCTGCAAGACCACTGCATCCCCCTCCGCCTGCAGCGCCACACGGATGGTGCGCGAAGCTGCGGCGCGAGTGTATTTCTCTGCGTTGTCGAGCAGGTTTTGCACGATGTGGCCGACCGCATCGCGATCGAAGCGCGCTGGCGGGACCTCGGAATCGATCGCGAGTTGGAGCTCGGCACCTGCCGCCTCGAGTGCGGGGCGCTGACGCTCGACACACTGCACGACGGCGTCGGCCAGATCTCCCGGCTGCGGATTGAGAGACAAGTTGCCGCGTTCGAGTCGCGAGAAATGGTTGACGTTGCTCACCACACGGCCGAGTCGCTCCGCTTCGGCGGCGATCCGACGTGCATATTCCTTGTGTCGCTGAGGATCGCCCAAACCCTCGGCCAACATCTCGCCGTACATCTGCAATCCGGCCAGTGGTGTACGCAGTTCATGTGCCGCTGCCGCGGCGAATTGCGAGCGCTGCGAGGCTAATCGATCCGCCTGCCGAACCACCATCACCACACCGAACCCGGCAAGCGAGACCAGGCCGACCGTGACCCAGAACATCCGCAAGAACTGCAGATACAAATCGCGCCCGCGCTGCACAGCCGATCGTGTCGCAGCCCGATTGTCGAGTGCGACGTTCCATCCGGTGTCGCCCGCCGGCAGGGCCGAGCTGTCTTGCACCGTCCGACTCGTCAGGAACTGCGCTTCCGGCGTCGCGGTGGCCAGCAGCTTGTCGATCTGCCCTCCATCCACCACGAAACCTTGCACGAAGCGGCCGATCGGAGTGTCCACGCGTCGAACCGCCATCAATCGATCGACGCCACCCATCGGCACGGTGATCCACTGGAATGATCCAACCTGAATCAAAACGTTGCCTGCGCCTTTGCTCTGTATCGCTTCCGGCACACCACGACCGCCCGGGCGCATCCCTGCGTACAACTCGCGGGCCAGCAAGTTCTGGCGCCACGCACTGAACTCGAGCACCTCGACATGATCGGGTTGCAACGCCGTCCGATCGTCGGCGAATGCCGCCAGCTTGGGCGCGCTACACGTTCCCTTTGCGCAGGTCAGTCCCGACTTGATCGCGCGCTGCAACTGCTCGCAGCTCTTGGCGCACAGCGCCGGCACCTCTTCATTCAGCGTCGGTAAGCTGATCCGTTTTTTTGGGTCGATCTGAAAGTAGGCGCTGACCAGCGGGTTGCCAGGGCCTTGCGCCAGCGGCGAACGCACCACCGCCGGGCCTTGCGAGGCGCCCTGCGGATCGTGGTAGAGATTTTGGTAGTGATAAAACGGACGCGAGGTTTCTGAGTCGCGCAGCTTCTCCAGTTCCTCGTTGACGCGGATGGCCAGGCGGGCGATCGTCTCGCGCGTCCCGACTTGGGCTTCATAGACGAGGCGCCTGGCCTCTTGACGCGCTCGATACGAGCCGGCAAAAAACCAGGCGGCGCACGGAAACGCGACCGTCACCGTCACCAACAGAGCGGCGATGACCGTGCGGCTGCGCGGCATCGTCATTCGCTGCCCCAACTGTAGCCAGCGCCGATCACGGTTTGAATGATGCGTGGGGCCGCCGGGTCGCGCTCGACCTTCTGTCGTAACTTGGCGATCGCCATGTCGACGGTGCGCGTTTGCAGATCGCCGCGCATGCCCCAAACCTCCTGAAGCAACTCGGCACGCGACACGGCACGCGTTCGGTGCTGATACAAAAACCGCACGATTCCAACCTCGCGTGGCGTCAGTGAAAACGGCTCACCGTCGCGCTGCGCAACCAACCGGCCGAGATCGAATCGGCAACCGTCGGCATCGAGCGTCTCGACCGCGACGGCACCACCGCTGCGGCGGCCCAGAGCCTCGATGCGCGCGAGCAGCTCGCGCGCTCCGAACGGCTTGGTGACGTAGTCGTCCGCGCCGAGCGAGAGCCCCAGCACTTTGTCGTCTTCCGAGCCGCGAGCGGTGAGCATCAAAATCGGCAAATGCGGTTTGGCCTGACGCAGCCGGCGACAAACGGTGAGTCCATCGATCTGCGGCAGCATCAGGTCGAGCACCACCATGTCGAGCGAGGTGTTCAGACCCAAATCCAAACCGACCGCACCGTCTGCTGCGGCGCGGACATCGTGCCCCGCCGAGCTGAGCAGGTCGACCAGCCCGTCGCGCAGCAGCGGTTCGTCTTCTACCACCAGAATCCGCATGTCGTGAGGTCTCATGCTGGCACAAGGTAGGGGGCACGATCGCTCGCTGCTGTAAGCGGTGTGTCAATTCCCCCGCTGCCAGCGTGCGAGGGTTCCCAGGTAACCGGCATGCACGAAGAGCCTAGCGCCGATCAGAAGTGCGATCGCGAACAGGCTCAGGCCGAGCGATCCCGCCGTTTTTGGATCCCAGAGTTTTCGAACCACAGCGAACGACCCAATCACGGCGGCGTCGAACAACAAAGCAGTTGCTCGAATCGCCCAGGGGCGCCAGCCGCTGATCGTCGCTCGCCCACCCACCGCCAACGCCTTCAGTCCCGAGCGCATCCCTTGCGAAGCCACCGCGGCACGCGCCAAGTCGGAGGTCAGCTTGCCTGGCACGGCAGCAACGATGAACAAGAGGTCAGGGATCGTTGACCACGCGATCCCGATCGTCTCGCTTTCCGCGCGCCGGCCCCAGGCCTGCAACACGGCGCCGAGTCCGAGTTGGAACCCCGCGTTGCAGAGCAGGAGATAAACAAGCGAGATTGCCGAGATGGTCAACAGCGCCGGCGCACGCCGCAGCGCGTCTCCCCACGCGGCACGGGCACCCGGCCACGGCCCGGCGGCGGCGCGAATCAGCACGGCATCCCCCAGCGCGAACAACATCAGCGCCGCGAGTCCCGCAACACTCCAGGTCATACCGAGGCCGAGCAACCATGACGGATCGCGCCATGGAAGATCTTCCAGCAACGGTTGATCGAAGCGATGCGGGTTGAAGACTTGATCCGGTTGCGACGAAACGCTATCGGCCAACGGAACCGTTGCGATTGCCGCAGCGGCGAGTGCGATTGCAATCAGCACCGCCGCCATCCCGATCGTGGCCGAGGGCCTTCGCATCAGCGACGCGAGACTGCCCTGCCACGCGGCCCACAGCGTCACGCCGCACTTCCGATCGCGATCAACCGCTGAGCCAACTGATGAAACAGCGCGACGAACAGCCGCCACAACGAACTGGAATCGTCGCTCGCTGCAAGGTTGTTGTTGGTGAGATCGGTGTCGAACACCCAGCGGCGATCAGGGTCGACGCGCACTGCCACGACTCGTTGCGCGCCATGTCGCGTTACCGCGTAGGTGCCGCCATCGCCGTTCCAGATCTCGCGCTCTTTGTGCGCGTCCGCGAACTCCAATTCGATTTCCACCGGCAGAACGAATGGGCCGCGGCGGCTCACGACGGCGGTGCAACTCGCGTCGTTGGTGGATGAGTCGCCGTCGCATTGCAGATCGTAGGCAGCGAAATCGACCCAACCGGGCGTCTTCCACACCTGCTCGAAGTAGGCGCGAGGCTCGATCGCGAGCGCAGCTGGTGGTGCGCTTCGCGCGGCGTGTTCCGCGGCCGCCAGGAAGTCCTCGGGGCGGCCCGTTCGAAACGCGCGCGTCTGCACGTACTCGCGCAGTGCGCCCCACAACGCCTGATCGCCACGTGCTCGGCGATACGACTCCAATGTCAGGGCGGTCATCGAATAGGCGTGGCGTCGAAACACCGATCGATCGGGTGAGCGCCACGACGTCCCTTGAACACGCTCCAGTCCTGCGTAGGGATTCCAGTCTCGCCGGCGCTGCCATGGGAATGTTGTGGACCACGGTTGGAATGTCAGCAACGGCTGTTCTGCTGCGTACGCAGCGAGTCGCCCCGGCGCCAGCCCGAGCGCATCGCCCGATCCGATTCCCACGATCGACCCCAAGGCACCACCCGGGATCGCCGGCCGGACTACGGGCGCTCCCTCGCGATAGAACGGACCGAACGTCGAGGCCACGAACTCGGGACCGAACCACTCCGCCAATGCGACCTTCTCGGCAAAACTGGTGAACCCCTCGTCCAAGAACGCCTGCTCGAATTCATCGTTTCCGACCAATCCATAGAAGTACTGATGACCGAACTCGTGAAGCGTGACCCCTTCCGGCGTCGCCATCTTCACAGGCGCCAAGCGCCGTGCGTCGCAGACGATCAACGTGGGGTATTCCATTCCGCCTGCATCGCGCGCGTTGTGCTGTGGGTCGATCGCCCGAATCGTCGGATATGGATACGGCCCGAAATTGCGGCCGAACCAGCGCAACCCGTACTCGATCGGGTCGAGGTGTCGCGCTGCCAGTCCGACGTGTTCGGGTTGCAGGAAGATCTCGATCACGACGCCGCCGGCCCGCACACCATCGCCGGTGACGGTCCGCCGCTGAACCACGAAATCAGGATCGGCAAACCAAGCGAAGTCATGCACACCGTGCGCTTGCCATACCAGCGTCACCTGCTTGCCGTCAGCACTCGGTGTTTCGGCGATGAGCGTTCCGGTGGCCGCGACATGGCCGCGATAGATCTCAGGCAGCGTCAGGGTGACGCGATAGATTCCGTGCTCTGCGTAGAACTCGGTTTTGTCGTGAAACTGTGGGCAGTTCCAAGCTGCCGGCGCATTCGGTCGCTCGGGCGGTGGCTCGAAGACGCCGAGTTTAGGAAACCACTGCGCACAGGCGAGGAAGTTTCCCTGTCGCCCTGTTCGTTTCCAGATTCCCGGCAGATCGACTCGGAACTCGAGTTGCAATTCCAGTTGCGCACCGGGCGCTACCGGCTCGGGAAGCAGCAACTGCGCGACGGTCGTGTCGGCGAGGTTGCCGTCGTCGGGACTGATCGTGTGCCAGCGAGTCGTCCGATCCACACCAGCCACCAAGACGCGCGTGACGTCGATGCTCCCGAACCTCGGCCCCCCTTCATCTCGCGTGCGACGGGCTTCGCGCAGGAGTGTCGTGCGCTCATGCTTGAAAGCGTTGAGATAGAGATGAAACCGCAGCTGTGTTGCCGGCGTCGCGGTGCGGTTGCGCCAGCGAATCCGTTCGTGCCCGTGGATCCGCGAGTCGTTCAGATCGACCCATGCGTCGCTCTAGTACTCCACACCGAACGACACGGGTTCGATCAACGGCGGGGCTGGCTCGCGTTGCATGGCACTCGAGTCGGGCCGGAGCGCCAACGCGGCGATCAGCAGTAACGGAACGGGCATGCGCGGGACCATACTCGGGCCGCGCCGGTGGTGTAAAGCACGCCTGCCTGTGGTTGAATGCCGGTTTTCGGAAAGGACGATCGATGCGTCTCTTGGCGATGTTGGTTGTTGCAACCGTTCTTTGTGGCAGCACTGTCTTGGCCCAAGGCGAGATGGAAAAAGTCGAGATCACCGCCACTGCGGTGTCCGGCTCGGTGCACATGCTTGTCGGCATGGGGGGCAATATCGCTGTCAGCGCCGGCCCTGACGGGGTGCTGATCGTCGACGACCAATTCGAAGCACTGGCGCCCAAGATCATGGCGGCGCTGGCAACCTTGGGCTCGGGCAAGCCGAAGTTCATCCTCAATACTCACTGGCACGGCGATCACGTTGGCGGCAACAAAGTCTTCGGTGCGACCGGCACGATCGTGGCCACGCAGAATGTCCGCAAGCGCATGGCCGCCGGCTCCACGAAGCCATTCAAGAACGATCCGGCGCCGAAGGAAGCGTTACCGATCGTCACGTTCGATCAGTCGCTCAGCATCTACTTCAACGACGAGGAGATTCGCGCGCTCCAGATGGCCCCTGGTCACACCGATGGCGACAGCGTGATCGTGTTCACCAAGAGCAATGTCGTGCACACCGGAGATCTGTTCTTCAACGGGCTCTTTCCGTTCATCGACCTGGATAGCGGCGGAAGCGTCGAGGGGTACATCGCCGACGTCGCCAAGATTCTCGAGATGCTGCCAGCGGGCGCGAAGATCGTGCCGGGCCATGGACCGCTCGCCGATCGCGCCGCCTATGAGAAGTTCCTGGCGATGCTGAAGAGCACATCGGGCACGGTGCGCGCTGGGATCAAAGCCGGCAAGAGTCTCGATGCCATCAAACAGCAAGGGCTCGGCGCTGAATGGAAGAGCTGGGCTTGGGAATTCATCTCCGAGGCGAGTTTCATCGAGACGCTCTACCGCGGATTGAAGTAACTCGTCGATCTCTTCTCGGGCGAGGCCGCCGAGCACCGCAGCCCGCCGGTTTTCTCCAGCGGGCTGCGGTGGTCTTGCTGCGTTTACTACGAGGAGGGGACTTTGGGGGTTGTCTTCTCAGAATCTCCAGGCCATTCCCATCGAGACCTCGCGCGATCGAAGGTCGATCTCGCCGAAGTTCTCGAAGTCGCCGTCCTTGGGATCATCGTCGGCGTAGTTCCAACGACCTTCCACGAACAGCCCTGCGTTTCGGCTGATGCGTGCTTCGACGCCAGCCACGAAGTAGTAACCAAGCGTGGTTCCATCCGATTCGTACTCAGCGTTCACGATCTCGGCCGGGTCGACGCTGAAATCGATGAAATCGCCAGCCTCACGGTACTTCCAGAAGTAGAAACCACCGCCGGCACCGACGAACGGGCGGAAGGTGCGGTCCTTGCCAAACGGATAGGCCGTCACGCCAACTGTCAATGGGGCGACTTCCAACGTCTTGCGGTGTCGCACTTCGTTTCCGAATCCATCGGTGAAATCTCTGTAGCCGCTACGCAGTGAACCGGAGAACGCGGCGACACCAGTCCAGAGTTCGAGGTTGTCACTCAACCCGTAGATGAATTCACCGCCAACACCGGGATCATCCATCCCTCCAAGCTCCCCGGTGAATCCATCGAACGCGTCGTCCCAGAACGCTGAGTTCCCTTCCGGTTCGACCATGCCGATTCGAACTCGAAACCCGAACTGTTCTTCAGAGTGATTGCCGTTGCGATCGTTGCCATCGCGCGGATAGCGGCGCGGTTCACCTGCAAATGCAGCAACGCTAGAAATCAAAACGCTGACGGCGATGAGCGACTTGAGCTGTTTGATCGAAGGCGAATGCATTGAATCCTCCCGGCGGGCCGCACCGTTGTCGGCCACTTTCTGTGTGTGTTCAACCACGACCAAAGCAACGCCGGTGCCAAGCCTTGTTGCGCGAGAGCTGCGTTTTAAGTCTTAGCCCTGCACGACTTTAGGGCCTCAGCGCGGACAGGCGAGACCGCCATCGCGGCAGTGGCCACTTTCGAGGACGGCAGATTCCAACTCCGGAGGACGGTCAGGAATGCTTGAAACCGATTTTCCCCGGGAACGCGCGCGGAGTGGTGAGGCGCGTGGCGAGTGGCGCCAGCAAAGCGACGGCACGCGGGTCGTTGACCAGATGACCACGCAGCGCGATCCCTTCCACATCCGGCAACAACGCTTCGATCAACTCCGCGGCAATCGCGAGCCCCTCTTCTGCGGCGCGGCCCGCATGTTCAGCAGCCTCCATGCGGCCGATGATGTTTGGCGCGATCGCCACACCGGGTACCTCGCCTGCGAAGAACTCAGCCTCGCGCAGCGACGACAGCGGCCAGACCGATGCGATCAGCGGAATTCGCGCTGCGGAGATGCGCTCCGCGAACTTCTGCAGCGTGCCGACCTCGAACAACGGGGCCGTGATCGCGAGCTCGGCACCGGCATCGACCTTCCACTCGAAGCGCCGCACTTCACTTTCCAGATCTTCTGCCGCTGGTAACACCTGGACGGCAGCAACCAACCCACAGGAGGCGCCGATTGGATTGTCGCCCACATCGAGGCCGTGGTTGAGGCGTGTGATTACGTTGGTCAAACCGATCGCGTCGACATCGACCTCCGGCGCCGACCAGACGCCCTCGCCCGGTCGCGGCGTCGTGCCAGTCACGACCCAGAGGTGTTGAACACCCAAGGCGCGTGCACCCAGCAGGTCGGATTGCATCTCGTGCAGTGTGCGGCTGCGGCAGACGTACTGCAGCAGGACATCGATCGGCAGGTTTCGGTTTGCCGCAGCAGTGCGTGCCAACTGAGCCATCGCCAACGGGTTCATGCGCGCCGCACCGCGCGATTCGTCCGGGATCAGCACCGCATCGATGCCGAGTGCGGAGAACGCTGCGACGGTGTCGTCCAAATGCGAGACCTCCCAACCGGTGGGCGGGGCGAGCTCGATCAGACTCAGGAACTTGCCGCCGTACGCTTTGCTCGAAAGCCGAGTTCTGGTCTCACGCGGCACCGCCGGCTTGGGGGTTACCGCGGGGAGC
Organism: Acidobacteriota bacterium; assembly: GCA_046331425.1. Classification (GTDB taxonomy): domain Bacteria; phylum Acidobacteriota; class Polarisedimenticolia; order J045; family J045; genus JANNUT01. Next base: position 122,109 of record JAXLQU010000014.1, read on the forward strand.
GGTCGCGTCAACCGGGCAGCCACGGCGCCGGGCCGGAGGCCGTCGACCACCGCACGCAACGCGGCGATATGTTCGGGCGTGACGCCGCAACATCCGCCGACGACCTGCGCGCCCGATTGCACGAAGCGGCGTGCATAGCTCGCCATGTAGGTCGGTGAACTGAGATACAGCGTGCGCCCTTCGACCATCCGCGGTAGGCCGGCGTTGGGCATCGCTGCCAGCGGCTTGTCGCTCACGCCGTGCAGCGTTTCGATCACCGACAGCATCGGCGCCGGTCCCACGGAGCAGTTCACACCGATGACATCGGCTCCGAGTGCATCGAGTTTTTGTCCCAACCACTCGGCGGGGACCCCCTCCGGCGATCGACCTTCTTCATCGACGGTCATCATTGCGATCAGCGGTAGGTCGGGCGCCGCCTGGCGCACGGCTGTCACAGCCGCTTGGATCATGAGCAAATCACCGAACGTCTCGCAGACGAACAGGTCGACGCCGCCCTCCAACAGGCCGGCGATTTGCTCGCGATAGATCGTGATCGCTTCGTCGAGTGTGGTCGGTCCCCACGGCTCGAGCCGAATGCCTAACGGGCCCAACGCACCGGCCACGTACCCTCGTGGCCCGACTGCACGACGCGCGAGCTCGGCAGCCGCACGATTGACGTCACGCACGCGTTCGCCAAGACCGTGCGGCTCCAGCTTGGGTCGATTGGCAGCGAAACTATTGGTCTCGATGACGTCGGCGCCGGCGCTCAGAAACGATCGATGAACCTCCTCGACGATCGACGGCCGTTCGAGGTTCAACTCTTCATAGCAGCGATTGAGGAATACACCGCGGCGGTAGATTTCCGTGCCGGTACCGCCGTCGAACAACACCACCCGTTCGGCAAGCAGGTCGAGGAAGCGCACTTCAGGCACGGCCACCCTCGGAAAGTAATTGAC
>JAXLQU010000015.1:0-121066 GCA_046331425.1 Acidobacteriota bacterium
CACACTTTCCGGTCGTAGAGCACGTTCTTGAGCGCCGAGCCGGAGAGATACAACCGGCCCAACGGTGCCAACCATGGAAGCGGTTTGCGCGCTGCGGTCATCGCCACAACTCCGACACGGCAACGCTGATCCGATCGCTCACGCCGCGATGCTCGGCCACCACGGCCCGGCCGGCTTCGCCCGCGCGACGCCGCGCCACGTCGTCTTTCAACCAGCCACGCAACACCTCGGCCGCCGCTGCAACCGATGCGACCGGCACGAGCGCGCCGGCCGAGGCGAGCGGTGCGCACAGATCGGATTGCTTGTCGCGATAGGGTCCAGCCACGAGTGGGCAACCAGCGACGGCCGCTTCCAATGGTGTATGCCCTCCGACATCGACGAAGGTGCCACCCATGGTCGCCGCTGTCGCCAAGGAGTAGACGCGCGCCAAAAGCCCCAGGGCATCGAGCACGATCACATCGGTGTGGGGTGGAGCCGGACCGGAAGAAGCGCGATGCACGCGCCAGCCGCTCTGCTCCACGCGTTGCAGTTCCGGCGCGAAGCGATCGAGGTGACGTGGCGCCAACAGCACGCCGCACGGCAACGCGGCGCCTGCAGTCCCACCGGCAAGCGCGGCCAGAAGTGATAGCCCTTCACCGGGGTGAACGCTCCCCATCACGAGCCACGGTCGCGATCGATCGACTCCCAACGTGTTCGCGAGGCGGGTCAGCTCGTGTACGTCGAACGGCGCGGCCGCCGCATCCCACTTCAAACTTCCGATCGGCCCAAAGCGTGAGCGCGAAACACCCAACGCCGAGAATCGTTCGGCATCCTCCTCCGATGCCGGGCACAGCAGCGTGATCGCGTCGAGCGCACGCGCATACAACCCTGAGAGACGTCGATAGGTGGGCCAGCGTCGCTCGGACAAGCGCGCCGACACCAACGCCAGCGGTATCCGCTGTGAGGCCAACAGCGAGAATCGGAGCGGCCAAATCTCGGTCTCGACGACGACATGCAAGCGCGGCCGAACCGTGGTCATAAATCGATGCAGCGGGCCGGCGCCATCGAGCGGCGCCAAGCGTACGGAAACCCCGAGTTCTTTCTCGGCCAGGGCCCGTCCGGTGATCGTGCTCGTCGTGACCAGCGACGCGGGCTGATTCAACCGTGGTCGAAGCGCGCGCGCGAGCGGAACCAGCGCGCGCACCTCGCCCACCGAGGCGGCATGCAGCCACAGTCCATCGTGCGGCAGCGCGGCGAGTGTCATGGGCATCGCCAGCCGCTGCTCGAGATCGTGCTTCGAGGGGCCGCTGCGCCAGGCTGCCAGCACGCGACTGCCGGCCACCGCGGTCCCTCCGATCGCTCGCCACGCGCCCCACAACATCCGGTCTTTCAACGGCTTCGATGCCTCATCGACACGTGATCCAATCCGCTTGCGCGGGACTCGGCAGGGCCGCATCCTGGCCGACCACTCGCGCGGCCGGTGAAACACCGGCAGGCATGAATTCGGAGGTCACACATGCTGGGCAAGATTGGCGTCATTGGTGGGGGCATGATCGGTGGTGTGTTGGCGCAAGAGATTCCGCGACGTCGGTTGGCGCGAAGTCTTGCGTTGGTCGACATCATGCCGCCCGACCTGGCCAAGGGGAAGTGCCTGGATATCGCCGAGGGAAGTCCGGTTCTCGGCTTCGACTGTGTGTTGGAGGGGAGCAAGGGGTACGAGGTGCTGGCCGGTGCCGACCTCGTCATCAATACGGCGGGAGTGCCACGCAAGCCCAAACCCGATGGAACGCTGCCGACGCGCGAGGAGTTGTTGGCCACCAATCTGAAGATCACCGATGCAGTGGCTGCCGGGATCAAGACCTATTGCCCCGAGGCAATCGTGATTTCGATCGCCAATCCGCTCGATGCGATCGTCTATCGCCTCTACCAAAAGATGAGCCCCAAGCCAGGTCGCTTGATGGGAATGGCCGGTGTGCTCGACAGCGCGCGTTATCGACTGTTCGTGGCCCAAGCGGCGGGCGTGTCGGTGGAGAACGTCGAAGCCTTGGTGCTTGGTGGTCATGGCGATGACATGGTGCCGGTCCGTTCCGCGTGTCGCATCGCCGGCCTGCCGGTAGAACAGTTCATCGACGACAGCACGCTGGCGGCGATCGAGGCGCGGACGCGCGTGGCTGGAGGTGAGGTGGTCAAGCTGCTCGGCTCCGGCTCGGCATTCGTGTCGCCCGCTTGGTCGGCGCTGGAGATGGCCGAAGCGGTGATCTACGACAAGCAGAAGATTCTCGCGGTTTGTGCTCGCTGCGAGGGTCAGTACGGGGTGAAGGGGTTGTTCATCGGCGTGCCGGCGGTGATCGGTCGCAACGGCATCGAACGCTTGATCGAGGTGCCGCTGACGCCGGGCGAGAAAGAGATGTTGGGCAAGTCGATCGAGGCGGTTCGCAAGACGGCGGCCGAGGTCGACGCGGTGACGGTTTGAACGTCGACCGAGGGAGAAATGGCATGAACGGCCAACGTACGTACGTTTCGGCGGCGATGCTGATCGCGATCGTGGCTGTTGCGGTGGCGACGATGGCGGTAACGCCCGCCGCTGCGCAGTTCGGCAACTACCGCTGGGATGGTTTGATCGGGAAAGCAGTCGACGAAGCCGGTGCCGTGGTTCCGGAACTCGGCGTCTGGCTCGCACCGGTGACGACCCCGGAAGGAAAACTCAAACTGAAGACCAACAAGCGCGGCGAGTTTCTCTATCCGCGTGTGGAGATCTTGCAAGACGGCTATCGCTTCGGACTCGACAGCACAGAGTGGTACATCAAGTCGTTCAGCTTCGTCTGTCGCCGAGGAACGGGAGAAATCGCGGGAGAACAGTCGGGCAAGCTCTCGCCACACAATCAAGCCAGTTTTGCTGTCATCAAGCACCGCACCCACACCGAGGTCGAGTTGGTAGTGGCTCGAATCGCGGACTATCAAGGCGCAGCGCCCACCACCGCGGCGACCGGCCCGGGCGGCCCCGCCCCGACCAAGAAGCCGGGCGAAATGACGCCCGTCGATCAGGCCGATGAAGCCGAAGCGCTGGGTGATTTCGCCGGCGCGGCCGCGGCGTTGGGAAAGGCGCTGGAGGCCAAACCCAACGATCCCGATCTGATGTGGCGTCGTGCCGAGCTTTTGGCCAAGGCCGGTGAGGTGAGCGATGCGCTCAAACTCGGCAATCGCGTGATCGCCGTTGCACCCGATCGCAAAGGGGTTCGGTTGAAGATGGCAAGTTGGTTGATCGATTCCGCCGAGTACGAGTCGGCGGTCGCAATGCTGCGCAAGGAGAACGAACTCGATCCCGAGAACGCAGCGGTTGCCAAGGCGATGTTCGTCGCACTGCAAGGCGCCGACGGCGATGCGACCGAGATCGAAGCGGCGGCGCAGCATTGGGTCGATCACTCCGGTGGCAATGCGGAGGCGCTCATCGCGCTCGCCGGGATGAAGGTCAAGCGTGGCGACTTTGTAGGCGCCGAGGCGTTGTATCGCAAGGTGGCCGAGCAAGACCCAGGAAACGCCGATCGCATGTTCTACAACGTCGGCGTTTCGATCATGAACAAAGATGGAGTGAGTGAGGACGATCGTCGCCGCGCGGTGGATGCCTTCAAGAAGGCGGTCGAACTCAACCCGCGCAACGATCAGGCGTTCTTGCAGTTGGGATTTGCGTACGCAGGTCTGGGGCAGATGGAAGAGGCCAAGAAGGCGTTCCGTGAGTTCCTCAAGCTCGCGCCCAACGACCCCCAGGCGCCCGTCGTCAAGGACATGCTGAAGTGATCCAAGGGTAGGGGACGGGGCCGCCTCGCGGCGACCGTCCCCTCACCCCGGACCAGCGCGAACGGCAGCGCCCGCGATTCGTGCCAAATCGAACGATCCGCGATTGAAATCCGAGGCTGGTCGGCGTATCTCTCCGCGGTCCTGGTAACAGGGAGGGGCATCATGTGTCGGACCAAGGCTTGGGGCGTTCGTATCGGCGTATTCGGCGCAGCGCTCGCTGCATTCTCACTGTCTGCATGGTCCGCCGATGTCACCCGGCCGGCCGAGGTTGTCGGCGTAACGCTCGGCAAGACCGTTTCCGACGTTTTGCTCAACTGGCCGGCCGTCACGCGTGATGCCGCCGGCAACACCGAAACGGTGAGTCAATACCGCGTCTATCGCGGCACCGCGCCCGATTTCGTCCCCAGTGTCGGTAACCGTATCGGCACCCCGGCCGGGCCGACCTTCACCGACGCGGCGCCGCCGGCAATTCGAGTAACTATTTCTATCTCGTCACGGCGGTCGATGCGGCCGGCAACGAATCGGCGAACAAGCCGTCGACGGCTGGAACGCCGCCGACGCTGACCGGCAATTACACCGACACCACGATCGAGCTGCAGTGGACCCAGGCTCAACCTGCCGGGCAGGTAACCGGGTACCGCGTGTACTACGGCAAGCGTGCGAAGAGCTACGACTTCACCAAGGATGTGGGGCTGGCGTTGAGCACGTCGATGACCGGCTTGGAACTCAACGTCAACTGGTACTTCGCGGTGGTGGCGATCGATGCCAATGGGAATGAATCGGCGTTCTCGAACGAGTACATCGACGCGGTCGCCGGTCGCGTGAAGTTGCGCGCACACAACGACGATTACCTTTGCTGGGGTGCGTCGAAGTGCGTGCCGAATAGCCCCGACAAGGTGCAGCGCTCCGACGGCTGGCAACTCAACGTTCCGGTCGACTTCCCGGTAGGTGATTGGAAGAAGATCACCGTCACCTACACGATCGATTCGCGACTGTGCAAGGCCGGGCAGAACGGCACGACCGACAAGTGCGGCGGTACCAACCCCGGCGGCTACAACACCTGCGGTGATCCGTGGGACCGAATCGCCAACCTCTACCTGGTCTTGGATGAGAGCTGTCTCTCCAACGGCGCCAGTTGTATCAACAACAATCAACTGGAGCTGATGCGCGCCATCACTCCGTTCGGTACCGACGCTCCGGCGCCGCTGGGTGATGGTCGTGTCGGCCCGCGAGTGCTGACCATGGATGTCACACCGTTCAAATCGCTGCTGACGGGGCGCAAGTACGTCGGCGCCGAGATCGGCCACTTCGTTCAAGCCGGTTGGCACGTCACCGTCGATTTCAACTTCAGCAAGCGACCGGATGAAGCCTCACCCAAAAAACCGGCCGATGGGGTGACGATCGTTGGATACGGCGGAGCGCCGCTCCCCACTCGTAGTGTGGCTGTGCCGGCAAGCGCGACCAAGGTCTACATGCGCGTCTTCACCAGCGGTCACGGCGGCACGCAGTATTGTGACGGTGGCACCAACAACGGTGCGTCCTGCACCTCCAACGCGAACTGCCCTGGCGGGTCGTGTCAGAACTGCGACGAGTTCTGCCATCGCACCAATCGCATTCTGCGCAACACGACACCAATCTGGCAGCAAGTTCCGTTTCGGACCGATTGCAGTCCGGCCGGCTTGTTCGACTGCCAGAATTGGAACGCTTGCGGCTGGCCTTCCTGCACCTTCTCACGCGCCGCATGGTGCCCGGGCTACATCGCCTGCCACACCAACGCGCCATGCGATCAAGACATAGATCTCACCTCACAGCTTCCGGCGGGCGGCACCTACAACATCGACTACGACGTACTGGTCAATCGCGGGAGCTGGTCGGTGAGCTTGGTGATGTTCTGGTACAACAACTAGCTCAAAGAAAGCGCTCGAGAAATGCAACGGGCGAGCCCCAGGGGCTCGCCCGTTGTTGTTTGCGCTAGGCTTGCCGGCGTGTCGATGGTGCCGCGTGCGGCCACGATATGTCGTCACTACTTCCGTTGCTTCACCGCCTTGGATCCCGACCAGCGCCACTGCCGAATCTCGGGCATGTCCTCGCCGTACTGCTCGATGTACTGCTTGTGCTCGATCAGCTTGTCGCGCAGCGCTTGCTTGGCATAAGCCGCATCGCGCGACAATCCGGCCACGCGGTCGATCACGTCCTGCGCCAGATGGTAACGATCGAGATCGTTGAGCACCGTCATGTCGAACGGTGTGGTGGTGGTCCCTTCTTCCTTGTAACCGCGCACGTGCAGGTTGTCGTGATTGGTGCGTCGATACGCCAAGCGATGAATCAACCAGGGGTAACCGTGGAACGCGAAGATGATCGGCTTGTCCTTGGTGAAGATCGCGTCGAACTCGCGATCGGGAAGTCCATGCGGATGCTCGCTCGGCGGTTGCAGCGTCATCAGATCGACCACGTTGACCACACGCACCTTGAGGTCGGGAAACCAACGGCGTAACAAGTCGACCGCCGCAATCGTCTCGAGCGTCGGCACGTCGCCGGCACACGCCATCACCACATCGGGGTCGCTGCCGCGATCGTTGCTGGCCCACTCCCAAATGCCGAGCCCCGCGCTGCAATGCTTGATCGCTTGATCCATCGTCAGCCATTGCAGCGCCGGCTGCTTGCCGGCCACGATCACGTTGACGTAGTTGCGGCTGCGCAGGCAGTGATCGGTTACCGACAGCAAGCTGTTGGCGTCGGGGGGCAGATAGATCCGCACCACCTCCCCCTTCTTGTTGACGACATGATCGAGAAAGCCGGGGTCTTGGTGGCTGAAGCCGTTGTGATCCTGACGCCAGACATGCGAGGTCAAGAGATAGTTGAGCGAGGCGATCGGTCGACGCCACGGAATGTCACGCGTGGTCTTGAGCCACTTCGCGTGCTGATTGAACATGGCGTCGATGATGTGGATGAACGCTTCGTAGCAGGAGAAGAAACCGTGCCGGCCGGTCAAGAGATACCCTTCGAGCCATCCTTGGCAGAGATGCTCGCTGAGGATCTCCATCACGCGGCCGTCGTGGGCCACCTTCTCATCGCGCGCATCGATCGTCCCGGCAAACATCCGTGAGGTCGCTTCGAACACCGCGTCCCAACGATTGGAAGCGGTTTCGTCGGGGCTGAACACGCGGAAGTTGTCGGCCCCGCGATTGGCGTTGAAGACGTCGCGAATGAACTGCCCCTGTACCCGCGTGGCTTCGGCCATCACGTTGCCGGGAGCCGTTACCGTGACGGCATAGCTACGAAAATCGGGCAACCGCAAATCGCGCAACAGTGCGCCGCCGTTGGCGTGCGGGTTGGCGCCCATCCGCTTGTCGCCGCGCGGGGCGAGTTGGGCGAGTTCGGAGCGCAAGCGCCCGGAGGCATCGAACAACTCTTCGGGGCGATAGCTCTTCATCCACTGGGCCAGCAGCTTCAGCTTGGCGGGATCGTCGTACACATCCGACAACGGCACCTGATGCGAGCGGAATGTGCCTTCGACCTGTTTGGTGCCGACACGCGACGGCCCCGTCCAGCCTTTGGGTGTGCGCAAGACGATCATCGGCCAGCGGGGTAGATCGTGCGGCCCACCGCGCCGCGCCTGTTGCTGAATCGACGCGATTCGATCGAGCGCTTTGTCGAGCGCGCCGGCAAATGCCGGATGCATCAGCGCTGGATCGGAGCCGGTCACCAGCAGCGGCTCGTAACCGTAGCCGCGCATCAGGGCCACGAGGTCGGCTTCGTCGATGCGGGCCAGCACCGTCGGCCCGGCGATCTTGTATTCATTCAGGTGCAGGATCGGAAGCACTGCGCCGTCGCGCGCGGCATTGAGGAACTTGTTGGAGTGCCAACTGGTAGCGAGTGGGCCGGTCTCGGATTCACCATCGCCCACTACGCACAGCGCCAAGAGGTCGGGATTGTCGAACACGGCGCCGTAGGCGTGAGCCAGCGCGTAGCCGAGCTCACCACCCTCGTGGATCGACCCGGGTGTTTCTGGCGCGACGTGACTCGGGATTCCACCAGGGAAGGAAAACTGCCGGAACAAGCGGCGCAAACCATCTTCGTCTTGACCGATCTGCGGGTAGAACTCGGTGTACGTCCCTTCCAAGTAGGTGTTGGCGACGAGCGCGGGGCCGCCATGCCCCGGACCGGTAATGAAGATCGTCGATAGATCGCGCTCGAGGATTGCGCGATTCATGTGCGCATAGATGAAGTTCAGGCCGGGCGTGGTGCCCCAATGCCCGAGCAGACGCGGTTTGACATGCTGTTTCTTCAACGGCGTTCGCAGCAATGGATTGTCGAGCAAATAGATCTGCCCGACCGAGAGATAGTTCGCGGCGCGCCAATACGCATTCAACAGGTCCCAGCGCGAACTTCGAGCCGGAGCGACAGAGGTTTTTCGAGCCATGGTATGTGCCTTTCGTCGAGTGCCGATGCGGCCTCGAATGCAGCCGCGGTTACTGTGCGGTGACGCCTGCGGTAAGTCTGGCGGTCGTGAGCGCGATCTGCCGCTGTTCGTCGACGCTGACGATGCGAACAGCCACGCGCGAATGCGAGTCGGAAATCGAAGGCAGATTCTGAGCATTCCGTCGTGAGTCCAAAGACACCCCTAGGTGTGCAAGCCCCGAGGCGACGCGCGCGCGGATCGGTGCGGCGTGCTCGCCGACGCCGCCCGAGAAGACCAGCAGGTCGAGCCCCTCGAGCGCGGCAGCAAACGCGCCGATCGATTGCCGCAATCGATAACAGTAGGCAGCGACCGCCGCGGCGGCGCGTGGGTCGTCTGCTTCGGCGGCGAGCAACTGGCGCATGTCGCCGCTGGTTTCGGAGATCGCGAGCATCCCCGACTCGCGTGCAGTGATCGTGCGAATCTGCGCCGGTGTGAGGTGCTCGAGTTCCATTGCAAAGGCGAGCGCTCCGGGATCGATGTCGCCGCAGCGCGTGCTCATCAGAAGACCGCCCTGTGGGGAGAACGCCATGCTGGTGTCGATCGGCTTTCCATTGCGCAGCGCCACCAGGCTCGCGCCGCCGCCCAGGTGCGCGAGGATCGTGCGCCCTTGCATGAGCGCCGGCTCGCCGCGGGAGAGCAACTGTTCCACGACCGATGCGAACGCGAGTCCGTGGAAGCCGTATCGCCGCACGCCGGCGTCATGAAAGCGCCGCGGGAGTGGCAGCCGCTGTGCGATGTCGGGCAGATCGCGATGGAACGCGGTGTCCAGACAGGCGACCTGTGGGCGGTTGAGGAGCCGGTGCTGGCAGGCCTGCACCAACGCCAGTTGATGCGGCACATGCAGCGGTGCGAACTGCTGAACTCGCTGCAAACCGAGGAGCACCTCGGGCGTGATCGGCGTGTGCGCCGTGTAACGAGGTCCGCCATGCACGATGCGATGACCGATTGCGGCAATGGTCGTCTCGAGGCCCCGCGGCAGCCGGCCGAGCACGTCGTCGAGTTGGTCCTCGGCATGACCATCGCCACCGTCGGTCTGGCCGGCGACAATCACGTCGCAAGGTTCAACCGCGTGATGCAGGCTGAATTTCAAGGTCGCCGATCCGGCATTGAGAGCCAGGATCGTGCGGTCTTTTGGTGTCACTCCGGCGTTTCGTTCCAAAAGCGGATCCATTCGCGTGACCGCTCCGCGACGCGTCGCGCCGTCTCGACAGAGACCACCACGAACTTGTGCGGGTTGCTGTCGGGGATTTCGACGATGGCAGCGAGGCCCTGTTCTAGTTGCAAAGCCGCTTCTTCGGACAGTTCCAAGCATGGCAGCTTGTTCTTGCGTGACTTGAAGAAGAAGCGACGGGCGCCGGAGATCCCTTCGGTCTGTGCATTGTCTTTGATCAGTTGGATCAGTTGCGCGCGCGCTTCTTTGGTCTGTTGTTGAGCGCGCCGTCCACGTTCCCGCTCGCGGTCGATCGCGCGCCGCGCTTCGTTCCGCGCGCGCTGCTCGGCCTCGTGCTGCGCCTTCTCCTGGGCGACGACCGCACTGCTCAGGCGATTCTTGCGCGCCTTTTCCTCGTGCGCCGTCTGCTGCGCCTGCTTCTCGCTGACCAACCCCTTCTTGATCAACTCATCTCTGAGATTTCCCATCGCCCCCGATTCTACTCCCCCCAAATTCGGGGACGGTTTACCAATTGAGTGTTGCGCGTGACGAGCGGTCGTTGTGCTTCCGGGTGGAGAGCAATTCGTATACCGTCCCCGGATCATGCCGGCCCGATATCGCGCTCTGGACCCAGCAAAGATCACCGCCACGGCGGAGGCGCTCCGCCTGCGGGTCAATGAGCGATTCGACGGTTCAGGGCTGAGCCGGGTCGCCGGAGAACTTGTCGCCGAGACCCACCGCGCGGCAGATCTGTCGCGATGGTTGGCGGCGCCGATGGTCTGGCTGCGGGTGCTCGTCGGGTTGGTGATCGTTGCGATGCTGGCGGCTCTGATCGGCGCCGCGACCGTCGTCGGGCCGGCGCTGCAAGGGACGACCAGCCTGTTCGAACTGCTGCAAGGCCTCGAGTCGGGGATCAACGACCTGGTGTTCATGGGGATCGGCGTTTACTTCTTGGTCGGGATCGAGGAGCGGCTCAAGCGCAAACGGGCATTGCAGGCGCTCCACGTACTGCGCTCGATGGCGCACATCATCGACATGCACCAGTTGACGAAAGACCCAGACCGAGCTCTCGCAGGCGGCCCGAGTACCGACTCGTCGCCCCCTCGGACCTTGAGTCCGTTCGAGCTGGGCCGGTACCTCGACTACTGCAGCGAGATGCTGGCGATCATCAGCAAGTCGGCAGCACTGCACGTTCAGGACTTTCGTGACCCGGTGACACTCGCCGCCGTCGACGAAGTCGAGGGGCTCACCACCGGCCTCTCCCGCAAGATCTGGCAGAAAATCATGATCCTCGATCGACAGCTCCCACCTCACCCCGGGCACCCGTAACTCCAGGACTAATTCGGGGACGGCATACCTATTTCCGGTCGGACGGTGCCATCGCCGCCGATCCGAATCCGGGCCTGAAATAGGTATGCCGTCCCCGAATTAGTCGTCGAACTGGTCCGAGGCGAGGTGCGGGCTCGGGAACATTGCTACGCGAGTGTGATCTCCTTGGCGAGGTAAACGTCCTGGATCGCATGGAGCAGGGCGACGCCGTCTTTCATCGGGCGTTGGAACGCCTTGCGACCGGAAATCAGGCCCATGCCGCCGGCGCGCTTGTTGATGACAGCGGTCTTGACCGCCTCGTGCATGTCGCTTGCGCCAGCGGAGGCGCCGCCGGAGTTGATCAATGGCGAGCGTCCCATGTAGCAGTTGGCGAGCTGGAAGCGGGTCATGTCGATCGGGTGTGCGCTGGCCAGCTCGCTGAACACCTTGGCGTGGGTCTTGCCGAATTTCAGCGCGTTGTAGCCGCTCTCGAAAACCTCCGGTGCCTTCTGCTTGATGATGTCGGCCTGGAGCGTGACCCCTAGGTGATTCGCCTGACTGGTCAGATCCATCGCCAGGTGATAGTCGCGGTCGGGCTGTTTGTAGGCGCTGTTGCGCGTGTAGCACCACAACACCGTCACCATTCCCAGCTCGTGTGCCGCTTGGAACGCGCGTGCGACCTCGACCAGCTGCCGCCGCGACTCGTCGCTACCCCAATAAACGGTGGCCCCGACCGAGATGGCGCCCATGTCGTATGCCTGCTTGACGCTTGCGAACATTGTCTGATCGTACGCGTTGGGGTAGGACAGAAACTCGTTGTGATTGAGCTTGAGCATCAACGGGATCTTGTGCGCGTACTTGCGCGCGACACTTCCGAGAACCCCGAGCGTGGAGGCGACCGCATTGCAGCCACCCTCCAGCGCCAGCCTCACGATGTTCTCGGGGTCGAAGTAGTCGGGGTTGGGCGCGAAGCTAGCGCCGGCCGAATGCTCGATCCCTTGATCGACCGGCAAGATCGATACGTAGCCGGTTCCGGCCAATCGGCCGTGATCGAGTAGCTGCTGGAACGAGCGCAACACGTTGACCGGCCGATCGGAGTCAGCCAGTACACGGGATACGAAATCGGGGCCGGGAAGGATCAAGCGATCCTTCGAAATCGTTTTGCAAGCATGGGACAGTAGCGGCTCGGCATCGGCGCCAAGCAGTTCGTGGATCTTGTTGATCATCGTGAGGGTCTCCTCAAAGCGCGGACAGGATACCCAACTCCATGCGTCGACGGTCTTGACCCTGCCGACGTCGCCGGAAAATCCGGCTGTACCGATCGGCGTCAACCCGCTACGACAAAGCCTTTTGCCCTGATCGAGTCGGACGGTCGCGGCCCTGCATCGAAAAACCGATTGGCAATCGGGTGACAATCCTCGTACAAAACTGCCAACGAAGGCTGTGACCGGGACCGTGGATTCGTTCGCGGGGGAGGTACCGATGCAACACGCCGGGCAGGATTGGCGCGAGCGCCTCTTACACCTGCGCTCCGTCGCCGCGCAATGCGGGGGGGATGACCTCTGCGAGGTTCAAGACTCGGTTTCGTTTCTCTGGCTGTACGGCAGCACCATGGTCGAGGCCGACATCGACGAAGACGGCGAGATCGTGCTGCACGCCTGGCTCGTGATCGGACCCACCCGCAGGCCACAGTGGACACACCTCGTCACGCGTTGGGAGGGTGGGCTTCCTTTCGGGGAGCTTTTGATCGATGACGACGGAGACGTGATCCTGGCGCATCGGATCCCGATTTCCACGCCGAACTCGGTCATGGCCAGCCAGGTTCGCGAGTTTTGCCGAGAAGCGGACCGCCTCGACGATCTGATCTGCCAACAACTGGGGGGAATTCGCAGCATCGATCAGTTTCATCGCGACGTAATCGCGGCGATCGCCGACGAGGCGCTCGAGAAAGAAGGCCCAGCCGCGGAGACTGACAGCCCCACCGAACCGCAGCCGGACCCTGTCTAGTTGGGCATAATCTGCCCATGCTCGCTGGCGAGTCACTGTTCGAACTGGGGAAGGCGTTGGCCCTTGTCGGGGCGATCTTGTTGGCCCTCGGAGCGGTCTTGATCCTGACCGCCAAGATCCCGTGGATCGGGCGCATGCCGGGAGACATCTCCTACACGCGCGGCAGCTTCACCTTCTACTTTCCGCTCGTGACCTGCATCCTGATCAGCCTATTGGCGTCGTTTCTACTTTGGCTGTTCAAGCGCTAGCGACGGCAAGTCGTCGCGTTCCGCATGAAAAACGGGCAGCCCGCAAGCTGCCCGTACGTTTGAATCGTGAAAGTCGGAGCGCTCAGTGCGCGGACTCCTCGACCATCAAAAGCGTCTGAGGGTCTAGCAACAGGTGCGTGTCCTTGTCGCCAATCTGCTCGTGCTCCTTCAGGACGTGCAATCGAATCCGCGCCCCCTCGTGCTCGAGCATGAAAGCGAGATCGGCCAGCGCCTCGAATTGATCGGCCGGTGGCGGCAGGTGACCGGGCCGAGTCGGTGGCGCTTCACGCCGCACGCGGCAGGAGATCCATAGTTCCGCATTGGCGCTCTGGGCCAGCTCGCGCAGTTGACTGATGGTTTGCACCGGAGTCCGCTCCAGATCGAGCCCATCGACCACGATCACGTTCGGATCGAAATGCATGATGCTGTCCATGAGCTGGAGCGTTTCGTTGAGCTTGCCGACTCCGAAGCTGTGGTGGTTATAGGTGTGGATGTGCCGGCTTCGTTCGCTGAACAACTGCAACGCGAGCTTGTCGCCCGTCACATCGCCACGCTTGATCAACTCTGCAAGGATGTCGTCATACCAAGTGCGCACTTTGTCGACCGTCGTGTCGATGTCGATGTGCAACACCTTCTTACCGGCAAAGATTGCATCCAGCCCGATGGTGGTCAGGAACGCCGTCTTTCCGGTACCGGCGCGAGCCAGGACCAAGGCCAGTCTGCCAGCGCCGGGGCTGCTGTCGTGTCCGTCGCGCTCCAGGAGCGCACGCAAGGAACGGTTCAGTCGGGCGACTTCCGGCTCGCTGCTCATTTGTCGTCATCCTCCTCTTGAACGGTGCCCTTGAACTCAGCGATCATTTTTTCTTGAACTTCGCGGGGGACCGGCGCGTAGCGGTGAAACTCCATCGTGAACTCGGCTTTGCCTTGGGTATTGGACCGAAGGTCGGTCGAGTAGCCGAACATCTCGGCCAGCGGAACCTCCGATTCGATCCGGCAGAAACCATCTTCTTCGGTCGAGCCGATGATCGTCCCGCGCCGCTGCATGAGCGTTTTGAATACCGACCCTTGGAATTCGCCGGGCCCTTCGACCACGACCTTCATGACCGGCTCGAGAATCACAGGCCCAGCCTTGCGCACCGCTTCCTTGAAGCCCTGGCGCGCCGCGACTTGGAATGCGATGTCCGACGAGTCGACCGCATGCGCCGCGCCGTCGTTGATCGTGGCGCGCACATTGACCAGCGGTGATCCGATCAGCGAGCCCTTCTGCATTCCCCACTTGAAACCTTTGTCGCAGGCGCTGATGTACTCGGAAGGAATCGTCCCGCCGTAGGTTGCATTCACGAACTCGTACTGCACGCCGTCCGGGTGCGGTTCGACGAAACCGGCCACGCGCGCGTACTGGCCGCTACCGCCGGTCTGCTTCTTGTGCAGGTAGTTGAACTCGCTCTTGCGCGTGATCGTCTCGCGATAGGCGACCTGCGGCGCGCCGGTCGTGACCTCGGCTCCGTATTCCCGCTTCATTCGCTCGACATAGACATCCAGGTGGAGTTCTCCCATTCCCGAGATGATCGTCTCCGCCGACTCGTCATCGACGTGCACGCGGAACGTGGGATCTTCTTTGGTGAAGCGCTGCAGCGCTTTGGAGACCTTCGCCATTTGGCTGTTGTCGGCCGTCTTGAGACTGAGCGAGATCACCGGGTCGGGCACGTGGATCGAGGTCATGGCGATCCGATCGCCTTCGCCGATGAACGTGTCGCCGGTGTTGCAGTCGATGCCGAACAGGCCACAAATATCGCCTGCGCCTGCGTCTTGAATGTCTTCCATCGAATCGGCGTGGATCTTCACGAGGCGACCGATCTTGACGCGTCGCTGGTTTCGGCTGTTGGTGACGAACTCACCTTTCTGCAGCTTCCCCTGGTAGACACGCACGAACGTCAACTGCCCGTAACGACCCTCGTCCAGCTTGAACGCCAACGCCGAGGTCTGAGCGTCGGGGTCGGAGCTGAGCGTGACCGGCGCGTTGTCCTTGTCGAGGTCCAAGGCGGTGTATTTGCGATCCATCGGCGAGGGGAGGTAGCGAATCACGCCGTCGAGCAATCGCTGAACGCCCTTGTTCTTGTAGGCCGATCCCATCAGTACCGGAACCAACTTGAGGGCGATCACACCGTTTCGGATTGCTGCATGGACCGTTTCCTCTTGTACCGACTCCTCGAGGATCTGTTCCATCAACTCGTCGGAGAACATCGAGACCGCGTCGAGCATCTGCTGGCGCCGCGATTCGGCATCGTCGCGCAATGCGGCGGGGATCTCTCCCTCGCGAATGTTCTCGCCGTTGTCCCCTTCGAAGTAGTACGCCTTCATGTTGACCAGATCGACGACCCCTTCGTGCGCGGCCTCCAATCCGATCGGCATCTGCAGGGCAACCGCATTGAGGCCGAGTTTTTCGCGCAGTTGCTGAACGACGCGATCGGGGTTGGCGCCCGAACGATCGCACTTGTTGACGAACGCCAAGCGGGGCACCGAATAGCGGCGCATCTGCCGATCGACCGTGATCGACTGCGATTGCACGCCTGCCACCGAGCAAAGCACCAGGATCGCGCCGTCGAGCACGCGGAGCGAGCGCTCGACCTCGATCGTGAAGTCGACGTGCCCGGGCGTATCGATGATGTTGATGTGGTGGTCGAGCCAGTAGGCATAGGTGGCGGCACTGGTGATGGTGATGCCGCGTTCACGCTCCAGCTCCATGTGGTCCATGGTGGCGCCGACCTGGTCCTTGCCTTTGACCTCGTGAATCGCGTGGATTCGCTTGGTGTAGAAAAGGATTCGCTCGGTGAGCGTGGTTTTCCCTGAGTCGATGTGGGCGGAAATCCCGATATTCCGGATCCGTCCGATGTCGCTGATCATGAGCCTAGTCCTCGCGGCCACCGTGGCCGCAGTCATCTCGTGTTTGTCCTCGGGGGGCGGGCGGCACCGGCCGCTACCGCCTCACGCACAACGGCTTGGCGCTACGGGCACAGAAAACCGAAGCCCACTGCGCCGCCCGGGCGAACGGCGGGGAGTATACGGAGAAACCCACAAGGGCGCACCCTCGGTTAGCAAACTCGTCACTCGGGGATAGAAAAGTCGGCTGAGGAGAACTCGCCAAGGAGAACCATCCGGTCGCAGACGGGGATTACCGAACAAAGTGCCTGTCGGGTGGTGAGCCTGTTGGCTCGAGGCGGCGTCCCGTCGCTCGCTTACACTTGGGCTGACGACGCTTAGTTCGCCCACGAGGAGGGGACCGTGAGAAATCTCCGTGCTCTGTTGCTTGGCCTCCCCGTACTGGTGCTTCCACCCAGCCAGGCGGCGGACCCGCGAGGGCTGATCGAGTCGCTCGTCGCCTGTGGAACGAGACACTCGCTCTCGTCATGGGACGACCCTCGGCGCGGAATCGGATGCGGTCGCGACGTCGTGCTGACCAGGTTGAACAAGCTCGCCGCAGCGAGCAACGGAAGGCTGACGGTGGTTGTCGACCGATTCGAAACGTCAGGCCCGCGCACCGGCGATCGTGTCGTGAAGATGCAAAACGTTTATGCCGTTCTGCGCGGCAACGACCCGCGCTTGGCGGCACGCGCCTTCGTGCTTTCGGGACATCTCGATTCGCGTGCGAGCGATGTCATGGACGCGACCAGCGACGCGCCGGGTGCCGACGACGACGCCTCTGGTGTGGCTGTGGCGGTGCTTACGGCCGAAGCGTTGGTCTCTCGCTCGCCGCTCAGAGCCACAGTGATCCTCGCGATCGTGTCGGGGGAGGAACAGGGATTGTTGGGCGCCAAGCGAATGAAAACATGGTTGGAGCAACAACAGTTCGAGGTCGGCGGCATGATCACCTGCGACATCGTGGGGGCGACGGCGGGAGCATCCGACAAAAGGCTGCGTGTGTTTAGCGAGGGAGGGTCTGACGGAATCGATTCACCCAGTCGAGAGTTGGCGCGCCGCGTTGAGGAACAGGCAGGGCAGGAGTCGGTTCGCATGATCTTCCGTCGCGATCGATTGGGCCGGGGCGGCGATCACTCGCCGTTTGTCGATGCGGGATCGCCTGCAATTCGGTTCACGGAACCGCTCGAGGACTACCGCCACCAACACCAGAACGTGCGCGTCGAAGGGGAGACCGCGTTCGGCGATCTGACGCAGTTTCTCGACTTCGAGTTCATTGCCGATTCGGCGAGATTGTCGACTCGACTGCTGGCCGATCTTGCCGATGCGCCGGCACCGCCCTCCGCTGTTTGGATCGGGGGCGAGGTGACGCCGTCGGCGCGCCTCACGATCGAGGCCGAGCCGGACGACGCACGCGGCGGCTTCGAGATCCTGTCCAGGAAACGACCGCGCCGCGTTGGGAGCTGCTCCGACGCGTCGGTGCAACGGGCGAGGCTGTGCTCGATCAGGTCTCAACCGACAACCAGTACTTCGCGGTGCGAGCGATCGGAAAAAACGGTGCGCGGTCGCTTGCGGTGCCGGCGCGACGGAAGAACTGAGTCGCTCCGGGGTCGTCACCGCGGCACTCTGGAAATGTCGGCGCGCCGCCACGGGCGATCTGTCGCAGCGCGCGCACCGTTCATCGCCGCACGCTCGGTGTGCGAAAACGAACAGTCGGCCCGGGCGAGCCAGGGCTAAGTGCAACAGAACAGAGTGTCGTTCCCTGGCATTGGCCTTGCTTTGCTGTTGCCTGAGGAGCCGGCTTGATGGATCGCCCGATCGAGGATTCCGAACTCGCACGACGTCGCCGGCGTCGGATCGCCATCGCGGTGGTCGTCATCGGGCTCACGCTCGGTGTCTATTGGGAACTCGGCCGCTGGTTGCGACCGACCGTGCAGCGCAGCGCGTTGCGGCTCGAACGCGTCGAGCGCGGACCGATCGATCAGGCGCTGGAGGCCTCGGGAGTGATCGAGCCGCAAAGCGAGCAGTTGCTGACCTGCCCGATCGAAGCGCGTGTCCTTCGTGTGCTGCGGCGAGCAGGAGACACGATCCAGGCCGGCGAGTCGCTCTTGCAGTTGGATACGTCGGCGGTGAGTCTGGAACGCGATCGTGTCGTTCAGCAGTTGGCGCTGAAGCGCAATCGATTGTTGCAACTGAAGCTGGAAACCGCGCAGAAGCTCAGCGACCTACGTGCCGAGACCAACAATCAGCGACTGCAGTTGGCCTACCTGGAAAACAAGCAGCGTCAGAACGCGGCGCTCTATCAGCAAGGCCTCGCGTCCAAGGATGCTGCGGAGGCGACCCAGCTTCAGCTCGACCAAGCGCGCGCCACGCTGGAACGACTCGAAGCCTCCTCGACAAATGCCGAGGCGACCTTCCAGGCGCAACTCGGTGGCGTTGGCCTGGAGGTAGAGATCCTGGCCAAGGAACAGTCGGCGCTCGATACCAAACTCGATCACGCCGGTCGATCGATCGAATCGGGTGGCGTATTGACCAGCGTGCTGGTCGACGCCGGCGCGAGTTTGCGTCCCGGCGATCCGATCGCGCGACTTGCCGACCTGCATTCGTTTCGTGTGCGAGCGACGCTGTCGGATCTGCACGCGGCAGCGTTGAGCGCGGGGCTAACGGCGCGGGTACGGATCGATGGCCAGGATCTGAAGGGGACGGTCGCGAGTGTCCTGCCAGCCGTGCAGAACGGCGCGGTCACGATGCTCGTGGAACTCGACCAGGCCTCGCATCCGTCGCTGCGCGTCGGCCGGCGCGTCGATGTGGAAGTGATCACGGCCCATCGAGAACAGGCGTTGATCGCGCGGCGCGGACCAGGGCTCGTGAACGTGGGAAGAACCACGGTGTTCGTGGTCGAGGGCCAAACGGCACGCCGACGCCCGGTGGTGGTGGGGTTGTCCAACATCCAGTGGTGCGAGTTGACCGAAGGGGTGAGCGAGGGAGATGAACTGATCGTCTCCGATACGCGCCTGTGGGAACAGATCGACAGTTTGGTGCTGCGCTAACGCGCGCGAGGAAATGGACGATGATCCGTCTTGAATCGATCGAGAAGGTTTACCGCACTGACCGCATCGAGACCGTTGCGCTGTCTGGAATCTCGCTCGACGTCGGCGCGGGCGAGTTCGTTTCCGTGATGGGGCCGTCGGGATGCGGCAAGAGCACGCTGCTGAACATCATCGGGTTGTTGGACAAGCCTTCCAAGGGGCGCGTTACCGTCGCCGACCGGTCGGTCACGGACTACGGAGACGTCAGCGTCGCGCGGCTGCGCAATGAGCGGCTGGGGTTCATCTTCCAGAGCTTTCACTTGATCCCGGACCTGTCGGTGCTCGACAACGTGGAACTGCCACTGATTTATCGACGGACGACCTCCAAAGAACGACGCGAGCGCGCCGCAGCGGCACTCGACCGGGTTGGGCTGAGCGCACGCACGCGGCACTTTCCCTCGCAGCTCTCGGGTGGGCAGCAACAGCGCGTGGCGATCGCGCGCGCGATCGTCGGCAAGCCACACGTGATCTTGGCCGACGAGCCGACCGGCAATCTCGACTCACACATGAGTGACGAGATCATGAACCTGTTGCTGTCCTTGAGCCGCGATGACAAGACGACGGTGGTAATGGTTACGCACGACCAACGACTAGCGGAGCAGACGCAACGCACGATCCGGCTGTTCGACGGCCGGCAGGTCAACTGAGATGAGCCTGCTGACGATCAAACTGGCGTTCAAGGTGCTGTGGCGACGCCCGATCTTCACCCTCATCAGCCTGTTCGGAATCGTGGTCACGATGGTGACGCTGTTGGTTGCGGCGGCGATGTTCGAGCAGGCATTGGGGACTCACTATCCCGAGTTGGATCGCGATCGCATGTTGAGCGTCGACTGGATGCGCATGGAGGGGCCCAACGGATCCTCCACGGGAAATCCCGGCTTTGCGTTTCTCTCAAAATATGTGCGAACGCTCTCCTCGGCAGAATTGGTATCGATCGTCACCGAGCAGCGGCGTGGCGCGGTTTATGCGGGCGAGACCAAAGCGATGGTTTATCTCAAGCGAACCGACGGCGCGTTCTGGCAGATGATTCAAGTGAAGATTCTCGAAGGGAGAGCACTCACCGTAGAGGACGATTCAAGCGGGCGCCGTATGGCGGTGCTCAACCGTTCCACATGCAATCAGCTCTTCAGCGGCGCTGCATGCGTCGGACAGTCGATCGACCTGGATGGGCATGGCTTCCAGGTCGTCGGCGTGGTCGAAGACGTACCATTCACGAGCAAGTTTTCGTTTGCCGACGTGTGGGTGACTCACGGCAGTAGTCCCAACAGCGAGTACATGGAGCAGTTCAGCGAAGGGTTCTCTGCCATGATCCGCGCGCGAAGGGTTGAGGATCTGCCCAAGATCAAAAGCGAACTCGCCGCTCGCTTGCCCGAGATTCCGTTGCCTGACACGAAGCGTTTCAAAAAGCTCCTGGTCGTTGCCGAAACACCGATCGAAGCATTCTCCCGGGAGGTGCTCGATAGCGACAACGGCGAGCGCCGCGTGGGGCTGGTGGTCACCCTCTTCATGGCAGGGGTCGTACTCTTCATGCTGCTTCCAGCGGTGAACCTGGCCAATCTCAACATCAGTCGCACTCTGGAGCGAACGTCGGAGATCGGAGTTCGAAGAGCGTTCGGCGCCTCGTCACGCGCTATGGTCGTGCAGTTTCTCAGCGAGAATCTGATCCTGACGCTGATCGGCGCGGCGATCAGCGCCATCGTCGCGCAGGCTGTCCTGAGCTTGATCAACGACACAGGCTGGATGCCCTACTCTCGCTTGTCGATCAACGCGCCGGTACTCCTCTGCGGCTTGCTGCTGGCGCTACTGTTCGGTGTTCTCTCCGGCGCGTATCCGGCCTGGCGGATGTCGCGGCTGCACCCAGCCGAAGCGCTGCGTGGGAGGGCGGCATGATTCGGCAGATGTTCCGCCTGACCTGGAACCGCAAGGCTCGATCGATCCTGCTGCTCCTCGAACTCCTGATCTCGTTCGTGGTGGTCTTCGTAGTTGCAGCGCTTGCGGTCACCGCGGTAGCGAACTATTCACGGCCGCTTGGGTTTCAGTACGATGACGTGTGGGAGGTGAGGCTCTCGGAACGCCCCTCCGGCGGTGCAAACGAAACGGCCGGCCAACTGCTCCGACTGCAGCAGATGATCGGCGAATTGAAACAGACCCCTCAGATCCAGCATGTCGGCACCACCGATGTGTCCGTCTTCGGCACCAGCACCTGGATCCAAGCGGTGGAGAAGGATGGGCATCGCTTCGAGTTCGAGATCGACGCTGCGAACGATGACTTGGCGAGCACACTCGGCATCGTGATGGTGGCTGGACGCTGGTTCAGCGCGGAGGACGATGGCAACGCAGTGCCTCCCATCATTCTCTCGCGCGACTTGGCGGCGGAGATGTATCCCGGTGAAGCGGCCGTGGGGCAAATCTACGAGGCGGGCGACGAAGAACATCCGGAGAGCTATCGGGTGGTGGGCGTTACCGCCGACTTCCGCAAGCACGGCGAGCTGTCGATGCCGTTTCATCATGTGTTTTATCGCAAGACGTTCTCGGGTCCAGGCGCGGAGATGCCGACCGCGCTGCTCCTGAAAATGGCGCCCGGAACGCCGATCGGTTTCGAGCGGACGTTGACCGAGAGATTGCAGGCGATCGCACCCGACTGGCGATTCGACGTGCAACAGCTGCCCGTCTCGAGGCTGTCCAGACTGCAGACGATTCTGGTCGGGTATTTCGCCATCGGTCTGGTCGCAGCCTTTCTGTTGCTCATGGTGGTGATGGGACTGACCGGCGTGTTTTGGCAGAGCGTGGGGCAGCGGCGTGCCGAGATCGGCCTGCGGCGAGCCGCTGGCGCAACCGCGTGCGGCGTCCTGGGCCAGATCGTCGGCGAGGTATCGGCGTTGGTGACGCTGGCGGTTGCGATCGGTGTGCTGCTCATTGTCCAACTGCCGCTGTTCGGACTCAGTCAACCGTGGCTCTCCGCAGGACGATTCATAGCGGCGCTCGTGATGTCGATCGTGCTGGTTTATCTTCTTGCGGTGATCACGGCGCTCGCTCCTGCGTATCTGGCCGCAGGCGTCGCTCCTGCGGAGGCGCTGCGTGCCGAGTGAATCAGCCTCGATCCTCTTGGTCGACGACGATCCAGGGGTGATCGCCTCGCTCGCACTCGTGTTGAAGCAAGCGGGTCATCGCACCACCGGCGCGCTGTCGCCCGACGAGGCGCTCGCAAAACTGAGCACCGGGAAATTCGATCTGGTGTTTCAGGATATGAACTTCTCGCGCGAAACCAGTGGTTCGGAGGGGCTCGCGCTGTTGCGCTCGATCCACGCACAGCAACCGCGCCTACCGGTGGTGTTGATCACAGCCTGGGGCTCGATCGAGTTGGCGGTCGCTGGAATGCGCTCCGGAGCCGCAGACTTCATCACCAAGCCTTGGAACAATCAGCGCGTCGTCGAAGCGGTCGAGACCACCTTGTCGATCGCACGTTTGCCCCAAGACCGCGATGCGATCACCACACGCGCGCAACTTGAAGCGCAAGGCGACATCGCGCCGATCATCGGCACCGATCCCCAGCTGATGCGGCTGCTCAACGTGGCCTTGCGCGTCGCGCCCACCGAAGCGGCTGTGCTGATCACGGGTGAGGCGGGGACCGGCAAGGAGCTGATTGCCGAACTGATCCACAAGGCCAGCCGCCGCGCGCGCGAGCCGTTCGTGAAAGTAAATCTCGGCGGACTTTCGACCAGTCTGTTCGAGAGCGAAATGTTCGGGCACGTGAAAGGCGCGTTCACCGATGCGCGCCACGATCGCAAGGGGCGATTCGAGGTCGCCTCGGGCGGAACCATCTTTCTCGATGAGATCGGCGACCTGGAATCGGCCTGTCAGGTCAAGTTGCTGCGCGTCCTGCAAGATCGCAGCTTCGAGCCGCTCGGATCGTCGCAAACCAAGCGTGTCGGCGTGCGCGTCGTGTCAGCCACCAATCGCGACCTCACGTCGATGGTCGCCAGCGGAGCGTTCCGCGAAGACCTGTTCTACCGGCTCAACCTGATCGCGCTGCATCTGCCGCCGCTGCGCCAGCGTCGCGACGATATCGTGCTGTTGGCCGAGCACTTTCTGGCGCGGTTGCGACCCGGCTCGAGCTTGACCTCGCGTGCCGCTTCGTGGCTGCAACAGCAGAGCTGGCCAGGGAATGTGCGCGAACTCAAGGCGACCTTGGAGCGCGCCGCCCTGCTAGCCGATCATTCGCACCTCGATGTCGCTGATCTGGCGGCGAATGCCGCAGTGCCGAGGCCGGGCCACAGTGCCGAGGCGGTTCCAGCCATCGGCGCGATGAGGCTCGACGAAATGGAACGCGCGATGATCGTCAAGGCGCTCCGCGATCACACCGGCAACATCACGCGCGTGGCCCAGGCCTTGGGATTGACGCGCGCTGCACTCTATCGTCGGCTCAAGAAATTCGGGCTCGAAGGGTGAGTCTTCAGCGGCGGTTTCAGGTCTACATCGTTGTGCTGCACGTGTGGCTCGCCGTCGCCGCGGCGCTTTTGTGGCGCATCAGCCCGTGGTGGACGGTTGCCGCCGAGTTGGTGCTGGTTGCCTCGGCCGCCATCGGACTGCGGCTGATTTCACGACTGTTCGAGTCGTTGCGCGCGTTCGCCTCGGCCTCTGCGCTGATCGACGATGGCGAACTCACGACGCGGATGTTGCCGTCAGGTTCGAGCGATCTCGATCGGCTGGTCACCGCCTACAACCGAATGATCGATACGCTGCGGGCGGAGCGAGTTCGACTGCAAGAGCAGCAGTGGTTTCTCGCCAAGATCATCGCAGCATCGCCGGCCGGGGTCGTGTCGTTTGCACTGGATGGAGCGGTGACCGACCTCAACCCAGCGGCCGAGCGTTTGCTTGGCGCACCCAAGATCAGCCTGCTTGGAAAGCCGATCTCCCAACTGCCCGGGGTCTACGGCGCAGAACTGGCGACGGCAGCGGTCGGGAAATCGCGCCTGTTGACGGCCGATGGCCGACGCGTGCGCTGTCAGCTTTCCGAGTTCTTCGAGCGAGGATTCTCGCGACGGTTCCTGCTGATCGAAGAGCTCACCGCGGAACTGCATCGCGCGGAAAAGAGCGCCTATGAGAAATCGATTCGGGTCATGGCCCACGAGATCAACAACTCGGTTGGCGCCAGCAATGCGCTGCTGGCCGCGTGCCGGCACTACGCACCCCAGTTGGCAGCGTCGGACCGGAATGACTTCGAGCAGGCTCTGGACTTGGCAATTGCGCGTGGCAAACACCTCAACGCGTTTCTGAATCGATTCGCCGACGTCTTTCGTCTGCCGGCTCCACAAGCAACGCCGTGTCATCTGGGCGAGTTGGCCTCAGCCGTGATGCGTTTGGCGCAGGCCGGCGCACCACCTGGCATCGATTGGAGCCTGCAATTGGATGAGCCGTCTCCTCTGGCCTCGATCGATCGCTACCAACTCGAGCAGGTGTTGCTCAACGTCCTGAGGAATGCGCGCGAGGCGGTGGGAGAGCGCGGCCGGATCGTGTTGCGTGTCCAGCACCGAGGCGAAGGGGCGCGCTTGGAAGTCGAGGACGATGGCCCCGGATTCGACGCGGACAGCGTGTCGCCGCTATCGTCGCCGTTTCACACTACGAAA
This sequence comes from Acidobacteriota bacterium, assembly GCA_046331425.1. Lineage (GTDB taxonomy): Bacteria > Acidobacteriota > Polarisedimenticolia > J045 > J045 > JANNUT01. The sequence continues at coordinate 24,582 of JAXLQU010000015.1, forward strand.
CCACACGGGCAAGGCATCGGACTGACGATCGCGCGCGAGATCCTCACCGCGCACGGCTTCCGCTTCGGAATCGACAGCCGCATCGGAGGCCCTACCTGCTTTTGGATCCAGACCTAGTCTCCGCCCGCGACTGTAGTGGCCATCGTTCGAGCGTTGTCGCGAGCTTGCTGTCGCTGCATGACGACGACCACCGAGCGTGGCCGTCGATCGGATTCGGCTCGCTCGGTGTCGATCGTCAGGTGCAACCGCGCGTCGATTAACGAGCGAGCGTGGCTGCGTCCGTGGCCCGCCGCGAGTCTGCAACCTGAGGCGGTGCTGTGTCGGGCAGCGCCCCCGCAAGCGTGAGCAGTGTGTTGCGCACATCGCCGTGCGCGACCGCAGCGGCCAACATCGGCTTGGAGAGATAGCCGTCCTCGAGGGCGTGGAGTAGCTGAAACTCCCACAACCATGTCAGCGGGTGCAATTCTCGTTTCCACGGCATCCAAGGTTCGCAGGTGAAGCGTGTGACGGCGCTGTCCAGGCTCAAGCGATCCCGTTCCGACCACTCGGCCGGCAACAGACCGACGCCGGGAGACTCACCAGGCACCAACAGCGCACGCGAGAGATCCTCGCGCTTCTCGAAGCGGTTGACCAGATCGACGGCGCGCCACGGCGCGCGCGCGGCATCGAGCAGCGCGATCCCACCCTGACCGTCGCCCGGGACCAGCGCCGCGTGTCGATCCAGCGGCAGTTCCCAGAGCATCGCGAGGTCCTCGAGCAAGACGGTGCTCGGGTCGATGAAGATCGCGCGGCCGTGGTTGTTGCACAGTGCCGGAACCAACAGCATCTGAAGCGCGGAAGGCAGGCCGGCAGCACGCGCACCCAGGCGAGCCGGGATTTCATGCTTCAAATGACGAACCTCGACACGACGGTTGGTGAATCGATCGATCGACCACAGCAGCACGCGGGTCGCCACGTCGCTCCGTTTGGTGTCGGCGATGAACACCCGGATCGCTTCGTCGCCGCGATCGTGGATTTCCTGCGTGATCGTGCCCGAGGTCGACATGGGCGCGGGAGGAAGTTGTTCCTCGACCCAGTCGATCCAACCAAACGCCGCCTCGCGCAAGCTGGCTTGCGATTCGGGTGAGGTCAGCGGCTTGGACGAGGCCACCAGGAACGACTTGGTGAACGCGCTCCCTTCCGCGCGGAATCGCAGGTACATCGCCAGCAGATCGCGCAACGGGGTGCGTGCGAACTGACGTTGTTCGCGGGCCAGGCGCCCGATGGCACGCCGTGCACGTGCTAGTCCGCGCTGCAGTTCGGCGTGACCAAGGCTGCGACCTCGCGTGCGCGCCAGATCGGCGATCGCTCCCGTCGGTTGCGCGAGTACCGGCTGATTGGCGATCGACTCCACGGAGACGAACTCGGACCCGGCCAAGGCCGCGCAGCGCGACAGCACGCGCTCGGTGCGCGTTCGCGCGCTCATCAGATTCCAGCGCGAGTCGAGCCCTGGAGGCGGCGACACGACCGCGATGGGACGTGCGCCCAACGACAAGCAGGCCAGTGACAACGGCAGCGTGGGACCGAACGAGAGACTGAACACGGCGGTTGGGTCGCCATCGGCGAACATCCAGGAAACGGCGCTGTGACCGAACACCATGCGCGCCGCGGCCGGTAGCTCCCACCACGAGGGATGACTCTCGGGTGTGATCGCCAGCGTTGTACTGGCCAACACACCGACGATCCCGACCGGTGGTGGCGCTGGTTCATCGGCGATCACCAGATCGCAATTCAACCCGTGCGCGTGCAAGGCCACGGCGGCGGCCGGGGTCGCCACCAGGGTCGCGTGAGCGTGGGCTCGTCGCAACGCATCGATCGTTTCAGCGGCTGGATTCAAGTCGGTGACCACCACGGCGGGGCGGCCATCGAGCACACCAGCCAACGAGCTCAACAACGGCGTGTTGGCGATCCGATCGGTGGCGCGACCGATGTTCGCCCAGCCCTCGCTGCTGATCGCGCGCATCGAGCCGAGTGTGTCGGCGTCGACGATCTCTTCGATCACACTGCGAAACGCGGCCGCCCATTCGGGTCGGTACTCGGAAAGCGCAGCGAGTTCGATCGTGGCCAGTGATTGCATTCCAGCGACGGCATCCAAGAGCCGCGCCTGAAAATCGGCAAGGTCGGTTTCGATGAACACGCGTTCGGCGAGATTCCACTCCTCGGCCAACATGCGTCGCGCGATCTCGGCCATTTCCTCGATCGGCTCGAATGCCACGACCGTTGCATTCGGAGCCATCAGCAGCACACCGGCGGCACCGTAGCCGAGACCGACGCCGAAGGCTGCAACCACTTGCGGTTCCTTCCCCTCCAGCATCAGCACATCGGAATACGGTTGAATCGGGTCGTGCATCTGCACGCCGTCGACAATCAACGTTGGGCACAATCCCCGGTCGTCGTCTCCAGGAACGATGGTCACGGTCGGGCGCGGTTTTGGTTGCTCTGTCTGGCTCATCGCAGGTCCTCCCGGGCAAAGCCGGTACCTGCTCACTTACAAGATCCGTGCCGCCACAAAATCGTCCCAGTTGTGTTCAATACAGAGCGATCGATGACGGATGTTTGACGCTGTTGGTCCTGAAGATTCAGAAAGGCGACGCTTCTCTTAGTGGCGAAGTCGCGAATAGAGCAGCGCCGCAACGGTGCACGCCGCCGTCACCGTCAGCCACACCGCCGCCGATCCAGCTCGGTCGTAGATCGCCAGTCCAGCGAGCGGCGCCACGATGAATGCAGCGCTCCAGGCCATCGGGTACAGCGCCATCACGCGACCCTGCTTGTCGGGTGGGGCGATCGCCGCCAGGAAGGCGGGAACCGATGGAAACAGGATCATTTCGCCGACGGTCCAGACGATCGTGCCGCAGGCAATCGACCAAGCGTCGAACGCTATCGCATAGAGCGCGAACCCTGCTCCCATCAACGCGGCGCCGAGCGTCAGCGTGCGTCGGTGCGACCAGCGTGCGGTCGCGGCGTTGAGCGGCACCTCGAAGGCGACGATCAGCAATGTGTTGAGCGTGAACACCAGACCAAGCGCATAGGCCGGGAAGTGCAGATCGCGCGTGAGATGCAAACCCAGCACCGCTTCGCATTGGAAGTAAGAGCACGCCATCAGAAAGCCACCGGCCAGAATCAGTGACAGCGCGATCAGCAGTGAGCGGCCCTGCAGTCGTGACGACTGATCGACAGTCGGCGTGTCGCTGGAAGCGGTGATTTCGCCAACTGCACGCTTGACCGGAAACGAAGCGATCAACAACAAGGACGCCACCAGGCTGGTCAGACCGTCGACGATGAAGATCGAAGGAAACGAAACGGCAGCCAGGAAACCGCCCGCAGCCGGCCCCACGCTCATTCCCAGATTGATCGACAGACGCATCAACGCGTAGGCCGGCTTGCGCAACGGTTCCGGCGCGCTCTGAGCCATTGCCGTCAGCACTGCCGGGCGAAAACCTTCGGCGCAGAGTGACCATGCCACCGTGGCCACCAGCACATGGACGAACGTGTGCGCGAGTGGGTACAGACAGAGCGCGGCTGCGGCAGCGATCAGCGTTACCCGCAAAACCGCAACCGGACCGAAACGATCGCTCAGTCGTCCCGATAGCCAACCAGCGACGAACGCGGTGGCGCCGTAGACCGACATCACGGTTCCGGCCTGCGCGGTGGTGAAGCCGCGCGGGCCGGTGAGGTAAAGCACCAAATACGGGAGAGCCATCGTCCCCACGCGATTGGCAAACGAGGCGATACAAAGCACCCACACGGCGCGCGGCAGTCCGCGCAAGCTGGCCCATCCGCGAATCAGCATTGGCCGCAGAGCATAACAATCGCGCCACGGGGCTGCCGTGTGTGTTGCTAGACTCGGCGACCCGGAGACCAAAATCGTGGACGCACCCAAGACTGCCTCGCTGCCCGAGAACGCCTATCGCCCGCTGAAACAAGGCGAAGTCTACGAACCGATGATTCCGGCGACCGAGAACCCGCCGCAAGGAACCTTTCGGGCGATCGTCGCGGGCCTGGTGTTTTGCGCGATCTTCTCGGTGGCGGCGGTCTATTCGGGTCTGAAGGTCGGGCAGGTGATGGAGGCGGCGATCCCGATCTCGATCCTGGCATTGGGACTCGGCAAGACCTACCCGCGACGCTCGCATCTACTCGAGAACATGATCGTCACCGGCGTCGGAGGTGTGTCGGCTTCGGTTGTGGCCGGCGCGATCTTCACGTTGCCCGCCTTGTACATGCTGAAGCTCGACCCGAACTGGTTTCAGACCACGTTCATCTGTGTGGCCGGCGGCTGCATGGGTGTGTTGTTTCTGCTGCCGCTGCGCCGGTACTTCGTGCGTGAGACGCATGGCGAGCTTCCGTACCCGGAAGGGACGGCGATTACGGAGGTGTTGGTTACCGGCGAGAAGGGGGGTTCGCAGGCCGCACTGCTGGTGCAGTCGACGGTCTTCGCCGGTATCTATGATCTTCTGATCACGTACTGGGGCAGTTGGCGCGAAATCGTCAACCTCCAGTGGATTCCGGTCATGAAGATGCTCTCCGAGAAGGCACGGATGGTGGTGCACTTCGATGCCATCGCGTTCATCTTGGGACTCGGCTACGTGATGGGACTGCGATCGTCGATGATTCTCTGCGCCGGCGGCGCGCTGTCGAACTTTCTGCTGGTCCCCTTGATCTACTACGTGGGGCAACACTTTCCGGCTGTCGCGGTCTATCCGGGCACCAAACCGATCGCGGCAATGGCTGCGGACGAAATCTTCCGAAGTTATGTTCGCTTGATCGGTGTGGGTGCGATTGCAACGGCGGGGATCTTCGGGATCATTCGCTCGCTCCCCGTACTGATCGGCTCGCTCTCGATTGCCATCAAGAGCTTCCGCAAAGGCCAAGCCCACGATGCGGCTCGGACCGACGTCGACCTACCGGTGATGACGCTCCTGGTCGGCGTGATTCTGAGTGCATTGGGTGTAGCGATCTTCTTCGGCACGTTGCAGACAACGCTCGCGGTCTTGATTGCGGGACTGATTCTGACGCTGTTCTTCTCGTTCTTCTTTACGTCGGTGGCCGCCAATGCGATCGCCACCACGGCGCGCAATCCGGTCTCGGGCATGACGATGCTGACGATCATCATCTCGTCGGTGGTGCTTCTGGAGTTCGGACTTTCGGGTCAGACCGGCATGTTCTTCGTGATGGCGATCGCCGGAATGGTTTGCACCGCGCTATCGGTCAGCGGTCAGACGATCACCGACCTGAAGGTCGGCTACTGGTTGGGCGGCACGCCGGCGGTGCAACAGAAGGTCAAGTTCTACGGAGTGATCGTGGCCGCCGCGGCCTCGGCCTTCACTATCTGGATGCTGCCCGTGGCGGGGTACTACTTCGGTGAGGGTCCGGCCGGCGCCCCCTCGACCCGCATTCTCCCTTCACCGCAGGCGGCCATCATGAAGACGCTGGTGGAGAACTTCATGAATCAGCAACCGGTTGCCTACCGATTGCTCGGTGTCGGCGCGGCGCTCGCCGTGGTGTTGGAAATGCTCAAGGTTCCGGCATTGACGTTCGCGTTGGGAATGTATCTCCCGCTCGAACTCAACACTCCGGCACTGGTCGGCGGGTATCTGCACCACTTGGTGACCACACGCAGCGAGCGACGAGGCGGCGAATCGGGTCGCGCCATGCGCGAACGCGGTATTGTCGTCGCCTCCGGCATGATGGCCGGCGGTGCGATTGGCGGCGTGTTTGGGGTTTTGTTGCGCTTGTTGCCGGAAGGGTGGCTATCGCCAAGTTTCACCGCACTCGCACTGGCCGACCCCGAAAAGAGTTTTGTGCCGTGGGCCGCGGTCGATTGGGCCACCGAGTCGATTGCGTTGATCGGGTTTGGAGTGTTGTGTGGCTACATCTGGGTCAAGGCGCGAGGGCCGAGGTAACCACGCGATGCCGGCCACTCGACGGAGAGTGGACGACAAGCCGGAGCACGGATGAAAGGTGCGGATGCCGACCTACCGTTTGGATCTCGAATACGAGGGGACGCGCTTTCAGGGGTGGCAGGAGCAGAAGAATGCTCGCACGGCGGCCGGCGCGTTACGCGAGGCGCTGAAAGCCTCGGGCATCACCGTCGACGATTTGATGGGGGCCGGCCGGACCGATCGCGGTGTGCATGCGCTCCAACAAACCGCGCATCTGCGCACGGCGCGTTCACTTCCCGAACTGACGCGCTATCGCCGTGAACTCAACGACCTCGTCCCCCCTGATCTGCACGTGTTGAACATCACACCCGTAAGTGAGACGTTCCACGCCCGCCGCGATGCGCAACGTCGCAGCTATCTCTATCAAATCGTGACCCGCCGTTCGGCCTTTGCTCGGCGACACTCCTGGTGGGTGAAATACTCACTCGACGTCGATGCGATGACCGGCGCGGCAGCGTTGCTGATTGGCCGACACGATTTCACGCTGTTGTCGGAGCCGGCGCCCGAGAAAGACCTCAGCACGATCGTGGTGGTCGAGGAGGTCACGGTTCAGCCGCATGAGGCGGCTGTGTTGATCCGCATCTGTGCCTCGCACTTCCTCTACAAGATGGTTCGACGGACGATTGGCGTGCTGGTGAAGATCGGCACCGGCCAATTGCAGCGCGATGATCTGGTGAGACTGCTCGCGCTGCGAGCGCGGCGCGAGTTGAGTGCGCAAGTGGCGGAGTGGACCGCGCCCCCGGCAGGGCTGTTTTTGGAGCGTGTGATCTATGCGGGGGATCCTCCGTTGGGTCCGGTGCGCGCCACGCTTCCGGTGGCGCGCGAGGCGGTCATGAGCCCACCAGACAGGCGATCCAACACGTATCGGCCGGGGCCGACGTCACGCGACGAAATACGCCGTTCCCCGTCCCCGCCTTCAGGTCGGTTCCCTCCCAATAAACGTCGGCGTTCTTGAAGCCCGCCTCGAGCAGCAGCTCGCGCAGTTCGGGCAGTGTCCAAAGTCGCCAGTCGTACTCGAACGCGTTCTTGATCTGGCTGCCGTCTCTGAATCGGAAGTGAATCGCGAATACCGCGCGATAGTTGGCCGGGTCGAATCGCTTCTGCTCCCACACGTAGCTGAAGTTGCCGGTGATGCGCCGCGTCTCCTCGCGCGCTTCGACTTGCGTGTCGCACCCGCCCAGCACGTCCAACACGAATACCCCTTCGCGCGCCAGGTTCTTTCGCGCTGCCTTGAAGTACTTCAACAGCAGCGGGCGCGTCTGAAACACGCAGAAGGAGAAGTTCGCGGCGACCACCACATCGGCTTTGGGAGTTGGAACGGTCAGCACATTCCCCTGGATCAACTGTACGCGTCGGCGCTGCGCTTCGGAGAGCGCCAACACGTTGTGTTGCGCGCCCCAAGCCAGGACCTTGGCGTCCAGGTCCACGCCATACGCACGCCGGCCGGTGTGCGATCGCACCCACTCGCATGCGACGAGGCTTGTGCCGCAGAAATCCTCACGCAGTGTCAGCGGTCGCCGGCCAAATCGTTCTCGAAAAAGGCGGTCGTACATCTTCACGTCGGGCCCAGGCTGCTGCACCGACTGTTGATAGAGGACTTGAGGGTCGGAACGCGAGGCAAGTGTCATCGTTCGCGGCATGGGGCGGGATTCTGCCATGCTCCGACCGCTGACCGGCAGGGCCGGTCCGCTGAACTTGGGTTATCTGGTGCGAGCGATCGCGGGGAATAGACTCCCGGCCGCTCGAAGGAGGGGCCTGATGAGCACATCGACCAACGCGGCGTCGCAAGGCGGCATCGCGGTCCGCGGTATTCGACATACCTATCCGGGCGGCAAGACCGCATTGGATGGAATCGATCTGGAGATCGGCACCGGACTGTTTGGTCTGTTGGGACCGAATGGCGCCGGCAAGAGCACGCTGATGAGAATCATCTGCACGTTGCTCGTCCCGACCAACGGCAGCGTAACGGTGCTCGGGCACGACACCGTGCGAGAACGTGCCACGGTCCGCGAAAGCCTGGGTTACCTGCCGCAGGAGTTTTCGGCGTGGCGGCTTCAGCGGTGCGACGAAGTCATCGACACGATGGCCCGTTTGGCTGGGATGCGCGACAAAACGCAGCGCGCCAAACGGGTAGCCGAGACGCTCGAGACGGTCGGACTGACCGCGGTGGCCGATCGAAAGGTCAAAGCGCTCTCGGGTGGAATGGTGCGACGACTCGGCGTCGCTCAAGCGCTGGTGCATGATCCGCCGGTCATCGTGGTGGACGAGCCGACAGTCGGACTCGATCCGGAAGAGCGGCTGCGATTTCGCCGCGTGATGGCGCAGCTGGCGCAATCGCGGGTGATCGTGCTGTCGACACATATCGTGGCCGACCTCGGGGGTACCTGCACCGACCTCGCGTTGATCGACGACGGCAAGGTCGTGTTCCGCGGAAGCCCCACCGAGTTGGTGCGCAAGGCCGCAGGGCGGGTGTTCGAGACGGTGCTGCCGGTCGGTGGTGAAGAGCGGCTCGATCCTCGACAGTTCGAGATCGTCTCCAGCGTGCCCGAAGGGGTGGGGAAGCGCGTGCGCTATGTCAGCGCCGATGGCTCGGCGTATCCGAACTCCGAACCGGTCGCCGAACCGACGCTGGAAGAGGGGTACCTCGGATTCATGGCGGCCCGAGGAAGAACAGCGGTGGCGCTCGGCCACGAGGAGGCATGATGCGCTTCGATCGGATCTGGGCGATTGCCTCGGCGGAGGCTCGACTCACCCGCCGGCTCGCACGCTTTTGGATTTTCTTGATTCTGTCGGCGGTCGTCGGGGCTGCATTCTTGAGCGTGTATCTGTTCTATCACTACTGGTCCTCGAGTTCGGCGACTGCGGCGCTCCTGAATCCGCGCTTTTTGTTGGGGGTCGTGGGGGGCTTCTTTCTGTTGGGTTACTCGCTGGCGGTAATGTTTTTGGCCTACGAGGTTCGGGCTCGCGATGAGCGCGAACGCGTGGCCGAGACGTTGGACATCCGACCCGTTTCCAACCTCGAGTTGATGTTCGGCCGGCTGATCGGAATCTTGATTCCGTCCTATATCGGGATTGCCGTGATCGTGTTGCTTTACTCGGGCATCTCGGCGTTGATCGATGTCGGCTTCGAGCCAGTATCGATGCTTCTCTACCTGACGATGGCGACCATTCCGGCGCTGGTGTTCTTCATCGGTTTGACCTTCGCGGTCAGCGTCGCCGTGCGCTCGCGAGCGATCTCGGCGGTGGTCTTGCTGATGGTGCTGGGCGCGCTGTTCATGGTGATCTTCGGGATCATTCCCACCTCGTTCCGAAACTATCCGTTGTTCGATGTGGCCAGCCTGTTCACGATGGGCACGCCATCGGACATCCTGCGTTGGAGTGTCGATGGCGCGGGTGTGCTGCATCGACTCGGAGTCTTTCTGCTGGGGATCGGTCTCGTGATGCTCGCCGCCGCGCTCCATCCGCGGCGCGATGACGGTTCGCGCGGACAACGGTTAGGGCTGAGTGCCGGGTTGGTTGCGGTCGGTGTGCTCGCCATGACGGCGCCCGTGTTGCAAACCTCATCGGATCTGGCCAAGCAAGCGCGATGGCGCAACGCGCACGCGGCACATGCGGCAGATCGTGCGCCCGACGTGCGCTCTATCGATGCCAGCGTGCAACTCGATCCTCCGTCGGGTCTCACGCTGGAGGCGACGATTACGTTCGCGGCGCCTGCCGATCACGAATTGAGCGAGGCGCTGTTTTCACTCAATCCTGGCTACAGCATCGACAGCCTGACTGTCGGCACCACGGGCATCACACCTGTCTTCGACGATGGGCTGCTGACGGTTGCCTTGAGTCCGCCGCTTGCCGCCGGTCAGGAGCGCACGCTGACACTCAAAGCACATGGTCGACCCGAACGCGACTTTGCGTATCTCGATTCGGTCCGCAATCCATTTACCGAACCATCCACCAACGGGCCGTTCTTCCTGTTGGGATATCGACCGTTGATTTACCAAAGCGGCTTCGTCGCCTTGATGCCGGGTGGCTTCTGGCTGCCAGCCGGCGGCGCCGCCGTGGCCGCCCCGGGTACCGGCGAGCGACCGGCGGACCCATTCCGCTTGACGTTGAAGGCCACGATTCCCGACGGTTGGAAGGTTGCCGGACCAGGCAAGCGACTCGGCGACGGACGGACGGTTTCGTGGGCACCGACCGCGCCGGTCGATAGCGTCGCGCTGGTCGCCAGTCGTTTCGAGTCGCGTGAACTCGATGTCGATGGCACGCACTTCGAACTGCTGTTGCACACGACTCACGCCAAGCAGTTCGAGTTGTTGTCGATCGCCAAGGACGAACTCGAGAAGAAGCTCAGAGAGAAGCTGGCCGAGATGAAGAAGCTCGGCCTCTCCTATCCGTACGACGGGCTGACGTTGGTCGAGGTTCCACCGACCCTGCGCGGCTATCGCGGCGGTTGGCGCTTGGAGTCGGCACTCGGCCCTTCCGGGATGGTGTTGCTGCGCGAGACAGGTCTCCCCACCGCGCGGTTCGATGTTGCCGTCAAGCGCGCTCAAAGTCAGAAGGACAAAGAGGGTGGACCGGGTCAAGCAGTGGTCGAGTCGCTCCGCGGTTTTTTCAACAACGACTTCTCGGGTGGGAACCTCTTCAGCTTGGTGTCGCGGCAGGCTGTCGCCGGCCAAGTGGCGCCGGTGGGGCGCGATGCGGTCGCGCTCGATGTATTGCTGCAACGGACGTCGGGACGATTGTTGTTCGGAGCGTCAGGGTTTTTCTCCGCCCATCTGTACGACAAGAACGTCGGCCAAACGATCAACAGTTCGTTCGGTGCGTTGGTCGGTGGCGGAGCGGAAGCCGGGACATTCGGTGATGCGGTGCTGAAGGCGGCGAGTTCACGGCCCATCGTTTGGGATGCGCTCACCACCACCGCACTCAGCCGGCTCGATCCCACTGCCGACCCGCGCCGCGCGTTCGATGCGCTGGTGGTAAAAGGCGAGGGGATGTCGCGCTCGCTCGTCGACGATCTCGGCGCCACAAAGACGGCCGCGGTGCTGGCCAACCTGCTGAACGCCAAACGCGGCGAACAGATCGTGCGCAGCGATCTGGTTGCGGCCGCGACCGCCGCTCAGGCCGATGTGGGCGGGCTGCTCGATACCTGGATCGACGGCACCGGTTTGGCAGGATTCGTCGCCGGACCGGTGCGGGTTGCGCGACTGAAAGACGGCGACGGTGGTGCCGCGCGCTACCAAGTGCTGTTTTCGCTGCGCAACGACGAAGCGGTGCCGGGAATCGCAGCGATCGGATGTGTGTCGCGCACCAAAACCGCGCCGACAGTTCCCGGGCAAGAGGCGCAAGAGGAATCGACCACGAGCACCTTCGATGGCGGCGGTGTCGTCCGACTCGCAGCGAAGGCGGAGGTCGAGGTGGGGTGCGTTACCGCGGCGCCGCCGGTCGAGGTGCGGATCACGCCATACCTGTCGCTGAATCGCGAACGATTCACGCTACCGGTGCCGACCGTCGATGAAACGCGCGTTTCGGAGGTCGAGCCGCTCAGCGGGACGCGGCCGATGGAGTACAGCGCCGGCGATGACGGTACGGTCGTGGTCGATGACCTCGACAGCGGTTTCAACGCGCCCCCTGAACCCGCCTCCAAGCTGCTCCGGTTCGGTCAAAAACTCGATCCAGCGCAGATGGACAACGGCCTCACCTCGGTGGTCGCGATCTGGCAGATGCCAAATGCATGGACTCGCATGACGCTCAGTTCGGCGTACGGCCGCTACCGACATACCGCAGCCGTCACACCGGTGGGCGATGGAACTCGGCCCGCCCGATTCACGGCGAAGCTCCCCAAAGGCGGCCGTTGGAAGGCCGAGTTGTACTTCCCGGAATTGGCCCGGCGCGAATTCATCCGGGGGGCTGGCTTCGGCAAATGGAGCGTGACGGTCTCTCAAGGGGCGGTATCGCGAGACGTATCATTCTCCGCCAGCGATGCGGAACGCGGATGGAATAGTCTTGGCGAGTTCGATCTACAACCCGGAGACGTGTTGATCACGCTTTCGGACAAAGCGGAGGGACGATGGGTGATCGCCGACGCCGTGAGGTTCACGCCGGTCGGAACCGGTTCGTGAGCAAGACGGGAGGAGTGGCTGTTCTTCTGGTCATGCTGGCCTCTGCGTGCGGCGCCACGAATACACAACAAGACATCGAGTTCCGCGTACCGGTTACGGCCGGGGACGTCGCCAGCAGCACGGTCGAAGACCGGGTCGTTGCGACCGGCACATTGCGCGCACCGGAGATGGCCACGTTGACCGTCGAGACCACCGGGATTTTGCGGGTTGCGAAGTCCGGTGGCCGGAGGCTGGCCGAAGGAGACGCTGTCAAGCGCGGTCAAGTCGTGGCCGAAGTCTCGGGCGAGGACGTCACGCTGGCGGCCCGAAGCGAGGCGACCGCTCGTCGCTTGGAGACGGCCCAGCGCGATTACGATTCCAAGCAGCGGTTATTCGAAGAGGGGTTGATCACGCTCTTGGATCTGAAGAATTCCGAGACGACCCTGGCCGAGGCCAAGAACGAGCAGGAACGCAGTCGACTGACCGAAAGTCGCACCAAGCTCGTCTCGCCGGTCAACGGCACGATCATCAAGTTGGTGCGCGACGCCGCGGGCCAAGCGATCGTCGATGGCCAACGCGTGATGGTCGGCACCACCATCGCGCAGATCGCTGCGCTCAGCACCTTGGTGGCGGACATCGATCTGGTGGGGGGCGATGTGGCGCGCGTCACCCCTGGTATGACAGCTCGGGTGCGACAGCACGCGTATGAAGGCTCCGAGTTCGTCGGTCGCGTCTTGCGCTTGGCCCCCTCGCTCGATCCGACCACACGCGCGCTGCGCGCCGAAGTCGAGGTGGTCAACGACCAGGAAAAACTGCGGCCAGGCATGTTCGTCGAAGTCACATTGATCGCCGATCGGCACGAGAACGTTCCTGTAGTGCCACGCGCAGCGGTGACCGAGCGAGCCGGCAAGAAGGTCGTGTTCGTGCTCAAGGAGCAATCGGTCGAGCAACGTGGCGTCACGCTCGGATTCGGGGACGACGAACGGGTCGAGATTCGCGAGGGACTCAAGGCCGGCGAACGAATCGTGGTCAAGGGGATCGAGACGCTCGCCGACGGCAGCAAAGTTCGCGTGAACTAGCCGATGGAAGCGCTGGCTCGACTTGCCACACGACGTCCGGTCGCGATCTCGGTGTTGGCCGCTGCGCTTGTGTTGATCGGGATCGTGTCGTGGCGGCAACTGCCGCAAGACCTGCTGCCTGATGTCGAGAGCCCCACCGTCGTGGTTTCGGTCCGCTCGCAAGATCGACCGCCGGCTGAGATGGAGCGGGTTTACGGCGAGCGAATCGAGCAACTGCTGTTCGCGGTGCGCGGTATCAAGCAGGTCAAGCAGACGGCCCGCACCGGTCGGATCGTCGCGACGGTCGTGTTCGACTGGAATACCGACATGGACTTGGCGCAGATCGAGGTACAGAAGGCGATGAGTGTGCTTGCCGCCGACCCCGATCTGGACGAAGCGCCTGCGGTCCGTCGTTTCGATCCGCGGCAAGCGCCGGTGATCAGCGTCGGCCTCACAGCGCCCAACGGCCGACCCGATCTCGCCGAATTGCGCCAGTTGGCGCGTCGCCAACTCGCACCGGCGCTCGAGCAACTCGAAGGGGTGGCGGAGGCGCGGGTCGTCGGTGGCCGCGAGCGTGAAGTGCAGGTGGTGGTCGACCGCTATCAGTTGGAAGCGCACAACCTGACGATCGGCAGCATCACGTCGCGCTTGCAAGCAGCCAACGTCGATATCAGCGCCGGCACCTTGGAGGAGGCCGGTCGCACCTTCTTGGTGCGCGGGCTCTCGCGCTTCAACAACACCGAGGACGTCGCGGCCACCGTGTTGCGCTACGACACCGATGCCGATGGCCGTCGTTCGCCGTTGCGCGTCGGCGATGTGGCGCTGGTGAAGTGGGCCGATGCAGAGATCACTCATCTGACGCGAGTCAACGGGATCGAGGGCGTGTCGCTGGCGATCTACAAGGAGGCTGGGGCCAATACGGTGGCGGTCTCACGCAAGGTGCGGGCTGCCATCGACCGAATCTCCGCCGATATGCCGGGTGTGAGCGCCACGCTGGTGAGTGATGAAGCGGGACTGATCGAGGATGCGCTCTCCGATCTGCAGGGCTCGGCTTTGATCGGCTTGCTGCTCTCCGTCTTGGTGCTGGTCGTTTTCTTGCGCGCCGTGGCGCCGACGTTGATCGTCAGTACGGCCGTACCGGTCGCTTTGTTGTCGACATTCTTCTTCATGGATCTTGCCGGGCAGACACTCAACCTGATGACGATCGCAGGCTTGGCGCTGGGTGCCGGCAACTTCGTCGACAACGCCATCGTGGTAGTCGAAGCGATGTTCCGTCGTCTGCAGGGTGGCGAGTCGACGACGCAGGCAGCCGCCGGCGGCGCGGGGGACGTGGGCGCTGCGATCGCCGCGTCGACGCTGACGACCTGCATCGTGTTCCTCCCGGTGATCTTCGTGAAAGGGCTTGCCGCACGCTTGGTGGAAGGACTGGCATTCACCGTCACGGTCTCGATGATCGCGTCTTTGGCGGCGGCGGTGCTGTTGATTCCAGCGCTCTCGCGTTGGCTTCTGCCCAAGGATGGTGTCAAAGCGCTCGACCCAGGCAGTCGCCGCATGGAAGCGATCGTTGGAAGACTGCTGAAGCGACCGCTGCTCACCGTCGGCATTGCAACGTTGCTCGCCGCGGTGTCGTGCTTCGGGCTGAGCCGGCTGGGAAGCGAGCTGCTGCCGCCCTCGGACCCGCGGCAGTTCTCGGTGCGATTGGTGGCCGCCGCTGGCACGCGTGTCGAGTCGACCGCGGCGACCGTCGCTGCGATCGAAGGGTTGCTGCGCCAGGCGGCCGGCGACGACATCGTGGCGATGCTTTCGGAGGTCGGGAGAATTCCCGAAGACGATCGACTGATTCGCGAGGAGCAGACCGAGGAGAATACGGCGCGCATCACACTACGACTCGCTGCGAGCGGCCAGACGGCGATGCAGATCGTGCAGAGTGTCGGCCCGACCATCGAGAAGATTCCCGGATTGGAAGTGTCGTGGGAAGTCGGCGCATCGGCACTGGCGCGCGCGCTCGGCACATCGGGTCCACCCGTCGTGATCGAGATCAGCGGCCAAGCCTTGCCCGATCTCGCGCGCGGCGCCGAGGCGTTGCAAGCGGCGCTGGTCGCAAGTCCGGTGTTGTGGAACGTGCGGTCGTCGTTCGAGGGCGGGCCGCCCGAGTTGCGAGTCAGACTCGATCGATCGATGGCCGATGGATTGGGCGTCGATCTCGATCAGGTGGCCGCGGTGTTGGAGGCGTCTCTGGACGGGAAGCGAGCGACGACGCTGACCACGGGAGACGAGGAACGGAAGATCGTGGTCCGCATGCCGGCCGTTCGTCGCGAGGAGTTGTCCAAGCTTCCGTTGACGGCTAGCAACGGGACACGCGTCACGCTGGGAGATGTGGCGCAATTCGATCTGACCGAAGGGGCGCGCGAGATCTTCCGTCGCGACCAGCGGCGCGCCGCGCAGGTCACGGCGCGGATCGCCCCCGGCCACGACTACCCAGAGGCGATCGCTGCCGCCAACCTCGCCTTGACGCAGGCGAATCTTCCGGCCGGAGTGCAGGTCACGCTCGGAGGCGAGGAAGAAGAGCGTCGCCTGGTATTCACGCAACTGCGCTGGGCCGCTCTGTTAGCGCTGGTACTGGTGCTGATGGTGTTGGCCGGGACGTTCGAATCGTTGCTGCACCCGCTCACGGTGCTGTCGGTGGTGCCGCTGTCGTTGATCGGCGTGGCCGCCTTGATGGTGCCTAACGGACAACCGATCGGCGTGATGGCGATGCTCGGACTGATCGTGCTGGTGGGCGTAGCGGTCAACGATGCGATTCTCTTGGTCGATGCGGTGGGTGGCTCGAGGGCGCAAGGATTGGCGTTGCCCGAGGCGCTGGCGCGTGCCGCCGCGATCCGGCTTCGGCCGATCTTGATGACCTCGTTGACCACGATTCTGGCGCTCTTGCCGCTGGCATTCGGGAGCAGCGATGCTGCGCTGTTGCGTCGTCCCTTGGCATTGACTGTGATTGGCGGAATGATCGCTTCGATCGGCGCATCGCTGTTGGTCATTCCGTGTGTCTACGTGCTGATGGAGCGGCTGCGATGGCGCCGCACGGTGTAGCAGCCGCCGACCGCACGGCGCGTTTGCGCTCGCTGCCGGTCCGCCGGCCGATTGCGACGAGCATGCTGTTTCTCGGCCTGGTGCTGATCGGTGCGATCGCGTGGCGTCAACTGCCGGTCGAGTTGTTCCCTCCGCTGACGGGCACCGAGTTGTTCATCAACTTCGCGCGACCCGGAAGCGAGCCTGAAGCGGTCGAGCGGGAGATTCTGATCCCGCTCGAATCGCGACTCGGCGAGGTCGAAGGGATCCAGGAGACACGCGGCTACGTCACCGGCTCGAGCGGCAACCTGCGCGTCACATTCAAGACCGGCGTCGACGTCAAGACTCGCGAACTCGACCTGCGTCGCATCGCCTCCGACCTGTCCCGCCAGCAACCGCGCGGCGGCTTCGTCGAAGTGAGCTCGCAGAACCTCGACGAGTTCGGGCGTTTCGCGATGGTGCTCAACGTCGGCGGTGGCGACGACGTCGACGCACTCGCCGATTTCGTCGACGAGCGGATCGAGCCGCGCTTGGCGGGCGTGCCGGGCGTTGCGCGCGCGTTCGTGATGGGCGGATCGCCGCGCGAGGCCAAGGTCACACTCGATCCCGATCGGATGGCGGCGCTCGGTGTGACCCCCGGTGAGGTGGCCGCCTCGCTGGCGCGCAGCGTCACCCGCCTGCGATTCGTCGGCAATGCCCATGATGATCGAGGCCAAACGGCTGTGATCGTCGATGGCCGTCCGCACGGGCTGGTGTCGCTCGGCGAGCTGCGAGTCAGTGCGCGCAGCGCGGTGAAGCTGTCGCACGTGGCCAGCATCGACTTCGGCGCCGCTCGCCGCGACAGCGCGTACCGCGTGAACGGCAAGCCGGCGCTCGCGGTGCTGATCTTTCAAGAGCAGGGCGAGAATCTGGTGCGGTTGGGACGTGATCTGCGCGCTCGCATCGCTGCGTTGAACGATGAGTTCAAGCCGCTGGGAATCGAGTTGACGGTTGCGACCGATTTCGCGCAGTTGATCGAGGACCAGCTCGAACGATTGAAGTCGTTGGCGGGGTCCGGCTTTTTGATCTCGTTGGTCGTGTTGTTCTTGTTCCTGCGCCAGGTACGCGCCGTGTTGGTTGTTGCGATCGCGGTGCCGGTGAGTCTGCTCATCGCGCTCGGCGCGCTGCTCTTGGTGGGCCAGACGCTCAACCTGATCACACTCTTCGGGCTCGCGGTAGCGGTCGGGATGCTGGTCGACAACAGCATCGTGGTTTACGAGGCGGTGCAGCGCCGCTTGGAACGCGGGGCTTCGGTTGATCACGCCATCGAAGAGGGCCTGCGGCGCACCGTGCGCGCGATTCTGGCGTCGACGGTCACCAACGCGATCGTGTTTCTGCCTCTGATGTTCGTCGATCTAGGCAATGCCACGCTGCAGTCGTTGGTGAAGATCTTGGCGTTGGCCGTGGTCTTACCGCAGCTCGCCTCGTTACTGGTAGCGGTGGGGCTGGTGCCGTTGTTGACACGCTGGCTTGCCGCGCCGGCAGCGACCCGGGCCGTTCGCGAGTCGTTGTTGCGCCGCGCGCGGTTGGCGGGAATGCGCCCTCCCGATCGTGCGCGCGAGCTGTTCACCGGATTGATTACCGTTGCGCTGCGTCGCCCTGCCGGTTGGCTGACCTCGGTGACGATCGCTTGTGTGTTTGCCACGCTGTTCGTGGCGCCGATGCTGTTGGGTGGTGCGGCAGGGGAGCCACCGGAAGCGACCGAGATTCGACTCAACGTCACGCTGCCGTCGGGCAACTCGCTCCAGTCCGCCACCGACTCTTTCTCGCGCTTGGAATACGCAGCCCAGCAAGTGAAGGGTGTGACTCAGGTCGAGGCGATGGTGCAGGAGACCGGCGGCACCGTCACCGTTCGACTCGCCGACAAGGACAAACGGCCACCCGAAGTCGACGCCGAGACGGTGCGAAGTCGCTTGCGTCAGGCGGCGGAGAACGCTCGGCGCGGTATTCGACTCGACACGTTGGCTGCCGATGGCGGTCAGGGCGGGGGCGACGGAGGTGGCGGCGGCGCAGCGGCGCGTTTGGGTGGCGGAGCGGCCGAGGTCAAACTTTCGGGGCCGGACGCCGCGCGGCTGCGCTTGCTGGCCGAGGATATTCGCAGCCGTCTCGCGTCGATCAGCGAGATCGCGAGCGCCACGATCGCAGGACGCGAGGGATTGGATGAATTGGTGGTTACACCGCGCGCGCAAACGATGCACGGTTATGGCCTGACCGCCGATGAGGTTTTGCCCGAGCTGAGCAGCGTGCGGCGCGAAGGGGTCGAGCTACGTGTCGGCTTCACGCAGCCGGATGGAAGAGAGATTCCGCTGGTGTTGCGCCGGCGGGAGGAGAAGAAAGAAACTCCGGCAATGCGCACACTCGCGCAGTTGCAACTGGCAACGCGCGCTGGCGTGCTTCCCTTGGATGCGGTGGCCGATGTGCGGCGCATGCCGCCGCCGGCCGTGATCGAGCATCACGACGGCCGTCGTGAGGTGCGCGTCTCTTATCGCTTCAGCGGCAGCGCGCCGTCCACCGGTCCAGCGCGCGTGGCGCTCGAGGAGCGGATCAAGCAAGAGTTGCGTGCCGTCGAGCGGCCAGCCGGTTACGCCGTCGAACCGCCCAGCAACGACACGTCGACGAGTCTGATCAAGAAACTCCTGGTGCCGATCGTGCTGCTGTTGTTTGCGGTGCTTGCAATCACCTTCGAATCGTTGGTGATGCCGGTAGTGGTGCTGCTGGCGCTGCCGCTCACGATCATTGGCGCCACCACAGGCCTGTTGTTGAACGGGTTGCCGCTCGATCCGATGGGTACGGTTGGCGTGGTCGCGCTGCTCGGCCTCACCGTGAACCCCGCGATTCTTCTGGTCGATCGCATGCAGGATCGGATGCGAGGTGGACACTTCACGGCTGGCGCCGCCGCACTGGCCGCGGTCCGCGAACGCACCCGCCCCGTGCTGATGACGACCGCGACGACGCTGGCCGGACTATGGCCGTTGGCACTCGTGACCGGTCAGGAGAACGAGATCTGGCCACCGTTCGCGACCGTAGTGATCGGCGGGCTGATGGCGTCGACCATCCTCACACTGCTGGTGATTCCGATCGGCTACACGCTCGCCGCCAAACTCGATCGTTTGTTCGGGCGCTTGGGGCCGTGGGTCGTCTTGGTGTGGGGATCGGCAACCACACTGTGTGTGACTCCGTTGTTCGTTTCTGGCTTGATCGACTCGATGACCTGGCGCGTGCTCACCACGCTGTTCACCGGCGGCGTGTTGCTGGGCGTCGCCGCGCTGTGGTTTCTTCCCGCGCCCCCCGAGCCGGTGCAAGCCGGCAATAGTGCTCCGCAACTGACGGTTCGATTTCTCCACAAGGTGTACGGGCAACCAGGTCCTATCGGCTACGCATGGCGCGTCACCGATCTGTTCGCGCGGCGCGTCTTGGCGCGGGGCGGTACGCCGTTCGATCGCCGCGATGCGCGCGCTGTCCTGCCGGTCTACGCACTCGTTGCTTTGGCTTCCGGCTATCTGGCGTGGAATGTTCGCAGCGGATTTTGGGGTGTTTGCTGGTTGTCGCTCGCGGTCGGATTGCTGGCGTTGATGTTGAAGGCGTTGCGACGCGCTCGCGGGCACGCCGACGCGCTGGGGAAGACGACGCCTGGAGGCTGGGAGAACCGCGCGAGCCTGGCACTGTGGTGGCTCGCCTGGCCAGTGCCCTGGTGGTTGACCTTGGATCGAGATTGGCGGGATCACTTTTGGTTGGTGCTCTCGGGTCTGATGATCTTCGTGGTGCAGTGGGGACGACGCACGGTGCTGCGTGCCGAGGCCGGGCGGTTGAGTCAAGTGTCGGGCGTCGGAACAGTGGCTCGATTGCGCACGTTATGGCGTCGTCGTTGCCAAAAGTGGCTGGCGTTCGACATGCCGCTCCGCACCGTGCATGCGCTGGCCGGCGCCGAGTTCGAGGCGCAGCGCGGAATGATCGGCATTCTCGGCCCGAATGGTGCCGGGAAGACCACGTTGCTGCGAATCCTTGCTGGGATCCTCGAGCCGACGCGCGGCGTGGTCGAACTGGGAGGCGTGCGGCTCTTCAAAATTCAAAAAGTGCTGGCCCGTTGGGTTGGATATCTGCCGCAAGACTTCGGCCTGCCCAATGAGCTGACCGCGCGGCAGTACCTCGAGTACTGGGGGCTGCTCTACGAGGTCGGCGATGCGCGCGTACGTCACGAACGTGTCGAGCAACTTTTGGTCGACGTCGGTCTTGGCGCGCGCGCCGACGAAAAAATCGGCAGCTTCTCGGGCGGCATGCGGCAGCGCGTGGCCGTGGCGCGCACGCTGTTGCGCTTGCCCTCGGTGATCATCGTGGATGAGCCGACGGTCGGCCTGGACCCGCGCGAACGGATCCGCTTCCGCAACCTGCTGTCACGCTTGGCGGTGGGTCGGATCGTGTTGTTCTCGACACATGTTGTCGAGGATGTTGCGGTCGCTTGCGAGCGCGTGATCGTTTTTGCGCGAGGCAAGATCGTGTTCGACGGCGCGCCCGCCGATCTGGCAAGCGCGGCCGACGGGAAGGTGTGGGAGGTGCGCCTCGGTCCATTGGAGAGTGAGGCGGAACTCGTACCTGGCGCGCTCGTTTCCGATTTGCTGCCGCTCCAGGAGGGTGGATCGAAGTTGCGCGTATTGTGCGCGACGGCGCCGCATCCGGCCGCGGTGTTGACCGATGCGAGCCTGGAGGACGGTTATCTGATGTTGGTCGGTTCGACCTCGCGGGAGAGAGCGACCACGTGAGACAGATCTGGCAGCGGATCGTGCAGACCATCGCGCTGGCGAGACTCGCTACGCGCATCTCCGGTGGACGGATGTATTGGATCGTCCCGTTGGCGCCGTTGGTTTGGCCCTTGGTGCTGATCCTGACGCAAGCCTTCGGCCAAGGGGCTCGCGCCTACGCACCACACGATGCCCAGGGTGTGATGGCGACTCCCTTGGTCGTATTGGCGATTGCGCTCGGCGCTCGCGTGATTGCGGGTGAGGCCGATCGACGCACACTCGAGATCGCGTACACGGTGCCTGGTGGTGCGCAGCGGATCTGGACGGCGAAACTGCTGTCGGCTGCGTTCTGGTTGGCGATCGCGTTGGCGCTGCTCGTTCCGGTGACCTGGTTGTTTCTCACCGCGGTGCCGTTCAGCGCGGTGTACGGTGCCTATCAGGCTGCATTGGTCTATCTCGTGTTGGCTACCGGGCTGTCTGCGGTGACGCGCAGCGAGGTGACCGGCGTCCTGGTTACGCTTGCGGTGCTGTTCCTCAATGGCTTGTTTACCGGGTTTGGCGACATGCAGCTGAGAATCTCTCCGTTTTGGAATCCGCTGATGCTGAGCCGTCGTAACGAAGTCGATCCTGCCGATGTCTTCACCTGGACCGTTCAGAACCGGATCTTCATGGGCTTAGCGGTGACCGCATTCGTTGCGCTGGCGTATGCGCGCGCGGAGCGACGCGAGAAGATGCTCGCCGGATGAGTGAAGACGCCCCCTATCGCGCGCTGCGGCACCGAGACTATCGACATCTGGCGCTCTCGCAGGGCGTATCGCTGATCGGCACACAGATGCAGGTCGCGGCCATCAACTGGCACGTCTACTTGTTGAGTGGTTCGCCGTGGGCCTTGGGGATGATCGGTCTCACGCGCGTGGCGCCCCTGATACTGTTTTCCCTTTGGGGTGGGATCGTCGCCGATCGGCATGATCGAAAACGTGTGATCTTCGCGGCGCAAAGTGTGCTGGCGCTGTTGGCCTGCGGTTTGGCGTGGGCCACCTGGAAGAGTCACGACACGCTTTGGCTGGTGTACGCGGTCAACGCTGTCGCCGCCGCTGCCTCGGCCTTCGATAACCCGGCGCGACAGGCGCTGGTGCCGCGACTGGTGCCTGCCAAGCAGCTCGCGGGCGCGCTGAGTTTGAATCTCAGCGCCTTCAACTTCGCGACGATCGCCGGGCCCGCGCTCTCGGGGCTGTTGCTGGCGGGAACCAGTCGCGAGCACTTCGCTGGACGCGATTCGCTCGCCATCATCTACGCGCTGAACGCGCTTTCGTTTCTCGGCGTGCTGATTGCCGTGGCAACGATACGTACGGCCGGCACCGTCGAGCCGCGCGATGGTGAACATCCTGCCTTCTTCGCCAGTCTTCGCGAGGGGCTGCAGTTCGTGTTCAGCACGCCGATCATGATCGCCACCATGGCGCTCGATTTTTTTGCGACGTTCTGGGCCGGATCTTTGTTGCTTCTACCGATCGTGGCCGATCAGATCTTGGGAGTCGGCGCGCGCGGCTATGGATTTCTGGCAGCCGCGCCGGCGGTCGGAGCGTTACTCGGATCTTTGTATACGAGTGTGCGGATCTTGCCTAAACGACAAGGCCCAATCTTGCTCGGGGCGGTGGCCTTTTATGGATGCGCGACGATCGTGGTCGGCTTGTCGCGCAGTTTCTGGCTCACGCTGTTGGCGCTGGCGTTGTCGGGTTTGGCCGATGTGATCTCGACCGTGATTCGGCAGACCTTGAGGCAACTGCTCACACCGGATGCGCTGCGCGGACGGATGACATCGATCAACATGATCTTCTTTCAAGGTGGACCACAACTCGGCGAACTGGAGGCCGGGTTGCTCGCTGGGCTATTCGCGTCGGCCGCCGTGGGGACTACCGTGTCGATTGTCTCGGGCGGCGCGATGACGCTGGTGACGGTGCTGGTGATCGATCGTTTGGCGCCGTACGTTCGGCGCTACCGTGCGCCGGTCTGATCACGAACCTCTCCAGTTACCCGCGAAACTGTTCTTTCAGCCGCTCGAAGCGCGATCCGTACACCAGATCGAATAGCTCCATCTTCTCGGGCAAGAGTCGCGCACACTCCAGCCGCGCTTCGCGAATCGCAAGCGAGACCTCGTACGATTTCACCTCTTCGCTGCAGATCATCTGGCAAACGTGGATCGCCAGCGTCGCGATGTAGTCGGCCGGGTCGTCAGGTTGGGACTGCCAGGGGAGTTCCGTCATTGGCAACTGAAGGTACCGCGAAGACGCAAGGCTCGACGCCCCCTGCGTGTCGCCGAACCGGCTCGAACACGTTCCAACCCGGGAGAACGCAGCCGTTTCAAACCGCTGCAAGTCCGTTGTTTGCCGGTACCTTTGCAGGCCTGATGGACGCCCGACTCACGCTCCCGATCTTGCTGCTGCTTGTCGCGGTCTCGCTCACCGCAGCGGTGGAGAACGCGTTGCGTCCACCGAGCGACGCCTTCACGTTGACACCGCCGTTGGACGGCTCCGCCGGTTACCAAGCGGTGGGAATAACCGGGCCGTGGGGAGAGAGTCCTGCGCTCGAGTGGAGTGGTGTACCGGACGGGACGCAATCGCTTGCATTGATTGCCGAAGACCTCGATGCCCCGCCGCAGAGCCGGGTCTTCTGGCTGGTGAAGAACATCGCCGCGGACCAACGAGCGATCGGGACTGGTGTCGGCTCGTACTGCGCACCGTCGTGGGGCGCCACTGCTACCCATCGACTGCGCTTCACGTTGTTGGCTCTTTCGACCGCGGAACCACAGGCTGGCGCGTCGATTGCCGACTTGGAGTCCAGCGCACTCGGCGCAGCAACATGGCGTACCGGGGGCGGTTGGGCGTTTTAGTCGGAAGTTGGTCGAGTGGGTGCGGTTTCGGATAGATCTCCTCGCTGCCACGCGCGCAGAAGAAAGAAGCCGCCACCTCCCAGGGTGTAGAGATACTGAAGTCCTCGCGCCAACAGCACCCCTGCTGCTGCCGACTGCGGTTCGAGTCCTTGCGCGCTGAGGTAGGCGATTTCGACCGCCTCTGTGACGCCGACGCCACCGGGGGAAGCCGTAGCGACTGCGGCTGTGCCGCTGAGTACCACCGAAAAGAACGCGATGATCCAGGTTGGATGTGCACCGCATGCGCGCAAGGCGGCCCACTGGATGGCGCCGGTCGCGAGTGCGAACAAAATCCCGCCGCCGAGCCCCGCCAAGATCGCACGCGGATCTTTCACCAAGCGTTGAGTCGTCAGCACGGTCACCGCGCTGGCGCCGCCCAAACGACCGGCCCACCCCGCGCGCGGGCGCGCGAGCCAAGCGCCGATCCAACGGCCGAAGCGAACGACCCCCACGAAGAACCCTACGGTGAGAAGCGCACTCGCCAGCAAGAACGACATCAACGGAAGAAACGAATTCCCGCGGGTTTGCGCCAGATGTCCAGGCAAGTGTCCCGCGAACGCGATTCCCCAACTGGCCGCCAGCAGCATCTGCTCGAGCAGATTCGGAGCAAGGTGCATCGCGATGCCCCCTCCGAATCGCCGCGAAGCCAACAGAGCGCGCATCAGCATCGCTCCGATCCGGACGCCGGGTGTGACGAGCGCTACCGCTTGCGCAGCGAGCCCGAAGCCGACGAACGGCAACACTCGGCAGGGGACCACGCGACGGGTGATCACCGCGATGCGCCACGCCATCACGAGGGAGCGCAGCAGGATCAGCGCAATCACCGCCATGGCCCACCGCATGTCGGCCGAGCGGAGTGCGCCCGTCACGTTGGCGATCCCGGCTCGCCTCAGAAGGAACAGCAGCACACAAACGCCGGCGACCAACACCACGAGCGTCAGTCCGCGCGCAAACCAGGCGCGTCGCTTGCTGTCGATCGCGATCATGAGCGCGGGATTCTGCGTCAAGCGCGCGCCGCTGGCCATGCCCTTAGAATGCGCCATGGCTTCGAGCAACGATCGCGTTTTCGAACTTCACCCCGAATCGGGGCTGCGCCGGCGGATGATGGGCGGCACGCTCGCCTTGGCGATTGCGCTCCTGGTGGTCAAGGTCGTTGCCTGGCGCTTGACCGGCAGTCAGGCGCTGTTTTCCGATGCGTTGGAGTCGGTCGTCAACGTGATCACCGGCGCCTTCGGTTTGTTCAGTGTCTGGCTCGCGACCCGCCCGCCCGATGCCACACATCCTTACGGCCACGGTCGCATCGAGTTTTTCGCTGCCGGACTGCAGGGAGCGATGATTCTGCTGGCGGCTCTCGGGATATTCCGCGAAGCGATTCCAGGGCTTTGGGATCCCCCGAACCTGCAACGACTCAATCTCGGCTTGTTGCTTTCGGTAGTGGCTGGATTGGCCAATGGCGGAGTTGGGTTACTTCTGATCCAGCGTGGGCGACGCATGCGCAGCCCGACGATGGCGGGAGAGGGTCAACACCTGCTCACCGATACCATCACCACTCTCGGTGTGATCGTGGGTCTGCTGCTGGTCCGCGTCACGGGGATTGCCGTGATCGACCCGATTGCGGCCATCGTGGTCGGTCTGTTGATCGTGCGCACGGGGGTCAACCTGCTGCACGAGGCCTCGGATCGATTGATGGATCGGGCCGATCCTGTCTTGTTGAACGAAATAGTCAGGATCCTTTCCGTGCATCGACGTGACGCGTGGATCGAAGCGCACCAACTTCGGGCTTGGACCAGCGGGGATCGGGTGCACGTTGATTTGCATATCACACTGCCGCGTTACTGGGACTTGGAGACGACCCACGACGTCCAGCGACAGATGTTCAATATGCTGCGCGGTGAGTTGACTCGGCCGATCGAGTTGATGGTCCATCCCGATCCGTGCCGCCCCACCCAGTGCGAAATGTGCCGAGTGGACGCTTGCCCGGTGCGAGCGGCCGCTTTCACGCAAGGGTCGGGCTGGGACCTTGATTCGTTGATCGGAGGGCCGCATGGCCGCACGGCCGATCCGTTGCCCAAATGGTAGAGTCTCGGCCGTTCCGCACAAAACAGCGGTTCTTTGGAGGTTCGACGACGATGGTTAACCGGCTGGGGACGAGACTGATTCAATCGATGGCGGCCGCAGTCCTGATGCTTGCGTCGACCGTAGCCTTGGCGGCCGACCCGCCTCCCGCGTCAGCCGCGCCGATCGACCCGCCGGCGCGCACGCCGACGGAAGACGATGGCGTGGTCGACGCATTGGAAGCGCTGGTATGGAACATCCCCGCCACACCCGTAGCTCGTCAATCGGGCAGCGCCGTTCAACAGACGCAAGAGGCTCCGGATACACCGATCCAGTATCCGTGGCGTGCGCCACTCGATGCGGCGATCGATCAGTTGATTTCCGGTGTAAACCCGGCGGTTGCCGATGCGGTGACCCCGATCTTTCATTTCTTCCCTGCCAGCGGTGACAACACCTACACCTGGCTCAACGTTCCGCTCAGTCAGTCCTTGGACGGCGAGACCAAGATCGTGGCGCGCATGCGCCCCAAAGAAGGAGCCGGTGACACGGCGTTCTCGTTGGGAACCGACGCGATTCCTTTTTCGGTCCGTCAGGGCAGCAACGGCGTTGTCGCACAGGCCGCTCGCACGCTTCCGCCGGGGGCGTACCTGCTTGCAGTTGGGACCACGGACAAAGACGGCAAACTGACCCTGCGGTATGCAGGAGAACAACGTATCGCGAGGATGCCGCAAGGAACTCTCAAGCTGAGCTCTGTGATTCTGGCCGACTCGCTCACTCAGAAGGCCGATGCTCAACAAGGCCCGTTCCAAGCCAGCGGCTTCGAGGTGGTGCCGCGAGGGACCACCGTGTTCAAAGGCGGCGATACGCTGCGCGTCTTCTTCGTCGTCCTGGGAGCGGGCGCGGGAAGCGATGGCAAGGCCAACTTGGATGTCAGCTATCAGCTCTATGCGCGCCGCAACAACGCTCCCTGGTCGAAAGCGCCGAAGCCTTATCTTTTGACCGGGCGAATCGGTGCTGCTCAAGCCTGGGAGCTTCCGCTGCCAGTTTCCTTCGCAGGGGCCGATCTGAAACTCGAGATCCAGGTCAAAGACAACATTTCCGGAGGGCAGATCACAGCACCCGATCTGCTGATCTCGGTGGCGCGATGAGTTCCGACTGGGCGTGCGCACGATGTGGCCGCCTCGAACCGCGCTTGGCCTGGCCGCCTTGGCCGGGAGAGGTCGGACGGAGGATCCAAAACGAGATCTGCGACATCTGCTGGCGAGAGTGGATGGGGATGCAGACCAAGATCATCAACGAGTATCGGCTGAACGTCCTGGAGCCCGAGCACGCCAAGCTACTGCGAGAGCAGATGCTCAGCTTCCTTGAGATGGTGCCGCCGGGCTCTACATCGACACTCCCGACTGGGCAGGGCTGACGAGTGATGAGCCCGGCCGTCTTTGTTGCGTGGTGCGGCAGACGATTCCGATTGCGGATCGGGTTTGAGAAAATCGTGCGGTGAATATGCAGCACGAAGCTTTTGTCGTTCGACTCGGCCGACTCGAGGGGTCGGCTAGAGTCCCCGCAAGATCCTCCTGAAGAGTGCCTGCTCGTGTAGGACACCCACTCCCCCGATCCTGCCGAGATAGGTGCTACGCGAAACTCCCGGTTTCGTGGTTTTGGCCCTCCGGCGCACGTCTCCCCCAAGTGCCGGAGGGCGTTTCGTTTGTGATGCCTCGATCAGCCGTTTAGGATCCTGCCGCGGTAAGTTCCCCACGACCACACCGGGAGTTCACGTGATCCAGGACGGCGATCTCATTCGCAAAGGGTTTGGACTTCGCAAGCAGGTGGCCGGCGATCTGGATCGCGACTACGCGTCCGAACTGGTGGCGCGCGCCAGAGCAACGGGCGGGACGCTGACATGGCCCAGCTTCTCGATTCAAATCGCGAAGGAGTTCGGTTTTTGTTACGGGGTCGAACGCGCGGTCGAGATGGCCTACGAGACCCGTCAGTTCTACCCCGAAAAACGTTTGTTCTTGACCGGCGAGATCATTCACAACCCCAAGGTGAACGGCAGACTTCGCGAGCTCGGATACCAGTTTCTCGATGGCGCCTATGGCTCGACGTCAGGGTGGAACGATGTCACCGACTCCGACGTGGTCTTGATACCGGCGTTCGGTGTCACCACGCCTCAACTGGAGCGGCTCAAACAAACCGGCTGCGTGTTGGTCGACACAACCTGCGGGTCGGTGCTCAACGTCTGGAAGAATGTAGAGCGCTATGCACGAGAAGGTCACACGGCGTTGATCCACGGCAAATGGAAGCATGAGGAGACGCAGGCAACCGCCAGCCGCGCGTTGATGTACGAGGGCGGGAAGTATGTGATCGTGCTCGACATGCGTGAGGCTGAGTTGGTCGCAGATACGATCGAAGGGACGCTGCCCGCGAATGAGATGCTGGAAGCCTTGAGTGCCGCCGTATCTCCGGGGTTCGATCCGCAAACCGATCTGGGTCGTGTCGGGATGGCCAACCAAACCACGATGCTGAGTTCCGAGTCGATGGCGATCGCCGTGCGAATTCGCGAGGCGATGCGTCGACGCTATGGAACGGAGCAGTTAGCGGAACGTTTCCGGAGTTTCGACACGATCTGTTCCGCGACACAGGATCGCCAGGACGCCGTGCACGAAATGTTGCGCACACCGCCGGATCTGATGGTGATCATCGGTGGATTCAACTCATCGAATACAGGACATCTGTCCGAGATCTGTTCCGCGGTGATGCCTACTTTTCATATCGAGAGTGCCGACCAAATCCATGACGAGTCCCGCATCGAGCATCTTCCGGTCGGCAAGAAGAACGCCGTGGAGACGAGCGGCTGGCTCCCAGCGAGCACTCGACGCGTCGGGGTCACCGCAGGCGCCTCGACGCCCGATCGGGAGATCGGCCGCGTGATCGCTCGCCTGATGCAAATCCGCAACCTCGACATGTAGTGCGGCTATCCAAGTTTGTCGTCCACGAGCGCAAGCGCCTGACGGCACGAGGCGCGAGCGCGTTCGAGAGCCGCTGCGAGTCGCTCGGAATAAGCGTCGCGCTCGAGGGCGCTCTCCAATCCCGGTAGGTTGATTCGAACGTTGAGTGCCGCCCCCTCGGCTGCCGCGCGAGCACTCCATGCCGCCACACCGCAGTCGGACGCGGCGGCGCTCAACCCGAGCGTCGCGGCCTCGACAGCCAACGCTGCGATCTCGGCGGAAACCTCCACGACCGACAGTGGTACATCGGTCGCCGCACGCGTGGCCGCTTGGATCGCCGCGAGCCGCGCCGACTGTTCTGCTTCGGTCTTCTTGGGGAGCCGTCGTGCCGCGACGATCGCATCGAACGCGGCGCTGTCACGATCGATCGCCAGGAGCAACACGTCCTTCAAGCGCTGCGCTCGCTCGCCAAGCGCAACCAGTTCAGAACGGCTGCTCGCGTCGCTCTTCGCGGTGCCGTGCGTCAACGCCGCAACCATCGCCGACAATCCAGCGCCGAGCGCGCCGATCAAGGCCGATGCCGAGCCCCCTCCGGGGGCCGGAGTCGCTCGCGACAATTCGTCGACGAAACCTGTGACGGGAAGCGCCGCCCATCCATGCGGGCGCGATTGCAATCGATATTCGATCACGCCGGCCTGCGGATCGAACGGCTTCACATCGTCCAATCCCAACGACAGGCGTGCTGCGGTGATCAGGTCGGGCTCCGGTGCAGCAGGGGTTTTGCCTTGTGCCGACAGGTAATGGCGGCCCGCCATCAATAGCGCTTCTCGCGGAACCAGCCCGACCAGTTCGCTGCCGGTCACACGCGCGCCGAGTTTGCGAGCTTCCTCGCGGGCGGCGTCGAAGGCGGCGTGCGGCGGCGTTACGTTGTAGTCCAGAAGGTTCATCGAGATTTGAGCGCGGCGGAATTCCGGAATGAACCAGCCGACGGCGCGCACCGCCTTCAATCGCCCCGGCGTTCGAACCAGATTGCCATCTCGATCTTTGACGAGCTTGCCATCGGGACCGCGCTGTCCACGACCCTGTTCCCGCAACGACAGGGCGATCTCGTGCGCCAGCGATTGATCATCGGTGTTGAGGTCGACGTTGTAGGCCACCAGGAAGGGTCGCGCACCGACAACGGTGGCGCCTGACTTGGGCACGAACGTCGCGGCGCCGAAGTCCGGTTTCCAAAACGGGTCGAGCAGTTTCTGGGAAAGCCCCTCGTACTCACCCGAACGAATCTCAGCCAGCGACTGTCGCGAAGGATGTGTCGCCGCACGCTCGTAGAGGTAGACCGGTATCGCGAGTTCATGCGCAAGGCGTGCGCCGACCTGTCTGGCCAACTCCACGCAGTCATCCATCGTGGCGCCGCCGCCGACCGGCACGAACGGAATCACATCGACCGCGCCGAGGCGCGCGTGAGCCCCGTGATGCGCGCGCATGTCGATCAAGCGAGTTGCCGTGGCCGCGAGTTGGAACGCTGCCTCGGCGACCGCATCCGGATCACCCACGAAGGTGAAGACCGTTCGATGGGTGTCGGCACCTGCGTCGACATCGAGCAGCGAGATGCCCGGTACCGCGCGCACGCTCGCCGCGACCGACTCGAGAACTTGCTTGTCTCGTCCTTCGCTGATGTTGGGAACGCATTCCACGATCTTCATAGCCATGCCTCACGTACCAGGGTCGCAGCGTTGACCGCTGCGAGGCCTTCTTCGAGCGGGATGGGGGAGGGTAACCCGTGGACCACTGCGCCGACGAATGTCGCGAGCGCTTCTCTCACGGTGGCGACCGGCGCTGGTACAGCCAACTTCTCCAAGCCTCGTCCCGTCACACGCGCCAGGTACCCGTTGATCTGATCAGCAATCAACTGGCCGTGCTCCCCGCACAGCTCGATTCGACCGCTGCGTGCCGAGGTGGTGCGCGTGTTGTCGAGTGTCGCCAAGATCCGGCCCGGCTCGAGCGTAAGCAGTGCGGTAAACGTGTCCTCGCTCGAGCGCCCCGTGGGGATGCGACGTTGAGCGCAGGCTCGCACGATTTCGGTACCGGTCAAATACCTCAGTAGATCCAAGCCGTGAATGCCTGTGTTCAACACCAGTCCGCCTTGCTCTGGTTGATCGAGCCACTCGCGATTGATCGGCTCGAACCGTTGGTTGATCGCCACCACCGAGAGCGCGCCGAGTTGGGGAATCAGCTCCCGCAGGCGCGCCACCACGGCGTTGAATCGTAGCGTGTGAGCCACCATGGCGAGAATCCCTGCCTGCGAGACGAGCTCACAGGCACGCCGCGCCGACTCGGCGTCGGGAGCCAGCGGTTTCTCCACCAGAATCGGTTTGCGTGCGTGGGCCGAAAGCTCTACCGCTCGTGGATGCAACGCCGGCGGTAATACGGCGACGACGAGCTCGACGTGAGGCGACATCACCAGGCCCTCGAGCGACTCGCAGTAGTGCAGTCCGCGGTCTTTGGACCACTGTCGGCCCGCGATCGGATCGCGTCGATGCACAGCGGCGAGTCGCGCGCCCGGGACATCACCACGCAGCAAGTGATCGGCGTAGCGTCGGCCATGCAAGCCGATCCCCGCCAGACCGACCGCGATCGGTGGTGACGTGCGCGTCGATGACGATGACATCCGTTACTGGCTCCTTCGCGCGGACGGGGCGAAGGATAGCGGTTTATCCGCCGTAGATCAGCGCTCTGATGCGCTGCACCGCATCGGCCGGAGGCAGGATGAAGTTCACCCCAAACTTGACCGGCGGGGCCCCGCTGGGGCCTTTCTCGGCCCTCAATCCGAGGGCGGTCAACTGCAGCGGTGGAAGGCCGTCGGTGAGATGCAGCACCACCTGCATTTCGACCCCCAGCGGCAACTCGCAGGGCAATGCGAGCATCGCTCCACCGCTCGAGAGGTTCAGCAACATCCCACGCACGTGCCCATGGCGTTGATTCAGAACTTCAACAGGGCAGCGCAACGGAATTCGCTCCGCTCCGCGTCGATTGATCAAGACGTCCGAAGGTCGCGTCATCGTGCGGCGGATTGGAAGTCGGTCGCGGCTAGCTTCGATTCCCGGTCGGGGCTCACCAATCGCGAAAGTGCATCACGGCGACTCGCAGGCTTGCGCAACGACGGCGCGCGCCCGGGTGACCAAACGGCGAGCGGGGTTCCATCGGCATCCACCAGGATTCCAGCGGAGCAGCCGATCTCTTCGGCCAGCGTCATCAATCGCGTCGCACCGAGTTGTCGGTCGTCAGTCGCAAGGGAGGTCCACTCGGGATCGGCGGTGACGACCAACAGGCTGCCCGCACGTGCGGCTTGAATCACCGGGAGTGCGCTCTCGAAGATTTCGGGAGTCACCGGAGCGGCGACGGGGAGTGGGGCCGGTAGGCGTGCGGTGTACAGCCCGAGGGTGCCGATCGCAACGACGCCAACCATCAGCGGGATCCACCGCTTCCAGCTTGGAGTGGGTGCGGTCTCCTCCGGAGTGCTGAGGACCGAAGAGCGCACCGAGCGCAGATGCTCGACAATCGACTCTTCTTGCGCTGCGTGACGCGGAGGAACGGGGAGAGCAGCCAATGCGGAAGTGCTGATCGGCGCTGGAATCGGTGTCGTCAGATGCCCCGTCGCTTCTTGCTCCGGGTCGACTGCCCCCTGCGGCGCCGTAATGTGCACTTCGCTCGCCGAAGAGTGCTGTGGCGCCGGTGCGGCCGGCGCCGCGGGACGCGTCAGCGCTTCGTTGACTCGCGATCGGGTCTCGGTCAGATAACGGCGCCACGCCGCCAAGCGACGTGCAGACGCCATGTCGCGACCATGCGCTTGCAACATCACATCGACACGGATTTCGAGCTGCTCGGCCAGCAGTTCCAACAACCGACGATCGCGTTCGAGTGCAGCGCGTTCTTGCTCGTTGGCATGCCGCTGCGCCAAGGTGCAGCCGGCGAACAGTTCGAGGCAGAGTGCCTTGATCGGCAGCCAGCGCTCCCTGCGATATCGATCCGACCAGTTCGTCGACTTCGGTTACCGGTGCGTTCCAAACCGGGGTGCCGGCGGCACTACCGTTGCGAATCGCATCGACCAGTCTCGACATCTCGGCATACAGCGTGGCGTGGACTTCCAGATCGAACGGGTCGATCAACAGATCGAAGGCGGCGCGCAGCACGCGCTCGTCGGCGGAGTCGGGAGCAGCGGTCGGCCAGTGACGTCGCATCTCGCGGATGAGGTTGGCCAATCGAACCCACTCACTACCGATCGCCGCGATCCGCTCTCCATCGATCGTCGAGAGCGGTGAGAACAACAGGCGGCCAATCCGCTGCCGTACCGCGACGACGCGCACCGCTTGCTTGCGCGTGGCAGGCGGCGCGAGCGCTTTCTCGGCGGCGATCACTCCCAAGGCGCGGATCTCGATCGGCGTCGGTCGTTGCCAGAGTTTTTGTTGAACGTGGTCGGCGAACGTGATGCTCCCCGAGGGCAACGAATCGATCAGGTTCTCGATCGGTGTGAGGATCGAGTCTTCGGTGTGCGCGAGCGTGAATGCCTCGCGTTGCCCTCCCGCTCGGGTGGGAGGCGTGACCGTGGGAAGCACGACACCGGAAGCGGTCGTGGTCGACGGACCCTCGGGCGCGGCCGCCGGGGTCTTTTTCGGAGTCATCCCGGGAATCACGCCGATCGACTCTTTCCAATGGCGCTTCGAGTCAGCCATGTTGCGTCTCATCCGACGGGTCGGTCGCCACGAGTGGCTGTGGAGCATCTCGAAGTTTTTCCAGGGTCGTGCCCCGAATCAGGTAGATCCCCTCGATGAAAGTGTCGGGAGCGAGAGGGAACTGGTCCGTGCTGGCCACCAAGACCTGAAGCTCTGGCCGTTTCGCGTCGACCAGAATCAACCAGAATCCCTCGCGCCCCGGCAGGCCAGGCGTGTCGTAGGCGAGTACGCGGTGATCGCTGAGGCGCGCGAGGATCACGTCCGGACTGACCAGATAGCCCGCGGTCGTGAGCGGGGCGAGCGTGCGCAGATTCAACCCCTCGCCATCGCCGACTCCAGGATATGGAAGACGGCCATGATCGCTTTGATAACGCGCCAGAGACTGGAAGATCTGCTCTCCGTCGGTCGCCAATCGCTCGATCGCCGATGCCTGCCGAGACCGGGAAATCGCCGGGAAGGACTCCACCGTGAGAATCGCCATGATCGCGACCGCTACCAACAGTTCGATCAGCGTGATTCCCTTCGATCTCGCCTGGTGTGGCCGAGTATCGGACACAGCATTCCTCCTCGGATACCCGTCTAATCCAGGAGCCAATCTTGGTTCCGTCCGATCCGGTGGCAACCACCCGCGGCTTCTCGCACCGATTGGCGAGACGTCGCGAAGGGAATCGAATCGATTGGCGTTACCATCGCCGGCTCATGGGCCCGATCTTCTTGTTCCTGGTCGTTACCGCGGTGATCTGGGGCTTCGGCACCGGCAACCTGGAGGCGCTTTCGCGGGCCTCGGTCGATTCCGCCAATAAAGCGTTCATGGACGTTGCGCTGCCGTTGGTTGGGATGATGACGCTCTGGCTCGGGCTGGTTGAGGTGGTGAAGCGCGGCGGTCTGATGGACGCGATCGGTCGCGCCTTGCGTCCGGTCTTCCGGTGGCTCTTTCCTGAGATCCCTGACGGTCACCCGGCGTTGTCCGCGATGACACTCAACATCGCTGCGAATATGTTGGGGCTGACCAACGCGGCCACGCCGTTCGGCATTCAGGCGGTGCGCCAACTCGATCGTTTGAATGGCGAGAAGGGGACTGCCACCAATGCTATGGCTCTGTTCTTGGCGATCAACACATCGGGCGTCTCGCTGTTACCCACGGGTGCGATCGGCGTGAGAGCGGCCCTCGGCTCCAAGGACCCGGCCGGCATTTTGCTGACCACGCTGATGGCCACGACGCTCAGCACGCTCACGGCGATCGTGGCCTGCAAGCTGCTCATGCGTGTTCCTCGTTTCGCGAAATCGGAACCACCGGCCGCGGACGACACCGGCGCGACAGACATACCCGAGTCCCTGAAGGCCGATCCCGATCCCGCGGCCCGCTGGAATCGCATCCGCGTCCTGGTCTCGTTGGCGCTCTTCGTTGGTGCCGGACTGGCGGCCGCGATGTCGATCGGGGGGATGGCCCGGACGGGAGGTTGGCTTTCGGCAGGACGCGCCGCGGCCAGCTACGTTCCGCTTCCGATGCTGATGCTGGCGATCGTGCTGTACGGCTGGTCGCGCAGTATCGAGGTGTATGCGTCGTTGGTCGAAGGGGCGAAGGAAGGATTTCAAGTCGCGGTACGAATCACCCCGTATCTCGTCGCGGTGCTGGTTGCGGTAGGGATGTTCCGCGCTTCGGGAGCCTTCGACGCACTGGTGTCGGTCCTGGCGCCCCTCACCACACCCCTCGGTTTTCCGATCGAGGCGTTGCCGATGGCGCTGATTCGCCCGCTCTCAGGATCGGGTGCGCTCGCGATCATGACCGAGACGATGCAGAACTACGGCACAGACAGTTCCGTCGGGTACTTGGTTTCGACGCTGCAGGGAAGTTTCGAGACGACGTTCTACGTGCTTGCGGTGTATGGCGGTGCGATCGGGATGCGTCGCACACGGCACACGTTGCCGGCCTGCTTGATCGGTGATCTGGCAGGGATCATCGGTGCCACGGTGGCGTGCCGCCTGATGGTGACGCCGCATTGAGTCGCGGCTAGAAATAGCGACGTGCGACCCAACAGCCGATCAAGCCGGCGAGTACTGACATCGTGCCGGTGAGGACCACATACAGCACGGCCCGCCCCACGCTTCCGTCTTGCACTAGCGTGGTCGTTTCATGGTTGAAACTGGAGTAGGTCGTCAGCCCTCCCAGGAACCCTGCGGTGAGCGCGACATGCAACGACGGGTCGAAGTGACGAACCAGAGAGGTCTGAACGATCGCGCCCATCAAGAAACAGCCCGCTACATTGACAATCAGCGTTCCGAACGGGAAACCGGTCCCAAATTGGCGAATCGCCCAGAGCGAAATCAGATAGCGCGTGCCGGCGCCCAACCCGCCCGCCAGGCAAACCCACAGTACCCGCAGCATGCCGCTCCTTCGCGATGATTCGTGCCGGACCGCGGACGGATCCGCGCGGCGGCCCATATTGTGCTTCGTGACCCCCCTGACGAGAAACCTGATCATCGCCGCCGGCTCGAGCCTGCTGGGACTCCAGGCCTGGGCAGCGACCAACACGCAAGCCCCGGCGACGGTGCCTGTCGCGCGCACCGCGCTCCAGCAACTGGCGGAGACCGTCCGGCCTTCCGTGGTCGAGATCATCGGTACGGTGGCAGGCAGCGGCGATACCTCCTATGGCAGCGGCTTCATCCTGCGCGAACCGAGCCTGGTTCTGACCAATGCGCACGTGGTTCGCGGGATCGAGAACCTGCGTGTTCACACTTGGGAAGGAGCATCGCTCGCTTCGGTCGACGTGTTGTTGATCGAGAGTGACATCGACCTGGCGGTGATCCGCGTGACAGGCCTGAAAGCGCCACCGCTCGCAGAAGGAGTGCGTACGCTGCCGCCGGTCGGGACGCCGGTCGTTGCTGTTGGACATCCTCGCGGCTACGAGTTCACGGTGAGCGAGGGAATCGTCTCAGCCACCCGACAACTCGACGAGGGCGGCGTCACGATGATTCAGATGACGACACCGATCAGTCCTGGGAGCTCCGGCGGTCCGTTGCTCGATATGCAAGGCCAGGTCGTGGGAGTCTGCTCCCTGACCTTGGCCGAGGGACAAAACATCAACTTCGCGATACCGGTGTCCGAGTTACCACCGGTCATCGACAAAGCGCTGAAGATCGAGCGCGCGCTCCGCGCTCCCTCCGACAGCAGCATGCCGATCGAAGCGATCGCGCTGCTGATCCACAAACAACGCGAACGAGGCGATCTACAGAGCGCCTCACAACTCGCCGAGCGCGCCTTGAGAACGCATCCGCAGAGTGTGCCGCTGTTGGTGGAGGCGGCCGAAACAGCCTTTGCACGCGGCAGCCTGCAGGAGGCGAGCGCGGCGATCGAACGAATCCTTCGAATCGCGCCGCGCAACGCCGCAGCACTTCAGATCGGTGCTGCCGTGATGGCCGAACAAGGAAACTGCGACGCGGCCGTGCGCCAGGCACAAGCGGCGCTCGACGTCGGTGGGCTGGATGACACTCAGATCGGGGAGGCACACGCGCTACTGGGTGAATGCCTGGGGCGTCAGGGATTACCGCAGGAAGCGCTCGCTCATATCGACGCCGCGCTGACCAGCGCAGCGGTGGCGAAGCTTCCCGACTACCACGCGCTTCGCGCCTTCTTACTCCAGTCGCTGGGGCGACTGGACGACGCCGACGAAGCGGCAGTGACCGCGTTGACGAGGGCCGAGTGGGATCCTGTGGTGGTCGCTGCCCTGCGCGAGCGCGGACTGCCACGGCTGACCGAAATCGTGACCTTCAAGTCGACGCACGATGGGACGGAGACGACGGTCGTCGGTGTGGTCAAGAACCGAGGGCCGGTGGCGCTCGAGGAACTGAGCGTGACGGCCGAGGGACTTGGCAAGTCGGGGACGATCGTCGCCACCGGGACCGCCAACGCGATCCCCAAGAAGCTCGTCCCCGGTGCGACCGGCTCATTCAAAATCGTGCTGCAGGGCCTGGTCGATGAGATCGCCGATCTGCGAGTTCGCGTGGTCGACTTCAAGGAGCCGTAGCGGTGCCGAGCATCGCGACGCGCGCGAGCTGAAGCAGTGGATCGTCAGCAGGCTTCTGCACTCGTCGATCGCGCTCCAACCGGTTTGGCGTTCTCCGGCACACCTGCGCTGCGACACAGCGAGTGTGCAAGCGCGAGCAACTCGGAATGCAGATGCATCGTGCGCGCGCCGACTTCTTGCAATCCCAGTTGGATCGTCTCCAACGCTTTGCCATCGAGCGTACGTCGCGCCAACTCCAACAGAACCGTGTTCTCCTTGACGATGTGTGCCACCGCGAACGCGCGGTAGGCATCGGCGGCATCCGCGAGCGGGATCGCGTTACCCGCCATGGCGGCATCGTGAAGCGTGTTCAACAGCGCACGTTCGGTGCTGTGCTCGTGACACAACTGTGTGAGGGATACCTCGTCATGAAGTACTCCGGCGCCATCGAGTGCCGGATAGAGGTGGTGCTCCTCCTTGACGTGGTGACAGCGGCCTGAGAACTGCTCGAAAAACAGCACGGCATCGACCCACCAGGCGCCGCGCATCGGGGCCCCACGCCTGAGCCGGCGAGACTCCGATTCGATCGCGGCGAGTACGGCCAAAACTACATCGTGTTCGCGGCTCAAGATGTCAGCAGGGTGTTCCGTTTCAGTTCCAACGGTCTGACGACGCTTGGTGCTCATCGACTCTCCCTATGAGGATCTGTCCCGAGTCGCTCATGTGTCATGGTGGATATGTGACGTCGAAACCGGGTTGGAAGCCCTTGCGGTGAATCAAGCCGGTTTCGATTGATCGCTGTTCAGTGACTGCTCTGTAGGTGCGGGCTTACCGATCGGTACGTTCGACAGGTGATCGACCCTCGGCCAGGACCGCCCCGGGAGCGCCGAGAGAAGTGGCGCATCGCCCAGTGGCAGCGCGAGAAACCACTCGATGCACAGCCAGGCTCCGGCGTACGATGCGCCCATGCCGATTCATGAACCGCTCTCTCTGCAACATCCCGTCGTGATCTGGGTCGTGAGGGAAGTAGTCCCGCTCTTGCTCGAGCGATTGCAGCCTCGGCGTGTGGTGGTGTTCGACCCACCGGATCGGCCCGCGTCGGTCGGGAATCATGCGCTGGGGATCGTGATCGTTTCCGAGTCGTTTCGTGCGGTACCGATGACCGAGCGGTTGGCGGTGGTTCACGCACTGCTGGCAGGAACGAGCCCCGTGCGCCCGTTCTGCCTCACGCCATCCGAATATGCAGCGATCGAGACCGCGCCCGGTCCGTTGTTGGGAGCGATCAAGCTCGGCGTCATCGTGCTGTAGCCGATCGCTCGGCTTCGGCTACTCGTCCCAGATCGCGACTCCGCCCAGAAGACCAGCAATGTTCGAGACCAAACGCACGTTGGGCGGCAGCTCGAGCGTGACCTTCTCGGCGTTCCCGCCACCGATGTACAACCGATCGTAGTTGAAGGTGCGGGCCAGCGATTCGAGCGCCTCGGCGAGTCGTGCATTCCACTTCTTCTTGCCGTGCGCTTGAAGTGCTTCGATACCGAGCTCTTCTTCGTACGTCTTCTGCTTGCGAAACGGATGATGCGCCAACTCCAAGTTGGGAACCCGGCGGCCATCGACGAACAGCGCGCTGCCAAAACCGGTCCCGAGTGTGATCACCATTTCAACGCCGCGTCGCTCGATCACGCCGTATCCCTGCACGCCCGAGTCGTTGGCGACACGCACCGGTTTGCGCAGCGCTTTTTCCAACTGCTTGGCCAGCGGATACCCATGCCACTCGGGATGCAGGTTCGGTGCGGTTTGGACCACACCTTGTTTGACCACACCTGGAAAGCCCACCGAAACGCGATCGAAGTTCCCCTGCGAGGAGGCCAAGCTGCGGATCACGGTGAGTACTGCAGTAGGAATCGCGGGTCTTGGAGTTTCCAAGCGCTGCCGTTCCGTGATCGGCTGGGCGGTGGCATCCAGAATCAACGCTTTGATGCCGGTACCACCGACATCGACCGCTAGGGTAAGTGGTCGTGTCGGCGGCGAGGCCTTGCGCGCCGTCACGGGGAGGAAGGAGGAGGAGTTGGAGCGGCGGCTGGTTTTTCGGCGGCGGGTGGTTCGATCGAGACCAACTCGATCTCGAACACCAACGCAGCCCCGGCCGGGATGTCGGGCGGCGATCCCATATCGCCATACGCTTGATCGGAAGGACAGGTCAACTTGGCTTTGCCGCCGACTTTCAACAGCGACAAACCATCGACCCAACAGGGAATCACTTCCTCGAGGTTGATCCGCGAAGGTTTTCCCTCGTCCGAACCGTCGAACACTTTTCCGTTCATGAGCGTGCCGCGATAGTTGACCATCACCGCATCGCTTTGCTTCGGACTGGCCCCGGTACCGGCCTTGAGTTCCAAGAAGATCATGCCCGAGGGGAGTTTCTTGGCGCCCGGCTCGGCGGCCGCTTTGGCGAGGAAACCGACCGACAGTTCCTTTTGCTTGGCAGCCATCGCTTGCATTCGCGTTCGCGCCAGGGTCTCGATCTTCGGGCCGGTTTCGGAGAGGAATGCGTCCGTCACCTTATCGGTGAGAACAGAGTCGGCCAAGCCGGCCTTGACCCACTCCATGTCCTCGGCCGTGAGATTGAAGATCGAAAGGTTCATGCGCTTGTTGATGAAACCCCCCAACGCATAGAGCGCTTTCTGATCATCGGTTTGCGGGGTCTTGGCCTGCGCCCGAACGGCGCCGGAGGGGACGGCGAGGAGAGCGGCCGCCAGGATCAGGGAAATGAGTCGCGAACGCATGGGCTTTCCTTTCTCGCGGTACGAGGACTCGGCCCGCCAGGCGCGGGCGCGACATGATGCCGCAATCCGGTCGGCGCAGCATCGCCCGCTAGAATGCCGTCCGATGAGTCGTCGCCGCTTCTGGAAAGCGCTGGTCCGACCTCGCGAAGGGCGCCAACTGCCCCCTGAGTTGAAGCCTCGCCGCGTCGGGGTGCTGGCCGGCCAACTGTCGAATGGAGTGCGCGATCCTGCGTTCCGTCGATTGCTGCAGCGAATCGACCAGGCACCGATTCATCATGGGAATCGGATCGAACTGTTCTTCGACGGCAGTGCTGCCTTCGACGCGATGTTGCACGCGATTCTCGGTGCGCAGCATGAAGTCCTCTTGCAGTCATACATCCTCAAAGACGATCAGATCGGCGATGCCTTGGCCGCGGCGATGGAAGCGGCGACCGCACGCGGCGTGACGGTACGACTCTTGGCCGACGCCTTCGGTAGCTCGCGCACCAGACTCGATTACTGGAAGCGCCTCAAGCGTGCCGGTGTGAAGGCTCGCCTGATCAACAACCTGATGCCGACGCTGTGGTACGGCAAAGCGTATCGAGACCATCGCAAGATCCTGGTCGTCGACCGCAGCGTGGCGTTTACCGGCGGCATGAATCTCGGCGAAGAGTACGCAGGGTCCGACCAGAACGTCGTCTGGCGGGACACACATGTGCGAATCGCAGGGGCTGCCGCCTGGGAGATGGCGATCGTTTTTGCGGAAGGTTGGGGCTGGTCGGGTGGTGCGCCGTTCGAACTCGATCCCACACCCGCTACCTCCGCGGGCGACGGCGGCGATGTGCTGGTCCTCGATTCACGCCCCCTGCGCGGGCACCAAGAGACCGCCTCGGCTGTCGCCGCCACGATCGCCGCGGCGCGTCACACCGCGTGGATCACGAATGCTTACTTCGCTCCCCGCCCATTCACGGTGGAGCAGCTGGCGCACGCAGCGCAGCGAGGCGTCGATGTGCGCCTTTTGCTGCCTGGTCCGACCGACGTGCCGATCGTGCGGCACTCGGGACACGGCTACTTCGAAGCGCTGCTTCTCGCCGGGATCCGCGTGTTCGAATACCAGCCGCGGGTGCTGCATGCCAAGACGCTCGTGGTCGATCGTTACGCATCGATGGTCGGTTCGACCAACATCGACTTTCGGTCCTTTCACTTCAATGCGGAGTGCAACGCCTTGATGCTGGACGATGCAGTGGGAACCAGGCTGGCGCAGCAATTCGAACGCGATCTCGCCGAGGCCAACGAGATCACGCTCTCGGCCTGGCGTCGCCGGCCTCGACTGCATCGCATCGGCGATGCGCTCGCCAAACGGCTCGCCTTCCTGCTCTGACGGGTCTCCACGAAATACTTCGCTTGGCAGCAGGCTATCGAGGGGTTGCCTTGCGGAGCGCGTCGAGTAGCGCCGCTAGATCCTCGATCGTGGTGAGCGGATTGATCAAGGTGACACGCAGAAACAGCCCCTCGCGGAGTCCGGCCTGCACCAGGTAGAAGGCTCCCGACTCGATCACGCGGCGCCGGATCGACATCTGCAGCGCATCGAGCCGGTCTCGCGGCGTCCCTTCGGGAGCGTATCGAAAGCAGACGATGTTCGCCTGCGGTTCGACGGCAAGTTCGAAATCGGGCGATGCATGAATCAGCGTCGCGAATGAGCGCGCCAGATCGAAGCACTGGCTAACGTAGTCGCCGAAGAACGCCGTGCCGTACGAGGCCAAAGACAAGTACATCGGCAGCGCTGCCATCCGCTTCGTGCACTCCAACGTGCGACGCCCAAGATCGTGGGATGGAGCATGCGGCGCGTCGTCGGCGAACAGGTAGGACGCGTGCTGCTCGAACGCCGCGTGCGCATCGCGGCGATCCCGAAACAGAACCAGCGTTGCAAGCGCCGGCATCAACAGCATCTTGTGAAAGTCCAACACCAACGAATCGGCACGCTCGATGCCGGCCAGAAGCGACCGATACTTCGGCGAGAGGATGGCGGCGCCACCATGGGCTGCGTCGACATGCAGCCACAAACCTTGGCGCGCACAGAAGTCGGCGATCGGTTCGATCGGATCGAAGCTACCGGTTGCGGTGCTGCAGGCGTTGACTACGACCGCGACGGTCCGACGCCCCGCGCGGTGTGCTGCGTCCAGTGCCTTGCCGAGCGCCTGGGGGTCTGTTTGGTAGCGCTGGTCGGAAGCGACCGCTCGAGCCCCACCCTCTCCCCAACCCATCAGGGCAACACTGCGCGCGACGCAGTAGTGCGCTTGGTCTGAGACCAACACGGCAAGCGGCGGACCGCTGTGCGCACCGTTGTGCCAGACATCGAATCCGGCGCGGGCCTGGCGCGCGGCAAGCAGGGCGGTGAGGTTGCCAGCGGAACCGCCGGAAGTGAGAAGCCCATCGGATTGCGCAGGAAAACCGAATTGTTGCGCGAAGAAGCGTACGAGCGCTTGCTCCATTGCGGTGGCGGCCGGTCCCATTTCAAACACCGCCATCCCGTTGTTCAGAAGTGCCGACACGTGCTCGGCGAGCGCGGCAAGTGGCAACGGCGCCGTAACCTGATGACCGATGAAGTGCGGGTGATGCAAGTGCGTCGAGTCCGCCAGCACGCGGTCGATGAGTGTTGCGGCTGTCGATTCTGTCGCTGTCTCGAACCGGGCAGGGAACAGTCCGGCAAGTGGCTCGAATTCTTTGGCCGGCATTACGGGCAGGGTCGCATCCGCCTCCGTGGCGCGCGCGAGGTAAGCGCCAATCTGCTCAACCATCGCGTG
Organism: Acidobacteriota bacterium; assembly: GCA_046331425.1. Taxonomy (GTDB): domain Bacteria; phylum Acidobacteriota; class Polarisedimenticolia; order J045; family J045; genus JANNUT01. The sequence continues at coordinate 67,783 of JAXLQU010000015.1, forward strand.
CGCTCGGGCGCGATACTGTACCGGGTCGTACGCAGCGCGCAGCCGGTCGCTCACGCCTCGATCCAGGCGAGTGCGACGCGGGTCACGGTGATGTCGCTCTTCTTCGGTGTCAGCTCGAGCGTATCGATCAACGGTGCCGCGCCCGAGGTCAACGACGTGACCTCGGCTTGGCATTCAGCCTCGAGCTCGGCGATCTGTGCACGCAGCGCTTCTACCGACTCGCTGGCGCGCGCGACATCGTCCTGCTCCTGCCGTGAGCGTGAGATCCCGCGCGCCGCGGTGGTGGCGCGTCCGATGGTCGAGGCTCCCACCAACTTGCGTCCGAACAGCGCTCCCAAAACGGTGGCTCCAACCGAGATCGCGGACTGAACCTGCGATTGCTGTGCTTGTACCTGCTCGGGCGACACGCTGTTCTGCGCTGCGAAGCCGCTCGGACAATCGCGCGACCTTCGGCGCGTACTTGGCACGCAAGGCGTCGACCTTGGCATCGCGCGCGACTCGCGCGGCGTCCATCACGCGAATCCGGAACTCTCCCTCGCTCTCGCCGGCTCTGGAGATCAGCTTCAGTTCAGCACACTGCCACAGCCGCAAGCTGTGACTGCGATAGATCCACGACTCCAATGCCGCCGCGAGTTTTCCGATCGCCTTGGCGTCGAGTGCTGCCGGCAACGGTTCATACGAGGAGCCGTCGGGCGCTCGCGCTGAGACACGGTTGAGCAACTCGATCTCATCGGCTTGTGCGGACTCCCAAAAATCACCTGCAGATCCAGGGCTGAGCGGCGCGATCACCACCAGGTCGTTCCAGTCGTCGAGTTGCGCCTTGGCCTGAACGAAATGCACCTTCGCGCACCCGAGCAGCGACGGTCTCAAGGGCCCAGCGTCGGCAAGAAACAGCTCCTCCAGACCTGCCGGCACCACCGGCCGCGTTGTTGCCGGGCCCGAGGCCGATGGCGAACGGGTGGCGGCGCGCGACGCAACGGGGTTAGCGGCAGGCGTTGCGACGGGCACCGTTTTCTGTGGCGCCATCAGCGTTTGAATTTGTGCACGCGTCAACGGGCCGCGGAGATAACTCATGGCCCAGCGCGTTTGAAACACGACGGGGTGATCCTCGTGCACGTTGTTGAGCACGAACACGCGATTGCTCAGGCCGGCGAGCGTCGCTTCCATTTGCGCTCGATCGAAACTGTGCCCGGCAGCGGCGGATGCCCCTTCCAACCCTTCGATCACCCGCGCTTTGTCACGCTCGGTTTGGAGCCGACCCAAAAACCAAGTCCCGGCATTGGAGAGGGCTTTGTAGTCGAGGTCGACTGGATTCTGGGTCGCCAACACGCATCCCAGACCAAATGCCCGCGCCTGCTTGAGCAAAGTAAGCAGTGGTTTCTTCGACGGCGGGTTGGCGGTCGGCGGCAAGTAGCCGAAGACTTCGTCCATGTAGAGGATCGCGCGAAGGCTGCTCGTTCCAGCCTGAAGCCGCATCCACGAGACGATCTCTTGCAACAAGAGCGTCACGAAGAACATCCGCTCGGCATCGCCAAGATGCGCGATCGAAACGATCGAGATGCGCGGCTTGCCTTGCGGCGTGTGCAGCAGGCGCGCGATATCGAGCGGCTCGCCGTTGGCCCACGCGGCAAACGACGGAGACGCCAAGAGCGTGTTCAACGAGAGCGCGAGGTCCATCCGCTGCTTGGCCGGGTAGAACGACTCCAGGTCGAAGGCCCCGATTCGATCGAATCCCGGTTTCTGAATCGCCTGTATCAAAGAGGTCAGGTCGGCATCCCGCCCGTCGCGCCACGCGCGATCGATCAACTGCGAGAGCAGCACGTGCTCGCGACTTCGCATGGGATCGGCATCGATACCGACCAACGCCAGCAGTCCGCTGACCGCCGCCTCGATCCGATCGCGCCAGGCATCGGTATCGTCAGCCAACGCTGCGGCTGGAGCTGCAAATGAGCGCAACACCGCGAGCGGCAAACCGGCTTCGCTTCCCGGCGTATAAATCGCGACGTCACCCGCCTCGCGCAGTTTGGCAATGCGGTCCGGGCTCTGGCCCCAGGCAGCAAGCCCTGTTCGCCACTGTGACGCGGTCTTGTCGGCGAGCAGGTCAGCCGTTGTTCCCTCACGCTGTGCTTGTCCCTCGTCGATCCAAGGACGAAAGTCGCTGGGCTGCAGCTCAGGGAAGGTGAGCATCAAGTTGCCGATGTCGCCTTTGGGGTCGATCGCGATCACTGGGACGCCGTCGATCAGCGCCTCTTCGAGGAGCGCCAGGCACAAACCGGTTTTGCCGCTTCCGGTCATGCCGACCACGACTGCATGCGTGGTGAGATCGCGCGAATCGTAAAGGATCAGATCATCTGTCGGTTTGGCGGACGCCGCGTCGTATCGCTTCCCCAGATAGAACGCCCCGAGCTTTTCGTAGTCCATGGGCCGGAATTATCCAGGATTTCGCCAAGCGCGGGGTCAGCCTTCGACGAGACGGTCGCGGCCTTCCTGTTTCGCCCGATACAGCGCCTGATCGGCGCGAGCGACCCACGAGGTTGCGTCCTCACCCGGATGCAGGGCGGCAACGCCGATCGAGATCGTGATATGCAACGTCGCGCTCCCGAATTGGATGCACGTGTTTCGGGTATTCACCAACAGGCGTGCCCCGAGTGCCCGCGCGGTCTCGAGTCCCTCTTGCGGCAGCACCACCGCGAACTCCTCGCCTCCGTAGCGCGCGACGAAGTCGCTGCGTCGTGGAAATGTTCGCACCACGGTGTCAGCCAGGCGGCGCAGCACCTCATCGCCCGCCGGATGACCGTACGTGTCGTTGATCGTCTTGAAGTGATCGACATCGACCATCAGCAGGCAGGCCGGGTCGCCCGACAGACCGGCGATCGAGCAGATCCGCGACAGGTGACCGTCGAGAGCAGCCCGGTTGTAGACCCGCGTCAGGCCATCTGTCTCCATCTTGGTACGTGCCTGATGCAACTCGTCGCGAAGCACCTTCAACTCGGCGCCGAGTGTCGCCAGCATCTGTTCCTGCCGTGCGCGCGACTCTTGCAGCGCCAGCCCAATCGCGTCGATGGTGCTGAGCACCTCGCGGCGCAACGTGTCGACAGAGGCTCCGGAGGCGGTCCGCCTCAGGCGGCCGATTTGCGTCTGGATCGAGGCGTTGGTCGTGCGTCCATCTCCGACCGAGCGACCAAGCCGCTGAATCACGGAAAACAGTGTGTCTCGCAGTCCTGCGGCACTTGCTTCGACCTTCGACTTTTCGTCGGCGCGATGTCGCGCGAACGCGCTGTAGAGGGCGTCCCAATCACGCGCCCCATCCGGTGCCGCACTCGCCGTGCCGGGCGCGCGGGTTCCCGCTCGGACATGCTCGGCCCACCCACGAAACTGCTCGGCCGACTGCCGTGCATCGAGCCCTTCTACGGCGATCGCCTGCTCGCCGTAGAACCTCAGCACGCCGGTCAGTGTCCGAACCGCCGCAGTGTCGTCACTCGACGCAAGCGGCTCTGAGGGCAGTTCGGAACCTGCAGAGGAAGTCGAGAGGAGAATCGGACGCCGCAGAATCTGCAGGACCCGACCGGTGAGGGTCGTCATCGCGGCACGTTCACGCCAGGGCCGCGCTTCGGGCGCGCGAACAGACTCGATTGCGGCCGAGTCGTTTCGCCTCGTACAACTCGCGATCGGAGGCGCCGAGTAACGCGTCGACATCGAGCAGCTCGCGATCGGGTAGGGACGCGACGCCGGCGCTGAGTGTGACCCTGATTCGCAGTGACGAGGGATCGAACAGCTGTGTTTCGACCGCTCCGCGACAGCGTTCCGCGCACGCTTCGGCGCGTTCCTGATCGGTCTCGCGCAAGAGCAGCGCGAACTCTTCGCCCCCATACCGTGCCAACACATCCTCGGCACGAACGATGCGGGTGAGTACTTGCGATACCTCGCGTAGCACGGTGTCGCCGGCCGGGTGGCCGAACGTATCGTTGATCCGCTTGAAGTGATCGATGTCGAGCATCAGCAGCGAAAGCGGTGTGCCGTGCCGGACGCTGGAGGCCACGGCCGGCACGAGCGCATCGAGGAAGAACTTCTTGTTGTAGAGGCCTGTCAGGCCATCGCGCGTGGCACGCTCGTAGAGCGATCGCTGATAGCTCTCCTCGATCTGATCTTGAACTCCGAACTTCAGTACTGTCGATCGGCCGATTTGGATCCGGTCGCCATCGTTGAGTCGTTGTTGGCGGGTCTTGTGGCCGTTGACGAACGTTCCATTGGTGGAACCCAGATCGTGCAAGCGCCATCCGCCGTCAGGCTCGCGCTCGAGGCGGACATGGCGCCGAGAGATCCCATCGTCGACGACTTGAAAGTCGGCAAGCTCGTCCCGCCCGATGACGACGGTCGGTTTCTCGAGTCTCAGCAGCCTCCCGACCAGCAACTGATTGGAGCAACTCAGGATCACCACGCACGCGGTGGCGTTGGCCATTCCCGAAAGGCGTGTCTCGATCGAGTGGATGTTGGTCTGGTCGTCGTCGCGCATGCGAGGCAGGAATCTAAGTTCCGATCTGTTGACGTGGCACTGAGCAACAGCACGAGCCGTTGCCCCGATCTGAAACAGCGGCGCGCTATTTCTCTCGCTCGCGCCGAACCGCTTCGCGCCAACGCGCCACGCGGTCGGCGACCTGCGCTTCCGCGCCTTGCGTTGAAGGTTCGTAGAACCGCTCGCCCTGCAGCGGGAGTGGCAGGTACGGGACCGGCGCATGATGACCAGGTTCGGCATGCGGATACCGATAGCCGGCCCCGAGTCCGAGCGCCGAGGACAGCGCGGCCGTGCCGTCGCGCAACGGATCGGGGATCGGTGCGGTGCCGTGTCGTCGCACCGCATCTACTGCGCGATCACGCGCCACGATCACCGAATTCGATTTCTCCGCGGTCGCCAGATAGAGGGCTGCTTGGCAGAGAGGCAATGTTCCCTCCGGCAAACCCAATCGTTCGAACGACTGCGCGGCAGCCAAGGCGATCGGAAGTGCCTGTGGGTCCGCCAGCCCCACGTCTTCGGCGGCGAAGATCAGCATCCGCCGCGCCGGAAATAGCGGGTCCTCGCCGGTCTCGATCATGCGCATCAGGTAGTAAACCGCGGCATCGGGATCGGAACCTCGCAGCGATTTGATGAACGCGGAGGCGAGGTCGTAGTGAGTGTCGCCTTGACGATCCGAGCGCAGTAGCCGGGCTTGAGCGGCGCGCCGAACATCGTCAGTCGTCAGCTCGGTTCCCGCTACCAGTGTCGAGGCGATCTCGAGTGTGGTGAGCGCACGGCGCGCATCGCCGTCTGCTTCCGCGGCCAGAGCCTGCAGCGTGCTGGGCGCGGCATGAAGTCCGAGCGCGCCCAGCCCCGACTCGGTGTCGCTCATCGCCCGCTGCAACAGCACCACCAGATCGTCGAGCGTGTGTGGCTCGAGCACGACCACACGGCACCGAGAGATCAGAGGAGCCACCACACTGTGTGCCGGATTCTCGGTGGTCGCGCCGATCAGTATCACTGTCCCTTCTTCGACGGCGGGCAAGAGTGCATCCTGTTGAGCGCGGTTGAATCGATGGATCTCGTCGATGAACAGCACGCTGCGCCGGCCGCGACGTCGAAGCTCGGCAGCGTGCGTCACGACATCGCGAACGTCTTTGACACCGGATGACACGGCCGAGAGTTGAAAAAACTCGGCGCTGGTTTCGGCCGCGAGCAATCGCGCCAGCGTGGTCTTGCCACTGCCCGGCGGGCCCCACAGCAACAACGACGGCAAGCGTCGGGCGGTGAGCACGCGCTGCAAGAATCCGCCATCACCGAGAAGCTGACGCTGTCCGAGGACCTGTTCCAATCGACGAGGCCGCATCCGCTCGGCCAGCGGCGCATCGTGCCGGGGCGGAGGCGGGCCTGGAAACAGCGGCGTCGACATACGATCTAGAGGCCTTCGATCAGCGCGCGTCCGTTGCGAACGCCGTGACCGGAAAGCAACACCACCACATCCTCGACACCGGCCAACGAGCGAGTGTTTGCATCGAGCAGAAACGCCAATCCCAGTCCCGCGGTCGGCTCGATTCGGAGCCCTTCTCGCCAAGCCAAACGCACCGCTCGCTCGAGGGCCAGTTCGGTTACGGCGACCAACGCCCCGCCGCTGCGCCGTACTGCCGCGATCGCCTCGCGATCGCGTCGCGGCGCAATGATCTGCACGCCTTCGGCGAGCGAGGGGCCGAGCGGTTCGGTCCACGCCGTGCTGTGCTCACGCTTGTCGTCGAACGCACGCACCAACGGGCGGCAGTTCATCGACTGCACGCCGATCATGCGCGGCATCGGAACCCCGCGTGTTCGTGAGATCGCTTCGAACCCTGCGGCGACGCCGGCGAGATATCCGCCTTGGCCTGCCGGCATCACGACCGCTCCCGGAACTCGACCGAGCGTTTCGACGATGTCGAAGGCAGCGGTGGCGGCGCCTGCGGCATGCAACGGTTGCAGTGCGTGGGCGGCCCAAGCGCGGCCTTCGATCGCGGCGCGTTGAGCCGCTTTGGTGGTTTCGCTCCGCGGCCCTGGAACTTCGACCAGCGCGGCGCCAGCCTCGCGAATCAACTCTTTCTTGACCATCGTGGCGGCAGCCGGCACGAACGCGGTGAACGAAATCCTGGCGACTTGCGCGTAACGTGCCAACGACAGCGCCGCATTTCCGGACGAGTCTTCGATCAAATCGGTGTAGCCGTGCGCCAACATCGCGGCGATCAGAAATGTAGAACCGCGGTCCTTCCACGATCCGGTCGGGAGCAGATCGTCTCGTAGCGCGAACACCCCGGGTCGTAGTCCTGGAAGCGCTAACGACTGAAGCGGTACCGCGCTCTCCCCCAACGTTATTGGAGCCAACCTGTCGGGGAACGGAAATGCCGCACGGTAACGCCACAGCGTCGTACCGGCAGTGGAGGAGGGTGGACCAGGGTCGCACACGGCGGCGAGCGACGGCACCCCGCCGCAAGGGCAGAGCGGATAGGCCAAGACCAGCGGCAACGCGGCGCCACACGAGGTGCAGCGCGAACTCGCAACGCTCACTGCATCGCTTCAGCGATCTCTTGCAGGATCGCATCGGCGGCGGCACCAGGATCGGTCGCGGCCACGATCGGTCGTCCCACGACCAAGAGCGAGGCACCATCGCGAATCGCCTCGCCAGGGGTGGCGACACGCGCCTGATCGCCCTTGTCGCTGCCGCGGGGCCGCACTCCCGGCGTGACGATCAAGACCTGAGGGCCGAGTCTTTGTCGCAAAGCGACGATTTCCTGTGGGCTACAGACCAGACCATCGGCGCCGGCCGCGATCGACATCTCGGCCAGACGCAGCACTTCTTCGTGCGGAGTCCGACCCAGTCCGATGCGACGCAGTTCGGCCTCATCGTGGGATGTCAGCACCGTGACGGCGAGCAGTTTCGCGCGCCCGCCCTGAGCGGTTTCGGCCGCATCGCGCGCCGCCGCGATCATCGCGGGACCACCGAGTGCATGCAGTGTGAGGTACTTCGCTCCGAGTGAACCCGCCGACCGAACGGCGGCCCCGACCGTGCGCGGGATGTCGTGCAACTTCAAGTCGAGAAAGATGGCTGCTCCGAAGGCTGCGGCTGCTTCGACCGCTGCGGGGCCGTCACTGACGAACAGTTCCAGTCCGACTTTGAAGACACCGGCGCGGCCTTGGAGCGCCTGTGCGAGAGCACGTGCTGCCGTCAGGTCAGGAACATCCAACGCCACCGCCAATCGTTCGCGAGCTGTCATAAATCTCTACCTCGGTCTACTCATGCGCAGCGCGGATGAGCTGCTTCACGTCGCTCACATCATGCGAAACGCACCATTGGTGCAGGTCGGAAACCACGCGCGTCGCGACGCTTGGATCGTTGAAGTTGGCGGTGCCGATCTGAACGCACGACGCGCCCGCCATCAAATACTCCACGACATCGCGCGCCGACACGATCCCGCCGATTCCGCACAACGGGACTCCCGGAAGCGCCTTGGCAACTTGGTAGACGGCGGCGATCGCCAGCGGCCTGATCGCCGGTCCGGAGAGTCCGCCCGTCTTGTGCGACAGGACCGGCGTACGACGTTCGATATCGATCACCATTCCGACATAGGTGTTGACCAGCGAGAGCGCGTCGGCGCCGCCGGCGACCGCAGCCCGCCCCATCTCTGCAATATCGCTGACGTTGGGTGTGAGTTTTACCCACAGCGGCTTGGCGGTGCGTTCGCGAACCGCACGCGTGAACTGCTCGATCGCTTGCGCCGAACGGCCGATCTCCAAGCCTCCCTCGTGCACGTTCGGACATGAGAGGTTCAGCTCGAGGGCGGCGATCCCTTCGGCTCGTTCCAACCGCTCGGTCACGAAGATGTAGTCTTCGATCGACGTGCCGAAAACATTGACCACGATCGCGGTGTCCCGTCCGCGCATCTGCGGCAGCTTCTCTTCGATGAAACGATCGACGCCGACGTTCTGAAGGCCAATTGCGTTCAGCATCCCCGACGGAGTTTCGACGATCCGCGCCGGAGCATTACCGCCGCGCGATCGAGGGCTGATCCCCTTGGTGACGTAGCCGCCGAGTGCGGAGAGTTCGAGGTATGGCTCGAATTCGATGCCGTAACCGAAGGTGCCGCTGGCGGTCAGCACAGGGTTCTTCAACGTCAGCCCGGCACCGCAATCGATCGACAAGCGGACGCCGCTCTTCATAGCACGATCTCGCGCGAGTCGAAGACCGGTCCCTCGCAACACACGCGCACGAACTTCTCGAAGTCGTCGGTCGGGTTTCGCTTCGGGATCACACAGCCCAGACAAACCCCGAAGCCGCACGCCATCGTTTCCTCGGTGGCGACCTGGCAGACGACGCCGCGCTGTTCGCAAAGCTGCGCCACGGCGCGGAGCATCGGGTGCGGGCCGCAGGTCATGACGATTCGCCGACGATTCGAACCATCGTCGAGCAGTCGTTGAAGTGGAGCGGTGACACGCCCTTTTTCGCCGTGAGTTCCATCTTCCGTGGTGGTGATCACCGCACACCGCTCTTGGAACCAGTCCAAGAGCGTCAGATCGGTGCGTGATCGACCGCCGAAGATCATTTGGGGCTTGGCGTGGGTCGCTCCGATCTGTTGCAGCAGCAGCGGGAAGATCGCGTTGCCGATTCCACCCGCCACCAGCACCAAGTCGCTGCCATCGTCAGGACTCGAGAACCCGTGGCCCAACGGACCGAGTACGGCGGCCGAGTCTCCCTTGCGCAAGCGAGAGAGCGCGAGCGTCGCGTTGCCGAAGACTTTGTAGAGCACCTCGATCTGTCGGGGCGGGCCATCGGCTGGATCGGGAGCGACCCGCGCGACGGAGAACGGTCTACGGATCAACATCGCGTTGATTTCAGGGAGTCCGAGCATCACGAACTGACCGGCGCGACTGGTGGCGGCCAAATCGGGGGCCTCGAGTCTGAGCAGGTGGTACCCCGATCCGAGGTCCCATTGCTCGGCAACAGCGACAGTCCGGTTGTGCGGCATCGGCGGATTCTACCCGCGGGTTTATTCTGCCGGCCATGGCCACGCTCGAACCGGCAACAAATCGCCCGAAAAATCGCGGAACGAGTCCGCGCGGCTGGCGTCGACGCATGGCGGCGGCATGGCGACCAGCGCAGTGGCTGGTGGTCGACGCTGCGCTCGCTGCGATTTGGGCCGGCTTGGCGCTCACGTTGCTTCTGTTTCTGATCAATCCTGAACCGCCGCTGACGTTGGGTGGCTTTGTTCATACGCTGATCGCGTTGGGTCCAGCGATCATGGTGATGTTCGTGCTGCTCGGTCCTGGGCTGGTGCTGATCGCGGTTTCGCTGCGTGTCGGTCACACCACGGGGCACGGCTTGCGATTGCGCTACGTCGTACGCTTCGCGCTGCTCGATGCCTTGCTACTCGGCGTTGCAGCGGGACTCGAGATGCAGGAGGTCGGGTCTCTCTTGCCGCGAGTCTCGCAACTGGCGCTCGCATTGCTCATCGCCACCTGTGGGCTGACCGCGATCGCGTTCCTGGTGTTGATGCTGGTCGATCTCGAGCATCCGGGACGCATCGGCGCACCGGTCGTCGCGACGATTGGATTGGCGGTGACGATCACGTTCGGAGTGATCGCCGATCTGCGGCGTGTCCGTCCATCGTTCGAACGTCCCGCATCGCTTTCCGATTTCGTACCGGAGGGGCCCGCACTCGTGATCGAGATCGCGGGACTGGATCTCCCGACGGTGCGCGAAGCCTCTGAACGCGGACTGACGCCAGCACTGGAATCGTTGCTGGCCAGGGGCGCCTCGGCAACTGTCGACCCAGGCCCGTTGGCGGCGCCGCTGGTCGTGCACACCTCACTTCTGACCGGCCGAACGCCGCCCGAACATGGCGTGCTAGGCGAAGCGCGTCATCGACCGCGCGGCGGCAACGTCTCGTTTGCTTTGCTGCCTCGCGGGCTCTTTTTGCGCAAGCTGATGTTCGACCCGTTGTGGGAGACGATCCCCAACGATCGCGACGCGGTGCGCACCGTAGCGCTGCCGGGGATCGCGCGCGCGCTCGGTTTGCGCTCGGCGATGATCGGCGATCCACTCCGCTGGCCTTCGAGCCAAGCGCAAGTTGCCTTCGACGACAAAGCACTCCAGTCCCCACGCGAGGTGACGTTGCCATCCCCGCTCGGCAGCGTGGCCTGCCCTGAGCCGACCACCGTGGGCGATCGCTTCTTCAGTGCGACAGCCGACGAGCTGCCCTCGCGTGCGGAGGCCAATCGGTTGGTGAAGCAAGCACTCGGTCAGGATCTCTGCACGCTGAGTGTGGCTCAACGGATTGCAGCGGCAGGGCGCGTCGATCTGCTGTGGGTGCGACTCTCCGGCTATCCGAGGCTTGCGCAACAGTTCGCTGGCCTGCAGGAGGGGAAGACAGCGCGCGCCGTTTCGGACCGGGAACTCGATGCCTATGGACGGACCTTGATTCGCGTGCTGCGCGAACTCGACACGCCGCTCGGTCAGTTGATCGACACACTTGGGCCGCGCGCGAGGGTGATGTTGATCAGTCCGCAGGGCTTGGTGCCGCGACACGATACACGGCGCCTCTGGGAAGCACTGATCGGTGCCGAAACTCCCTCCGCATCGTGGGAGGGTCCTCAGTTGGGCATGGTGATATTCGGGGGCGAGGGGGTCTCTCCAGGGCGATCGTGGGCTGAGCCGATACCCGTGACCTCGTTGTTGCCGACGCTGTTGTGGTCGCAAGGGCTCCCGGCTGCCGAGAACATGGGGCCACTCGTGCCGCGAGCTTTCACTCCCGATTTCCTGCTGCGCCGTCCCGTGGTTGCCGTGCCGAGTTTCGGTGCGGTGGGAACCGATGCGGATTGACGCCCCTGGCGCGGCGTGATATCCACACGCGCCTTCCCTGCACGATGGCACGAGGTGCTTTGTGGTCCGGCCCCAACGAGTCATGACCGCGGAGGAGATGGCGCGCACGCTCACGCGCATGGCGCACCAAATCCTCGAGGCCGCGGCCGGCGGCCCGGAGATCGCGTTCGTCGGCGTGCACACGCGCGGCGCCCCATTGGCGAAGCGATTGGCCGATCGCATCGCGGCGGCTGGGTCACCTCGACCACCGGTGGGAATGCTCGACATCAATCTCTATCGCGACGATCTCACCCGGGTTTCTTCGGCGCCGCTGTTGCGCGCGACTTCGATCCCATTCGACATCGATCGCCGCACGGTCGTGTTGGTCGATGACGTACTCCACACCGGGCGCACGGTGCGCGCCGCGCTCGATGCGCTGTCCGACTTCGGTCGGCCGGCTCGTGTTCAGCTGGCCGCGTTCATCGATCGCAGCGGCCGCGAGCTTCCGATCCAGCCGGACGTGGTGGGACGGCGACTCGAGGCGCCGGCAGGATCGTCGGTCGAGGTGCGTCTGTCGGAGATCGATGGCGTTCCCGACGAGGTTGTCGTGATTCAACCGACCGCCCCGAAACGAAAGAGTGCACCGCCGGTCGGAAAGCCGACAGGGGCGCTGCGGCGCAAGGCACGACCCAAGCGAGGCCGCCGATGAGCGCTCCGCGACATCTGCTCGGCATCGCCTCGCTCACCCCTGAACAGATCTTGCGGATTCTCGATACCGCCGAGAGTTTTCGTGATCTGGGAGGTCGCGAGATCAAGAAGGTGCCGACGCTTCGCGGGCGAACGGTGATCAATCTCTTCGTCGAGCCGTCGACCCGCACACGCACCAGCTTCGAGTTGGCCGCCAAGCGGCTGTCGGCCGATGTGATCAACATCACGGCATCGGGAAGCAGTCTCGTGAAAGGGGAGTCGTTGCTCGACACGGGGCGCACGCTGCAGGCGATGCACCCTGCCGCGATCGTGATTCGCCATCCGGAATCGGGTGCCCCTGAGCTGCTCTCGCGCGTGGTTTCGGCGGCGGTGATCAACGCGGGGGACGGCTGGCACGAGCATCCGACGCAAGCACTGCTCGACGCCATGACGATTCGTCATCATCACGGCCGCCTCTCAGGGCTGAAGGTCGCGATCCTCGGCGACATTCAACACAGCCGGGTCGCGCGTTCGAATATCCACCTGTTGTCGAAGATGGGGAGTCAGGTCTGGGTGTGCGGCCCCCCCACACTACTGCCGCCCGGCATCGAGGCGCTCGGTTGCAAAGCGACGATCGTGCCGCAACGCGCACTCGAGAATGCCGACGTCGTGATGACACTGCGGATGCAGCTCGAGCGGATGCAGAGCGGCTATGTCCCGAGCCTAAAAGAGTACGCGCGCGCCTACAAGCTCACCGCGGAGCGAATGGAGTCGGCGCGCACCGACGCGATCGTGATGCACCCCGGCCCGATGAACCGTGGAGTGGAGATCGACGGATCACTCGCCGACTCGGAGCGAAGCGTGATCACCGAGCAGGTTTCCAATGGGGTCGCCGTGCGCATGGCGGTGCTGTATTGGCTGCTGGGCGGCGAAGGGACCGCAGCATGAAGAGCGTGTTGCTGCGTCGCGGGCGCGTGATCGATCCGGCATCAGGGCTCGATGCGGTGCGCGATGTGTTGATCGAAGGCGGTCGGATCGAGCGGATCGGCCAACGCCTCACGCGCACCGGCAGCGGCACCACGATCGACCTCGACGGCTTCGTGGTGTGCCCCGGATTCATCGACATGCATGTGCATCTGCGTGAGCCGGGGCAGGAGTCGAAGGAAACGATTGCAGCCGGCTGCGCGGCGGCCGCGACCAGCGGTTTCACCGCGGTTGCGGCGATGGCCAACACGCTCCCGGTGAACGACTGCCGCGCGATCACCGAGTTGATCGTCGATGAAGCCAAGCGACACGGTTCGGTGCGGGTCTACCCGGTCGGTGCGGTAACCAAAGGTCTCTTGGGAGAGGAACTCGCCGAGATCGGCGAGATGGTCAGCGCGGGTGTGGTGGCGATCAGCGATGACGGTCGCCCGATCGGAGACTCCGGCATCATGCGGCGCGCGCTTCAATGGGCGCAGATCTACGGCATTCCGGTCTTGGTTCACGAACAGGACGAGTCGCTGGTGGGGAAGGGGGTCGTGCACGAAGGGGAGACCTCGGCGCGACTCGGTCTACCAGGTTGGCCGGGAGCCGGCGAGGACGTCATGATCGCGCGCGATTTGATTCTCGCCGAGGACGTGCGCGGACGATTGCATCTGCAGCATCTCACCACGGCGCGTGGCCTGACGTTGGTGCAGGCCGCCAAGAAGCGTGGAGTCAACGTGACATGCGAGGTGACACCACACCATCTCACGCTCACAGACGCCGTGCTCGAGAGTTTCGACACGCTCTACAAGATGAACCCGCCGCTTCGGCCAGAGTCGGACCGACTCGCGTTGTTGAAAGCGCTGCGCGACACCGTCGATGTGATCGCTACCGATCATGCGCCGCACACCGAGGATGAGAAGAACGCCGAGTTTTGTTGCGCTCCGTTCGGCGTCGTGGGATTGGAAAGCGCCGTTCCGGTGCTGTTGACCAAGATCGTGAACGAGGCTGGTTTGCCACTCTCACGGCTGATCGAGCTGCTATCCGCGGGTCCTGCGCAGGCGCTGGGTGTCCCGGGGGGAAGCCTCGCCGCCGGTGAACCGGCGGATATCACGGTGCTCGACTTGGAACGTGAGTCGATCATCGATGCCTCGAGGTTCCGCAGCAAAGGACGCAACACATGTTTCGCAGGGTGGCGCACGAAGGGTGCGCCGGTCATGACCATCGTCGCCGGGCGCATCGTGCACGACGCCCGCTAGAGGTGATTCGGATGGACGGTATCGTTGAAACCGTGCTCCCTGGTCTCGAGTTCGTTTCACGCGGGAAGGTGAGAGACATCTACAAGTACGGCTCGAATTTTCTGTTCGTGGTCACCGATCGCATCTCGGCTTTCGATGTGGTGTTGCCCAAGCCGGTTCCGGACAAGGGGAAGGTACTGCATCAGATCTCGAGCTTCTGGTTCGAGTGGTGTCGTCCGATCGTCGGTAACCACAACGTGGCCGATCGGATTGCCGATTTTCCAGCCGACCTGCAGGTGCATCGTGCGGTGCTCGCGGGGCGCAGTGCGCTGGTTCGTCGGGCCGAGATGTTCCCGGTCGAATGCGTCGCACGAGGATACCTTTCCGGTTCGGGTTGGAAGGAGTACAAGACCGACGGCACCGTTTGCGGAATCGAATTGCCGAAAGGACTCGTCGAGTCCAGCCGCCTTCCCGAGCCGATCTTCACGCCGGCCACCAAGGAGCAGAGCGGACACGATATCAACATCAGTTTTGCGCGCATGGTCGATATCCTCGGCGCCGAGACAGCGAAACGACTGCGTGAGCTGACGCTCGAGATCTACACCAAGGCAGCCGCGTATGCCGAATCGCGAGGGATCATCATTGCCGACACCAAATTCGAATTCGGCGTGATCGACGGGAAGATCGCGATCTGCGACGAGATGCTCACGCCCGACTCGTCGCGCTTCTGGCCACGTGATCGCTATCAGGCGGGCGGCGGCCAGCCGTCGTTCGACAAGCAGTACATGCGCGACTGGCTGGAATCTACCGGGTGGGACAAGACCCCTCCTGCCCCGGTTCCGCCGAATGCTGTGGTCGAGGGGACCCGGCAGCGTTACTTAGAGGCGCTCGAGAAGATCACCGGACACGGCCTCGTCGATTAGCGACGGCGCGTGCTGCTCGATCACCGAGAGGCCCGAGAAAACTGCGGGCGTGTGCGGAACGGCCTTGGCGGCGAAACCGCGTTTTGCTACCCAGCACGGCGCGATGGCCCTATCCTCTCCAGACCATGAGCCGATCCCGCGCCGTCGCCCTTGTCGTCTTGCTCGCATCGTCGATCACCGTCGCGGCCTTTGCCGCAGGGCCTCGCGACGGCAAGACCTATAGCTACCTTCAGGTTTTTCGCGAAGTTCTCGGGCTGACCAAGCAGAACTACGTGGAGCCGACCGACGATGCCGTGTTGCTCGAAGGAGCATTCCGCGGGATGGTCGCGTCCCTGGATGTCGCGAGCGCCTATCTGGCGCCAGGCGAGGAAAAGGAACTACAAACTTTGCCCGGGCCTGGCCGCACCGGGATGGAGGTACTGCCCGCGGGGGGTGTCGCGGTCGTGGTGCGGGTCGATCCAGGCTCTCCGGCCGACAAGGCCGGACTCAAACTCGGAGATCAGATCTGGCGCATCGGCGAGAAGCCGGCACGCCAACTGGCTTGGCCGCAGTTGCGTCATCGCTTGAGTGGCGCCATCGGTGCACCGTTGAAGTTGACGATCCTTAACGGCGATACCTTCAAGCTGGAAGACAAGACCATCATGTTGGCGGCGCGCACCGGTAAGGGGTTTGCGCTGGAAAGCAAGACCGACGGAGTGGTCTACCTGCGTGTGATGGACCTGGAGCAACTCGACGCTTTGGCACTGCGTCGCGAACTCACGACTATGGTGGGTCAACACGGTCAGGAGCCTTGGCTGATCGACCTGCGCGGTGTCGTCGGATTGGATCCTCAGATTCTGGTGCCGTTGGCAGGAGTGCTCTATGACGGAGGCGCGCTCCTGACGCTCAATCCACGACAAGGCGAAACGCAAAAGATCGAAGCGCCCGCGGCACAGCGCGCGGGACTGCCGAAGCTCTCGGTACTGATCGATGGAAGCACCGCGGGCACCGGTGAAGCGCTGGCGATTCTGTTGAAAGAGAAGACGGGGGCCACGCTCTACGGCCGTCAGAGTTTCGGTTTGGGATCGACCCCCGAGTTGATTCCGCTCAGTAGCGGTGGTTCGTTGCTACTGACAACCCGCGAAATGAAAACAGCTAGCGGCTACTCGTGGGCCGGCAAGGGGATCGACCCCGACAAGATCGTGACCCCTGGGGGTGCGCGGATCGACGACGACGCGGTCGGTGGCGATCCGCTGCTGGACGAAACGATTCGACTCTTGCGTTCTCCGATCGCCGCATCGCAAGCCAAGCCGGCAGCCTAATAGCCCCTCGTCTCGAGTCTTTTTGAACCGTCCGCGCTGCGCCGTCGGGACGTGGGCGCGTCCGTGGCCGACCGTGTTGTCCTCAGGCTGTGGCGCTGCACTCTGGCCGCCGTTTCGATGCCGACCCTACATTGACGCCACACTGGGGAGCAGTGAGATGCCGTCATGTTGCTGGACCGCTTCGAACTGCTTGAAGAAGTAGGACGCGGCGCGAGCGGTGTCGTCTACCGTGCCCGAGAGCGCTCCACGGGGCGCGTGGTCGCCGTCAAACTTCTTCGCGATGACGGCCGACGCGCGAATAGCTTGCCGCTGCGAGTGCGGTTGCGACGTGAAGCGTCGCTGCTCGGACGGGTCAAACATCCGGGTGTCGTCAACGTGCTCGATGCTGCCAGCGAACGAGAGCTGCCGTACCTCGTCACGGAGTTCGTAGACGGCGTCTCGCTCGAAGAGTTGCTGCGTGAGCGCGGTCCGCTTCCTCCCGCCGAGATCGTCTGTTTGGTGGTGCAGGCGGCACGTGCGCTTCATGCCGCACATCAGCAAGGTGTCGTTCATCGCGATGTGAAACCGGCCAACCTGCTGGTTGCGTCGGACGGCAGATTGAAGATCACCGACTTCGGTGTCGCCGGCGAGACAGGGGTCGAGGCTTGGGAGGATGTCGAGGTCGATCAATATCTGTGGGGCACACCCGCCTATCTGCCGCCCGAACGGCTGCGCGGTTCCCCCTTGGATGGACGCAGCGATCTGTACTCGCTCGCGGTCGTGCTCTACCGCGGTCTGAGTGGAAAGCATCCGTTCGAGCACCGGTCCGTGCGTGAGCTATCGCACCGAATCTTGCATGAGGAACCGCTCGCCGTTTCGGCGATTCGCCCCGGCCTGCCGCTCGATTTGGTGGCGTTCTTGAATCGGGCTTTGAAGAAGAACCCGGCGCACCGATTCGGCGATGGCGAGTCGTTCGCTCAGGCTCTGGAGGCGATCGTCGTTCCGCATCAGTCGGAGCACGGACGTCCTACTCAGCGACGCTTCGGGATCGTCGATGACACGTTCGCTCAAACACGGCGCGTACCTCGCCCGCGAACCGTTCGGTGGGCGAGCCTCGCTGGAGCTGCCATCGCGGTTGCAGCAGTTGTCTCATTCTCGTGGTTTGCCGGTGTGTGGCGTCCAGCGACGATCGTGAATGCGCCTGCGCTCGCTGCCGTCCCGCCGTCTCCGCTTGTTCCTCCATTGGCGATCGAGTTCGAGCCAGCGTCGCCGGTCGTGGTTGCAACGTCGTCGGTCCGTTCCGCTCTCGACGTGCGCGCGATCACGCCAGGCGAGATCCCGGTGCCGGCGAGCCGCACGACAGTGACGAGCACTGCGCATCCCAAGACGGAGCGGATGCGTCGCGATGCGCCGCGCGCGGCGGCATGGGTGACTCGCAGACTCGACCGCAAGCAGGTCGCGGAGTCGAGCCGATCGGTCGCCACGATCCTCCCGGTCGAACGCCACACTGCAGCTCGTGACCCAATCCCCACGGCGGCCACGTCGGCGCCCGTGGCAATGATCGCGGCCTCCGACAAGGTGGCGCCGATCGTCGCAGCGCCGGCTAGCCTCACAGCGAGCCCAACGCCAAATCCAACGCCGAGCCCTACGCCGATCACGAGCGCGGTGCCGGCTGATCGTGAGGAATCGATCGCTCCGCCACAGCCGGGTCGCGCCGTCGTCGAAATCACTCATCCCCTGGAAGAGGGATTGATAGAGGTGCGGGTCTCGGGTCGTCGCGTCAGCCTCGTGCGCCTCAGGGAAGGCGTGCCGGCGCTTGCATCATTCCGCGTGCCCGCGGGTGAACAACGTGTGGCGATTTCGCTGCTTTCGGCGACCCAGCACGTCGACCTCCACCAAGAATGGGTGGATCGATGGGAGGCGGGTGAATTTCGCGCTCGGCGCTGGGCCCTGGTGGGTGCCGATCCCCAGTGGCGTCTCGAGCAGCAACCGTAGTGCTGGGAGGTGATCCTGTGAATTCGCGCGAAAAGCGGGCCTGAACACAGGTCGACGCATAGAATCCTTGCGAGGAAACGACACCCCGATGCGTCCCTATGTCGCCCCGATGATCGCTCTGACCTTTGCCACGGTCGCGGTTTCTGCCGCATCTGAGATCCCAGCGGGGGCGCCGGCCAACGGCGCCCGGGCCGAGGCTTATCTGCTGTTTCTCGACGCCCAAGACTTGCTGCAGCAGGGGAAGTGGCGTGAGGCTCGCAAGCAACTCGAGCAGGTCATCGAGTTGGATCCGAACGCTGTCCAGGTGCAATCGACCCTCGCGCGCCTCTGTTTGCGTGAGGAAGACTTAGCCTGCGCCGAGGCTCGTTCACGCAAAGCGATCGAGCTGGACCCGGATGAAGCGTCGGCCCGTCGAGTACTGGCCGAGATTTTGATAGGTCGGTATCGGCGCAGTAACGATCCCCAAGCGCTCACCGGTGCGCTGACACAACTCGAAGCGGCCGCGCGTATCGACCCACGCGATACGCCGACCTGGGTCGCCTGGATTCGCTTGCTGGGTGGCGAGGGGCGCATCGATCAAGCGGTCGAGGTTACACAGCGTGCCGCCGCAGTCCCGGGTGCCGATCCCGCGCCTCCTTGGATGGCGTTGGCGCGAGTCCTGTTGGCGCGCGGCGAAGCAGAGCGCGCGATTCGCTTGCTGGACAATGTGCATGTCACCGGCCGTGGCGCGATACCGGTGTTGGAGACGCTTGCCGATCTGAAAGGCTCACGCGGAGATCTCGCCGGCCAAGAAACGACGCTCGTTCGCTTGCGCGAATTGAAACCGGACGACATCGACGTGGCGCAGCGCCTCGGGGCCGTGCGCTTGGATCTCGGCGATCCGTACGGTGCACTCGAACCGTTGCAATCGGCTCTGCGAGCGCGTCCTGCCGATGCCATCGTGCGGCGTGATCTGGCGCGCGCCCAAGTCAAGCTCGGACGTGGAGCCGAAGCCTTGACACTGCTCGATGGCCTGCCGGAGGTATATCGATCCTCGCATGCAGTGTTGCTGTGGGCACAAGCGGCCGAACAAGCCTCGCAACCGAAACTCGCCGCCGACAAACTCGAAGATCTCATGACGCGACTCAGCGATGAAGATCGAGCGTCATTCGGTTCGGCGGTTCGGCTGCGCGCCGCTCAGAACCGCTTCAAAGAGGGTAATCACGCTCGCGTGTTGGCGTTGGTAGGCAACGTCGACGATGACGTGACCGCACTGCGGTTGAAGTACGCGGCTCTCGATGCACTCGGCCGTCGTGCCGAGGTCGAGAGCGAACTCCAGCAGCGCCTTGCGGCGAAGACGGGGAACGCACCGTTGATTGCGCTTGCCGCGGCTTGGGATCCGAACGTCGATCGCAACACGGCGACCGATGCTGCACTCACGCCGCTGCTGACCGCGCTGCATGGCTTTGCCGATCGCGTCGCCGGTGCGGCCGAGATCGCGCAATGGTTGATCTCGCTCCAGCGCCCACAGCTTGCGGCGCGACTCCTGGATGCTGTCGGTCTCCCTGAGGAGCCGTCCAACGACGTGTTGCGAATTCGCGCCGCGACACTCGATGCTGCCGGGCGCGCGGGAGAGGCGGAGGCGGCGTTCAGGCGCTTACTGCTGCTGGAGCCTGACAACGATGTGCTGCTCAACGACCTCGGTTGGCTCTTGGCCAAGGAGGGTCGATCGCTCGACGAGGCGATCAAGCTGCTCGAGCGTGCGGTACAAAAACGCCCTGAAGAACCGGCGTATCTCGACAGTCTGGGTTGGGCCCTGCATCGCGCCGGCCGTAGCTCGGAAGCGCTTCCGATGTTGCGCCGCGCCGCTCAGCGCGCCGTGGAACGGGATGAGCCTGAGATTCGCGAGCATTTGGGTGACGTCTACTTCGCATTGGGCGACAGTCAGCGTGCCAAAGCAGAATGGGGCGCAGCGATCAGTCTTGGTGCCTTGTCGCGCGAGAGATTGCAGAAAAAACTCGACGAAATGGAGAGCGCGCAAAAGGCGCTGCAGCCTTGAGGTTTTTGTTGCTTGCTGTCGGAACGTTATGTTCGTCGATCGGCTGCACCACGGTGCGAATCCAAGCGCCAACCTCGGCGCCGTTCGGTACGCAAGCTGCGTACAGCGTGCAGTACTTTCCTGACAAACAATCCCGTCCGCAGAAATTTCGAGTGCGCGTCGGCCTGGGCCAGGAGGGGCTCGTGTTGCTCGAGGTGCGCGGCTTCGCCGGCCCCGCTGCGTTGATCGGCGCCGCGGTCGGCGGCCGGGCTCGGATCGTACTCTCCAGTCAACACCAGGTGTTCGACGGTGCGGACAGCGAACATTTCTGGGCCAGGTTCACCGGGGTGCCGGTCAGTGGGGAACTACTCCGAGACCTGCTCCAAGCCGATCCGTCTGCGAACGCGGACCGGAACATCGGAGGCTGGAACGTGCGCTCACTGGAGGCCGTGGCAGCCGATCGGTTCCCGCGTCATCTGCGGCTGAGCCGCGACGCCTCCCAATTGGAATTGCGGCTTACCGAGTTGGGCGCTTTGCCCAAGCCGCCGGAGTGGCCCCGAGTGCCAAACGGGTTCGAGTTGGTGGAGGATACGCAACTCGAGGCGGCATCGGAGGTCCTCACTCGTGACCCACAGTCCCGTTCACCGCGATGACACGCGAGCGATCTCGCTGCGCGCGTTTGCCAAAATCAATCTCGCGCTGGACCTCGTCGGGTTACGGGCCGACGGCTACACCGAGATTGCCACCGTTTTTCAGTCGGTCGATCTGCACGACGAGATAAAACTCAGCGTTCACCCACAACCCGGCCCGACCGAGATCTCGGTTACGGAGGCCGAACTCGGACCTGCGGAACAGAATCTTTGTTGGCGTGCGGTCGAGGTGCTTCGAACGCGGAAGAAATTCACCAACCGCGTGACGGTCGAATTAAGGAAGCAGATTCCGATCGGCGGTGGGCTGGGCGGCGGCTCCAGCGATGCGGCCACGGTGTTGTGGGGACTGAGCGCTTTGATCGGCGCGTCGGATCCGGCGGTCAGCATCGAGTGCGCGCGCCTTCTGGGAGCGGACGTTCCGTACTTCCTGGAGTTGGGTACGGTGCTTGGGACGGGGCGGGGGGACGACCTCGAGGTCTGGCCCGATCTGCCGCGACTCCCGGTGGTGCTGGCAGCACTCGGACCGCCCCTGGCCACGGCCGATGTGTTCCAACGTGCGCGAGGCGCGTTGACGACCCTGGATCAGCCCCCTAAGATCTCGCGGCTGTGGCGGCATCTTCAGGAGGCGAGCCCAGGACTGCCTCCCGTGTGGAACGACCTCACCATATCGGCAGTGCAACTGCGGCCGGAGATCGACCGGCTGCTCGGGCACTTCGCCGCGCTGGGTGGCGTCGCCGCGATGTCCGGCAGCGGTTGTGTTGTGTTTGGATTGTTTGAAAGCGAGCCGGATGCACAGGCAGCGGCGGTCGAGTTGCAACGCAACGAACCGGCTGCATGGGTCAGGCAAGCATGGACATTGCCGCGCCAAGCGGCGCGCGCGCAGCGACGGGCTCCGTTACACGAGTGAGGGAGGGCGGTCGACATGGAAGTTACCGACATCCGCGTTTTTCCCGTCGACGAGGAGAAGCTCAAGGCGTTCGTGACGATCGTGCTCGATCAGTGTTTTGTTGTCTCAGACATCAAGATCATCAGCGGGACTCAAGGGTTGTTCATCTCGATGCCGAGCAAGCGACGCAAGAATGGGACCTTTCGCGACCTGGCCCATCCGCTGAATAGCGAGACACGCAACATGCTCGAGGAGAAGATCCTCGCCAAATACGAGTCGATCTTGGCCGCCGGAGCCGAGCCGCGTAAGGTTCGAAGACCCCGCGAGGCTGCCGAGGAAGATGCTGATCGCTTGTTCGACAGTTCGGTCGATGTCCCGAGCCCGCCCGGCCCGGGATCGCGACCGGACGCCGGACTCTAGGGATCGAGGACAGGATGAGCTCGGCCGAAATCAAAGTGTTCGGCGGTACCGCCCACCCGCAGCTCTTACAGGAGATCTGCGCTTATCTCGGCATCGAAGCCGGGGCGGTGCGGGTCGAACGTTTCAGCGACGGCGAGGTCTACATTCAGGTCCTCGAGAACGTTCGCGGCGCCGATGTATTCGTGGTGCAGCCGACCAACCCACCGGCGGAGACCCTGCTCGAACTGCTGCTGCTGATCGATGCGTTCCGACGCTCCTCGGCCGCGCGAATCACGGCGGTCATCCCGTACTACGGCTACGCGCGCCAGGAACGAAAGGACAAGCCGCGGGTACCGATCAGCGCCAAGTTGATCGCCGACCTGATCGAGGCGGCTGGCGTTCATCGAATTCTCACGATGGATTTGCACGCGCCTGCGATTCAAGGTTTTTTCAGCGTTCCTGTCGACCATCTGTTCGCGGGGCCAGTGCTGATCGAATACCTGGAGAACTTGGGTGTGGTCGACCCGGTGATCGTCTCTCCCGATGCCGGAGGCGTCGAACGGGCTCGGTTCTACTCCAAGCGGACGGGCGGCAGCCTGGCGATCATCGACAAGCGTCGAACCGGGCCGAACGTGGCGGAGAGCGTGAATGTCATCGGTGATGTGGAGGGTCGTGACTGCGTGATCGTCGACGACATCATCGACACGGCTGGTACCGTATCCGGCGCTGTGAGAGCGTTGTTGCAGTCCGGGGCTCGGTCGGTGCGTGGTTGTTTCACGCATCCGGTACTCTCCGGACGTGCGATTGAGCGATTGAACGACTCCGAAGTCAGCGGAATCGCCGTCTGCAACACGATTCCGTTGAGTGACCATCAGCTGAGTTGTAAGAAGATCGAGGTTCTGTCGGTGGCGCCGCTGCTTGGAGAAGCAATTCGACGTACGCATACCAATTCCTCGATCAGTTCCTTGTTCGTTTGACCTACGAAGCGGCCGATCACGGCCGTCCCTTGACCGCGTTTGCATCAACGAAGGAAGGCA
Source organism: Acidobacteriota bacterium (assembly GCA_046331425.1). Taxonomy (GTDB): domain Bacteria; phylum Acidobacteriota; class Polarisedimenticolia; order J045; family J045; genus JANNUT01. Next base: position 91,206 of record JAXLQU010000015.1, read on the forward strand.
ACCATGACCACCCGTGAAGTCCACCTCGAAGTCCAACCCCGAACCACCAAAGCCGGCAGCGCCGAATCGCGCCGCCTGCGCAACGCAGGTCAGATCCCTGCCGTGGTTTATGGCGGGGGAGTCGCGCCCGAGTCGATCTTGTTCGACGCTCGCCCGGTGCTACAACTTCTGTCCACCGAGGGTGGGCGGAATTCACTGATTCACCTCAAGATCGGCGATCGTGAACTGCGCCGAATGGTGATGCTCAAAGAGGTCCAAGTGCATCCCATTACGGGCCGGCTGCTGCACGCCGACTTCGCACGCGTCGAGATGGACCGAAAGATCGTGGTCGACGTCCCGGTTCACATCGTCGGTACGGCGGTCGGCGTCAAGAGCGAGGGCGGTCTTCTCGATCTGATCCATCGCACGGTGCGGGTCAAGGTTCTCCCGGCCGAAATACCGAGCTTTATCGAACTCGACGTCACCGAACTTCACACGGGACAGCACGTCGAGGCCAGCGAGTTGAAACTGCCCACCGGTGTCGAACTGGTGATGTCGCCTCACGACACGATCGTCACGGTGCTCGGCAAGACGGCCGAAGCCGAGGAAGCTGCAGGCCCGGCTGCGGACGCGGCGGCAGCCCAAGCTCCCGCACCCGAAACGAAAGGCTGAGGCTGACCGGTCGTGTGGTTGGTGCTGGGCCTGGGGAACCCTGGGCCCGAGTATCGCGGCACTCGTCATAACGTCGGTTTTGCGGTGGTCGAGCGGCTCGCCGCTCGGCACTCGATCGAGTTGTCCAAACGGCGGCACCTGGCCCTTTACGGTCGCGGCAAGATCGGCCGAGACGAGGTCCTGCTGGCCGAACCGCAGACCTATATGAACCTGTCGGGTGAAGCGGCCCGGCCGTTGCTTTCGTTTCACGGCATCGATCTGCAACATCTCATCGTGCTGCATGACGATGCCGATTTCGCGCTTGGAACCGTCCGACTCAAGCACGGTGGCGGGGCCGGGGGCCACAACGGCATCAGTTCGCTGATCGAGCACCTGCAAAGCGGCGACTTCGCGCGGATTCGAATCGGCGTCGGGCGGCCCGATGGAGGCGGGAAGGAGATGGCGCGTCATGTGCTCGCTCGCCCCCGCGCTCAGGAGGCGGACCTGTTTCGCGATGCCGAGCAACGGGCGGCGGATGCGGTCGAAGCGATCCTCGGGCGCGGCTTGGTGATGGCGATGAACGAGATCAATCGCACGAATCCGACTTGAGCCTCTTGGTTGTGGCGCTTCTCCAACGACTCTGCTAGCCTCCCGCGGCTCAAATCACACCGCCCGGGCAGGATCGCCCGGCGGAACACAACCACCCTCGCCCCGGTACCGACCGGGGCCGAAGACCAGGAGGGAAAATGCGCCGCTACGAGCTCGTCATGGTGGCGTCCCCTGTCCTTACCGAGGAAGAGGCCGACCGTCAGGTCACCGGTTTCGAAGCGCTCATCACTGACATGGGCGGAACGGTGCACAAGGTCGACCGCTGGGGACGTCGAAAACTTGCCTTTCCCATCAACAAGCATCCGGAAGGGAACTACAGCCTCGTGATGTACGAGGCCGAGGCGAACGTCGAGAAAGAGTTGACGCGTCGTCTCAAGCTGACCGATACCGTTCTGCGGTTTCTGTCGGTCCGGGCCGACCACGAGAAGGTTCCCACGGCTGAAGAAAAGGTCGCCCTCGAAGAGGCGCGTCGTGATCACCTCAAGCGTGCCGCTGAGCGCGCTGCGGCAGAGGCGGCGGGGCTGCCCGTTCCGGCTGAGGATGTCATCGAGGAAGAGATCGATGCGTGGGACGCGGGCGACGACGATGACGCCGAGGGGCCGATTCGCCGGTCCCGAATCACGGAGGACCTGGAATGAGCGCGCAAGCTCCGCGTCGCCGCACGCGACGCTTCTTGTTCAAGCGTCGCAAGTACTGCAAGTTCTGCGAGACCAAGGTCGATCCGATCGACTACAAGGACATTCGTACTCTGCAGAACTACATCCCCGAACGCGCCAAGATTCTGCCTCGCCGTGTCAGTGGCACGTGCGCTCGCCATCAGCGCCAACTCGGACTCGCGATCAAGCGGGCTCGTCACTTGGCGCTACTCCCTTACACCGCGGACTGATCGGAGGCGCCCATGCAGGTCATTCTTCGCGACGACGTTCAGCATCTCGGCCGCCGCGGCGATGTTGTCAAGGTGGCGGTCGGTTACGCCCGCAATTACTTGGTCCCGAAGGGACTCGCCTATTTCGTGACGCCGGGAATCAAGCGCCAGGTCGACTCCGAACTGCGTGCCCGTGCGGCACGCGATGTGCGCGAGGCTCAAGCCGCGCAGGATCTCGCCCAGCGACTCGCCGCACTTACCGTTGTACGTTTGTTCCGTCGTGCTGGTGATAGCGGGACGCTCTTCGGCTCTGTCACTTCTGCGGACATCGCAGCAGCGCTGGCCAAGCAGTCAGTGGTCGTCGACAAGCGCCAAGTGCGTTTGGCCGACCCGATCAAACGGGTTGGAACGCACCGCGTCAACGTCCACGTTCACAAGGAAGTACAGGTCGAGATCATCGTTGAAGTGGAGCCGGGCGACAGCGAGTGACCGCCCACCGATGACCGCTGCCGCGAAACAAACATCGAGTAGCCTTTCACTCGATCTGGTCAAGAAGGGGCTGCTCGCCAGCTTCTTGGCTTGGGTTGTTCCGGGCGGCGGTCACTTCTTCGTCGGAGCTCGACTGCGGGGCGCGGTATTCGCTGTGCTCCTCCTGACCACCGTCGCACTCGGCGTCGCCTTCGATGGCAATTTGGCGGTGGTCGATCCACGAACACCCTGGCTCTCGACCTTGCAGGTGGGAGCCAACGTCAGCGTCGGTCCCTGGGAACCGCTGCTTCGCGGTGCACTCTATGGGCACGCCGTCTACGCTCTACCCGCTCCCACCGCGCTGCCAGATCCATCGATCGTGGCAGCGATTGCCGCGCGAAAACAGCGCGAGTTTCGAACTTGGAGCGGCTACGGTTCGATCTACATGATGGCAGCCGGGTTGATGAACATCCTTGTGATCCTCGACGCCTGGGATATTGCGATCCGCCGCAAGGAATGAGGGGGCTCGCTCGTGCGCCATCTGCTGCAACTCGTACTCTTCGCCACGATCGTCAGCGTCTTCTTCGCGTTCCTCCTGGGAGGTAAGCGCCCCAACTGGAGGGTGGCGTTGGTGCTGTGGGGATCGGTCGTAGGAGGCGCGATCTTGCTCGGCCTGATCATGGCCCCCTTCAGCGGATGAACGAGAACTCTCGCCCCGCGACGCGAGCTGTCTGGCGACTGATCGCCCCGCTCGCCTTGATGGCGTTGATCTTCATCGAGAGTGGCAGACCGATGCCGGTCGAGGTGCCGTCGGGTGGCGATAAGCTGCTGCATTTCGCCGCCTACTTTGCTCTCACGGGAACGTGGGGCTGGGCCCTCGCCCCGTGGTTCGCTGCCGGACCTCGCGCACTGATCTCGGCCACGCTTGCCGCTCTCTACGGTGCCAGTGACGAGTGGCACCAAACGTTCATTCCCGAGCGTGACGGCTCCATTTTCGATTGGTATGCCGACGTGTGCGGAGCGCTGTTGGGAGCCATCGTGATCTGGCGTTTTGGTAATTCAGCGCCGGTGTCGTGATGCGGATCGCGGTCGTTTGCCAGAGTCGCTCGCACGCCGTTTTGCTGATGCAGGCGCTCGGGAATGCTCCCGAGGATGTTGTCTTCGCCGTCGATACGGCGGGGCTCGAGCGCCTACTCAAACGTCTGGGCTGCACGACGGTACGTGGCTCGTTGCGCGATCGCAATCTCTATCGCGAACTGCTTCCAGCCTCGATGTTGATCGTTTCGCTGCGCGACCCTCGTCGCCTGCGCGGTGTCTTGGAAGCCGCTGGAAAAGAGCGCGGCGACACGCCTGTCGCTGTTCTGGCGATCGGCGGCGTGGAAACATTGCCGTTTCCTCAGGAAAAGTTTCCGTGGGCGCACTTCGTGCCGGCCGGAGAGCGCTTCGCCGCGACGTTGCGTGCCGATATGCGATTGGCGCGCGCCAAAGGACACACTCGCCGACTCCGTGAGCTGATGGAGGGCGCCAAAAACGCGCTGATCGTGCTCCAGGACGATCCCGATCCCGATGCACTCGCGTCGGGGCTCGCGTTGCGCACGCTCTTGGGGCGCAATCGCGTCACCATGCCGATGGCTTCCTTCGGTCGGGTTACACGCCCGGAGAACCTGGAAATGCAGCGTGTTCTCGATCTTCCTGTCTTGCCGCTGGACGAGCCGACGTTGGCCGAGTACGACCGGATCTTCATGGTGGACACGCAACCGCCGCACCTGAAGCAGTTGCTTCCGCGAATCGATGGCGTAATCGATCATCACCCCGCGCAGACCAGTTACGAGTCGCGGTACAAAGACGTGCGAACCGCCTACGGCGCAACCGCCACGATCTTTGTCGAGTATCTGAGGTCCGACGGAATCAAGGTCAACGAGCGGCTCGCTACGGCGCTGTTGTATGCCATCCGCACCGACACATTGTGGCTCGAGCAACCGGTGTCGGAAGCCGATGTCGAGGCGTTCACGTGGCTGTTCCCGCGCGCGAACATCAATCACTTGCGCCGCATCGAACGCCCGTCGCTGCCGCCCGAGATCCTGGCCGCGTTTGCAGAAGGACTGCGCACCGCGCGCATCGAAGACAAAGTGATCTTCAGTCACCTCGGGCGTGTGACGCGCGAGGACGTCGTGCCACAACTCGCCGATTTCTGCCTGCAAGTCGGCGGCGTGGAGTGGTCGGTGGTCAGCGGTGTGATCGACGAGACCGTTTCGATGTCGATTCGCAACGTTGGCTTCGTTCAGAAAGCGGGGACGCTGGCCAAGCTCGCATTCGCCGAATACGGCTCGGCCGGAGGTCGTCGTTCGATGGCCAAAGCCGTTCTGCCGCTGGCGAACTTGCCGCATCGAATCGCCGGCGAACCGAGCGAGGTCACCTATCGCAAGCTCGAGGATCGGTTTCTTTCCGCCGTCAGGGGGCTGACCTCCTGACTCGCGGCTGGAGTCGGCGCGGGAGCTACGTGTCGTTTCACCGCGTAGGCCCGTAACGTTCGCGGCTTGTCGGCTCTTGGAGATGACACCGCCAATACCAAACGGTCGTCGACGCGACCCGGCGGCGACAAGAACACCTCGTCGTTGCCGGCATCGATCTGTCCCGCCGATGCGCCGTCACGGTTGCGATAAAACCCAATCGCCTTCGATCGCTGTGGCGCTACCGCCAACAACTCATCCCACGCCAACGGTGTGGCCGACAAACGACCGGGTGTGCTGACGCGCCACAGTAGATGTCCGTTGACCTGCCGGAAGGCGTACAGGAACGAATCCCACGACGGTACGAAGACAAGATCGTCAACTACCAATGGTGCTGCGGTAACCGGCGCACCGGTTGGTTGCTTCCAGGCCGAGCCGCAACGCAAGCCGCCGCGCGAAAGGGCTCGGCAATGCCAGGCCGACAACGAGTTTGCTTGGGCGGCAAACAGTCTGCGCGAGCCGGCGGCGGCTGTGATCGGTGACAACAGCCGCGGTGATTCGAGTTGTCCAAGCGAAGCAAGCGTCACCATCCGACGATGAGGACCGACGAACGCACAAATGCGCCCTTCGACCACAACCAGAGGAGGGGAGATTTCGGCACGTGAGGCGATCAGTCGTTCCTCGACCCGTCCGGCCGGGTCGATCACGATGACCACACCGCCGGCCAGCGGTACGTACCACTGCGGCCCGGCCGATCCACCGTCGGAATCGGGAAGCGGCGGTCCGAGCGGCGCGCTATCGAGCGGCGTCTCTGAGCGGTTCGCGCCGTCGTTGACAGCGATCAGCAGGAAATGCGCGCTGCCGCTCTCATCGGCACCGCTCCAACCGATGGTCGGCACCCCTCCGATCAGGAGCGGCGGCCCGCTCATCAGACCCGCTGCGCCGAGTCCTTCACGACGCCACACGAGCGAACCGTCCAGCGCCAGGCGGACCTCGATCGCGTTCTCGTACGGCACCAAGAGGCCGCTGATACCCCCATCGAGCACCACGGCTCGCACTGCTTGTGAGGGAGTATCGGGAAGTTCAACCTCCCATGCGGTGGTCGCTTCGATCGCGGCGGGGGGGATCGGCCGTTCAACCTCGAGAGGGCCGGCCGCAGCCGCCAGCAACAGTAGGAATCGGAACATGGGGAGAGATTACCTGAGCCACGTGGTCCTGACGCGCTCGACCTGGCGTGGCAGAATCCCCGGCTCAACCCCCCGTCGGTTTTCAGAGGTTTCTGTGGCGCCCCGTTTCACCAGCCCGCGTGGATTCAACGACATCCTGCCCGGAGAGAGCGAACGATGGCAGGCGTTCGAGGCGACAGCGCGCGCGCTGTTGCGTCGCTACGGCTTCCGCGAGATCCGCCCGCCGATGATGGAATCGACCGAGTTGTTCACCCGCTCGGTGGGGGAGGCGACCGATATCGTTGGAAAAGAAATGTTCACCCTCCAGTCCGGCGAAGAATCGTTTTCGTTGCGCCCGGAGTTGACCGCTTCGGTCTGCCGCGCGTTCGTCGAGCACTCGCTGGATCGCGCGGGATTGACGCGCCTTTACTACATCGGCGCCGCGTTTCGCAAAGAACGTCCGCAGAAGGGGCGACTGCGCCAGTTCCATCAGATCGGCGCGGAGTGGTTCGGCGAGCTGGCGCCCGGTGCCGATGTCGAGACCATCGCCGTCGCGTGGGACTTGGTCAAAGCGGCAAGGGTCGGCAGCCCGACCCTGTCGATCAACACGTTGGGGGATGTGCCGTCGCGTGTCCGCTATCGCGAGGCGCTGGTGGCGTTCCTGCGCGAGCATGAGAGTCACCTCGATGCCGAGAGTCGTTCACGAATCGAGCGCAATCCGATGCGGGTGCTGGACAGCAAAGACCCCGCAACCCAACGAGCGCTTCAGTCCGCGCCAGCGATGTTGGACTTTCTTGGCGACGATGAACGCGCTCACTTCGAGAGTGTGTGCGCTGGCCTGACCGCAATCGGCATCCCGTACACCATCGATGCAAAGCTGGTTCGCGGCCTCGATTACTACGTCCGCACGACCTTCGAGATTTCGGCCGATACGGGCGGATCGCAAAACGCGGTGGTGGGCGGCGGTCGCTACGACAATTTGGTGGCCGAATTGGGCGGGCCGCAGATCGCTGGGATCGGTTTTGCGGCCGGCATAGAACGGCTGTTTCTGGCTGCCGGCGACGACGTCGCTCCCGCCGCACCACTGTTGGATCTGTTCGTGGTGACGCTCGGCGAGTCGGCTCAGGCGCGCGTCTTGCCGTTCGTGCACGCCTTGCGCGCCGCGGGCGTCGCCGCGCTTTGGGATCCTGCCGGCCGCGGCTTGTCCGGACAAATGAAGCGCGCGAATCGATCGGGAGCGCGCTATGCAGCGATCATCGGTGATGACGAAATCGCGCGCGGTATGGTGCGACTTCGCGATTTGATCAACGGAGTCGAGCGCGATGCCCCGCTCGATCCGGTGCGGTTGGCCGCCCAACTCGAGAGCGGTGAATGAACCGGTTTCCTCAAAGCACGTTCTAGGAGTCGACGATGTCTTCCTCTCAAGTTGCGCGACGCTACGGTGGCACGTTGCGCGTTCCCGATGTCGGTCAGACGGTGAAGCTCAATGGTTGGGTTCAGAAGCGGCGCGACCTGGGCGGTGTGGTCTTCGTCGACCTGCGCGATCGGAGCGGTTTGATCCAGGTGGTGTTCGATCCTGCGTCGGGAGAGTTACACCAACGGGCCGGTGGGTTGCGCCCGGAGACGGTGGTCGAGGTCATCGGCACGGTGATCGCTCGGGTCGGTACCAACATCAATGCGCGGATGGACACTGGCGGCGTGGAGGTGCGCGCCGAGTCTCTCGTGGTGCTGGCGGAGTGTGATGACCTTCCACTTCAACCGGCGAGCAGCCAACTCCCCAGTGAAGAGTTGCGCCTGAAGTACCGCTATCTCGATCTACGCCGTGACACGATGCAGAAAGCGATCGGCTTTCGCTCGGAGTTGACACGGACGATTCGCGACACGCTTCACGGCGAGGGTTTTTGGGAGATCGAAACACCGATTCTGACCCGGTCGACTCCTGAAGGGGCACGCGATTACCTGGTGCCGTCGCGAGTCCACCGCGGCGCGTTCTACGCACTGCCGCAATCGCCGCAACTGTTCAAGCAGTTGTTGATGGTCTCGGGTTGCGAGCGGTACTACCAGATCGCTCGTTGCTTCCGCGACGAGGATCTGCGCGCCGATCGGCAACCGGAGTTCACACAGGTCGATATCGAGATGTCGTTCGTCGATGTGCCCGACGTGATCGCCATGGTTGAAAAGGTCGTCGAGGCAGCGACGCGGCTGGCGGGATGGAACACGCCCGCACCGTATCGACGCATCTCTTGGCAGGAGTCGATGGATCGCTACGGTGTCGATCGCCCCGATCTGCGATTCGGGTTGGCGATCGAGGACGTCACGGCCGATGCCGGCGCCAGTTCCTTCGTGGTGTTTCAGAAAGCGGTGGCGGAAGGGGGCGTGGTGCGCGGCATCGTCGTGCCCGGTGGTGCGGCGTTTGCGCGTGCCAAGATCGATGGCCTCGGCGAGCAGGCCAAAGCGTTGGGCGCCGGGGGATTGGTGTGGTTCAAGCGCGGCGCTGACGGCATCAGTGGGCCGGCCGTGAAGGCGCTCGGTGCCGACGCGTCGCTGCAGTTGCTCGAACGGTTGGGCGCGAAAGAGGGTGACCTGGCGCTGCTCGTGGCCGGGCCGCTCGACCTCGCGCGGCGCGTCCTGGGCGCGATGCGGTTGTCGATCGCACACGCCGAGGGACTCATTCCAACGGACAAGCACGCCTTGTGTTGGGTCGTCGATTTCCCGCTGTTCGAGTGGGATGCAGCAAGCAATCGCTGGTTTGCTTGCCACCATCCATTCACCTCTCCTGAACCGGCCGATATGCCGCTTCTGAAGAGCGACCCCGGAAGAGTTCGCGCCCGCGCCTATGACATCGTGCTGGACGGTACCGAGATCGGCGGAGGATCGATCCGTATTCATCGACCCGATGTCCAGCAACTCGTCTTCGACACCTTGGGGATCGGGCCCGACGAAGCACGCGGTCGTTTCGGCTTTCTGTTGGATGCGCTGCGATTCGGTGCGCCGCCTCACGGTGGACTCGCACTGGGACTCGATCGCTTGGCGGCTCTGCTATTGGGAGTGGAATCGATTCGCGATGTGATTGCATTCCCGAAGACGACATCGGCGAGTTGTCCCTTGACCAACGCCCCTGCCGATGTCGACGAGGCCCAACTCTCCGATCTGCACCTCAGGATTGTCTGAGTTGCACACGCGCCGCACCCTCGGCGGAAAGTCGGGGACAAATTCGGGGACGGCATACCGATTGGATTTGTCGGCACGAGCGTGGATTGTCGCGAGACTCTCGACAAGTTAATCGGTATGCCGTCCCCGAATTTCGTCCTGGAAGGAGTCCGCGAATTTCCGCCGAGGGGTGGCGCGTATTCTGCCGGGGTGGGCAGTTGTGGTACCGTCGCACGCCTGTGAGTACTTCACCCACCGTCGCCTTCGGGCAAGAAGCTTTTCGCGCTGTACTCGGCGAACTCGATGCCAATCTGCGCCTCATCGAGAAGACCTTCGGTGTTCGATTGGCGGCGCGTGATGGGATCGTGACTGTCAAGGGAGAGCCGGTTCCAACCAGTGCGTGCGCTCGATTCCTCGATCAACTCGCCGAGCTGTCCACCTCCGGCTTTCGTTTGAGTTCACAAGATGTTCAACTCGCTTGCCGGCTGGTTCGCGAGTCGCCCGACGTCCCGCTTTCCGAGCAGTTCCGCGAGGCACGCGTACGTGGTCCTGGCCGGCGGTTGGTCGCTCCTCGAACGGCGCAACAGCGGAACTATCTCGAGGCGATCCGCACGCATGAAATCGTGTTCGCGATCGGGCCGGCAGGCACCGGAAAAACCTACCTCGCCGTCGCCATGGCCATCGAGGCGTTCGTTTCACGACAAGTACGACGCTTGATACTCTGCCGGCCGGCCGTCGAAGCGGGTGAACGACTCGGGTTTCTGCCGGGTGACCTGGCACAAAAGGTCGATCCGTATCTGCGGCCGCTCTACGATGCGCTCTACGATATCTGGGAAGACGAACGAGCTCGCCGCATGATCGAGCAGGGAGTCGTCGAGGTGGCTCCCTTGGCATTCATGCGCGGTCGCACGCTGAACGAGAGTTTCATCATCCTCGATGAAGCACAGAACACGACGCCCGAGCAGATGAAGATGTTCCTCACGCGGGTCGGCGAGGGCTCGCGCGTGATCGTGACCGGTGACATCACGCAGGTCGACTTGCCTCGCGGACAGATCTCGGGGTTGGTGCACGCTCGCAACATCGTTCAAGGGATCGAGGGGATCGCGTTCATTCATTTCGACAAGGCCGATGTCGTGCGTCACGAGCTCGTGCAACGAATCGTCGAAGCGTACGAGCACGCCGAGACTCCGCGGCCCCCCTCCGAGGAGCGGTCGTGAAGCTGGCGCTCGTCGTCGATCACGGCGAGTCGCTGGCGACCGGCGTGCGCCAGGCAGTGCGAGAGACGCTACGCAAAGCCTGCCGACAGTTCCCCGAACGGCCTGCCGAGCTGACGATTCGTTTCACCGCAAGCGAGGCGATGCGAAGCCTCAATCGCCAATGGCGCGGCCAGGATCGGGCGACGGACGTGTTGTCGTTTCCGCTGGAGGGCGCGACCGCCGAAGGCCAACCGTATCTGGGCGACATGGCGATCTGCTTGGAGGTGGCTCAGCGGCAAGCCAAGCGCCGTCGACATAGCCAGGCGCGAGAGGTTGCGCTCTTGGCGCTGCACGGCTACTTGCACCTGTTGGGCTACGATCATGAGACCGATAACGGCGAGATGGAACGGCTCGAGCGCCGACTACGCCGTCTCTCGTTGCCGCCACGCCCATGAACGAGACCGTCAACAACACCGTGCTCATCGATGTCCCGACCTTCGTGGTCGGTCTGATCGTAATCGTCGCGCTGTTCTTGCTGCTGTCGCTGATTGCCGGAGCGCGCTCCGCGCTGGGGGACTTGACCGCCGAGCGCCTCGCCGAGGAAAGCGGACTTCCCGATTCATTCGATCCCGGAAGCCGTCCCTATGAAGCGCTCAAGCTGCTGCGCCTGACTCTGTTGGTCATCATCACGGTCTTGGGTTCCGCGGGGCCGGCGCCATGGTGTGGACCAGTGACCGGGAGTTTGATCGGCCTGGCCGGTATCGGGCTCGGCTCCTTCGTGCAGATCGCGATCGCGCCGCGCAACCCCACGCAGATTCTTACCGCCAGCGCCCCCTTGTTGCGGCTGGTCGATCTACTGTTCGGCTGGATCATCGCGCCCTTGGCGCGCACGCACGAGCGGCTCTACACGCAGCACCGCAGAACAACTTCCGAGTTGGACGAGGAGGTGCGCGAGGAGCAGATCGAAGAAGTGATCCGCGACGCCGAGGAAGAAGGCCTGCTCGAGCCGGAGCAGACCGAACTGGTGCGCGAAATCGTCGATGCGGGTGAGACGGTGGTGCGCGAGGTGATGACGCCCCGCGTCGATATCTTCGGGATCTCCGCCGATTCCGATCTGGTTGCTCTTACCGACGCCTTCGTGCGCTCGCGCCATTCCCGGCTGCTCGTCTACGAGAACACGCTGGACAAGACCGTCGGCGTGCTCGCGTTACGCGATCTGTTGCCGCAACTGCGAGAGGGGAACACGACGCTGTCGGCACGCGACCTGATGCGCCCAGTCCCACACGTGCCTGCCAACAAGTACGTCTTGGAGTTGCTTCGCGAGTTGCGGGAGCAGCGACAGCAACTGGCGGTGGTTGTCGACGAGTACGGTGGAACAGCCGGAATCGTCACGCTGGAGGATTTGATCGAAGAGATCGTCGGGGACATTCGCGACGAACACGAACTGCCGGAGGAAGAGGTTCGGACCGATGGCAAGGGCGGTTGGCTGGTCGACGGTTTGATGTCGGTCGATGACGTCGAGCAAGCGACCGGCCTGGAGATCGCCGCGGACGGTGTCGAGACCTTGGGTGGTTTGGTGTTCTCGCAACTCGGGCGGATCCCGCGCGTGGGGGAGCGCGTGACCGTTGCCGGCGAGATTGCCCTCGAGGTGGCGCGCATGCAGGGGCGGCGGATCGCGACCGTTCGAATCGTGCCGCCCGCTCACTGACGGGTCGAGCTCGACCCATACGCTGTTCGCACAGCGAACGAAGCCGACGTACTCTCTCGCGGCTGGCTACTCCAGTGATGCTGTTCAGAGGCCTCGAGCCTGAGGTGATCACCTGATGATGGAAATAGATCTGACGCTTGGGTTGCACGAAATGCCGAACGTCCCGCCCGGTTTTCGTTCGGGGGCCGTTGCCGTCATCGGCCGGGCCAACGTGGGGAAGTCGACGTTGGTCAATCGCCTGGTGGGTGAGAAGGTGGCGATCGTATCGCCGGTGGCGCAGACCACCCGCTACCGGATCCTGGGTGTGCGAAACATTCCCGAGATTGGACAAATCGCTTTCGTCGACACCCCCGGACTTCACAAAGCGCATCACCAACTCGGCACGATGATGAACGATCAAGCCACACAGGCGATCGAGGATGTCGACGCACTGTTGGTGGTGATCGATGCCGCGGAGGGGATCGGGCCCGGCGATCGCTTCGTGCTCGAACGCGTTCGACCGTTGATGAGTCACACGCCCGTTCTGGTGGTCTTCACCAAACTCGACGTGATGAACAAGGGGCGGGTGCTTCCGATGATCGAGGAAGTGCTGGCCGAGTGGCCGGTGAAGGAGGCGGTTCCCGTATCGGCGCTGAGCGGCGACAACTGCCGGCACTTGCTCGATGTCGTGTTGTCGTACATGCCGGAGGGACCGCCTCACTATCCGCTCGGCTATGTGACCGATCAGGACCAGCGACGCATGCTGGCCGAGATCGTGCGCGAGAAGTTGCTGCTGCGATTGAGACAAGAAGTTCCGCACGCGATCGCGGTGGCGATCGAGCGCACCGAGGAAAACGACAACGGCCTGCTCAGCATCGACGCTACGATCGTGGTCGAGAAAACGAGCCAGAAAGGAATCGTGATCGGTGCCAAGGGGCAGATGCTGAAGGAAGTCGGGACGGCAGCTCGCAAGGAACTCGAGGACAAGCTCAACCGTCGTGTCTTCCTGCGGCTGTGGGTCAAAGTCAAACCTGATTGGCGTGATCGCAGCAACCTGTTACGAGAACTTGGTGTGCTGCCGTAGGGCGATCCTTGCCGGAGAAAACCGCAATGAAAAAGCCCGCTTGCGATGATGGCAACCGCGCTGCTTGGTCTGCTGCGCGCTCCGTTTGCGCGCCTCCGCTCGGTGTGCGCGATACGAAGCCGGCCTTCGCGCTGGCAGGTTCGGATGGCAAGGACGCCGAACCCAGCAAAAGCTAGTCGAGTCGTTGTCCTTGGACTACCCGATCCTGAGTGATCCCGACAAGCGATTCGCAAAGCAGCTCGGGCTCCCGATGCGTGTCGAGTTTCCCAATCGCGGGAGCTACTAGGTTGGAGCCGACGGAAAGATCCTGTTCATCGACAAACGCGTTACGCCTCGAACGGCCGGCGAGGCGATTGCAAACAAACTGACCGAACTCGGGGTCGCCCCGCGCCCACTGTAACTGGCGATCAAGGGCAGGCCGCCGTGCGTTCGACGCCAGCGGTCGTACGGCCCCAGGTTCCGACACCGCAACTGTCAGCCGCGCGAACGAGGTAACGTCTTCCCGTTCCTGCTGCCGGCCCGAACGGATCCGTCGTCCACGTCGCTGTCTGCTGATCGACCCAACAACCGCCCTCTGCCGACGTGCCGACGGTGAGTGTATCTAGTGGCTCTCGATAGACGCTGTACCGCACGGCAACGCCGGAACAGGCGGCGGCGCTGGTCCAATCGATCCGAGTTCCATCGTCCGGGTTCTTGCTCACGATCACACCCTCGACCTCGCACGGTATGGCGAAGACGGTCGGATCTTCGACCGCGCAGTCGCAAGCATCGCCGCGACCGTCGTTATCAACGTCGCTCTGTAGCGGGTTGCTCGCGGCCACGCAGTTGTCGAGCGTGTCGGGGATGCTGTCGCGATCGGTGTCCAGGCGCGCCGGAACGATCTCCAGGAACGTCACACCCTGCGACTGCACATGTGTGGCAAGCGTCAGCGCGCCGTGGTCTGCCGTGTATCGAGCGACCGGCGTCAACGGAACCAGATCGTCGGCCGCGATAAGCGGCGCCACCTCAGCCGGTGTGTACAACCCATTGCTTCCGCGGGCGGGAAGTGAGGCCAGCGCCGCGCGGGCGCCGTGATCTCCATCGATTCGCCACTCGATCACATCGATGTCGGTGAATCGCAGTCCGTTCAATTGCAGTGTGAGATCCCAGCCACCGATTTCGGCACTGCCGACATCGCGCGGATCGTGTGCGTACAACAGCACGCGATCGGCATCGTTGTCGGTCGAGCGCCAGCCGGAGAGCGTCGCCCCTGCGTCGGTTACCGTGGACAACGGTGCGAGGTCGTGTCCCATCTTTCCAATCAGTTCGGCGAAGCGCAGAAACGGCGAGGCGACGGCGTCGATACGGTCTTGAGTGCCATCACCATCGGCATCGACGCGCATCTGACCTGCCAGCGACGCGAGCCCTTCGAAGTTGTAGTTGAAGGGCCAGATCGTGATCGTGGACTGTCCACCGGCGCGCGCCGGGTCGGCCTGTGCGGCGTTGAGCAGGCGGCGAAAATAATCGGCACCCCAGCTGGGGAAGAAACCGCCCCAGCGGTAGATCTCGCGTGAGGTTGGATCGCGACGGGGGATCCAGTCGGGGGTGGTCTCGTGGCTATGCACCGGCAGGCGCGCGTAGAGCACGGGGTCGATCGACCGTGCCCGTGTCTTCACGCCGTCGATGAGTGCCGCGGCCGTAGCGGCATGGGTGTAGCTGTGCAGCGAGACGTAATCCAACGGGCAACCGCGATTGGCGTTGGCGCTGCAGATCGCGGCCACACGCTGCGAGAGTTTGCTGGAGAAGTTTGCATCGGTGCAGACGAAGTTGGTTTCCGTAAAGCCGCTGCTGGGATTCACGGCCGACGGGCTGCAGTGATACAAGAGATGGTTCTCGTGGCCGGGGAAGATTCCGGAATCCTCCGGCCCGCCGAGTTTGATCGTCGCGCTGGCCACACCCCGGTTCTCGAGGGCTCGCAGGATCGCATTGGCCGTGTAGTCGTAGTAGCGCAAGAAATCGTCAGGGTGTTGGCTCCAATACGGTGATAGATCGGGCTCGTTGCCGATCGAGAAGTACCAGCTGGCGACCTCCGTAGACCCGTAGCGATCGATCAGGTGATCGACCAGGGCGCCGATGAAGTCGTGCCACTGGGCATAGTTCTTCGGCTCGTTGCCACAGACACCGCCGTTGGCGTTTTCTCCGACACCGGTCTTGCACAGGTCGTACGGTGTGTCGTGAATGTCGACCAGCGGCTTTCGCCCGTGTGCGACGTGTTGGTCGAGCTCGTCGTCCAGGCGCGTCCAGTAGTACAGCGGTGTGCCTGGCGGATCGAACCGTCGTAGTGCGGCGAGCGGACGCGTGAAATTGTCCGGGGTTCGTGGATCATCGGCCGGAGGGGTTGGATCTCCGGGTTGCCACAGGTTTGCCGGCGTGGCGAGTTTGTCGATCCGAATCGTTTTCGCCGAATCGTTGATCGCAGCGATCTGCCGCACCTCGGAGCGGGTGGCATCGCAAACCAAGACCCGATCTCCGATGCGGTAATCCTGCGACAACAAGCGTCCCGGTCCGATTCCGTAGAGCGGTCCCTCGATCAAGTCCGAGAGCGTCAATTCGGACTGTGTCCCCACATCGCGGAACAGCTCGATACGGCGCGTCTGTCGCTCGCGAACGAGATTCAGATTCCCATCGAAGAAATTGGCCTGGATGTAATCGCCCATCCAAGGGAAATCGCGCGCCTGCAGCATGAAGTCCGGTTGGCTCTGATGGACTCGATCGAAGAGCGCGTAAACCCCGTCCTGATCGTAGATCCTACTGGTGTCGAAGTTCGGCTTGACCGCTCCGGCGAACCATCGCCCCGGCCATGTGACCGTGGGTGCCGCGAGGTCGATGTTGAAACCGACCGACGCGCCGGCAAGGCTGCGGCGAGTGTTGAAGCTCCAACTGTTGGTGTTGGGGTCGATCGGTTGATGGCGCACTGTATTCTGCCCGGTGACCTTCACGGTGTACGTCGTGCTCGAGTCGAGTGCCGTGGCGGGGATGATATGGACGCCGTAACCCCAAACACCGTTCTCGTTGAATTGCGGTGTCACCGAGCCGGAATAGCCGGGCGCAAAGACCTGGTTCGGTCCGAACACGGTGACCGGCGTCGCGCTGCCGCGCTTGAGCGTCACCACGATCGACGCCACGTCGACCGGGTCGGTCGGCCAGTGCCCAGCGGTCGGTTCGATCACCTCGAGATAGATCGAGGAACGCGGAGCGATCTCGACCGCGTTGTCGCAAGGTCGCGGAACCGGGCTGAGCAAGCTGCAGTCGTGTTGGACGCGCGGTGGATCGACTGCTAACGCCGCGCCACTGGAGGCCAGCGCCGCCAACACCAGACTCGCGAACCGCGCCCGTCGCCTCACGGCCAGACGATACGTCGAGGGGAGAGCGAACCCAAGGCCGAAAGGCGCGAATCGGGCCGACAAGACGGGCCGGCTCATGGACGGTGGGGTATCATGCGCCGCCTTATGAACCGCCCCCCGGGTAGCGGAGCCTCGAAGTGCCCTTGGATCGTAGGCAAGCCCTGGTCCTCGAACCGGTGCGCCGTTTTCTGCGGCGCCAAGCACACCCGCATCTTCTAAACCTCTTGGCCAAAGTCCGCTCGGGAGATTTCGGAGCGGTATTCGACGGACTCACGACACGCGAGCAGATTGCGCTCTTCAAGGTGCTTGCAGAGCACGGGCCGGCGCTAGGGGCGAGGTTTCTGGTCGATCTGCCGCATGAGGGCGGGATCGAGTTGATCCGCCAACTCGACGTCGAGGCGGCAGCCCGCTTGTTGGAACAATGCGCCGAGAACGATGCCGCCTACATCTTGGCCGGCCTGGAGCCCGACGAGTCGACGCCGATCCTGGAGTTGATGCGCCCCGAGGAAAAGGCGACCGTCGAACGACTGTTGATCTACCAAGAGGAGACGGCCGGGCGCCTGATGACACCCGACGTCTTTGCGGTACACGAAGACCTCGCGGCAGGGGAAACGATCGCTGCGCTGCAAGCCAAGCGCGACGTAGAAATCGCCTTCTATTTGTATGTCATCGACAACCGCAACCATCTGGTGGGCGTGCTGTCGTTGCGCGAGTTGTTGACGCACCCACCGCAACAACCGGTGAAAGAATTCATGAGCACCGACCTGATCACGGTACGCACCGACACCGATCAGGAGGAGGTGGCCAAGGTTGCCGCCAAATACGACCTGCTTGCCATTCCTGTCGTGGACGATCAAGGCCGGCTGGTCGGCGTGGTCACCATCGATGACGTGATGGACGTGCTGCGCGAGGAGGCGAGCGAGGACATCCTGCGCTTGGCCGGGACCTCGGAAGAGGAGCGGATCGAACCCTCGGCCGCCAAGTCCGCCCGCGCGCGTGCCCCGTGGCTATTGGTGACTTTCTGTGGCGGGTTCTTGGCCTCGATCGTGTTCAATAGTTTCAGCGCAACGTTGGGGGGAAAGTTGATCGGATTGGCGGCCTTCATCCCGATCGTGTTGGGGATGGGAGGCTCGGCCGGAACACAATCCTCCATCGTTGTGATTCGCAGCTTGGCCACGGGGCGCCTGAGGGAGGGCGATTTCCTCTCGGCTTTTCTGCGCGAAACCGGCGTGGCCGCCGCCCTCGGTTTCGCGTTTGGTGCGCTGCTGACACTCGGGAGCTACTTGGCCCTGGTTTGGCGCGGACAGGCGATCGGTGCCGAGGCCATTCAGTCGGCGCTCGTGGTCGGCCTGGCGCTGGGTTTGTCGATGGCGGTAGCGACCGTGTTGGGAGCGATGCTGCCGCTGCTCCTGCATCGCGCCGGAATCGATCCTGCGGTTTCGTCGACACCATTCGTGACCACCTCGATGGACATTCTTGGAATGCTGATCTTCTTCACGCTCTCGACCCTCTTCATCGTCGGCTGATGCGGCGCGAGCAGGAGGCGATCGTGCTGATAGTCGAGGCGAGGGGAGAGAACGATCGGCGCGTCGTGATGTTGTCCGATCAGGGCGAGTTGATCGATGCTCACGCGCCGGCTGCGCGTCGCTCGCAGAAGAGATTCGGTGCTGCGCTGCAACCGGGTACGCATCTACTCGCGCGCTGGGAGCGTCGACGCGAAGGGGGTGTGACCGTGTTGGAGGAGGCGCAGCCGTTGATGCCGCCTCCCTCACCCGATCCACTCGAGCGGTTCTACGCCGTGGCCCACAGCATGGAGACGATCGCCGCGTTCGCGCGCGAAGGGGCCGAGGACCCACGCCTCTACCGATTGCTGCACACCGTGCTCGAGCGGTTCGCCGCCAACGATCCGATCGACCCGTTGTGCCGCTATACCGAAAGCTGGACGCTGCGGCTCGCCGGGCTCCTGCCCGATCTGGTGACCTGCGCCGTGTGTGGGCGTTCGCTGGGCAACGGGCCGATCGCGATTGCGCCGGAACGTGGTGCCTTCTGCAAGACGGATCGTCCTGCGGGAGCCTTGTTGCTTTCCGCCGAGGCGGCGCGATGGCTGGTGATCACGCGTAGCGCGCCGGCCGCTGACCTGCCAGCCTTGAGCACGAACGCCGATGCCGATCTGCGGTCGTTGCTGCATGCCTTGATCAAGAGCTTCACCGATCGTGAACTGGTTTCATGGCGCGGCTTGACGGCGCTGCGCCGGCCGGCGCGCAAAAAGGGCGGGTGAACGGAACAGCGATGGCCAGAAAAACACTGCAAGAAATGTATCTCGGACTCTCCAACTTCTGGAGCGAGTTGGGCTGCATCGTGCACCAGGCGTACGACCTGGAAGTCGGCGCAGGCACGATGCATCCGGAAACGTTCTTTCGCTCGCTCGGCGATGAGCCGTGGCGCGTTGCCTATTGCCAACCGTCACGACGGCCGGCCGATGGACGCTATGGCGAGAATCCGATGCGGGTCTACAAACACTTCCAATACCAGGTGATTCTCAAGCCCAGTCCCGCCGATGTGCAGGAGCTCTATCTCGAGTCGCTGCGTGCGCTCGGGATCGACCCATCGGTTCACGACATTCGCTTCGAAGAGGACAACTGGGAATCGCCCACGTTGGGAGCTGCGGGAGTCGGTTGGCAGGTGACGATGGACGGAATGGAGATCTCTCAGTTCACCTATTTCCAGGTGATGGGTGGGGTCGAACTGAAAATGATTCCGGTCGAACTCACCTACGGGCTCGAGCGGATCTGCATGTTCATCAACGACATCAAGAACATCTTCGAGATTCCGTGGGCGCGCGCCGAGTGGTACGAGGGAGGCATGGTGCCGTACGGAGCGTTGCGACGTCGCGACGAGCGAGAGCAAAGCGTCTACTGTTTCGAGCAGGCCTCGGTCGAAGAACTGCGACGTGGCTTCGATGTTTCCGAAAGCGAGGCGACCCGACTGTTGGGGTTGACGCCGTCGCTCTTGCTCCCGGCATACGAGCGCACGTTGGAGGCGTCCAACAGCTTCAACGTCTTGCAGGCCCGCGGTGCGCTCTCGGTTACGGAACGTCAGGGAATGATCCAGCGCGTGCGCCGATTATCGGTGGCTTGCGCCAAGGCCTGGTGCACCTCGGATGCAGAGCCTGCGGGCGAGGTGGCGACGTGATCCGCGACACTCTCTTGATCGAAATCGGTTGCGAGGAAATTCCCGCGCGAATGTTGCCGCAAGCGGCGCGCGATGTCGTCGCGGTGGTGATCGAGCTGCTCGATCGCGCCGGGTTGGCACACGGCGAGGCGCAGCCGCTTTGGACGCCACGACGGCTTTCGATGCTGATCCCCGAGGTCGAGGGCGCCACGGCTGCGCGGGCCGAGCAGGTGCTGGGACCTCCCGCTTCGGCGGCATTCGGCACCGACGGTCGGCCGACCAAAGCGGTCGAAGGGTGGGCCAAGAAGCAAGGTATCGAACTGTCGCAGGTGATGCGCGTCGCGACCGAGAAAGGGGACTACGCCGGCGCGCAGATCACTCGCGAGAGTCGCACGGTCGGCGAGGTGCTCGGCTCTGGTTTCGAGCGGGGCGTGGCCTCGATCAGTTTCCCCAAGACCATGCGTTGGACGCGCGGTGAGTACCTCTTCGTGCGGCCGGTGCATTGGCTGGTCGCGCTGTGGGGTAGCCAACTCCTGCCGCTCTCGTTGTTCGGCGTGCAAGCCGGGCGGCAGACGCGCGGGCATCGCGGCCTCGATCCGGGGCCGCATGAACTCGACACCGCCAGCGCGTATCTGCCGACGCTCGAAGCGGCCCGCGTGATCGCCGACCCTCGACGTCGCAAGCAGTCGCTGCGCGAGGCACTCGAGAGTGCAGCGCGTCGCGAGGCCGGAACGCTGGTCGACGATCACGAACTGCTCGACGAGTCGTGCGACATCGTGGAATGGCCCGGTGCACTGTGTGGCGGGTTCGATGCGCACTATGTGACCGAGGTTCCGCCCGAGGTGCTCTCCACCTGCCTGCGTCATCACCAGAAGGCGTTCAGTCTGGCCGACACGGCGGGCAAGCTGTTGCCGCGGTTCGCGGTTGCGATCAATCAACTCGGCGACCCCGAAGGTCACGTTCGCCGCGGACACGAGTGGGTCGTGTCGGGTCGCCTCGCCGATGCGCTCTTCTTCTGGAGCGAGGATCGCAAGCAACCTTTGGCGACCCGAGAGCCGCGGCTGGAAGGAATCGTGTTTCATCGCGACCTCGGCACCTTCGCGCAGAAGTCGCGCCGCGTTCAGCGCTTGGCCAAACAGCTCGTGGCCGAACGCGGCGATGTCACGTTGATCGAGCGCAGCGCGCAGCTCTCACGGTGCGATCTGGTGACCGGCTTGGTCGGTGAGTTCCCCGAGATTCAGGGGGTCGTCGGCGGACTGCTCGCGCGTGCCGACGGCGAACCCAAAGAGGTCTCGGACGCGATCGCTGCGCTGTACTTGCCCTCGGGGCCGGAAGACGCTCTACCTCCCACGGGGGCTGGGCGACTGCTGGGAATTGCCGACCGCCTCGACACGCTGGTGGGAGGATTCGGTGTCGGACTCCAACCGACCGGCAGCAAGGATCCGTTTGGGCTCCGCCGTGCCGGCACCGGATTGATTCGATTGGCACTCGAAGAACATCGACTGGATCTGATGCCGTGGGCCGCCGCGGCACTACAAGGCTACGACGGCAGTGATGGACCCGATCTGCGTCGCAAAGCGGACGAGCTTCTGCCGGCCTTGACCGCCTTTCTCTTCGAGCGTTTCGAGAACGTAGCCGGCCGCGTGGTCGACGGGGTGCGTTACGACGAGCTGTCGGCGGTCAAGCCGTTTGCGCAGCAACAGTTCAACGTCTCCGACTTGGCGAAACGGTTGCTGGCGATGTCCCGGTTTCGTGTCAGTGCCGACTTCCTGGCTCTCGCCGCGGCTGCGAAACGGGTGCGAAACATCTTGGAACAGGCGCGTGAACGAGGCGAGCTGCTCGACGGTTCCGGATCGAATCCGGCAGCGCTTCAGGCGGGGGAGGAACGCGACCTTCACGCCGCGCTTGCCGCTTGTCAGCGACAGACTGCAACGGCCCGGCAAGCCGGACAGTATGAAGAAGCGCTTTCGGCGATTGCGGCGCTGCGCCCCGCGGTCGATCGGTTCTTCGACAAGATTTTGGTGATGGACCCAGATCAAGAGAAACGGCGCGCGAGACTCGCCATGCTTTCGGCCTTGGATACTCAGGCGAGGTCGGTCGTCGACATCTCCCAGATCGTGGTGGAAGGCAACTAACGGTGTAACGCATCTCTGCCGCAGTGAAACGGCACCGAGCGTTGGATGACGAGAGGACTGCGATGAGCAACAGTTGGGTTTCGCATTTTGGTGGAGGCAAAGCGGATGGCGGCACCAACGACAAGGCGCTGCTGGGCGGCAAGGGTGCCGGGTTAGCCGAGATGGCGCGTTTGGGTCTGCCGGTGCCTCCCGGATTCACGATCACCACAGAGGTTTGCACGCACTACTACGCTCATGGCGGCAACTATCCGCCTGAGCTCGCGTTGCAGATCAAGGCGGGGATGGCTCACATCGAGACGATCGTCGGCCGCAAGTTTGGCGACGCCAACACGCCGCTGTTGGTTTCTGTCCGCTCCGGCGCGCGTGTCTCGATGCCCGGCATGATGGACACGATCCTCAATCTTGGGCTCAACGATCAGACCGTGGAGGGACTGGCCAAAGCCTCCGGCGATCGCCGGTTCGCCTTCGATGCCTACCGTCGCTTCGTGGCGATGTATGGCGATGTGGTGATGGATCTGAAGCCGACCAAGAAGACCGAGCGCGACCCGTTCGAGCTGCTGTTGGAAGAGATGAAGCACAAGCGCGGGGTTCAACTCGATACCGAGTTGTCGGCCGATGATCTGGCACAGCTTGTGGCGCAGTTCAAGGCGCTGGTGAAACAGCGCACCGGCCAGGAATTCCCCACCAACCCCGAGGTCCAGTTGCAGGGGGCGGTCGCTGCGGTCTTCCGCTCTTGGGAAAATCCGCGGGCGATCGAGTATCGCCGCATGTACCACATCCCCCGCGAGTGGGGCACGGCCGTCAACGTGCAGGCGATGGTGTTCGGAAACCTGGGTGAAGGGTGCGCTACCGGCGTTGCGTTCACGCGAGACCCGGCAACCGGCGAGAACCGTGTGTTCGGAGAGTTTCTGCAAAACGCACAAGGTGAGGATGTCGTGGCCGGCACCCGAACGCCGCAGCCGATCAGCAAGGTCGAAGGCAAGCCCGGAATCTCGCTGCAAGAGCTGATGCCCAAGGCGTACGCGCAGTTCGTGGCCGTGGCCGCGTCGCTCGAGAAGCACTATCGCGACATGCAAGACCTCGAGTTCACGATCGAGAAGGACCAGCTCTACATGTTGCAGACGCGATCCGGCAAACGCACCGGCCTAGCTGCGATTCGAATCGCTACCGATCTGGTCGAGGAAGGGTTGATCGATGACAAGACCGCGGTGGCAAGGATCGACGCCGAAGCGATGGAGCATCTGTTGGCTCCCGTCTTTTCTTCCCAGGAATTGAAGCACGCGGAGAAGGAAGGTCGGCTGTTGGCGACGGGCCTACCTGCCGGTCCCGGCGCGGCGACCGGGAAGGTGGTGTTCCACGCCGACGAAGCCAAGCTCGCTGCAGCCAAGGGTGAGAGCGTCGTGTTGGTGCGCGAAGAAACCTCGCCGGAAGATGTCGGCGGCATGCAAGCGGCCAAAGGAATCCTCACCGCGCGCGGCGGCATGACCAGTCACGCCGCGTTGGTGGCGCGTCAATTGGGGAAGCCATGCGTGGTCGGTTGCGCGGTGCTCGGCATCGACTATGTGGCGGCGACCATCACGGTGGCGGGACGCACGATCAAGCAAGGGGAGTGGATCAGCCTCGATGGGGCCACCGGCCGCGTGTTCATCGGGCAGATGCAAGCGCAACCGTCGGAGGTCGAAGAGGTCGTGATCCGCGGAACCAAACCGGCTGCCGAGTCGGATATCGCGCGCCGTTATGTGCGGCTTTTGGAATGGGCCGACAAGTATCGGCGGCTCGGGATCCGCACCAACGCCGATCGTCCCAAGGACGCTGCCGATGCGGTGTCGTTGGGCGCGCAGGGAATCGGCTTGACCCGCACCGAGCACATGTTCTTCGAAGGGGACCGCATCAAAGCGATGCGCCGCATGATTCTGGCTGACGATGTCGACGAGCGAAAGAAAGCGCTCGCCACCATCCTGCCGATGCAGCGCAGCGACTTTGCCGGAATCTTCAAAGCGATGGCGGGGCGGCCGGTGACCGTTCGGACGCTCGATCCGCCGCTGCATGAATTCCTGCCTCACGGCAAGGAAGAGATCGCCGAGTTGGCGCGTGAGATGAACACCACCGTTGCCGAGTTGGAATCGCGGATCCATGCCTTGGCCGAGGCCAACCCGATGCTTGGTCATCGCGGCTGTCGCTTGGGCATCGCCTATCCTGAGATCACGGCGATGCAGGCTCGCGCGATACTCGAAGCGGCCTGCGATGTGCAACGCGAGGGGATCGCCGTCAAGCCCGAGATCATGATCCCGCTGGTAGGCGTGCCCGAGGAACTGGCGCGCCAGCGCTCGGTCGTCGACGCGATTGCGCAGGAGGTGTTCGCCGAGAAAGGGGTGAAGGTCGACTACCTCGTCGGCACCATGATCGAGCTACCGCGCGCAGCACTGTGCGCCGACGCAATCGCCAAGCACGCGCAGTTCTTCAGCTTCGGTACCAACGATCTGACGCAAACGACATTCGGCCTGTCACGCGATGACTCCGGCCGCTTTCTTCCGATGTACATCGAGCAGCGGATCCTCTCGCATGACCCATTCCAAACACTCGACATCGAGGGTGTCGGAGAGTTGCTCAAGATCGCGGTCGAGAAGGGGCGTCGCGTCAACCCGAACCTGAAGATCGGCATCTGCGGTGAGCATGGCGGAGATCCGGCGTCGATCGCTTTCGCTCACAAGATCGGACTGGACTATGTAAGCTGCTCGCCGCGCCGCCTGCCCGTGGCTCGTGTGGCTGCAGCGCAAGCGGCGCTCAACGGCTGACGCCCAAGGCACGAACGCGAGCGGGTCGAACCACGAAAACTCGACCCGCCCCACCATCACGGATCGACGGCATGAAGAAGACGTTCGTACTGGATACCAACGTGCTGTTGCACGACCCCGAGTGTTTGTTCCGCTTCCATGAACACGACGTCGTGGTGCCGATTGCCACGATCGAGGAAGTCGATCGTTTCAAGAAAGAACTCACCGAGGTAGGGCGCAACGCGCGCCATGTCTCGCGACATCTCGATCGCCTGCGTGCCTCGGGGCGGTTGACCGACGGCGTCGAGACGCCCGGCGGCGGCACGTTGAGAATTCATCTCGGTTTGGCGGCACCGGAGGACTGGCCGTTCATCGAGCGTCCTAGCACTGCGGATATGCGGATTCTGGCGCTTGCCTTTGGCTTGCATCGACTGCAGCCGCCGGTGGTCTTCATCACCAAAGACTCCAACCTGCGCATCAAGGCCGACGCGCTGGGGTTGGCCGCCGAGGACTATGTCGAAAAGAACATGCGGCTGGATACCGATGAGCTGACTTGGCGTGAGATTCCCGCGCGAAAGGATCTGCTCGACAAGCTCTATCTCGAGAAGCAACTCGCCTTCGACGAGCTCGAGATCGAGGATCCCGGACCGAACATGGGACTGCTGCTTCGCGATCCGGCCAATCCGCAGCAGAGCGCATTGGCGCGACGAAAGCCGCGCGAGGCGTCGATTGGGCTGGTGGCACCACTCAAAGCAGTCTCAGGAATCAAGCCGAAGAACATCGAGCAACGTTTCGCGCTCGATCTGTTGCTCGATCCGGAGGTCAGCCTGATCACACTGCTCGGCAAAGCGGGCACCGGCAAGACGCTGCTCGCGCTCGCTGCCGGCCTGCACCAGACCGTCGACAAGGGGATGTATCGGCGGATGTTGGTGGCGCGCCCGATCTATCCGATGGGGCGCGATCTCGGCTACTTACCGGGCGATATGGACGAGAAGCTGCGGCCTTGGATGCAGCCGATCTTCGACAATCTGGAATTCCTGCTCGGCTCGTTCGACGGCCCGGGGCACGGTCCCGATGGGCATCCGATCGAATCGTTGATCGATCGGGGGATGCTCGAGGTCGAGGCGCTCACCTACATCCGCGGCCGCTCGCTGCCGCGCCAGTACATGATCATCGACGAGGCGCAGAACCTGACGCCGCACGAGGTCAAGACCGTCATCACGCGTGCAGGGGAGGACACCAAGGTGGTGTTGACCGGTGATCCGGATCAAATCGACAACCCGTATGTCGACGCCGCCTCGAACGGCCTGATGTACGCAAGCCAAAGAATGCGTGGCGAGGCGATGGCGGGGTCGGTCTACCTGACACGCGGGGAGCGCTCGCCGCTGGCCGAGATTGCCGCCAACAAGTTGTAGGCCTGATGCCTCGATGACGGATGGTCCGGTCGGTTGCTAGGTCCTGAAGCGTTCGAGGTCTGCGCGAGCACGGGCCCGTGAGCACCGAAAATCAGGGGGATTTGCTGCTTGAATTCGCGTGCACGAGAGGCCACTGGGGCCTAGACTCCGCCCGCTTTTTGGGAGGTAGTCACCGGGCTTCCCGACGAGCGACCGAATGGTTTGACGCTCACTTTTCCCGGTGCTAGATTCCGCCGCCATTTCGGGTTCGCCCGCGAATGCACGGCAGGGGAGCGCATGGCACTGAAGAAACGTGACCGAGACCGCTTCACCAAACTGCTCGAAGAGAAGCGAGACGTATTGCTGTCGCGCTCCCAACGGACGGCTGAGGAAGGCCGTGACGTTCAGCCCGAAGGCGGCGAAGACTACGTCGACGACGCCGTCTCCCACTACACGCGCGAGTTTCTTCTGTCGTTGTCCGACCTCGAGCGCCGTCAGTTGATGGAGGTCTCCGACGCCTTGGTCCGTTTGCGCGAAGGGACGCTCGGCGAATGCGCGATGTGTGGTGAAGAGATCGGCGAGAAGCGCATGAACGCCATTCCCTGGGCGCGGTACTGCGTCAACTGCCAGGAATTGGCGGAGAAGGAAGAGCTCGCCGAGCGCTGGAACGAGCGCGACATCGGCTCCGAAGAGGAATGACTCCGTTCGAGACCTCCGCGGCAGCGGCGGTCGTCGACGGCCGGGGCGCACGACGCGCTCGGCGTGGGCATCCTTGGATCTACCAAGACGACATCGCGAAACTCGCTGCCGAGCCCGGAGATCTGGTGCGTGTCGTCGATCGCCACGCGGTCTTCTGCTGCTGGGCGATTGCCTCTCCCGCCTCAAAGATTTCGCTGCGGCGTGTGAGTCGTGTCGAGACCCCTCCCGATCGTGCGTTTTGGACCGAGCGTTTGCGATCGGCACTCGCGCGGCGCGGGACTCGCGCTCGCGCAGGCGAGGGATGCGCTCGACTGTTGCACGCCGAGGCTGACGGCTTCCCCGGGCTGACCGTCGATCGCTACGGTGAACATCTCGTGCTGCAAGCGACCACGGTCTGGGCCGATCGCGTGCAGGGCGAGCTGGCCCAGGAACTGCTGTCGGAAACGGGGTGCACCACGGCGCTCGCACGAAGCGATGCCAGGGGCCGTGAGTTGGAGGGGTTGCCGCTCACCGTCACGCCACTGATCGGCGAACCGCCTGTGGTTCTGGATGTCGAAGAGGGGGGCGCGCTGCGCCGCGTCGACATCTACCGCGGCCACAAGACGGGGCTGTATCTGGATCAACAGGACAACCATCGCGCTGCATGTGGATGGTTGCAGGGTCGTGTACTCGATCTGTTTTGTGGCGAGGGAGGATTTGCGCTGCCGCTGGCGTTGGCCGGGTGCCGGGTGATTGCCGTCGATCAGTCGCGCCCTGGACTGGAGCGCGCCGATGCCGCCTCGGAGCGAAATGGTGTGTCCGCAGGAATCGAGTGGATCGAGGGGGACGTGTTCGATTTCCTCGCGGACGCAGAGTCCAATCGCACGACGGTCGATGCGGTGGTACTCGACCCGCCGCCCTTCGCACGCCGCCGCGCCGAGTTGGAAGGCGGGTTGCGCGGCTATCGAGATCTGCATCGTCGCGCCCTGAAGTTGCTGCCCATCGGCGGGCGGATGCTCTCGTTCTCTTGCTCCTTCCACGCCTCGCCCGCGGACTTCGAGTCGACCGTGCGCGACGCCGCCGAGGAGGCAGCCTGTTCTGCCGTGATCCTGGCCCGACCCGGGCCGGCCGAGGATCACCCTGAACTGCTCGAACTTCCGGAGAGTCGCTATCTCAAAGGCGTCTTGATCGAAAAACGGGCAGGCTAGTGCCATGACCAGACGGAGTGCGGGTCGGAACGACGTCAGGTGGAGCCGAGCCACGACAACCCGTTCGCGCGTGCGCACTCTTTGCCTCGCACTGCCAGTCTTGGTCTTGCTGTCCAGCGTGCCCGCGCTGGCGCTCGACGGTTACCTCGCTCGTTTCGCCGCGGCAAAGTTGGAGACGGCGTTGGAACAAGCGACCGGTGGCGACGTGTCGCTCTCCGGCGTCGACATACGTCCGATCGATGGCGTGTTGACCATTGCCGAGTTGTCGTTGTCGGGTGGTCACGCTCCTCTCGCGTCGCTGCACGGGACTGGTTTGACGGTGGCGGCTTCGTCGTGGGATCTCTTGGGCGGTGACCTGCGGCTTCTGCGGATCGAAGCCGACGACCTGCGCGTGGAACTGGCGGAGACGACCGCCGCACCCGCCTCCGGCAAACCGCTCGATGTGAGAATCCTGAGCGAGTTGCGACGTGTGCGGATCGAGCATGGCCTGCTGGTCTACAAGGGCGCAAGCGTTGCGTTCTCGCTCGACGCCGATGGCTTGCGTGTGGTGGGCGAACCGGTCGGCGGTGCGGTGAGTGGCACGCTCGACGCGGGGCCGCTGCGTTGGCGTCGCGGCGACGGTCCGTCGCAGACGATCGACACGGTGAAAGCACGCTGGCGCTGGCAGGCGCCGCGTCTGTCGCTCGATGCGATGCAAGTGACGGGCGAGCTTGGCACGATCCATACCAACGTGATGCTGTCGGTTACCAACACGGGACTGTTGGTTCACGGCGATACCGAGGGCGACGTCGTTCTCGAACCATTGATGACCGCGGTCGGAGTGCAGCAACGCCTGACCGGGCGGGCCACGATCAAGGGCCGGTTTCATGCGGCGTTTCCCGGCGAATTCGAGGCTGAAGGGTCGGTCACGTCGGCGACTCCCTTGACCGCACTGGGCGAAACGGTCGACGCGCTCGACGCGCACTTTCGTGTCGACAGAGGCAGTTTCGAGTTGCGCGATGGCCGGGCTGTGCTGGCGCGCGGCGGAACGGTCGAAGCGATTTCCGGCCGCTGGGACGGCACAGCGATCAGTGGTGGCGGTGCGTTGAGCGGACCGATCTCTCCTTGGTTGGAACGCTTTGGCGTGCGGCTTCCCGGCCTGACGATGTCAACGGTTCGAGCCACTATCGAGCTCTCTCGACCCGATGAAGCGGGTTTCGTGCGCGGTTCGGTTCGTGGTCAGGTGTCGCGCGGGAATGCTTCCGGCATCGAGGGCGAATTCACCCTGATCGACGCGGGGCGCGATGTCGGCGTCGACTTCAAGGGTCGATGGGGCAAGGCTCCCTTCGCGGTCAAGACGTCGTTGGCACTCGACACGCCGCGGACGATCGGCCGCTGGAACTCCAAAGTCGCGATCGACGCGCCGGAGCGCGAGAGCGCCATGCAACTGCTCGATCTGCTGCAGCAGTTGGCGGCCGATCGAAACATCGAGGTTTATCCGGAGTTGCATCCGCAGATCCAAGGCAGTTTCAAGGTCGATCTAGCGCTGCTCGGGCGCGCGGCCGAGGTCGAGTCGATCGATACCTTTTTCGAGATGATGGCGCCGCGTTTTGGCGAGACCCGTTTCGATCGACTCGAAGGGCGCGTGCGACGCGCGAATCGTCTCTGGACCGTCGACGCGCGTCTGGCCAATCCGGTCGGGCAAGGGATCGATGTCGAGGTGGTGTTGGCTCCCAATCAGCCTCCACGAGTGCAGGGGCGCGCGACCGAGGTTCCACTGCCGCTGCTGCACTTCGTGATCGAGTCATTGGGTGGTCCGGCGTTGCCGCCTTGC
>JAXLQU010000016.1:0-114842 GCA_046331425.1 Acidobacteriota bacterium
GAAATCACCGAGCCGCTGTTGAACAACATCGAGGTTGGGATCAGGGCCTACGACCCTTGCCTTTCGTGCGCTACGCACGCCTTGGGTCAAATGCCGCTCGCTGTGCCTCTGTTCGATCACAACGGCGTGATGCTCGACCAGAGGACACGGTCGTGACACCGGTCGCGACAACCTTGATCCTCGGCTGGGGCAATCCTGGCCGCCTCGACGATGGCCTCGGTCCCGCCTTCATCGAAGCGGTTTCGAAGATCGCACCGCCGGGCGTTGCACTCGACGCCGACTATCAGTTGACGATGGAAGACGCCGCTAGAGTGGCCCACTACGATCGGGTCGTATTCGTTGACGCCGATCGCAGCGGACCGGCCCCATTCAGCATGCGGCCGCTCACGCCGAGCGCCGACGGCGGGAGTTTCACTACGCACAGCGTCGCGCCCGGTGCGGTTCTTTCACTCTGTCGCGATCTGTTCCATTCCACACCCGAGGCTTGGCTTCTCGGCATCCGCGGGTATGAGTTCGACCGATTCGGCGAAGGCCTGTCCGAGGGTGCTCGCGCCAACCTGGACCAGGCTGTCGAGTTCATCCGAATCTCATTCGAACGAACAGATCAGGAGGTTGTGTCATGTCAGACCCCAAGCGCCTGATCCTGTGTATCGACGACGATCCCGACATGCTCTCCGTGCTGCAGATCGTGCTGGAAGCTGAGGGGTATCGCTTCGCGAGCGCTGCTACGGCTGAAGAAGGCTTGCGTGTCTGCAAGGCGATCGGGCCCGACCTGATCATCGTGGATCTGATGATGGAGGAGATCGACGCGGGCACGAGCTTCGTCAAGGATGTGAAACTGCTCGGCATCACCGCGCCGGTGTTTTTGTTGAGTTCGATGGGCGACAACCTCAACGCGACGATGGACTATGCGTCGCTCGGCTTCGCGGGAGTGTTTCAAAAGCCGTTGGCAAAACAACAACTGCTGCGAGTCATCAAGAACAAACTCGCCTGACGCGTGCTAGTACGCGTCGCGATCTCGAGGCCGGTGCGTCGGCAGATCGACCACGACCGTTGTCCCGAGCCCTTCGGCGCTCTTCACATCGATTCGTCCCTTGTGCCGCTCGACCGACTGCTTGACCAACGCCAACCCGAGCCCCGTTCCTTCGCTGGTGAGCTTCTTCGCGTTGGCAGCGCGAAAGAACTCGCGGAACAACTTGTCCTGCTCGCCGAGCGGGATCCCGATCCCGGTGTCTTCGACCTCGAGCCTCACCTCGTCGGCCCCGCGCCGCGAGAACCGCACGCCAACGGTGCCCCCCTCGGGCGTGTACTTGATGGCGTTACCAATCAGGTTCTCGACGATCTGTTCCAGCAGGTCGGCGCCGCTATCCACCGTTGGCATGTCAGGCTCGGCGAAGACCGAGAAATGCAGCTTCTTGGCAGCCGCCTGTTCTTCGAACGTGCGCGCTGCATGGCGAGCCAACTCGTTGATGTCAACCACCACGTCCGGAATCTCGCGACTCCAGTCGCGCATGCGTGCAATCGTCAACAATCCGCCGATGGTCTTGTGCAGCGCGCGCAGCCGGATGTCGATCCGCTGCAGGTAATCGCGCTGGCGCTCGTTGATCTCGCCGAGGTAACCGTCTTTCAGCAGATCGACGATGTCGAGGCTCGCGCCGATTGGCGAGCGCAGATTGTGCGCCACCTCCAACATGAACTGCGTGCGGTCGCGCATCAGCGCGTCGATCGCCTCGTTGGCGCGCGCGTCGTCGATGGCTATCGCCACCAACTCTGCGGCCTGTCCAAGAAACTCGACGTCTCGATCCTGAAAGCGATCGCGCTTGTCGGAGTAGATCCCCAACGTTCCGATCACTCGATCCGCAACGCGCAGCGGCGCGAGCGCGGCGGACTGAATGCCGACGGCCGTCAGCTCCGACTGCAGTTGCAGTCCCAATGGTTCGCCGACCCGGCCTTGCACCTGCGACTCGCCGGCCAAGACTCGCTGATTGAGCGGACTGCGATCGACGTAAACCACCTCGTCCATGATTTCGGGCGGCAGACCGGTTGCGGCGACGTACTTCAACGTCGCGCCATCGTCGGCGAGCAGTTTGACCGCGACGGCCGGGATCGACAGCACCATCGCCAACTGGAAGTGACCGTGGTCAAGATCGAAGCTGCAGGTGCCGCTCCGCGCCGACGGTCCGAACCATCGCGTACAAGCCGTTGAGCTTTTGATTCGCCAGCGCCAGCTCCTTCGTCGCGGTGGTCAGTTTCACGCAGGAACGGAGCAGCCGCATGATCTTCGCCCAACCATCGCGGCCGTGATGAACACCGTGGCTGTAAACACCAGCAACCAGATCGCGACGAACGCCGGTCGGGCAGCAGCGGCTCGCCGCGAAAGACGATCGGGTGCGCCGACAACCAACCCAGAGTTTGCCCCGCCACGCAACCACAGTCCCCCCGCCGCCCACGCCGCGAACACATAGGCGATACGGCGGAAGAACTGGATCGCGACGATGACGACATGGAAGATCAGAAACAACGCTAGAGGACTCGACGCTCCCCCCGTGAAGTAGATCAAGAGAAAGACAGCGACATAGTCGCAGACCGATTGAAGGATCGCGATCCTGCGGTCCAGGCTCGGATCGAGTCGCATCTGCACTGCGTAGCGACGGAAGATCCAGGCGAACGCCGCGTTGTAGAACGCGATCCCGCCTGCCACCGACAGCACCGGCACGGCAGCGAACTCGAAACCGACAGACAGGCAGACGTAAACACTGACGATCATCAACGGCGTGACCACCCAGCGGAAGCCGACCTGCCAATACCCTCGCCGCTCCCACAGCAGCGGGCGGTTTTCGGGCGTGGTCATCAGGCTCAGCGCCTGCAGGATGTCGAGTCGCGGGGACTGATTACCAGTGTCTTCACGCTCTTGCATCATCGATGCCTCTTCGGCGTCCGTCGGCATGATTGCGTCAGCGTTGATCTGGCGCGAGCACTCGCCGGATCATAGTGCCGCTGAACTTTCGCGAGACTTGAGCCAGCGCAATCCCGTCAGGCACGCAGAATCTCGCGGGCAGTGTGGGAATAAAGACTGCTAGTTCGCCGGCCGGCGCCAAATGCTTGGGCGCGGAGTCCACGATCGCCGCCGCGTTGAACGCCGGCAGCACCGTCACACGAAGCCACTTGATCCGCACCAAAGGGGGATCATCCGCGACAGCTCAACCCCGCCAACAGCCTCGCCACACGAAGCGGCGAGAGCAGCCGATCCGGGCGCATTGCGTCCGAAACATCTGCGCAAGCGCTGGGTGCGCGGGCCGCGATTGCAACCTGCGACGGCGATTCGATCTGCCGGGTTCGTTGCCGCTCGACCGTCATGCCGTCAAAACACCAATCATGCAGTTATCATGTGACATCCGCGGCCGGTGAAGCCGGGCAAGAAACGTGGATCGCGCCGGGAGAAACCGATCTGCGCGCGCTGGCGCGCAAACCCTGGAGGAGGCACGCGATGAACATTCTGTTGTGGGTTCTGCAGGTCCTCGCTGCGCTCCTGTACGGAGCGTCGGGTGTCATGAAGGTCTTCATGTTCGACAAGATAAGCACCGACGTACCTTCCTTCGGTGCAATGCCGCGGGGAGCTTGATGGCCCTTGCGCAATCTCGAACTTGTCTGCATGGTCGGGTTGATCGTCCCCTCCGCGTTTCACTGGCGGCCGACGCCTTCACGGTCGTGGCGGCGACGATCCCCGCCGAAAGCCTCGTGTTCATCGGGGTGCACGTCAAATACCACGAGACCGCGCCCATCATCATGTGCACCGTGCTGGGCCTACTCATGGCGTTCATCGCGTACGGCCGGATGGTGCTGAGTCCGATCCCCTGAGGCGCGGGCCGTCACCGGCCGGCGGTGCACCGTTGTCATCGGCACGCTGGGCCGAGCGCGTGGGTCGGTAGTGCATAACCGAACTCGGGAACAGTCGATTCAGCGCAAGATCGCCATCAATTCGGCTGTCCCTATGGCAGTCGCGTGTTCACCACCGAGTAGAACAGCACAGCTCCAGGCGGAGAAGGATCGATCGACTGCTGTATCCCGGTATCGATTGGTCCTGTCAGCAGATCTGCGGAGCTCAACGGCAGCGTGCTCGAACGATAGATGAAGTAGGGCCCCGAGATCGTTGCGTTGACACCGTAATCGCGGTTCCAGTCGAGCACGATGTCGTCGCCGGAGCGCCTTACCATCAACGTGAGCGATTGATCGTCGGCAGCGTCAAAGGGACTGCGATTGTGCAGCGCTTCAGAGCCATCGTTGTCGCCACCTCCATCGCTGTCGGAACGACACGGATCGGTGCCGCGGGAGTACTCGTCAACGGTGGTCAGGCCATCCAGATCGGGATCGAGTGCCGCGTCGACAACATAGGTATCGAGGCACTGGTGAACCGCTTCGTAGCTGTCGGGGACTCCATCGCTGTCGCTGTCGATCACCACGATGTCGAGGTAGTTGAGCATCGTGTACTCGAGCGGCTTTCCCATCTCTAGCGACAGTTTGTGGTCCTTGATGGTGACGGTTGCGGTCTTCACCAGGTAAGGACTCGACGTTTCATCGTTGATCAGCGGGACCCCTTCGACAACAACCTTGTTGTGCTGGTCCGTTCGCCCCTGCCAGCCAACCGAAACGGTGACCTCGTAGGTGGCGTTGGGCAGATCGAACTCGAACGTTTTGATTCGCCCGAAGTCGTCGTAGATCACACTGCGCTGTAGCTCATTCGGTGCGGCGGGAAGATACGAGTACAACGCTTGCGAGAAGTCTCCATACCAACCGTAACCGAGCGACTTGCTGTACGGCTGCCAGCCGATCTTCATGTAGCTCTTGCCGTCGACGATCAACGGTGTGTCGAACGGCGCACCGGCGGGATTCTGGAAGTTGATGTAGTAGTTGGACGGCAATTCGCTCGCTCGCGGATGTTCGGCGGGCGGAACGACGTCGGGGAATTGCGACGTTTCTCCACCGAGGTACAGCCCAATCTGACGCCGCAGTTCGTAGAAGTACTCACTGTTGCGGTTGTAAGCGGTTAGACCACCGACGACTCTATCGGCCAAAGCATCGGCGCCGTTGGTTGTCCCGGCCAGCGGCACTCCACCGACCAATCGATAAAGGTACTCGTAGTCCTCGAAGCCTTCTCTGATCAACTCGAGGCGTATCGACGGCACGAGTCTGTCACCGTTCGAGCCATTCGGTATCGGCACGTTGGACTTGGAGGGCGGATAGATCAAGAACTGATCGCCATTTTGACCAGACGCATAAGGCGTCGTCCACGGGTTGATGCCCCAGTTGTTCACACTCTCGTGAGCGACACCGCGAAGGCGGAACTTCCAGGCAAACCAGCCGAGCAGTCGCGCGTCGACGCCCGGATGATCGAGCGTGATCGGATTGAAGCGCGGAGTCCGCGTGCCGGCCAAGAAGTAGAGCCACGAGGACTCAGCATGCAAACGTTCTCGCTCCCACGAAACGCCAGGATCGAAACGATCGAGTAATGTGAGCCAGAGGTCGATCTTTGCACCGGGGTAGAGCGCGTTTGCGTAGATTTCGGGACGCGGCTCCTTGGCGACCATCAGCGAAAGCTCAGGGGCGGCACTCTTGAGCAACTGTGAATACCAGGCAGCGGCGTTGTAGTCGTCGCTGCTGAACGGCTCGTTGGAGATGCGCCAATACGCTTTGGGAAGGTGGCCCAGCGCCGCAAGATAGTTGCGCATCCCTTCAACGTAGGTACGCCAGTTGATGTTGTACGGGGTGCCGGGGTTGTTGGCGACGAACCAGTCGAGTGAGCTGCGTGATTGCGAGCAGAAGTTGTTGGGTCGCTGATCCGATGAAGCCGGCGGGATGCTGTTGTTTGCGGCACGGAAGCGCGGGAAGCCGGTGCCGTCGTTGAAGCCGTTGCCGCCGATGTACTTGGCGGCGGGGATCTCGAACCCCCAAATCCCGTCGGTGTCGGTAAGCGTGCCGGCGCAGTCATACGTGATGGCGGGAGCACCGCCGTTGTAGGTCAGGGTTCCCGGCCAGGTTGGGACGCTGGGCGTGAGGCGGTGCCGAATCATGAACTTGTTGATCAACTCGACATAGGGAAAGTAGTTGCTGACGCTGTAGGCGTTCATGATCGCGTTGTAGTCGACACCCAACTCGGAGTCGACGTGCAGTGCGTCGGGGATCGCGAAGTCGAAGACATGCAGCGTGATCGGAACCGAGATCGACCCTATCTGGACACTCGCGTTGTAATCCCCTGCCGCCGTCCCTCGTGGCACGTAGACACTGAACCAGAACGACGTGTTCTCGCCCGCCACCAGCGTCACCGTCGCGGGGGATGGGAGTGGCCAAAGCGGATCGGGATAGTCGCCGGTTCGGCCGAGGTTGTCGGACGCGATCGTGACCGGCACGTACATCACTTGATACAGCTCGGTGGTGATTCCGCCGGCGAACGACGGGCCTGTCACGGTGACTGGGCCGGACACCGACGGACGAACGACAACCTGGAACGGCTCGGTTTCGTTGCTCGCGGCGAACAACCGGACCGAATCTCCAACGTCACCGGGAATCACCGAGTCCTTGAAGACTCGTTCGATCGGCGGTGTCGTCCACAACTGCAGTCCGGGGGTCGACTGACTGAGTTGATAGGACAGCGACTCTGCGCGAATCGTGGATGTCGCGGCCAGAACGATCAGAGACAAAGCCACCAGCATTGCCGTCTGGATCCGCCGCCGACTCACCCGCTCTCCCCCTTGCATGTCGCCCTCCGTTTGGTCCGGTCACCGCGGTCTGAGCCGTGGCTCGTACCACTCGTACGGCGATACCGGCAAGAAAGCTGAAGAATCGAGCCCCGCTGCTCACGCGGTCACTAGTTTGAGGGAGTCGAGGGGCCGGGCTCGAGCCGGAGCTTGTTCGATCGCTTGACTGCGAACATCGACTCGACACGTTCGACGTAGTCGGCCTGGCAGATTGGCAGTTGGACCTTACCGGCCCGGTCGACGAGCAACATCGACGGCTCCCCGATGATATGAAAGGCCGCGATACGAGGGTCCTCGTGACTCTCGACCAGCACCTGAGGCCAGGTGAGTTGTTTCGCGGCGACAAACTCGCGAAACCGATCGGCCTCCTGCGCGTCGTCGCTGATACCGACGATCTCGAGCCCCTCGGTGTGATGTCGCGCGTAGAGCGCGTTGATGGCAGGCAATTCCTTCCTGCACCAAACACATCGGAGGTTCCAGATGAAAACCAAAACGACCTTGCCTCGAAGCGACTGCGCCGTGATTCGATCTGAGTCCAGATCCTGCAACTCCGAATGATCGTAGGCGGGCTGTATCGTCTCGACGAAGGCGCGGCCGCCGACCTGCCACGGGTTGACCAGGTCCAGTGACGCAGAGCTGTGTGGCAAGGCGGTCTGGCCTACGCGCTCGCGAAACGTTGCGACGACACTGCTGGCCGGCTCCCTCCGGCGGGGAAGTTCGATTTGGAGCGAGCGCTCGTCGAGCGTCGCCAACATCGGTTGCGGCAGGCACACCTCGACACCGAGGAAACCGGATTGTTGCGCCGACAGACAGTAGCGATTCTTGTCGTCTGCTGTGATCGGCCCGACCGTGAAGCGACCGTTTGCATCGGTCGTCGTGAGGGTGATCGCGCCGGTGCCGCCCGACTCGGGCGTCAGGCGCACGATGGCGCCTTGAACGGGCTTCTTGCATCGAGAGAGACCGGCGGAATCGGCGAGGACGAAGCCAGGAACCATCGACCCCTCGCAAACGGAACCTGTGACGCGCAGGTCGGCCGGATCGGCGAGTGTCGCTGGAAGTGTGGCCAAGACAAGAACGGCAATCGTCAGGGCGTCTGTTCGTCGCATTCGCACCCCTCTCTGAGTTCTCCGCGGACTGCCGCTCCGCGCGCCGGCTTGTACCGCTAACCTCGCCGCACAGTTTGTTGTGTTTCTTTGAACATGACCCGCGCATCAACCGTGTTGAACCCCCGGGCCGCCAGGTAGCAAGCCTCTCGATACACTGTTGGTGTACTCCGGCGGCGCTGAGTCGACGCTGGGCTCGGTGACGAGTGTTGCTCCCAACAGTTCCTCGGACGGTGCTATGCAGCAACGAGTCCCGGACAGGTCATTCAGCACCCGGATTCGCGACGACACCTGGGCGGAGTCATGCACCCTGTGAGTGCAAAAACAGAGCGTAAGCACCTGCGCGGCCCAACAGCGAACGAATCTTGGCGCGAATCGATCCAACTGCGACCACGCCCAGCGTCTCGAATGCGTGGTTTCGCCTTCGAGTGCAACCCGGCTCTTCTAGCTGTTCTCGACGACGCGTCGACCTTTCGGTTTGTGAACCGAGAGGTCTGTGGTGCTCGGCTCGGCGCATGAAACACTACTTGAATCGCTTGGTCGCCGGCTAACTGCTCAACAGCTTGTCGAGCGCGGCGCGGTCGAGCCAAGCGCCGCGCAGCATCACCGCCGTGATCGAGCGTATCGCGCTGATCTTCTTCAACGGGTTCTCGGTCAGCAGCACCAGATCGGCGCGCTTTCCGACCGAGATTGTGCCGGAGTCGGATTCACGACCCAAGAACTTGGCTACGTTGACGGTGCCGAGTTGCAGTGCTTCGAATGGCGTCAGGCCGGCGGCCACCATTTGCTCGAGTTCGTGATGAGTCGAGTATCCGGGCACGTTCATGATTTGGATCGAGTCCGAGCCCAAGGCGATGCCAACGCCGGCGCGATGCAGGCTTAGCAGGATCCGCCGACGCAACGCGAGGAACGTCTCTCGCACCTGACGGGTCAGGCCTGGGTTCGAACGAAATTGAGAGAGCTGTGCCTTCCATTGCTGAGTCATCTCAGCCGGCAGTTGCTTCAGTTCTGGGCGCGCGAACAGCGCCTCGAGCGACTCATCTCCAACGAAGCTCTGCATCAGCGACTCCGTCGGGACGAACCACACACCTCTTTGCCGCGCAGCCTCGATCAACGCGGGCAATTTTGATTCATCGACGAACCCCTCCAGCCCGAGCCCGAAGAACGTTGGCTGATTCAGGTCGACCCCAGCATTTTGTTTCACCAAGGCCTCGATGAACCCGTCGTTGTGTTCCACCGACCAATACCCTTTCTCGATCGCATGCTCTAGCCCGACGTCGGTGGGAATGTGACCGGCAAAACGAATCCCGACCTCATCGGCAGTTCGCGCCAAGGCATCGAACACATCGCGTTTCAACCCAGGGTGGATCTTGAGAAAGTCGTACCCCGCGGCTTTCTGCTCGCGTACCGCCGCGACTGCCGCCTCGGGTGATGTGACGCTGTTGCCATTGAGTGATGGCCCTGCGGTGACGATGTGTGGACCGAGGACTTCGCCAGATTCCACCTGGCCACGCAACGTCAGATGGCTGGCCTCGCCGAGCATGCCGCGGATCGTCGTGACACCGTTGGCGACCCAGAGTCGGAGCATCTTCTCGGTCAGCGGTCGCGGCGTACTCGCGCCCGGGATGTGCGCGTGCATTTCGCCAAGGCCCGGGGTCAAGAAGCGGCCCTTCGCGTCGATTCGCCGTGCCCCCTCCGGGATTTTGATTGCGCGCCGATCGCCGAGTTGAACGATCACGCCATCTCGCACGATCACCGTTTGGTTCTTCACAATCCGTTCGCGATCCATTGGGATCAAGTTGACGCCCACGATTGCTGTGGTGTCGGCGTGGCTTGGAATCAGCGTGGACCCGAAAAGCCAAAGTGCAAATAGTCGTAAACGCATCGCGTGCCTCCGAACACTCCAGTTGCAATGAACACAAAAAGGTGAGGCTTCGAGAAGCGCGAGTCCGGCGGGCGGTCGCTAGTTCGACATTGATGGCTCGGCGCGCAAGCAAGAGCGATGTGAATCGCGCAGCGGCTGAGGATCGAAGAAGAACGGTTCGTATCGCGCAAGCAATCAGCGATCGCTACCGCGGAAGGCGTGCTCACGACGAGTTGCAGCGATACTGCGCGGAGTCTGACGCTGGATCACCGCGTTACGTATCTGCGCGGCGAGCGCGGGTCAGTGCTCGTGGTCCTCCTGAAAGAAGAGGCCAGAGATACTTGGAACGGCCGATCAGGCCAGCGAGTCTGCTGATCTATCCACCAGCTAGACACTGAGCTCTCCAACACAGAGCGCGGGATCGCGCGCTACATCGTGTCTCGTTGCGGATCCGAAGAGCTGGCGCAGATGGTGGAATGCGGCCTGAGTTCAGCGGCGCTCGTACTCCACCGCAAGCAGAATCGTTCATATCGTGCGGCGCTCTGTGTTGGAATCGATTTCCAGGCGCCTTAGCGGCTGATTTCTCGTCTGTGTGTGGCCGAATTCAATGACCGCGCGCGACTCGTTCACCGTACACTCCCGATGCACTCACCGCGCCCGCCCGGCAGCGACACATCTC
Organism: Acidobacteriota bacterium; assembly: GCA_046331425.1. Classification (GTDB taxonomy): domain Bacteria; phylum Acidobacteriota; class Polarisedimenticolia; order J045; family J045; genus JANNUT01. The sequence goes on from JAXLQU010000016.1 coordinate 10,399, forward strand.
CCCAAGAGGCACGCTCCCGTGATCGCTTCGTTGCGCTCGATGCTCATCGCCGCCTCCTTGCTTGCGTCGATCGCGCCGCTTTACGCGCAGTCCGCCGCTTGCGCGAACCCTGCCAGCGTTCCATTCCCGCTCTCGAATCCCGGATTCGAAGGTGCGTTCGGCGCCGCCACCGGCTGTAGCAATGTCAGCGGCGCAGTCGCTTCAGGATGGACCGACAACACATGTTGGGACCCTGCACTGCCGACGATCCGCTATGCGCGCGATCCGATCCGCCCGCACGGTGGCGAGAGCTCGCAGCGGATTTCGTTGAAAGCCGGATCGCGCATGCAGTTCGGTCAATTTCTGTCGACGCCGCTCGAACGCGGGCGCCGCTATAGCATCTCGTTCTGGATGCGCGGCGAGGTATCGAGTTTCGTAGCGGTGGAACTGCGCGAACAGGGCCCTCCCTACCGCACGTTCAGCAGCAAGCTGGTGCGACTCAAACCACGTTGGACCGAGTACGTCTTCGATGTTCACGCGGATGCGGTCGATGCCGTGTTGCTGTTCATCGCCACCAAGCCGGTAACTTTCTCAGTCGACGACGTAGCGTTCTGCAGCGTGGCGTCGCCGAACCCGCTGCCGCCGTCGACGCCCATTCCACGCAGCAACTTCGGCATGCACTTCAATCAACTCGATACACCGTGGCCGGCTGTGGGCGATGCGATCGGCATGACGCGAATCTGGGACGCCGGGCCGAATCTCGACGGAAGCAGTAACGGCTCGCAATGGGTCGACATCAACTCGACCGAAGGAGCCTACGATTGGAGCGGTCTCGACGCGCGCGTCAACGCCGCAACGACGCGCGGAGTCGACGTGATCTACACGCTCGGAGGTCGCACGCCGCGATGGGCTTCCGCGCGACCCGACGAGCCGAGTCCTTACGGTGAAGGCCAAGCTGCAGAACCGCGAAACATGCAGATCTGGCGCGACTGGGTGCGTACCGTGGCGACACGCTACCGCAACCAAATCAAGTACTGGGAGATTTGGAACGAACCGGATCTCACGAGTTTCTTCTCCGGAACTCCTGACAAGCTCGTTTCACTCGGGCGAGTCGCGTACCAGGAAATCAAGCGCGTCGATCCGAACCTGATCGTTGTCAGCCCTGGTTTCAGCGGCTTCCCGGGGACTGCGTGGCTTGACTACTATCTATCTCGCGGCGGCGGCCGATTCGCAGACATCATCGCGTATCACTCCTACGTCGACCGTCCGGAGGAGGTGTTCGAGTGGCGCACCGCAACGATTCTGGCGACGCTGGAGCGTCACGGTGCGTCAGGCAAACCGTTGTGGAACACCGAGCAAGGCTGGCTCGATGTCGGTGCCTCGCCCGTGATCCCGTTCCCACCTGAAAAGAGCAAGGGGTACGTAGCACGTTCGCACCTGCTGAGTTGGGCGACCGGCTTCAAGAACTTTTCGTACTACACCTGGGACAACGAGTGGAGTCAGATCCTGTTCACAGGATCAGACCGGGCCACGCTGACGCCGGCGGGCAAAGCCTATCGGGAGATTGCCGCGTGGATGCGCGGCAACGTCATGGAGTCGCTCACGGTCGACGGTGGCGGAACCTACGTCGCGACGTTGCGCTACCCCGACACGCGTCGTGCGCGAGCGATCTGGAATCCGAGCCGCACGTTCGCGTTCCCGATCCCGTCAAGCTGGGGTGCGACCGTCGTGCGAGATTTGGAAGGCGGATCGGTCCTGCTCGGTGGCGCGACCACGGTGAATGTCGGCGAAGCCCCGCTGCTGGTCGAGTGACGGAGCTGAAATGCGCTCACTCGTCTACATGATCCGAAGTTGCAGTGTGCTGGCCCTCGCTTTCGCAATTGGGGGTGCGTCGCCCACGATCGCAGAGACGCGCTTCGCCAACCCGAATTGGTTCGTCGACGTTACCGACAGCGGCTACGCCGATTATCTCGTCTACACGAGCGGGTCGTTCCCGGCGCGTGAAGTCCACGAACTGTTGTCCGGCGAGTGGGCCGCCGCGCTGAGTTACGACGGGCTCTCGTCTCGACTACCGCCTCCGCAACGAGCAATGTGGCTCGAAGCGAATTGGGATTACCCCGACTGGCTGACCAACTCCACCTTCACCGCAACTCAACCGTTCTCTGTCGCCGACAGCGATGGCGATGGTCTTCCAGAAGGAACCGCCGTTATCGACAACGGCGATGTCGAAATCACAATCAAGTTGGACATGCAGGACACGCTGGTCGGTACGCCAATGGGTGTCCGTGGCGCGGTACCGGTGCTAAGCGATCGGTACGTGATGCTGATCACCTACGACCTCAAGAACATCACCACCGGCCCACTCACGGGAGTGCAGTTCTACCAATTCCTGCAGGCGCATCCTGCGGCCAGCCAGATTGCTGGGACCCAAGCTTGGTTCGATCCAACCCTCTACAGCGGGACACTGAGCGACTATCGATACGATCTCACACAGCGTGCGCAAGGGAGTGGCTCGGCAACTGGCGCCCCTACTGGCTGCACACTCGACGATCACGTCAGCCTCTCCGCGCGAATCGCCCCGACCGCGTTCGGTTTGGGGAGTTATCGCGGCCACACCGTTGGCAAGCCAAGCACCGGACTGCATCTCGACGTCGAGAACGACGCGCTTGGATCGCAAACGACCTTCGGACCGGATGAGGTCGCCGGATCGATGCGTTTGACGATCGGCACGTTGAGTTCGGGGCAAACCAAATCGTTGCAGTTCCTGTTGGCAGTTCGCAGTGTCAACACCACACCGGGGCGATTCACGGCGACCACGTGCGCGCAGGCCACCACTACTGGGGCGGACCCAGTGCTGCTCGTTCGCAAAGGAGCGTGTAGCGGAGCGCAGGCGGGACCGGCGATCGACGTGATCTCTGGCGACCTGCGCGGGTTGGCGGAAGTGACCGGCGAGATCGCACTCGGCGCGGTGCAATGCTTTGCCGATGACGCCACGAACGATCGCATCACCGTCTCCGAGACGATGGATGCCACCTGCTCGTCGGCACGATTCATCCTGGCTCGTCGCGGTGCCGGTCTGCAGACCGACTGGGGCCTTGCGACTTCTGGCGCCGTTCGGATCGCCGACAGCGGGGCGTGTCCCTGAGTGTTCGCGCTGCGTCGCAAGCATCGCTCAGTTGAATTGCGTCGACGTATCGACTACAAAGCGGCTCTACGACGCATCGATCAGCGCAGAGACGCTGCCTCAGGGGATCAAGCCATGACTAGTCCAACTCGTGCGTGGGAATGGATGCGAATCGAGCGTTGGTTGAGTCGTTCGAAGCGCGTCATTGCGCCGCTTCTGTTCTTGATTTCGGCGTTGGCCGTTGCTGCCGATCGCAAAATCGCGCCTTCGCTCGAAACCGTATTGGCCGCGGCCGGCCCGAACGACTCGATTCCAGTGCTGATTGTCCTGAATGGCGGGCCAACGCGCGAGGACGTTTTATTTGCTGCGCAGGGTAAGTCCGGCGAGGAGCGCCGCGTTGCCGTGCGTGAACTGCTGCGCCCCGCGCACACTGCAATTCAAGCATCGCTGCTGCGGGCGTTGAACGAAGCCCAAGCGTCAGGCCAAAGCGCCTCACGGATCCAACCGTTGTGGATCGCCAACATCGTGGGCGCGCGCCTCTCGCCGACGCTGATTCGGAAGATCGCGGGGCGTCCAGAAGTCGAGCGCATCAACGCCACGGCGGGGCCCGCGCGCCTGTTCGATCGGGCGAGTTCTGCCGGCACCGATGGGCCGATCGACTGCGGCCTGACGCAAATGCGCGTGCCCGAAGTCTGGAGCAACTACTCCAACCGCGGCGAAGGAATCGTGGTCGCGTTGCCGGACAACGGGACCTGCTGGTCGCACACCGACTTGAAGAATCACATCTGGGTCAACCCCGGTGAAGACATCGACCACGACGGCGTGGTGATGGATAACTCCGACAAGAATGGGGTCGACGACGATGGGAACGGCTTCGTCGATGACCTGATCGGCTGGGACTTCGCCAGCAACGATAACGACCCGGCACCGACCGGCTCCGATGAACATGGTACGCAAACCGCCGGCGCGATCGTCGGAGACGGGACCGCGGGAGAACAGACAGGCGTCGCGCCGGGCGCGAAGTTGATGCCGATGCGCGTCAACTTGGATTCACTCGATGGCGATATCGGAGCGTGGCAAGCGTTGCAGTACGCGGCCGACAACGGTGCCGACATTATCTCGATGTCGTTCGGCTGGTATCACGCCGATCTTCCCGACCGCACGGCGTGGCGCGATGTGCTCGACAACGTGTTGGCAACCGGTGCGATTGTGATCGGAGCTTCAGGCAACGCAGGCTCCTCCAGCCCGCCCGACGATGTCGGTACACCGCCCGACGTTCCAGGCGTGATTGCTGTTGGCGCCACCGACTGCAACGACACGATCGCGAGCTTCTCGAGCCAGGGTCCAACCAGTTGGGGCGACGTGCATCCGTACCACGACTACCCTTACCCGCCCGGCCTGCTCAAGCCGGAGATCAGTGCGCCCGGCGTTTCAACCCGCACCACTGCCAAGTGCACAGGGTATGTCGGCGTCTCCGGCACATCGTTCGCAGCACCGCATGCTGCCGGTGTGGCTGCATTGGTCTTGCATCAAAAGCGAATGTCGCGCGATGAACTGCGTCACGTGCTCACCACCAGCGCCGTCGATTTAGGAGAACTCGGTCCCGACCGCGCCTTCGGGTATGGACGTGTCGACGCGATGGCTGCGATCTCCGGGATCGGGGGCTGGGTCCACTATCGCTCGCATCTGCTGCAAGAAATCGCTGGGCTGGCCAACGGTGACGGCGAGCTCGACCCGAACGAACGCGCGTCGCTGGTGGTGACATTGGAAAACACACTCCCCTCCGGCACGGCACACAACGTCTCGGCAGTGCTCAGCACCACCTCGCCCGACGTGGAGATCCACGATTCGGTAGCCTGGTTCCCGGACATCGCGGCAGGTGGATCGGCGCCGTCGATCGCTCCGCACTTCAGCTTCACGGCGCGCGGCAGTTGCGATCGCTATATCTCTTTCCACATTCGGGCGCGTTACGACGACGGGCAGTTCAGCGATGCCGACATTCTGGTGCGGGTTGGCAGCGAACAGGCCGCGACAGTCTTCAGTGACGACTTCGAAACCGACAAGGGTTGGTCACGCACCGGGACCGCAACCGGTGGCCTGTTTGTGCGCGATGATCCGCATCAGGCACTCAATGCAGGCGTGATCACGCAACCGGAGGATGATCACACGCCAGCCGGAACCAAGTGTTGGGTTACCGGCAATGCCAACAACTCGACGGCATCCGCGGACGACGTGGATGGCGGCGGTACGTACATCGTGTCGCCACGCTTTTCCGTTTTGGGTTACACAAAGGTGCGTGGCAGCCTGTGGCATTTCTTGTATTTGGCTGGTCAAGGTTTTCTGAACTTCGACATTGGCGAGTTCGAGCTTTCGGGCGATGACGGAGCGACTTGGGAGGTCATCCGAAGCGTGGTCTCACCCGGGCCGCGGGCCTGGACCCGACTCGAGTTCCCGTTCGAAGGGGTGCCGATGACCAGCACGATGCGACTCAGGCTCAAGGTGACGGACAACGGTACGGAGTCGATCGTCGACGGTGCCTTCGACGATGTGCTCGTGCAAGGTACCCGTATCGTGTGCGACAGCTATTCCCCGCCGACGATGCAAGCACCCAACAGCATCGGGAGCTCACTGCGACTTGCGCGACAGGCACGCGACATCCGACTCGACTGGTCACCGTCACCGATCGACGCCACGCACGACGCTGCGGATGCCTACCCGGTGTCGCGCGCAGACAGCGCGATCGGAGCGTTCGGCCGATTGGCATCGCCAACCGCAACGACGTTCATCGATGTTGATGAGTCGCTGTCACCGGCGGCGCGATTCTATCTGGTGGGAGCGCGCAACAGCGGTGGAGAGGCGCTCCCCTAGATTCAGTCGTTTCAAGTCCGTGTGGATTCGCCGCGACTCGCATTCCGGCGCTGCACGATACTTCGGAACCGATCGACACCAATTTGTTGCGCTGCGCTGCGACGAGCACGCCGCCGCGCACCGATCGATCACTTCACGGGCACCCTCCCGCCAACTGTGGCAAGCAAGCACTCCCCCCCTGCGGTCGTTCGACCCCCGCGCTGGTGAGCCCGTACGATCCCTCACGCGTTGCATTGCGAGCCACCACGAGAAAGTAGCGATCGCCCGCACTGGCGGTGAATGTCGCGGAGGTCGCTCCACCGGTAGTGCACAATCGCGGCGTGTGGCTGGTGAATACGCCGATGGTCCCTTCGTACACTTCGTAGTCGTTGTCTGCCGGCGAGCAAGAAGGACCCCACGTGAGCGTGACGTTGCTGCCCGATCGCGTGAGCCTCAATGGGGTACCGCTGGAACCACGATCGCCCGGGACGCGTCCCACGCCGCCAACAGTCAAAGTCGCTGTCGCACTGCTCTGCGCGCCGCATTGATTGGTGGCGACGAGTTGATAGCCGCCGTCGTTGTTGCTGTTGACCGAAGTGATCGTCAGCGTCGGGGTTGTTGACCCCGAAATCGTCGAACCGCCAGGCCCCGGGCCGTCGGTGAGATTGGTTGTGCCTCGACGCCACTGGTACGTCAACGTTGGAGCTCCATCGGCAATCCCACTGAACTGTACCGTCTGACCAGCCACTGGATTCGCGCTCTTTGGATCGCGATCGAACATCACGCGGTCGCGATAGCGATACTCCCAGGTTTGCTCCGCCGAATAGTACGCATCGTTGTACGCGGAGCCGATCATTACCATCGCGCGTCGACGCGAGTCGAACGCCATGCCGTACGGAATCACAGCGTCTTGCTGACTCGTCGTGATATCGGGCAGGACGGGTCCCCACTGTGCACCGTTGAATGCGTAGGTGTCGGTGCGATAGGCCCCGGGTCCTTGCCCGCGGCAACAGCTATGCATCGTGATGCGGCGGCGCACCGAATCGTAGGCCAACGCAGGGTTGTATCGCGGCGGCGAGGTCGGCGCGGTCAGCCAACCGGCGCCTGTCGATGTCCAGGTTCTCGCATTCTCATAGGCATCCGACCACCAGTAGGACTGGCCAACGGTGTTGCCGCGCGCGGCGTCGAACTCAATTGGAGAGAATGAAAACTCCGGACCTGGTCCGCTCGATGCGAGGCTCCACGTGGCCGTTGCGGAGTCAAATTCCCAGGTGTCGTTCTGTGGTCCCCCTGGGCCGGAGCGTTCATAGACCATCACCAACTTGCCACGCACCGAATCGAACGTGATGTCACCCGTCAACGCGACATTGGCGGGAGGGCCGTCGGGAGACGAGGACACCAGCGACCAATCGTTTCCGTCGTATGCCCAAACATCTCTGTTGTTGAACGGGAACGGGGAGTTGCTGTAGCCGCCGAAGAGCAGAACCGACTTGCGCCGCGTGTCATATGTCATCGAGTGTTGGCTGCGCTGGCCGGGGGTGTGCGCCGGGGAACGTTGCACCCAAGTGATGCCATCCCACTCCCATGTGTCTCCGAGCATCTGACCATCGGGGTGGCTGCCGCCGTACTGAACGATCACGCCCCGATTCGCGTCGAAAGCGAAGTCTGTCGAGTACGTGCCGCGCCGAATCGGACCGCTGATCGTTCTGAGATTCCATCCCGGCGTGGGGAGCGTGACAGTCGCTGTGGTGCTGAGTCTGGTCTCGCACTGGTCCTGCACGCGACACCAATATCCGCCTTCATCCTCGTATCGGACGCGATTGATAGACAGTGTTGGTCCGTTCACGCCCGTGAGGCGCGGATCGCTCGCCAGTGGAGTGCCCTCTTTGATCCACTGGTACGTCATGGCGCCGACTCCCCGCGCGTAACTCGGCAACGAGATGTCCTGGCAGGCTTGCGGCGTCGGATCGGGTGTCAACTGATCGAACGTCACGCCGACTTGGACTCGCACGGTGTTGCTGGTGACCGACCCACATCCATTGGTGATCACGACCTTGTAGTCACCTGAGTCGCCGCCCTCCCAGGGCTGCGCGTTGGTCACGGTTAGGGACTCGTTGGTTGCACCGGCAATCGGCGAGCCGTCTTTGTACCACTGGATGTGCCGAGGACTGCCGGGGCCCGGCGTGAAAGAGAGCGTGAAGTTGTCGTACGGACAGATCGAGACACCAACGGGCTGCACGGCGATCGTGGGCGGGCCTGACGCCACCTCGAACGGCCCGCTGTTGATGCTGAAGAACAGGCCGCCGGAGGACTGCACCTTGATGCGCGCTTGCGTTGTAGGAACTGCCGGAAGCGGCAACAACGCGCCTCCATTGTTGGGATAGTCGGCGGCGAGAGTCCAGGCGAAACTCTGTCCGTTGTCGGTGGACATCAAGATGTCGACGGTCGACGCATTGATCGGTGCTTGGTTGGTGTTGGCAACGTTCCATGTGACGCCAAGAGCATTCCCGGGGCTACCGCAATAAGCGCCTCCTCCACCCGGAGCCGTGACCTTGAACCCCGGATTCGGAACCTCGACCACCTGCACGTTGATATCACCCCAACTCCAGCCGCCGGCGCCCGCCACGTTGTCGCGCAGAACACCTCGGAAGCTCGAGTTTCGCGAATAGCGCGGGACGTTCTCGCCCAACGAGGGCGTTCCGTTCAACACCGACTGAAGGTTCGGGAAGTTGCGTTCAGTCAGACTGCTGGGCGCGAGCACACGAAACAGCGGTTCACCGGCCCCCGTGTCCTGCCCGAGTGCTCGCTGTGGACCCTTGTCGAACTGCTCGATCGAGTACGAGAGGCTGTCGTTCGGCCCACCGAATTCCGCCGATGGACTGATCAGTCGAAACGGTGTGTCCGACGGCACTACGAAGGGGCCTTGCACCGCCGGTGTCGCGCCTGGATGGAGATTGCTGGTAGGAACCTTGATCACGCATGACACACCGGTCACGAAGTTCGCGATCTGGATCATGCTGCTCAGGTTGTACATCGGGACCTTGCCACCGGTCGGCGCGACGCTCGCGACGATGTTGTCAGTTCCACAAGTACCGCCGTACGACATGATGGTGCTGCCAGACCCCGGCTCGTAGGCTGTCTCGGCCGTCCACTGAGGAACACCACCGACACTGGCACAAGACCCTGACACGCCGTTGAAGGTATGTGTCGCGCCAAGTTGATGCCCGATTTCATGCGCCACCAGATCGATGTAGAAGTAGTCGCCCGATGCATTGCTTGTCGCGGAAAACCCGAGCGCCTTTTTGCTGTCGTTGCATACGGACCCGACAAAGCCTGCGTCGCCACGATAGCCACTCGTTTGCCAGTGAAAGGTGTGGCCGAAACTGTAGTTCGTCGTGCCAATCACCGCATTGATGTTGTTTTGGAATTGCATCTGGAGGTTTGCATCGCTGACGCTCGTGTCGTACGGGTCGGTAGTCGGATCGAGATAGATCAACTGATCGCTGTTCTGCATCAGGAGTAGTCGGACCGGCCCGTCGCGTTCGAGGATCTGGTTGATGCGGCCAATGGTGGTTTGGATCACGCCGAGGATCAGCGGCACGGTCGGCGCCTGAGGCGGGCTCATCGCCGCGGCGACGCCCTTCGAAAACTCTCCCGTCGCTGCGACCGCGATGCCAAATTCGTTGCGCACAACGGTGATCGGGGAGCTGTCGGTGGCACCTGACGCGGATGGACCAGGGTTATTCAGCATCGATCCGCTGACGACAGTGTCTTGTGTTGGTGTCGAGCAGGTCGTCTCGCCCGATGCGGCGAGCGAGCCGATGAAGTACGACATGTAGTGCGTGGAGTTTCCTCCGCTCACCGGGTCGATGTACCAGGTTGACGGACTCGTTGAATCATCTGCGGTGGGCTGCAAGACCTGGGCGCGAAAACCAAGCGGCGAGATATCGAAGCGAACCGTTGCTGCCGGAGTGTCGAGCCCTTGACCCAGGTAGGCGCGCAGTTGCGGGTACTTCGCCTGCAGTCCCGGTTGCATGATGGGCGATTCGACGAAAGCAAATCGCTCGAACCTACCATCGGGACGCGGAAGCACGATCACCGCCTTGGACTCACGGACAGGGTAAGCCGCTTCCATCGGGGCGACGCGCAGCAGCGCATCGAGCGCCGTGCGATTCAACTCGAGCGCCTGTCCAGAGGTCGGACGGATCCATGGTTTCGCTGTCAGAGTCTCCGCTGGAATTGCATCGAGCTGACGCCAGACGCCATCGGCCGACAAGCGCGCGGTGCCTGGTGTTGCGGCGCGCTCCGCGGCAAAGGCGGGATGGAACGATGCGAGCAGCAGAAGCGAGCAGGCGAGTTTGTTCATGGACACCTCCGAGTTTCAGGGGGAGAGTGTCCTGGCAGCTCAGCGCGAGAACAGGTGCATGAACATGTACCGATCGTTGCTCAGCCGTACCACCGTCTCGAGTTGTGCCTCAGCGAAAGGCCGACCAGCGCGGGCTCAAGGTGCTCGAAAGACCTCTGCATTGACCCGCTCATCAGCACAGCCAGTCGAGGCCGGACACCCTCACACTCCTAGCTCATACCAAGCGATCTGGTGGCCCAAGAAGTTGCTCTGGGCCGTGACTGATCACCCGAGCCGTCGAGCGAGTGCTGTCACGGTGCTGGTCATCGGCGAACAGCGATCCGCGCTGCCGGGCAGCGCCCGATTCGCTCGTCTTGTTTCCTGACTTACAAGTTGATGGTGAGGTAAAAGCAACTACCCGCTTCCCCTCTCAGCAGAAAATCCTCCCACTGTCGTTGACGATGCTCCTCGAACGCGCGTAGCCTAGCGCTTGTTGGGATGCAGAATTGCGGCGTCGAGTAACAGGCGAAAGCTGTCAAGTTCGAGACAGTTGAGATGTTCGCCGAACTGATTCGACCTGTTCGCGGGACCGCGGCCCCGAACAGTTCGTGCCTGAGCCCGACAGTGGGAACCGTAAGGAAGGACAAACAAGTCTTTGAAGGAGGTGTCATGCGAATTCGTCTACGGAACGCAGCTTGCTTCTCTCTCTCTCTCTCTCTCTCTCTGGCAATAGCGTCAGTTGTCTGTCTGAGTGTTGGACTGACTGCGGAGGCGGCCTCGCCTCCCGACTCCGTTCTCAAGATTCATCATCCTATCAACCAGTCGTTCAATCTCCAGTCAGTAGTCACAGGGAGCGACACGGTTGTGTTGAGCACGGATGGAAACACATGCTGGTCGGTTCGACGACCTACCTCACGCTCTGTGAGCATGCAATTCGCAGTCGTAGGCAACGAGAATGTCCTTACCGTCGTCGAGTCGTACTCGGATTGCGCCTTTCAGTGCAGCCCAGTCACACCCGACAAGTGGACGGATCTCGAAACGGGGAACTGCAACGCAGCATGTGGGGCGACAGCGTGCGGCTGCCAGTCGTGCGTGATGGTCTGCGGGCAGACCATCTTGGACATCATCAAAGAGTGGTGGCCCTTCGACTAGTTGTTGAGTAGTTCACCTAGTTGGGAGAATTCGATCAGGGTGAGACGGAAGGGGCCACGCCGAGCGGATGTCCGGTGTGGCCCCCACATTCAAGGAGTCAGCCGAATGCCGTCAAAGTGGGCCATGCGAACGATTCCGCTCTCACTTGGGGTGCTCTGTTTCGCTCTTGGTTGCTTCGCTCTCGACCGTTACTTTACGAAGAGTAGGAACTGTCGTGCGTGCGAGGAGATTGTCGCTTCGACTGTTAGAACTCGGAACGTCGTGTTGTCTATCGAGTCCATTGCGGTCAACGCGAGGGCCGTCACAGATACTGAGAGAAAGCGAGAGCCGAGTTGTAGCCTTCCAAGCGGCGCAGTGGTCTCACTAGCGGACAACCCACCCCACTACTTTGATCCGCATCTTGAAGTGACATCTCCGGGCGGGCGAATACTCATTTCACCCACGCCAGCCAGCGGGCTCGCTCCGCTCGGAAGGCCAGCGCCAACGTTGGCTTGCGATCGAAACAGCAGTCGCTTCACCTATGCAAACCCTGTATTGGGATCGGTCTACCAGTACAACGAACGCGGAGTTCTCCTTTGGCGCAGCAGCCTTGGCTCGTTCGTGCCGTTGACTGAAGCGCCAGGCGAGAAACCGACCGCGGCCGCTCAGATACTTGCCGACTTCGAGGATTGGGCAAGCCTGGTCACTTGGGTAGACATGAATGCGAAAGTAGCGATGGTCGCGCATCGAACCGGACAGAAGGGGTGTTACGTGTCATTTCTTGACTCGGTCGGCGCACGAGTCGGGGCCGTGGGGCCTTGGGATGCCATCTCGTGGCGACGCGAATCCGATGACTGGCTGTTCTTCGTGGGAGGAGAGAAGCGGTACTACGACTACGTTCCCAAGTGCGTCGTGCGTGTCAAGTTCTCGGGTTCTGCGCCAAATGGGCCCGAGGTCAAGCCGTGAATTCACGCCTGTGATCACCTGGGAGCTGCGTGGCAAATCGCGACACGTCGGCGCTCGTCTCGGATCTGAGCATTGGCCAAGTGCGGTGACCGTCGGCGAGGTGGAATCTGCGCGTGTATGGTCAGCGAGTTGACTGCCAGTGCGATGACAGCCGTCAACAGGAGCGAACCGCGAGGGCCAAGGACTGGGACGAGCCTCGAATCGAACGCGGTGAAGAAGCCATGCAGCGTGTCGAACCTGCTTGAAAGCCGTGCGACTCGCAAGCTCTCTTCAATCTATTTGGCGCTACGGTGCGACTCCTAGAGAGAAGCATCCCATAGGAGGTGTCCACGGAACGCCTCGGGAACACCGGGGGCACGCCGGGCCTTGCGCCGGTCACTAAATGCAGCGGCTTTCATTCATGTCCCGCGCTTCCAACCTACGTCGCGTGATCGAACCGATTCGCCCCAGCGTCGCGCACAGTTTGCGACCCAGACGCTCACCCCGGGTAGAGACGGGCACCGGCATAGATGCGGGCCGCCGCGTCGCGTAGCCACGCGGGTGACCTGGCTGCCAACGCCAAGCTCCATCCACTCGGCCACCGGCGCGCGCCGGATTCCACCTGAGACAGCACATTCAGCGCGTGCTCCTCCGCCACATCGACGGGGGCGCAAGCGAGTGTGTCGGCTTGCTCGAGCATCCAGATCACGCGCGCGCTGAGTCTCTGCTGAATGATCTGGCGAATCGTGGCCGGTTTGGCATATCGGTCCAAGACGCTGCCAACCGTTCCACCGGCATTGGCGACGAAGTCGGGGATGACTGTTACGCCTCGTTCGAACAAGCGACGCTCGACGCGGCGCGTGAGCGGCGCGTTGGCAGCGCACACGATGATCCGCGATATCACGCGCTCCACTCGAGCGTCATCGATCGCATTGGCGCGCGCACAGGGGATCGAAATCTCCGCTTCCTGCAGCAACAGTTCCAAATGTTCGACGGTGGTGACGTCCTCGAGCGCGTTGACACAGCCATCGCCGTGCGGTGCGCGCAACGCTTCGAGTTGGTCGATGTCGATGCCGCGTGGCTGCACCACCGCGCCATCGCGCGTCGAGACGCCCACGAGTCGAGCCCCGTTTGCCGCCAACAGCGGCATGAGCGCCGAACCAACCCGGCCATACCCTTCCAGCAGCACGCGCGCTCCGGCCAGCGGAACCCGGCGCACTGCGCACGCCGCTTGGATCGAGGCGAGCACAGACCACGCCGTGTACTGATGTGAATGCTCGCGCCAATTCGTAAGGTCAAGATCGATCCGAGCACCGCTGAGCAACGCGCGAAGATCGGAGAGATCGATCCCCATATCGATCGCTGGGGTCCACCGGCCGGTTGCGAGCTCCTTTCGCCACGCAAGCCCCAGCGCCGAGAGTGCCGCGTGCCGTGCCTTCAGATCCACACCCGCGGGGAGTCGAAGCGCGGCCTTTGCGCCCCCCATCGCCAACCCGGCGAACGCGTACTTCAGCGTCATCGTCCTTGCCGCCGCGAGCAGTTCAGCCTGATCCAGGTCTGGAACGATCCGCAATCCGCCGAACGAACGACCGTGCACACAGCGATCGATCGCAAGCCACCCTTCGGCTCGATGCTCGCGCAGTTCAACGCGCCGCAGTGACGGAAACTCGATGTCGCTCATTGAAGCGTGGAGACCACGGCTCGGCGCTTTCCAGAACCGGTTCGAGGCAATTCGGCGACCTGGTGGAACTCGATCTTCACCGGTTCCTCCCCTAGCCCGCGCTGAACCAACCCCATCAACTCGGCTCGATCGCGCTGGTCGAGTCGCTCGGTGGCAACGACGCGAAGCGCCAGTCGATCCAGTCGTAGCTGCACGATCTGGAACTCGCGAACGCGTCGATCGTGCTCAAGCAGGCTGACCGATCGGGGCGATACACAACGCCCGCTCGGCAAGCGCAGCAGATCGTCGCGGCGCCCCTGAAGTTCGACGATGGTCACTCCGCGTCGCCCGCACTCGCATTGATGGTGACGTTCGACGCGAGCCCGATCGCCAATCCGATAACGCGCCAGCGGGAAACGGCGATGGTAGAGACTGGTCAGCAGCAAGTCTTCGAAACCATCGTCATCGCGGGTGGTGGGATCGGTTTCGATCATCACAGCGCCATCGAGTGCGTGAAGGGTCCCGGCTTTGCAGGCAAACGCGACTCGGGGGAACTCCACACTTCCATAGCTTTCGAGCACACGGCAGCCCCACATCGACATCAACCGCGAACGAAGGCGCCCGCTGAGTGGTTCGCCATTGGTGATCACCAGTCGTGGCGGCGTCGATCCGCGCAGGTGTCCGTCGCGTAGCAGCACATCGAGATGGCTCGGATAAGCATAGATGGCGTGCGGCCGAAAGGCGTCGATCACCTTGGCGACCTCGTCGCCAGGGAGCCGCAGATCGACACGACGCACCTGCCATGGCCCCAGTCGGTGCGCACGCGAGCCGTCGCCGATCGGCACGCACAGATGAGCGATCCGATCACCAGGGCGCATCCCACTCATCAGGAAACCGTAAGCGACAGCCCCCAATCCGGCAGCGTACTCGCCGAGCGGGAGGGTCAGTCGAAGTGGCGACCCTGTCGATCCGCTGGTGGACAGTTCCACGGCAGCCTCGCGTGTTGTCGACCGTTGTTCGATGCGGGTCCGAAGTTGCTCACGCTCCAGAACCTCACACTCATTCCATCGACTCGCGATCGCGGCGCCGAACAGCCGTCGTCGTTGCCGCCGCTGCCAGGACTCCCGCTGCGCTTGCCCGAGCCGGTCGATGACTGCGAAGCGTGTGAATGCACGAGTCACTCCTGCGTACAAGCGCGCAGCGGGCAGGGCGGTCGGGTCTGGCGCCCAGATCATGCGCAATCAACCACGACGAAACGGCCGATGCGACCGACGCATCGGTGGCCGTCCACCGTGGATACCGTAGCCCTTCGTTGCTCGCGTCTAGACAACAGTCGCCGCGGCTGACGGTCGTCTGCGGCACGCGTTTGTTCCTGTTCGAGGATCGGTCTGTCGAATGGCGTGCAAGACACGGTCGCTCCACAAGGCTCAGTCTGTAGGGCCGGTCGTGAGGGTAACCCACGACGGGCGCGACGATGCTGGTGGTTGACGAGCCGCCGCAGAGATTCAGCCACCCCTGTTCCCGGCGACCACCGTTCTGGCGACAATGGGGTGATGAAACCGTGGGCCAAGGGGGTGATAAAGAGCGTCGCACTCTACGGGATGGCGGCCGGGCTGCTGATCGTCGCCCTGCGATTTGCGGAGTATCGCTTCCTGGTGGTCGCGCACTCGTTCGAGATCTATGCGGCGATCATTGCGCTTGCCTTCGCGATCGTGGGGATTCGGCTTGGCCTGACGATCAACAAAGAGAAGATCGTGGTCAAGGAAGTGCCAGTCGAGGTGCAAGTACCCAACGACCAACCATTCGTGGTGAATGCCGCGAAGGTCCAGGAACTGGGCATCACGGCACGCGAACTCGAGGTGCTTGGGTTGATCGCCGAGGGACTCAGTACCAAGGAAATTGCCGACCGCCTGTTCGTCAGCGAGAACACGGTCAAGACCCACACCAGCCGCGTGTTCGACAAGCTCGGCGCGAGTCGCCGGACCCAGGCCGTCCAACTCGGCAAACGTCTCGGATTGATCGCCTGATCGGGTGATTTTGGTCGAAAAACCGCAAGATCACCCGAACGGATGACGACAGTCGCCAAGCTCGCCCGGTAGATTCGCGCCGGAAAGGAGCTTTGAACTCATGAAGAAAACGGTCCTCACATTCGGTTTGCTGTCTGGCGCGCTGTCGGCCCTGATGATGTTCGCCACCGTTCCGTTCATCCACACCATCGGCTATGAGCGGGGCGCGATCGTCGGGTACACGGCGATCCTCGTCTCGTTCCTCTTCGTCTATTTCGGCATCCGCTCGTACCGCGACACCGTAGGGGCCGGCCGCATTACCTTCCGGACCGGATTCGGCGTCGGCATTCTGATCACCCTGATCTCGTGCCTGTTCTACGTGGTCGCGTGGGAGATCGTGTATTTCCAGTTCATGCCCGACTTCGGCGCGAAGTACGCCGCGTATCTTGCCGAGCATCTCCGTTCCACCGGTGCGAGCGAGGCAGCGGTTCAAGCCGCGCTGGACCAGGGGGCCGAGCTCAAAAGGATGTTGGACAACCCACTCACCAACGCTGCCATGACATTCACCGAGCCGTTTCCAGTCGGACTTCTGGTGACGCTCATTTCTGCCGCTGTGCTGCGGAAGAAGTAAGCGTCACGGCCGGACTCCGGGTCGTGTTGCCTCGAGGCTCGACGGAACTGGCTTGCGCTGTGATCGCCCAAGACAACGCGATCAGAACGTTTCGGATCCCTGACAGGCGGTGGCGCAGGCGCTCGGACAGGAGTTGGCGTCCGGCGCATGCGTCGTCACCAACGACCCATCGCTACAGATGCAGCCGCATTGAACCGGTGGGGGTGGTGCCGGCCGGTTGCGCCCAGCCAAGAAGCTCGTCATTCCAAAGACCGCGACACAAACGGAAAGGATGGCAGCGATACGGACTAGCTTCTTCATGGCGATCCTCCTTGGGAAATGGAAACCTCGACGGAGCCTTGTACTCCAGTCCGACAAGCGCGGTCAACGGTTGATCGCGCGAATCTGACATCGCGCTATGAGAGGGTTCGCAGTCGCTGCGCGAGGGACCCGTTCCTACCGGAGGGCTGGCTCAATCGATTCGTGCGTTTGGTTGACATCCGCGTAACTTCTCGGCCCGGAGGAACTCCCGATGTCAACCGCCCGCCCTATCCGCTTTGCTATCGCCGTCATCTCATTTTTCGCGGCGGGCAGCGTGTTTGCGGCTCAGCTCGTCAGCTATTCATTGCCGGCCGACCGAGACCGGGTGACCTTCCGGGTGCCGATAACGTTACATTTCGCATCGCCGCTCGAGGTCGATGCAAACGGGGATGGTCGTTACACGCGCGTCGACAGCGCGTCGATCGATGCGGTCGACCCCGACGTGGCGGTCATCGTTCGACTGGAGCGCGATGCGGATGACGATCCCGCGACCCCGGGCGGCGTGTCGATCCCCGCGACCGCCACGTGGGAGGTTGCCGACTATCCACCGCTGTTGCGGATCGTCCCGCAATCGACGCTCGAACGAAACGCGTGGTACCGCGTGATCGGTTTCCAGACTGCAGGTGTGGTGCGGCGTGCATCAGACGGTGCTCCGGCCGATCCGTTCGAGGTCACGTTTCGCACGCTGCCGGCGGGAGGCACCGGCACCGTTTCGCGCAAGACGTTCACACCGCCGAGTCTCGGCTACACCGAGGACTACAACCTCTACCTTCCGCCCGGTCACGGAGCATCGCCGACACAGAAATACCCGGCGATCTATCTGTTGCACGGCGGATTCGGCGATTGGAGCAGTTGGAACTCGGGCGGCGTGGTGCAGCAAATCGTCGATCGATTGGTCGATGCAGGCGCGATCGAGCCTGTGATCGTCGCAATGCCGGACGGCAACGGCGGCCCCGCCTGCTTCGGCATCATTCCGTTCCATCGACTTTGGTCGAACAGTTACAACGGGCAGTGGCGTTACGGCGACTACGCCTCGCTCGATCTGCCGAACGATGTCGAGGCGCGCTTCGGCGCCGCCAACGATCGTCGTCGTCGCGGCGTTGCCGGAATGTCGATGGGCGGATTCGGAGCAGCAAGCGTTGGGCTCGGTCATCCATCGCGCTTCTCGCTGGTGGCGCCGCTCGCCGGATGGCAGTGGAGCGTGCGCATGACATCGAGTCCGCATCGGCCGGTTTGCGACGCAGCACACTGGCCGGTCGTGCCGAATTTCGGCAGCGATTGCTTCGGCTTGATGCTGCAATCCGCGGTCGGCCCTGCGGCGCTCTCCGATCTCACGCACACCAAGTCGATCAATGGTCGCGATCTCGCCGAAGTCACAGCGGACACAACCTTCCGCGGCGCGATCTTCATCGCGCACGGGGCCGGCGACACCACGGCGACCGTGGAGTGGTCCGACGATGTGTCGTGTGCGCTCGACGGGCGCGCGACCGCGCACTGCTACAAGCGGCCGCCCGGCGTGGGGCATGACGGCAACCTGTGGAACGTCGCGCTCGAAAACGACGTTCTGCCGCGATTCAACGTGGTTGCGAACTGGGCCACGCTTCCGGCTGGAATCAACAATGAGTGCGTCAACGCAACGGTGCTCTCACCGCGCGATGCCGATCTCGACGGACTCGCCGACACGCTCGACAACTGCCGCGACGAGCCGAACCTTGCGCAGCTCGACACGGACCTCGACGGACGTGGCGACGCGTGCGATCTCGATGACGACAACGATCTCGTTGCCGATCCTGTCGACTGCGCGCCACTCGACCGCGCAGCCGGCCGACCAGGGTCGATCACCGGAGTTCGACTCGACGGTGTGCAGCTTGCATGGGACGTTGCGCCCTCCGCCGATACGTACGATCTCTCGCGCGGATTGTTGTCTGCGCTGCCGGCGACCGGAGCGTGCCTCGCACGCGGGATCGCGCAGCCGAGCTTCGATGACCCCGCGACGCCGCCGGCAGCGAATGGCTTTCTTTATCTCGTGCGCGGCGTCGATGCAGGATGCGGCGGTAGCGGCGTATGGGGCGACGGAGAGATTCCATCCTGCCCGTGAGGCGAGTCGCTCCGCGGCGCGGTTGCCCCGTAACGGCCAACGAGTGGGACTGGTGAACCGCGAGATCGCTTGGACACCCCTGTCTAAGTCATGTGTCCAAAAGCGGTTAGACCGATGTCTAGGGCGATCGCCAAATTTGCTACTAGTTTCTCGAAAACTAGCAGGAGATCGATCTTCGCTCTCTTCGCTGATCGATGAAGCGATCACCAGCAGTCAGCTCGAGGGCGCGGCGACGACACGTCTGGTTGCCGCGGAGCTTCTCATGAGCCGGCGGGCGCCTCGCGATCGGAGCGAGCAGATGATCGCCAACAACTTCCAGGCGATGCGATGGATCCCCGAAATTCGCGACCAGCCGCTGACCGTCGCGCCGGATACTGGATCACCGAGTTTCTTTCCATCTCCAGCATCGTTGCGAAGGCTCGCGGGCGCGATCGAAGAGCGTATCTCTACAGCGAAACCGATGACAACGATCTGACTTACTTCGTGTTGTGGCATCTGTCGGTCGTCGTCTCAGCGATCGACCGACTCGGCGCGGACCTGCGACGGAAGCAACAGCAGATCGTGGATGTAGAGTCTCGGCTAAAGCGCACCCGTGATTTCAATCACAGGCAGCTGGCGCTCTTGGCACACGCCCTGCGCCATCCAAACGCGATCTATACCGCGCAGATCCACGCAACGAGCCATGGCGTTGCGCTACAGACCGCAAGGAACGACCTGGATCGGCTGGTGGCCAAGCGCCTGCTGAGACGAGTGCAGCAAGCGAAGAAGTTCACTTACCTTCCCACGCCTAATCTGGCACAGAGGTTCGGGTAGAGCGGTAGCCCTGACTTGGAGCGGCGGTGGCTCAGAACCGACAAGTGATGGCACTGAACCGGTAGTTACGGGCGGCCAGCGCAGAAGCGATCGAGCCATGGTCGATGCGGCGCAACCCGAGCGGAACGCAGGTATGCTCCGCGCCGCAGAGCTGACGCCACCAACCGGGGAACGACGCTTCCAATGTCCAACACGCAGGCACACGAGCACAGCAAACTCGTCCCTCTTATTGTCGGCGCGGTCGGCGTTGTGTTTGGCGATATCGGTACCAGCCCGCTCTACGCCGTCAAAGAGTGCTTCAGCGGTGCGCACGCACTGGAACTCAATCGACTGAACATCTTCGGCGTGCTCTCGTTGATGTTCTGGGCCATGACGATCGTGGTCTCGCTCAAGTACGTGACCTTCATTCTGCGCGCGGACAACAAGGGGGAGGGCGGCACGCTCTCGCTGATGGCCTTGGCGATGCACAAGCTCGCCAGCGCGAGGAGTCGCTATTGGGTGATCCTCGTTGGTATGGCCGGCGCGGCGCTTTTTTTTGGCGATGGCGCGATCACCCCGGCGATGACCGTTCTTTCCGCGGTCGAGGGGATGGGCGCTCTGGGTCCGCAGTTCGTTACGTACATCCTGCCGATCTCGCTGGCGATCATCTTCGTGCTGTTCTTTTTCCAACGGTTCGGCACGGCGCGGGTCGGGGCATTCTTCGGCCCGATCATGACGCTCTGGTTCATCAGCCTGGCAGTGTTGGGTGTGATCGGCATCCTGAAGGCGCCGGAAATCCTGAGTGCGTTCTCTCCGCATCACGCGCTTCAGTTCGTATTCCACAGTCCCACACATGCGTTCATGGTGTTGGGCGCCGTGTTCCTGGTAATGACCGGCGGTGAAGCGCTCTACGCCGATATCGGGCACTTCGGCGTCAAGCCGATCCGACTTGGCTGGTTTGGTTTCGTGATGCCGACCATCTTGATCAACTACATGGGACAGGGCGCGCTGCTGTTGACACACGGGGACGATCCAGCGGTGCGCGCCAGCCCATTCTTCCACCTGGCGCCGGATTCTTGGCTTCTGCCGCTGGTAGTGCTGGCGACGTCGGCTTCGATCATCGCCTCGCAGGCTGTGATCACCGGCGTGTTCTCGGTTGTGCGCCAAGCGATTCAACTGGGCATGTTGCCGCGCATGGGGATCGTTCACACCAGCGACAAAGCGATCGGCCAGATCTATATCCCTGCGGTCAATTGGGTGTTGATGCTGTGCGTGTGCGGGTTGATCGTGAGCTTCAAGACCTCGACCGCCATCGCGTCCGCGTACGGTGTTGCCGTTGCATTGACCATGGTGCTGGAGCTTGGGTTGCTTTTCATCGTGGCACGGCGCCAGTGGCTCTGGGGTCCAGCGGGGATCGCACTGCTTGTCTTTTTCATGATGGTTGACTTGATGTTCTTCACGTCCAACGCGCTGAAGATTCCCCACGGCGGCTGGTTCCCTCTCGTGCTCGCAGCGGTATTGGTGACGATCATGAGCACCTGGCACCGCGGCAGATCGCTGATATCTGACGTTCTGAAGAATCAGGGCATGCCGATGGATGGCTTCAGGACGTTGACCGAGGGCGTGCCGCGGGTCGATGGCACCGCGATCTTCATGACACGCACGCCTGAAGGGATTCCAAACACGCTGCTGCACAATCTCGAGCACAACAAGGTGCTGCACAAGCGGGTCGTGTTCTTGAGCCTCGTGGTCGAGGACGTTGCCCGTGTGCCGGACACGGAACGCATCGAGATCGAAGCGTACGGGAGCGAGTTCTACCGGGTCATCGCCAGGTTCGGCTTCTTCGAGGAGACCGAAGTCCCCCGAGTGCTCGCGCTGTGCGAGCGTCGGGGATTGGCGTTCGATCTGGCGGATACGACATTTTTTCTTAGCCGCGAAACGCTCCTGCCCAGCGAAAAGCCCGGCATGGCGATTTGGCGCGAGCATCTTTTCAGTTGGATGTGGAAGAGTGCTGCGCGCGCGATGGACTTCTTGCAGCTACCGCCGAATCGCGTCGTCGAATTGGGTACGCAGGTCGAGATCTGATCGATACCTACCGGCGCCTGGATCGCGCCGACGCGTGCTACTCGGTCCAGTACGCTCCCGGCTGATAGGTCCCGAAGTACCAGGTGTTCCCTTCGAGGTCCTTCGCCATGTAGCCGCGCGAGCCGTACTCCTCGTCCTGCAACTCCCTCGTGATTTCGGCGCCCGCTGCTTTGGCATGGGCGAAGTGCGCGTCGGGGTCGGCAATCCGCACGCACAACCCTTGATTCACGCCGGCAAGATCGAGTGGGCTCAAGCAACCCCGCTCCGGCTTGACGGTGCCGACCATGATCACACCCGGGCCCAACGACAGTTCGGAATGAAGAATCGATCCGTTCTCGCCGTCCACCGACATCCGTTTGGTAAAACCGAAGACACGCACGAGCCACTCGATGGCGGCCGCTGCATCGCGGTAGTAAAGGCTAGGGAAGATGTTGGGGAGCGCGCCGTTGGTTTGAGTCGACATGGAGTTCTCCGATCGGTGCGAGGAGGATACGCAGTCTGCGGAAGCGTCGGCAACCACCTCGTTGATGGGCGTGAGTCATGGGCTGGTGGTTGCGGCGCGATTGCCACGCACCAAGAAGAACCGCGCTGCCAAAACCTGCCTGACTGCGCTGGATGTTTCGCTAGTCGTGATGATCACGTCGTGCATCCCGGCTTACGGCGGGTTCTACGACGTCCATTCATGGCGGCGCTTCGCGCGGGGAAGGATCTGATCGATGGAGCCGGGGGGTTCCATCGAGCTACGAACTAGCTCTCAATCGGACCCTCAGTGCAAGCAGTCGCATCCCCCGAGATACACGTTACCGCGCGTGTTTCGATCCGCTCGACGAACAGCACCTCTGGTTTCTCGTAGGGCTTTTTTGTGGCGATCTGCTTCGAATCAGCTTGCCTCGGATCGGACATTCGAACCTCCCATAGAGAGTCCTCTGGTCTGCACGCTTCGCAGTGTGGCAGCCGGATTCGATAGGCCCGCGCTGTGCCGCCGGTAGTGGGTTCGAGGAGCCGCGAGCCGGGAGACTTCAACGGTACGCGTTGGGTGCACACCGATGCGACCTCGATGAGGACGGCAACGCGTTGAAAACCTATTCGCAGTTGCCAACGGCTGTCGTCATGCTGCCAGACCATCTCGCACAAGAATGAGTCAACGACTCGGCCCATGCATTGTGGGTCATCACGGCCCGTTGTGAATCTCCAACGCCGCTCGCTCCCCCGATTCCAGCGCGCCTTGCATCCATCCGTGCCACGCAGAGGTATGTTCGCCGGCGAAGTGAATCCGGCCCTCGGCCTGCGCGGCGTGCGGCATCAGCGTGGTCATTTGATTGGGCGCACAGAACGCATGACCACCGCGCGCGAACGGATCGGCGTCCCAAGCATGCCCAGCCGCGCCCTCGGCCTCTTCGGAAACGCCAGGGAATACCGTGTCGAGATGTCGCAGCGTGTAGTCGATGCGCTCGCCTTCGGTCATCGCCGCGACGCGCTCGGCGGCGGTTTGACGGAAGTAGGCGTGCACGATGCCGCGTGGCCCGGGTGCGTCGTGCGTGGTGTGCCACACCTCCGACGGCGCATCGGTGAGTCCCCAGCCGGAGAGCCCGTCGTGCTGCCACACGCGCGAGTGCGTTTGTACCGCGACGCGACTCAGCGACAGGTACGTCAACTCGCGCACAGCGCGTTGCTTCGGAGCGGAGAATGCAGGATCGATGTCGATGTGACGCAGCACTGTGAATGGAAGCGTGACCAACAGACGATCGGCGGGGAAGGTTTCGAATCCGCCGGTGCGGCTGATGATCACGCGCACCCCCTGCTCGTCCTGCTTGAGTCCCACGACGTGCGCACCGTAGCGAATGCGATCGCGCAGTCCGTCGGCGAAGGCGAGCGGCAGCTTGTCGGTGCCGCCGACGATTTTCATACGTTGTGTGCCGGGTGGGTCGAGCGCGATCTCGCGCAGCATCTCCAGCGCCGAGTAGAACCCGCCCTGTGGATCGCCAAAGCCCAAGTCGAGCGCGCGATCGGCGCTCTCGGTCCAGCCTTGCAGCAACATGTACTGCCGCAGCGTGAGTGCATCGAAGCTGCCTAACGCGGCCGGAGGCCAGTCCGCGCGCGTCACATCGCCGGCTAATTCGAATAGCGCCTTCATAGACTCGGCGGCGATGCCGTCGTAGCCGAGTTTGATCTCGCGTTCAGAAAACGAAAGCGGGTAGCGCGAGATGTCGGGCGACTGGCCGGCTGGTACGCGCACGCTGACGCCATCGATGACGTGCACCGCATCGCCCTTGGCCGGAAAGAACGGTGCAAGCGCCAGCCCGAACTTCTTGCACCAACGAAGCGTGTAATCGTGATTACTGAACACCCGCGCGGCGCCGAGGTCGGCGTAGTGGCCGTCGGCAAACGGGTCGCGCACGGTGAGCACGCGGCCGCCGGCTCGCGAGCGTGCTTCAAGAATCAGCACGTTGTGACCGGCCTCTACCAACTGATGAGCCGCGACGAGCCCTGCAAGACCTGCCCCGACCACAATCACCCGTTTGGGTTTGCCGTCGTTGCGCGGCAACGGTACGGGATTGGTTGCGGTCGATGCGGTGGCAAACAGCGGGGAAAACGGGAGTGCGCTCGAAGCGAGTGCACTCAGGTGCAAGAACGATCGACGTGACAACGAGCGTGTCATGAGCGGCGGGATTGGAGGTTCATCGACTCTCCGAAAGCGATCGAGAGAAGCGGATCGCAGCAAGACCGGCTGCGACATCGTAGAGGACGTGCAATGCCATGGCGGGATACAACGAGCCAGAGATCCGAACCAGCAGATGACAGGCAACCGAGAACACAACGAAGAACAGGGTGCGGTGCAGGCCTTGCCCGAAGTGCGCGAGAGCGAATGCAGCGACACTGAACGCCACCGCGATCCACCAGGTTGTCGAGAAGTCTCCCGCCAATGGTTCGCTCCAGGCATACGGCAGGCTCCCGGACCAGCGTTGCAACGCGGCCACCAGCAAGCACGGCAACACGCCGCGATAGGCGATTTCTTCGACGGTTCCGGCAGCGATGCTGATCGCCGTCCACCATCCCATCTCGCCGTAGGTGTGCGGGCGCGATTGAAGGAGTCGTGCTCGTCGCGCACCATCGGTGGCTCTCCAGAGCAACTGTTGCAGTACCAGCGCAACGGCCAGCATTGCTGTGGTGATCAGCACGATGCCGAGATCGATTTGGCCTACCGAGAAAAGATCGATGTATGCAAAGCGCGCGGTGAGGACAGCAATCGCGAGCAGCATCATTTCCATGATCAGCACGCTGCGCCAGATCTGTGGGCGCGGCGGCAATGGTGCGCCGCCGAGCTGCCGGCGTGCCGACTTGATCGCCAGATAGGGGAGGAACAGCCCGACCAGAAGGAGATACCAGATCGTCACGATGTCGATCTTCTGCACGGAAGACCTCCCGCGGTGCCTGCGGATGTAAACCCAGTCGTTGGCGTTGGCGGTATGAAACTCAACATGTGAAGCAATCGCAACCGTTTCACAGGCCAAAAACAGCCATTGCGCCCCCCCTGACAAACCGGACCTAGACCTAGAATACCGTCCGAAGCGTGCACGTCAGTGCGCGCCAAAGGAGGTGCCCGATGCCGTTTGGAACCCTGTGGCTCCCTGTGATCGTCTCTGCGGTCGTGGTCTTCTTCATCAGCTTCGTGCTGCACATGGTGCTGAAGTACCACAAGGCCGACTACCAACAACTGCCCGGTGAAGACGCGATTCGAGAGGCGATCGGCAAGGTCAAGCCGGCGCCCGGTTTGTACGTCACGCCGTACTGCGATGATCACAAGAAGATGGCCGAGCCAGCCTTTCAGGAGAAAAGTATCAAGGGACCGGTGGCGATGGTCGTTGTCGGACCCAACGGACCTCCCAAGATGGGCAAGCAACTCGTGCAGTGGTTTTTCGTTGCGCTGTTCATCAGCTTCCTGTCGTCGTATGTCGTACGACACTCGGGTTTCGAGACACCCAGCCCGCGCAACGCGATGCGAATCGTGACGGCTGTTGCATTCGGTTGTTACGGTGTGTCGCATCTGATCGATTCGGTGTGGATGATGCGCCCGTGGGGCAACACGGTGAGGGCGATCTTCGACGCCGCGATCTACTCGGCGGCGACAGGCGCGACGTTCTACTTCTTGTGGCCGGCGAAGTAGTCATCACGCTGCGTCATGGATGATTGTCAAGCGGTGCTGCGCGTCGTGCGCGGCACCGCTTCTTGGATTCAGTCCTTGGTCTGGCCCGTAATCAGCCGCGCCCCGCGATCGAACGTGATGTAGGCCCAGGCCCATTGCAACATCACCAGCAGTCGATTGCGAAATCCGATCAAGAAGAAGATGTGGATCCACAACCACAGCGACCAGGCGATGAAGCCGGAGAGGCGCAAACCTCGCAGGTCCATGATTGCAAACGAACGTCCGACGGTAGCCATGTTTCCCTTGTCGACATAGCGAAACGCTGGTCGCGCCGGGTGCCCAGCGATGCGACGCGCAATGAGATCGCCAACGTAGCGCCCCTGCTGCATGGCGACCGGCGCGACACCGGGGAGCGGGCGACCGTCTTGCGTCACCGCGCTTGCGTCGCCGATCACGAAGATTTCGGGATGGCCTTCGACGCTGAGGTCGGGCTGCACCAGCACGCGTCCGGCGCTATCGAGCGGTGCGCCCAGCGATTTCGTCAGCGCCGAAGCCATGACACCCGCAGTCCAGATGACGGTTCGACTCGCGATCTTTTCCCCGCCCACGATGACGCCGGATTGATCGATCGATTCGACCGGCTTGCCGCAGCGCACGTCGACGCCCATGCGTGTGAGTGCGATGTGGGCGCGCGCGGCGAGTTTGTCATCGAAGGAGTTGAGAATGCGCGGTGCTGCCTCCAACAACACGATCCTCGTTTGGTGTGGATTGATTGCACGGAAGTCGGCGGCCAGCGCGCGATGCGCAAGCTCGGCAATGGCGCCCGCCATCTCGACACCGGTGGGGCCAGCCCCAACCAGCACAAAGGTCAGCAACGCCTGACGCGCCTCCGGGTCCGATTCGTTCTCAGCCATCTCGAATGCAAGCAGGATGTCGCGCCGCAGGCGCGTTGCGTCGGCGATCGTCTTGAGGCCGGGCGCAAAACGCTCCCATTGCGGTTTGCCGAAGTAGCTGTGGCTCGCACCGGGCGCCAACACCAGGAAGTCGTACGGCTCGGAGCGGTCGCCGATCAGCACGCGTCGCGCCGCGACATTGATGCCGGTCACCTCCCCCATCCGCACCTGCACGTTCTTCTGGCGGCTGACGATGTTGCGGATTGGGGCGGCAATGTCGGCTGGAGACAAGCCGGCAGTCGCGACCTGATAGAGCAATGGTTGAAATACATGATGGTTGGTGCGGTCGATCAGCGAGATAGAAACCGGCGCACGGCGCAGCGCGCGGACTGCGGCGAGTCCCCCAAAACCACCACCGATGACGACCACCTGAGGCATGACGCCGAGAGTATCGCGCCGCGCTTCTATCGCTGTCGAGTTGCTGTGTCGAACCGATCGGACGGGTCGTGTATCTCCCGGTTTTCGATGATGCTGCTGCATCGGGTCAGATACGACCATGGCGCGTCCGACGAACAGACTGCGAACTTCGCCGTTTTCGATCCTTCGGCTGGAGGCGTCTCTGCGGTCGCTTGCGGGATCGCACCTCCGCATCGCTCGCTGGAGCAAGATTGGCGGCGGTCTGCCCGAAGTACGGAAGCCGTCAACGACTTCGGCAACTGGCACGGTGGCTTTCCGAGGCGGCGTTCTGATCGATTTTGTTCGACGACGATCTATCGACTTCCAGCCGCCACTCCATTGGCTGTTCGATCACAATCCGTGACGATAACACCAAGATCGGCAGCGTATTTCGCGAGCGTTTCACAAACTGCCGATCGAACTCTTTGTCTGAGTAGCATCTCCCGACCGAACGTCCCGCGGAGGAACCACGTTCGTGCCGCTGGGTCTACCGACTGCCTGAAAAGAGGGTCCCTCGCGAGGGTCTCGACCACAGCATCAGCTTCCTCACTCACCTGCGCGGTATCCATCGCCGCGACAAAGGCCGCGCGCTCCAGCACAGGATCCCTCTTCCGCAGAAACTCTACACCGTTGAGATCAAGACAAACGTGATACCCATACAGCCACCGGCCGGTTGGAGTTCCATTCACGAGTTCCGGCTCTTGTTCATCAGGCCAGAGAAACGCTTGAAGGAACGGACGGAAGTCCTCCCAATTTACATGCCGGGCAACTGGCGACTCACTCGCAAACGATGGCCAGGCCAGGACTGCTATCCCCTGCTCCTCGAGTGCGGTGCGCAGCCTCGGCGCGAGTATCGCAAGCACGCGGCTGTCGCCGAGCACGTGCTCCTGCGCGCGCTGCGTCAGGCTAGCGTCCGTTCTCGGCGGATCGCCAAGCAGCGCGCTCAAGGTTTCGTCGAGACGAAGCGAGGTGATCAGAGAGCCCGATTGCACCACGGCCTGCCGCACCGCTCGTTCCAGCACTGAGGACGGGGTTGGCCCACCACACGCCTCCGACACGCCTATTCTCAGCGCTACATGGCCGTCCACATCCTTGGCGCATATCGCTGCACGCGTGGCGGCAAGCGCCTCCGGCCAGGAGACGATAGGTGACACCTCAGCACTACTCCGAACGGCAGAACACAGGGCTGATGCACACACCAGCGAAACCGCGTATCGCAACATGCTCATTAGTAGGATCCTCCCTGGTTGCGACCAACCCTGTGTTGTGGCCGCGCGCTTCCTACTACTTGATGATTGCTTCACCACGGCAGACGCAACTGCAGCATGCGTTGGAACCGTTGACTCCACAAGGTGAGCTACACGATCCGTTGCATTCGTCTTTCAGCCCTTTCCAGCTACCGCAGTAGACGGATGTCTCGATGATTGGGTCGAGAAGGTGTAATGCCGCCAGGATGTTCCCCGGGATTCCCGCCGTTGGTGTTTCCCCGAATGACCCCATCCGCGCCTTGATCCACGTGCGTGCCTCGACGGCGTCAGTATCTGTTCGATTGCTGAGTTGATCGCGCAGTTCCGCAAGCAGCGACATAGGGACAACGGCCTCATCATCGACTGTGTGGCCTACTGGCAACATCCCGCCGCGCGTCACGTGCGCGCACTCGACCTGCGCGCTATCGAGGACCTGGGCCACCGAGGTATTTCCTGAAAGATCGAAACTGAAAACAAGTGTCCAGCCAGCCCAACAGGGCGCACCGACTAGAAGCAAAGCTATCGGCAGCACGACTCGCAGCTTTGGGAAGTGATGCACTATTCGCATTGTGACTCCTCCTGTTCCATGCCTATGAGATCGGGCAGCTCTTAGTCCACCCAGACCGCGTGACCGACGCACGCACACTGACAACACGCCGTGGGACCGGCGACACCACAGGGTGATATGCAATCTCCGGTACATCTGTGGTCTATGCCGGTGTCATCACCACACCAGGTTGAGGTTTCGACTGTGATCAGCGCAATCGTGGCAAAAAGATTGCCAGCGATACTATTTGTAGGAGTATTCGCGTAGGAGCCCATCCGTTCGGCGATCCAGCTGCGAGCGGAGGCGGAATCCTGATCCGTGTTGCTCGCCAGGTCATCTCGGAGTCGAGCCAGTACAAGGAGCGGCACGAATTCAGCTGTTAGGTCCTGGTTGTACCCGATTGGCAATTGTGCTGTCCAGGTTGTGGCCGCGAGCTGTCCAGCGGTTCCGGAGACAATTTCGGCTAGAGATGAACTCGTGGAGTTTTCCACATGGAACTTGAGAGTCCATGCTGCATGAGCGGTTGCGAGTGGGATTCCAACAACCAGCAATGCCGCGACAACGTAGCGACGACCGACTGGAAAGCTCATAGGTCACCCCCGACCGTCCGATGACCGCGGCAACCACACCCCTGGCACGTCACGGTGTTATTCTGCGTTGGAGTACAGTCGAAGGGGCACTTTTTGTCAGCGTTTTTTTGAATCCCGCACCAGGAGATACTGCTACTGTTGGGACCGATCGCAATCTCGCCGTACACAGAGCCTGGGATGGAGGCTGTCGCCACGTTGTAGTAGTTGCCCATCGTGACACTCAGCCATGAACGTGCATCGTTCGCATCAGTCGATGAGTAGGATGTGAGGCTATCTCTAAGAAGTCCGAGTAGGCGCATGGGAACAAAAGCCAACGTCTCCGTCCCGTTTGTGCCGCTCGGAAGCGGACTGTTCCACTCAAGTTCCACCATGACAGACCCATCTGATGCAATAACCTGAGCCGTCGCGGAACCAAGATCTTTGTCTGTATGAAACTCAAATGACGGGCTTGCCCAGGCGGTGCATGCGATGCACAAGGTCGTCGAGATCACCAGATTCCGTATGGACATGATCAGCTGCCTCCTCATTCTTGTGAGGGCGCTCGCTCGACGTGCGTTACCGTATCGCACGCAATTCGAGACGGTGTCACGTAGCAGAAGCGACCAACACTGCCTCTCACCTTCCGGATAGGTGAGTTGTTGAACAAGGCCCCCAAGCATCCTATCGTTGGCAATGGTGGGGGTTCGTGGCGACCGCAGAATGAGAGTAAGCCGCTTTGCACTCCCCCGTTTGCTCATGACCACGATCACTGAAGAATTCCGATCCGTCGCTTGACCTAGATCAGCCTCGTTCCGAAGGTGCAAGAGAGGAAAACCACGCAACGCGCCAGGCTTGGCCTTCTTCTACTGATTTACGCGCAGCTGCGGTTCTAGCCGAAAGTACTCGGTAACCTGGGTGCCGATCCTTGATCCGTCGATCCGAGATGCGCACAACGCTCGCGCGTATCGAGGAGGCCCGTGTGTCGGAGGGATGGATCGAGGGACGGCGCGAGTGATCGCTGCATGGTTGGTGACGCCTTGCCGCGAGAGCGACTCGAGCCTCGAGTGAGTCGATGAGAGGGGGCGTCTCGCGATGGCGCTGACAGACTTTTCGCGTGGTGCTGCGAAGTAGATTTTGGGCGTACCGCGGCCGGCGATTCTGGTGACGCCCACCATGACGATCACGCTGATCCTCCGACTTAGCGAAGTGGGCGCATCACTCCGTCGATCTCGCGATCAAACGGCGGCGCGATGACGACCACACTCCCCTACCGGGACGCGTTCACCCCCCTGAGTCTCGAGTCGGCTGTGGCTCAAGATTGGTCAGTGGCCGGGACACGCGCGACGCTACTTCCTTCCCCTCACCTGAAACCTCCACTCTCGCGGCACCAACGCCTGCCCTTCCTTGGACACGAAGTCGCCGTCGCCATCACTGTTCAGCTGCATCACATACACTCTGCCGGGCGACATCTTCACCGGCACGCGCAGCACCGTGAACTCGGCGTTCCAGGCGGGCTTGCCGACGACCTCGGGAACGTCGCCGAAGATGCTGATGCCGGGCTGCATCGGTCGATCGAACTGAATCTCGAGTGCGTCGACAGTCGCATCGACCGACATGTCGCCGTTGGCCGGTACCAATCGCGTAATCTGAGGGCCGCGCTTCAGGCGGTCGGCTTGTTCGGCAGCGATTGCGATGCGCACCTGCTGCACGCGCGCTGTTGCGTCAGCTCCCCACTCGGTGAAAAACGCGATCACCCGATCGCCCGCGGCATGAAACGGCAGCGGTGGATCGGCGGCCAATCGCGTTGCCAAAGCATCGGTCCACAGAAAGTCCTTCGAACGATCGTCTTGAATGCTGTATCGCTCGACATTCGAAAGCGCGTGCTCGCGCGCGTAACGAACAGCCATGCCGCGCACAATGCTCTCGTAGAGCATGATCCTCGGACTGCCGTAGGCGTTGCTTTGCATGCTGGACCGCACGATCGCGTAGAGCTTGGCCGCGTGCGGCAGCAGCGACTTGGCGTTGGCGTCTACCCACGGATTCACAAACGCATGCGACAGCTCATGTACGAGCAATCCCATGATCGCGGCATCGGGATAGGCCAAGTTCGAAGCATCGTCGACGCTGGGTGTGGCCAATGCCAGCGTCACTTCCATGCGCCCATCGGGGAATGTGACATGCAGACCGTAGCTGTTCCTGGCGCTGAGCAAGGCGGGCGCTACCGTGAAACGCGACCCCAGCGGGACGTTGTATTGCCGGCGAAACCAATCAAGATCGACACCACCGCCAAGGCTCTTGGCGAGTGCCTGCTCGACGTTGCGCTGCATTCCAGCGGTTTTGACCATGAAGCCGGTGAAGTTGCTGTCCTTCACGAAAAGCGCCAGCGCCGCGGCGAACTGCTTCGCGAGCGGCGGGGTCCAGCTCTCTTGCAGAAACGACGGGCGTGGATCGAGCGGCACGCGCGGCTGGAAGGTGACTGGATCGAGTACCAGCGCCAGCGCAACCGGAGCGTCGTAGCCGATCTGATTCTTGCGGTTCAGCTTGGCGAGCAACGATACCGCCGGATGACTCGCGTACGGCGCAAACCATTCCTTCACGGCTCGATCGTACGCGGTGACGCCGGGCTGGCTGTACCCATCGAGGCCCGCCAAACGCGACACAATCGAGGCAGCTTCGATCCGCGGATCGACCGCGATCGGGATCGATTCGGCGTAAGTCATGGTCGCCGCTGAAATCGCCAAGGCGGCGAGGAATAGCGCTTCGAAGAGGCGATGCGGGTAACGCAGAGGCAACGGGGTCATGAGTTGGTCCTTGCCATGGCCAAGTTGGGGTCACGCAGTCTGATGCAAAACGGCCGGCTCGCCCATTGGTTGCAACCCGCTCTGCGATCCAACTGAAAACCCGGGCGTTACGCCGCCCGACTTGGACACTAAGCCTCGATCACCACGCGCGTCCCCTCACCCGGCGCCGTATCGAGCGTCAGCGTCCCCCCGATCGACAGTACCCGACGCCTCATGCTCTCGATCCCAAGCCCCGTGCCGCCGGACTTCGTTGGATCGAAGCCGCGTCCGTCGTCGCGTACCTCCATTCGCGTGCGCGCGCCATGACGCGCGATGGTGATCGACACTTGCGTCGCACCGGAGTGCTTCAGCGCGTTGTGAATCGACTCCTTGAAAATCAGATAGATCTGACGGCGCGCCGCCGAATCGAGCGCCACGTCGTCAAGCCCGCCGGTCTCTTCGAATGAAACCGCAATCCCTGCCGGTGCGAGCGTTTCGCGCGCGAAGCGATGCATGCGGTGCGCAAGTTGCGACAATCGATCGTAGCGAGGGTTCACCGCCCAGACGATGTCGCTCATTGTCTCGACCATTGCAGCCGCAGAGGCACCAATCTGCTTCAGACGATCTCGCTCCGCCGGCGCCAGACCCGGTGCGGTTTTGCCCAACACCTCGCTTTGCAGCGCAATCGATGAGAGGCTCGACCCGAGGTCATCGTGCAGGTCGGTGGCGATGCGCAGTCTCATGCGCTCCACAGCGAGTCGTTTCTCGAGGTTCTGGCGGTGCGCCAAGTACGCGAACGCGGCAAACAGCGCAGCGATGGTTGCGATGAACCACCCGCGACGCCAGAGCGGGGCCAGAACTCGCACGTCGACGTGCGCGACTCCAGCGCTGATTGCACCGGTTGGACCCACCGAGCGGATCTCGATGCGATGACTACCAGGAGAAAGGCTCGGATAGAGTCGGGTGTTGTCGGCGGTGGCTGGGCCGAACGCCTCGTCCGTACCCTTCAGTCGCGACTGAAATAGCACTCGCGCCGCGCTCTTCAACGACGGTGCTGAGACGCTGAGCTCGATGCTGCTGCGCGAAGCGGGCAACTCGATTTGCTCGATCTGCGCTCGCCCGAGCAGCGGCAACTCGAGCGGTAGCCCCCCGGCGCGCACACCGACGATCACCGGGTCGGGCGGAAGGGTCTGTGTGTCAACGGTCGGCGTGAGGACTGAGAAGCCTTCGTCGAGTGCAACCCAGATCCGTCCATCGGCGCCCTCGATTGCGGCACGTGTGTAGAGTGTTGGAAATCCGTCCTCCAGCCCGAACCGACGTGCCGTGTGATTCGCGGGATCGATCCGAAACAACCCTTGCGAGGTGCCGTGATAGATCTGCCCGAAACGATCTTCCGCGAGCGCGCCGCCCTGCTCGCTGATGAGTCCTCGCTCGCGGCCGACTTTCTGCAGAACCGGCACTTCCGCGGTGGGGTCGTCACAGCGATACAAACCATGCGAGTAGTAGCTCACCCAGAGCCGGCCCGATCGATCGATCAAGAACTCGTGTGCTGTCGTACTGCGAAGCGCCGGATCGGATCCGACTTGCTCGAAGCGACCGTGCTTGTATCGCAGCAAACCTCTCGCGTAGCTCGCCATCCAGATCGCACCCGAGCGATCTTCAGCGAAGCTGTGCGCGAAGTGGATGTCGGGGAGCCCCTGGTCCGGGCCGAAGCTGTCGTACCGCTGAAGCTTGGTCCGCCAGCGACCCAAAGCCCCCAAGCGATCGCGCTCGGAGCCGATCCAAACGTCTCCTTGCGAATCCTCGAACAGTCCGAAGACCGGCGACCCCGGGAGGCCTTCGCGCTTGCCGAGACACCGTTCGGGATTGGTTCCTTTCAGTGCGTCGACTCGCTCCGACGGTGGAAAGATGCAGACCCCTTCGGTCGTGGGAATCCACCATCGGCGATCACGCGCATGCAGCGCCGTCGGCAACCACGGCATCACTTGCCCTGCTGGAAGTCTTACCGCCACGCTGACGAATGCACCGTTGATCTGCTGCACGAGCTGTGCTGTTGGACCGAAGCTGATGCCAAACCACTCGCCGTTCTGCGCACGGAATAGTCGCTCGATCCAAGCGCCTGGTAGGCCCGGATCGTCGACGTAGCTGGTGACACCGCGTCGATCCCAGCGAACCAACCCGGAGAACGGATGTCCCAAGAACACCACGCCATCTTCCGCAAACGCGATGGCGCTGAACTCGTCATGTGGGAAGCCGCTCTGACGTCCGAGTCGTCGCACGATTCGCGGCTGACGTGGGTCGCTCATGTCGAGCTGTACCAACCCAGCCAGCGTTGCGGCCCACATCGTTCGCGAGTCTTCGAGCGCAAGTTGCATCACCCAATGGAGCGGCATTCCCTGTTTGAAAGGAGCGACAGCGAGTGCTTTGCCGTCGGCATCCAGACTCACTTGCGCAATCCCCGGTCCTCGACCCGAGGCCCAGATTCGCCCGTCGTTTCCACGAAGCAACGAGTGGATGTACGGATTTGGCAGCAAGTCCTGACGCGTTGTGTGTCTACAGCTACCGTGTCGTTCGCAGCGATAGACGCCGGTCGACGTTCCGAACCACACCGACCCGTCAGGCGCAGCCAGTACCGATCGGACGTACTCCCAATTGATCGTCTCGTCGTTGGTGTTGATGAAGTCGATCGGAAAGCTCTCGACCTTGCGCGCACCTGCGGGTCCTTGCAGGTGAAACGCGCCAACGGTCGTCCCGATCCAAAGCGCTCCGTCCGGCCCCTCGTCGAGAGCCATGACACTCGGCTGTTGCTCGATGCCGCCCTCTGTCAGCGGCACGAACTCGAAGTGACTTGCGCTATCGCCACGAAGCGACAGAACAGCCAAGCCCTTGGCGGTGCCGACCCACAGTTCTCCGGCGAGCGTTTCATGCAGCGACTTGATCGTTGCGTGGGGAAGGCCAGCTTCGGCATCGAACGTGCGGAACGTTCGGCCGTCGAAGCGGGCCAAACCCTCGTCGGTTCCGATCCACAGAAGGCCGAGTGAGTCGCGCAGCAATACACGTACCGTATCGGAAGGCAGGCCGTCGGCCGTGGTGTAGCGACGCAGCGCAAGCCTCTCGGCAGCGGCGGGAGCCGCCACCGAGAGGATCAAGGCGAGCAGAAAGAACCTCGAAACCCAGCGCATCGCGGGACTATCTCACGCGAGCTGCGCCGGGCGAACTACTCAAGGACAGGCCGACGCAGCGGCAGCAATCGAAGCGTCGCGTGGGGCAACCAAACCAGGGTCGGGCTCGTCGTAGCTTCCCGGCAACGCGCAGCCGATCGGCCGGACCAGGAAGAACCAAGCCTCCCCCTCCGGCGGGGCGGGCCCGTAATACGCAGCCTCGCCGACCACATCGTTTTGCACGCACTCTTCGACGGAACTGCTGAAGTCACCGCCGCTGGTCAACAACTGCGTGACCGATCCGCGAATCAGGTCGGCTTTCACGGAGTACGGGACCGCGTCCCACGTTATCGAGTCGTCTTCGAACATCGTGATCTGCGGTGAATCGCTTGGCACCAAGCCATACGCGACAAACACCTGGCTTGTTGCCGAGTTGACCGGCCCGCTGCAGGCATTGCGGCTTTGTACGTACCAATCATGCCAACCGTCGGCGACGCCGAGCACCTGGCAACTCGTGGCACCGGATGTCTGACAGACGAACTGCCCATCGAGCCAGACGCGATACTCGCTGGTGCCGCTGGTTCCTGTCCAACTCAGATCAAGGTAATTCGTGCATACCCGGCTTTGATCTGGCGGTTGTAGGTTGGTGGCCGGTCCCACATAGGAGCAACTGTTGGTGAGCGCAATGTCGTAGGAGCGGTGTGGACCGTAGCTCGCCTGGTACTCGCTCGCGCGCACCTTGACGCGCGTCGATTGCGGCGCCTTCCAGACAACCCTCGAGCCTCGCGGCCAGTTGCCAAACCCTTTGTCGTCATTGGAAGCCAAGAGTTGGTTACAGCCATCGTTCCAAATTTCGAGAATCGTATCTCCGGAGTAACCCATGTCAGTTGTTTCCCAAACGTACTCACGGTCCTTCTGAACGTCGACGTACTGCCAGTCCTCGTCGGTGCAGTGTTCGTAGGTGTAGGTCGAGGTCGGTCCCTCGAAGGTTGCTTGCGCGCACGTGTCATCTTGCTCGTAGCCATCCTCGATGCAAGTTGCGCACTGGTCGATCTGGTTTTGGTGCAGGCAGTTGTCGCGGCTGCGTTTGACTCCGTACGTGCGCGTCGAGTTCCAGTAGGCGCAGAAGATCCCGTTGTAGTCGTTGTAGATCGTGCGCCACAGCAACACGAGCGGATCGGTGTAGAAGTCGAAATTACTTTCGTTGTTGCTATCGATGATGTCCCACATGCTGGCGGCAACGTTTCCTTCGACGATGTCGCCGGGGTCGAAGCCGAATGGGTATTCCAGGTCGACGCGGTTTCCGCTTTCGAACTCGAAGAATTGATCGTTGTAGACAATCAACGGCACGAAATCGGCCCAACCTTCCGACCAAGCGCATCCAATGCCGCTCGCGCGCTGAATTGCGTGGGATGACGGGCAGTCATCGAACGGCCAGGAGCCGTGATAGATGTTGTACATCACGTTGTGCCCCGATTCGTGCGCCACCACGTCAGGCCCAAACGGATCGTTGTTGTCGAGATAGACGCGGTCGCCGCGCACGTAGCGCGTCGGTTCGACCGATCCTGGATACCACTCCGCGGTGATCGATCCAGGAAAGATCGATCCGTTCCCTTCGATGAAGAACAGCGTGCGCCACGTATCTTGAACCGTGTTGAAGGCCCAGTAGGCTCCCTCGAATGTGGTGCCATCGGGAGTATTCCAGGTTCCC
This sequence comes from Acidobacteriota bacterium, assembly GCA_046331425.1. Taxonomy (GTDB): domain Bacteria; phylum Acidobacteriota; class Polarisedimenticolia; order J045; family J045; genus JANNUT01. Next base: position 47,850 of record JAXLQU010000016.1, read on the forward strand.
ATGTAGTAACTGCCGTCAGGTACTCCAAACTGGGTTGCGGTGCTGGTGTTGTAGGTTGCATTTCCTTGATTGCGCAGACGCAGTGTGTCGACGCCGCCGGCGCGGTTGTAATTGACGATCGTCGAGACGCGCACGTAGAAGTTGACAGGGTTGCTGACTGCCGGGAATCGATAGAAACCGGAGAGGTCTGTGTAGGTGCTGGCCACTACGACGTTGCCCGTGTTGACGAGCTCGACCAAGCGCTCGATCTGTGGGATGTACTGATTCTCTTCGTTCCACATGTACCAATAGCCGCTGACCACGAGCGTTCCGTCATTCTGGCCAGCGGTGGCGGCCGGCGGTATCGATGCTGTCGGCAACGGACCTGCTCCGCGCCCCATCAAAGGTGTTGGTGCCTTCGGCGGCTGGTCGGGACCGCGCTCCGCTTGGGTGGCGCCGACGAGGTTGGGCAGGACCCAACCATCGATCAGTTTTCCAGCATCGACGCGGTAGTAGACCTCCTGCATGTCGCCCCACACCGTCTCCCCTTCCTGCGGAGCACGAACGATGACGGTGATCAACCGGTTTCCAACACCCGTCGGGCGCACCGCCAGATCGAGTTGTTGCGGAAGTTGCGGGCGCAAGCGATAGACGCGGCGATCGAGATTCCTCTGCGGGTCGAGAGTGCTCGCACCGCCTGCAGGCAACTGCGCCGAGCCGATGCTCACCGCTGCTGTGTCGCCGGGCGAGGTCAACAACTCGAGCGACAACTCGGTGAGTGGGGAGAGGCTCTCGATCCGCGCTTGCACGTGGACGATGCCATCGTCAGACAACTGACTTTCGAGTGCGAGCGTAACCGGTGACTTGGGGGGCGTGGCGAAGACGGCAGAGCTCAGCAAGGCCGTGGCGCACGTCAGAACAGCAATCAGGGAGCGATTCATGAATACCTCCATCGCCCGGCAGTGTGAAGAATCGGGGAGACGCCGAACATCCCTAGGACTAGTGACAACCTGCACAATTGCGCTGTTGGCGGCCTCGAGAACGGGCAACGCGCGGTATTTTTGTGGCGATGACAGATCAGCCCGATCCAATCCTCATCTCGATCATCGAAGACCGCGCGGACCTGCGCGAGGGTCTCGAGGCACTGCTGTCGGCCGAGCCGGGCTTTGTCGTCATTGGCGCTTATGAATCGATGGAGGCGGGGCTCGCAGGCATCGCACTTCGGCCGCCGCACGTTGCGTTGGTCGATCTCGGCCTTCCCGGTATGAATGGGATCGAAGGAATACGGCACCTTCGCCAGCAACAGCCCGATGTGATCCCGCTGGTCCTCACCGTGTTCGGCGATGACGACCGGATCTTCGAAGCGTTGTGCAGCGGAGCCAGCGGCTACCTGCTGAAGAACACCAGCGGCGATCGCCTGATCGCTGGGATCCGCGATGCGGTCCGTGGCGGAGCCCCTATTTCTCCCGAGATCGCGCAGCGGGTGGTTGCGCTCTTCCGCGTGATCCGTCCGCCCGAACGCGCTGACTACGACCTCACCCCGCACGAGCAGCGACTGCTTCGGCTACTGGTCGAGGGGCACAGCTATCAATCGGCTGCCGAAGTGCTCGGCTGCTCGTATCACACGGTCAACTCACATCTGAAGAAGATCTACTCGAAGCTGCAAGTTCATTCCAAGAGCGAGGCAGTGGCCAAGTCGCTGCGCGAAGGGATGGTGTTGTAGCGGGAGCCACGCGGCCGAGTCGCCGAAGGTTCGACGACGGACGACTGTTTTTCTCAACAGAGCATCCGGCTGCGGTTGAATCTCGTATCCTCCATTTGGCGGAGGTGTGCGATGGTCACTCGGGCGATGGTTTGGTCAGCAGTGGTGCTAGCAGTCCTCCTGCATCAAGGGTGCGCGTCCCCTGCCCCGACCTCGGACTGGAAGCCTTTCAACCTCGGGTCGTATCACCGCGCTGTCTCGACTCAATCAACCGCCGCGCAACAGGCGTTCGACCAGGGTTTGATCTGGTCTTACGCCTTCAATCACGACGAGGCGATTCGAGCGTTCGAGGAAGCCCAGCACCAGGATCCGAAGCTCGCCATGGCGGCTTGGGGAATCGCGCTCGTCAACGGCCCGCACATCAACAACCCGATCCTCGATCAGGAGCATGCGCGACGCGCGTGGGATGCGTTGCAGCGGGCCCGCGATCTGTCGGGTAACGCGACCGAGGTCGAGCGCGCGTTGATCGAGGCGCTTGGCTGGCGATACGCGTGGCCGCCACCGGAGGATCGCGCTCCGTTGGATGCCCGCTACGCCGAAGCGATGGCTGATGTTCATCGCCGGTTTCCCCAAGATGCCGACGTCGCGGCGCTCTACGCGGAGGCGTTGATGGATACGAGGCCATGGGATCAATGGACCGCCGATGGTCAGCCCCAGCCGGGCACCCATGAGGTGTTGGCTGCATTGGACGTGGCTCGTCAACTCTCGCCAACTCATCCTGGCGCGCTGCATCTCACGGTGCATGCACTCGAAGCATCTCCGCACCCCGAGTTGGCAGACTCGGCGGCCACCGCCTTGCGAGCGTTGGTTCCCGACTCGAGCCACTTGGTACACATGCCGGCACACATCGACGTGCGAATGGGTCGATGGGCCGACGCCGCGGCTGCCAACGAGCGTGCAATCGAGGCTGATGCGCGGTATTTGGAGCGCCATCCGAAGATCGGTTTCTATGCGCTGTACATGGCGCACAACCAACACTTCCTGTCGTACACCGCGATGATGGAAGGGCGCAGCGCGGCTGCTGTTGAACATGCAGGAGCTGTCGTGGAGGGCCTGTCGCTCGAGGCGGTACGTGCCAATCCTCTGTTTCTCGAAGCGTTTCTTACGGTGAAACTGGAGGCGATGAAGCGGTTCGGAATGTGGCAGAAGATTCTCGACGATCCTTCGCCACCGAAAGATTTGCCGCTGATTACTGCGTATTCGCATTTCGCGCGCGGTGTCGCCTTTGCAGCGCTCGACAAGATCGCTGACGCCGATCACGAGCGAGCGTTGTTCGTGGAGTCGTTGTCGAAAGTTCCTAGTGGAGCGTACTGGGGAAGCAACAGCGCCTCGAGCGTCCTTGCTGTGGCCCTTCCGTATCTCGATGGTGAGATTGCGTATCGCAAACAGAAACTCGATGAGGCGGTGCTGCAGTTGACCACCGCCGTGCGATTGGAAGATGGTCTGAAGTACGACGAACCGCCACCGTGGACAACTCCGTCGCGACATGCGTTGGGTGCGGTGTTGTTGGCTGCGGACAGAGCGGCTGAGGCCGAAGCGGTTTATCGCGACGATCTGAAGCGCTACCCAGAGAATGGCTGGGCGCTGCTTGGGTTGTCCCGCGCGCTCAATGCGCAAGGGAAATCGACGGAAGCCGGCGACGTCGACGCGCGGCAGAAGAAAGCGTGGGCTCGCGCCGACGTGCCGATCGCATCGTCATGTTTGTGTGTGAAAGCGGTAGCGAAGTGATGCGCGCGAGGTAGCACGCGGAAGCGAGTATCGGCCTCAGCGCTGCGCATGTCGCAAGAACGACGCGACCAACTTCCCTTCCCCAAGCGGCAGACTCGTCCCCTCGTAGGCGCTGCGCAACGCCCGCTCGTCGTCGACGCCAAGCCACGCGACGACGCAGCGAACGTCGCGCGTCGCGAGCAGTTCACGAATCCACTTTTGTGGAGTGGGGAAACCACGCATAGTCACAACGGTCGCCGCACGTGGGATGTCGTCGATTGAGATCACGCGCGAGTCGCTGACCGTGATTCGCTCGAACTGATTGGTTTGCCGAATGGCTGCGCGAAGGAAGTCGACTTTGCGTGCGGTCTTTTCGATCAAAGTGCCGCGGATTTTGTGATGTATCAACAACAGCGTAAGCGCGGGATAACCGTTGCCCGACCCGAGATCGACCAGGTGATCGGTGGGTACCGGCTCTAGCAACTGCGCGCCGATGACGCTCTCCACCAAGTGCCTGCGCACGCCTTCTTCAGGATCGCGAATCGACGTGAGATTGATCCGCTGATTCCATGCGTACAGAAGGCGAAAGTGTTTGATCAGGTCTGGCAGGGCCAGAGCCACAAGTCTCTTGTATTCAACGGTTTGGCATGCTGCCTCGACACGGGCGGCGAGTTCTTCATCGGTTAGCAGGCGGGGCATCGGCGGATCTTCCGTGGGGAGCGGTCTGTGGGCGTTGCCTTCATCTCGGCGGAATCGCACGGCGATGCTTGACGATCGCGGCGGCCAAAACGGTGATCGATGCCGGATTGACCCCGGGAATTCGCGCCGCCTGGCTGAGTGATGTCGGACGCACTTCTGAAAGCCGCTGACGAATCTCGTGTGAAAGGCCCGGTACTAGATCGAAGGCAAATTCTTCTGGAACGCGAACGCGCTCGAGGTCGCGAAGTCGAGCGATTTCTCGTTGCTCACGTTCGAGGTAGCCGCGGTACTGAACCAGCGAGAGCACTGTCTTCCGATCAAAGGGGCTCAGCGGATATTCTGCAAGCCACGGATCACCTGCTTCCCCCTTTCGAATTCGATCGGCGGGAGTTGCAGAGCGAGGTCCTCTCAACGCGGTTCCACGCTCCAATGACGAAAGCACATCGTTCAAGAGAAGCCACCGTTGATCAGCACGCTGGGACTGCGACGGCTCAACCAGTCCGAGAGCTGCGCCGACCGGTGTGAGCCGAGCGTCAGCAGTATCGGCCGAAAGTGAGAGCCTCATTTCTGCACGAGACGTGAACATCCGGTATGGCTCGAGCACGCCTGTGGTGGTGAGGTCGGTGGCCATCACGCCGAGATACGATTGCAAACGATCAGGGACCCAAGCGTCCTTTCCCATCGCAAAGAGTGCCGCGTTCACGCCGGCGATCAGGCCAAGGCCGGCGGCCTCTTCATACCCGGTTGTGCCACAGATCTGGCCGGCGAGAAAAAGTCCTTGAATCGATCGCAGTTGCAGAGACCCGGTCAGTTGGGTGGGAGGAACGTAGTCGTACTCCACGGCGTAACCGAAGCGGGCGATCTCTGCGCGCTCGAGGCCTTCGATCGAGGACACCAGTTCGGTTTGGGTTTCGGGTGGAAGGCTCGTCGAGAGCCCGTTGACATAGACCCAAGGGTGCTCGAGTCCCATCGGTTCCAGGTGCAGCAGATGGCTGGGCTTCTCCGAGAACTTCACCACCTTGTCTTCGAAACTCGGACAATACCGCGGGCCGAGAGACTGGATTCGTCCCGTATATAGAGGAGAGCGATGCAGGTTCTCTCGCACGATTCGGTGTACCGCAGGACCTGTCTTCGCCAAGTGGGTCACGGTCTGACGCAATGGGGGCTCGAATTCCGAAGCTAGGTGCGCAAACGAGAACGGTACCGGCACATCGTCGCCTGGTTGTGGATCGAAGCTAGAGGTGTCGATGGAATCGGCAACGAGTCGCGGAGGGGTACCGGTCTTGAATCGATCGAGTCGAACTCCGCACGCCGCCAACGAACCGCTCATTTCAATCGCGGCGGACTCTCCTACCCTTCCCCCTTCGGTCTCCTGCTCGCCCTGGTACATGCGTCCTCGAAGGAAGGTACCGGTGGTAAGGACCGCAGCTTCACAGCGAATGGTCCTTCCATCGGAGGTCTGCACGCCGACAAGTCGACCGTTCTCGATCGCAAGACCAATCGCTTCCCCTGCGATGACCTCGAGATTGGGGTACCGGTCGAGAATCCCCCCCACGATACCGGGGTAACGGTCGTAGTCCTGTTGCGCGCGAGGGCCCTGCACCGCGGACCCACGAGAGCTGTTGAGCACGCGAAAGTGAATTCCGCCGAGATCGGCCGCGAGCCCCATGACGCCTCCAAGTGCGTCGATCTCGCGAACAAGATGACCTTTCCCGATCCCGCCGACGGCTGGATTGCAGGAGAGCCGGACCAACGTCTTTGGATCGAGCGTCAGCAGCACTACATCGCAGCCCATTCGGGCTGCGGCGGCAGCGGCCTCCACGCCTGCATGCCCACCTCCGATAACGACTACCGGCGGCTTCGTCTTCACGGTTTCACAGCGCGCATTCTAGCTGGCACCTCAACCACATCTTCTTTGTTCCACGTGGAACTTGCAGACTGAATTGTTCCACGTGAAACAACGTTAATAAAGCGAAAGCGGTGCTGAAACGAATATGTAACTAACTCATTCTAAAGAGTTTAACCGCAAAGACTCTCGGCTTCGTCCGAAACGATGAGAAAAACCTACGATCAACTGCGCCGGCTCCTTTCGCGGTGCTATTCTCCCCGCCGCTTCAGAAAGGTCGACCGGGGATGCCGCGGGTCATCGCGATTGCTAATCAAAAAGGCGGAGTTGGCAAGACCACCACGGCCGTAAACCTGGGGGCGGGTCTGGCGTTGGCTGGCGGCACGACGATCCTGCTGGATCTCGACCCTCAAGCCAACTCGACCCGAGCTCTTGGGGTCGCTCGGGATCCTGCCCGCCCTTCGATTTACGACTGCCTGATCGAGGGTACGTCGATCGACGAAGTCTTGCTTCCCACCGACATGGAAAACCTTTGGCTTTGCCCCTCGGAGAACGAACTCACCGGTGCTGAAGTCGAACTGGTCACACTCCCAAAGCGTGAATACCGCTTGTCCGATCTAATTGCCGGACTCAACAAGCCTGTTGATTTCGTGCTCATCGACTGTCCCCCGTCGCTGAGTTTTCTTACCGTCAACGCGCTCAGTGCGGCCGACTCTGTGCTGATTCCAATTCAGTGTGAATACCTGGCCCTCGAAGGCGTGACACAACTCATCGACACGCTGCGTCGTATCAAAAAGGCCCTCAACCCAAAGCTGCAGGTCGAGGGAGTTCTGCTCACGATGTACGACGAACGCACCAATCTCTCGCGACAGGTTGCTGAAGAGGTCATTTCATATTTCAAAGGTGCGGTGTATCAAACGGTGATCCCGCGCAACATTCGCCTCGGCGAAGCGCCCAGCTTCGGCAAACCGATATTCCTCTACGACGCGCGCTCCAAAGGCGCGACTGCGTACCTCGATTTGGCCAAGGAGATTCTCAACAGTGAGCCCCGAACCGAAACGCAGGGTGCTGGGTAAGGGACTTGGGAGTCTCATCCCGGACTCGCCCACACTCGATGAACGCGGCACTGAAGTACCGGCAACACCAACATCCCGCGCCGCCACCGGTACGCCGATGGATGTTCCGGTCGAGCAAATTCGTCCCAACCCGCATCAACCGCGACAGAACTTCCGCGATGAAGAACTCGACGGTTTGTCAACGTCGATCAAGGAGATCGGCATCCTCCAGCCGCTCGTGGCGCGCCGAGACGCCGACGGAAAGTACACGCTGATTGCCGGCGAACGTCGACTGCGCGCGGCACGCAAGGCGGGACTAGTCACCGTGCCGGTCGTTGTGCGCGAGAGTAGCGATGACAAGTTGCTGATCGAAGCGCTCATCGAGAACATCCAGCGCGATGACCTGGGTGCCATCGAAACCGCTCAAGGTTTTCGCGAGTTGGTCAGGCAGTACGGTGTAACCCAGGCCGAAGTGGCCGAACGTGTCGGCAAACCCCGCAGTACCGTCGCCAACTACTTGCGCTTGCTCGATCTGCCCGAAGAGGTCCAAGCGATGCTTACGGCCGGCGCACTCGAATTTGGCCATGCGCGCGCATTGGCGGGCCTGGAGGATGCGGAGTCGCAACTCAAACTGGCGCGCACCGCGGCCGAAAAGAAACTCTCGGTTCGCGAGGTTGAAACGCGTGCGCGACTGATGATGCTGGGCGGAAAAGGGGACGATCATCCCGAAGAGCGACGCGATCCAAACGTTATTGCCGCCGAGAAAACGCTTTCGCGTTCACTCGAGGCCAAGGTGCATATCGAGATCAACGCACGTGGTCGCGGCCGCGTCGAAATCAAGTTTGCCGATGAGCAGGACCTCGAGCGCTTGTATCGGCAACTGCTGAGAGCGTCCGCCAAGACATCGAACTGATAACACGTTCCGACCATTGACGATTTGATTCGGCTGCGCGCAAACTCCCGACACTCGTTGGGGGTTGGATGGCCAAGAGCCGCGCGTCAGCACCAGTTGGTATCGAGTTCGAGGCGCTGGCGTTTCGCCTCGCCGCAGCGACCGAGAATCCCGAGGCGTGGCGTGGACGAGCCTGGCACGCGATCGAACAATCGCTCGGTGCAAGTTGGCGCGTTGACGCTGTGGCCGAGGGGCATCCTGAGTTCTTGGCTCGCTCCACCGCTGCACGCAAACTCGCCCCGTCGCGCGCCTGGGATTTGTCTCGTCAGCTTGCGGCGCTGCCTGCGATCGAAACCGCCGAGCCGTTGTTCAACGCACCTGGTTTGACGCCAGACCCGAAGCAACTTGGTCGGTTGATGACTGCTGAAGAGCGAGCGCGCGGCGGTCAGCGCCGCGTTGAACGAGTACCACGCGCCAAGGGCACTCCAGCGCTACCGTGCTCGAATCACTCCGAATGGAGCTTGGACTTCTGCGGCGTGAAAGCGGCCTGGGAGTACACGCAACACAGCGGTGTGCATCCGTTGGGGGAGGGAATCATCGTCGGACATCCCGACACCGGCTACACAGTTCATCCGGAAATTTGGGATGCGGCCGATCTGCGGATTCTCACGGCACACGGTTGGAACTATGTCGATGACACCGCCGATCCACTCGACCCGCTCACCGGCGAGCACCCGAGTCACGGCACCAGCACGGCGAGTGTCATCATGAGCGATCAGGGCGGGCCGACAGGGAAGTGGGTGAGTGGTGTCGCCCCGCGCGCCGCATTGGTGCCGTTTCGCGTTTCGGACAGCGTGATTCATTTCTCGTTTGCGAATGTAATGCAAGCTCTGTATCGCGCGACCGATGTTGCCGGCGCTCATCTCGTTTCGATGAGCCTAGGAGGGCCATTTCCCTCGGAATCACTCGAGCGTGCCATCGACCATGCGATCGATCGCGGCCTGATCGTGCTGGCCGCCGCGGGGAACATCTGGCCGTGGGTCGTGTACCCCGCGAGGTACGACCCTGTGATCGCCGTGGCAGCCAACAACTGCGCCACCAAACCGTGGAGCGGTTCGGCTCGCGGTGCGAAGGTCGACATCACCGCGCCCGGTGAGTCGGTGTGGCGAGCGCTAACACAGAATGATGCGAGTGGATCGAGGTACTTGGTCGAACGCAGTTCCGGCACCTCGTACGCGGTCGCGACGGCCGCCGGAGCGTGCGCACTATGGTTGGGACATCACGGTCGCGACGCTCTTGTGCAGAGGTATGGGGCAGGGAAGTTGGCTTCGGTCTTTCTGAAGCTGCTGGAGCGGACCGCGCACCGGCCGTCGGGCTGGAACAGACATGAATACGGCGCCGGGATTCTCGATGTCGACCGGCTGCTGCGCGCGCCGCTTCCTGCCAAGGCCTCGAAGCCCAAGTCGAGGGCGAGTGCAACAGCGGTCGTTCGTCGAGAGCGGTTCGACGGTCGTGTCGCCGAGCTGTTCCCGGATATCGATCCCGATCGCGCGCTACACGCTGTCGAAGGAATGTTCGCGATGAGAAGTCCGCGCTCGAAGGCTGCCTTTGCGCGTGTGGACCACGAGATCCTGTTTCTGCTCGCCACAACCCCTGCGTTGCGCGCCGACCTGCGTCGGCAAATCGATGCCAGATCGAAGCGAGGCGCAAAGAGTGCGCTGCCGCCCGCCATCGCAACCTCGCAATTGCTGTCGAGCCTAATGCACCGCTAATGAGGGGAACATGCCGCGCAAGCTGATCGTTACACACCGCAAGGCAATGATCGCCAAGTACAAAAACGCAGGCTGGAAGCAGATCGAGAGCGCCATCCAGCAACTGATCGCCGCCGATGGCAAGCGCGGCCTGCAGACCTCGCTCTTGCTGCTCGACGACGCCAACGCCTTGGGCAATAGCGCAATGAACAAAGTCGGCGACCAGAAACAGGCCAAACAGGCGATCGACGCGGCGTTCCGCAAACGACTCGACCCTGAATATCTGATGATCCTGGGCGGTCCAGAACTGGTTCCGCATCAAGACCTGATCAATCCGGTCACGCGCCGCGACCCCGACAAGTTGGTGCCGAGCGATCTTCCTTACGCCTGCGCCGGGGCACATCACACCGATGTGCGCAGGTTCATCGGCGCAACGCGCGTCGTTGGGCGACTGCCCGATGTGGTGGGCAGGAAGGATCCTTCGTATCTGATCGGATTGCTGGAAACGGCGGCCGGAGCGCCGTCGATACCGATGTCGAAGGTTGAACACTTCGCTGTCAGTGCGCAGATCTGGGTCGATGCAACACAAGCCGTGCTGCGCCAAGCACTCGGCGCGCACAAACCGAAAGCGAGTGTCGCACCGCCATCAGGACCACCGTGGAAGAGAAAAGCACTGGCCCGCACACTGCACTTGATCAATTGCCACGGCGGTCCGGCCGACCCGCAGTTCTACGGTGAAGACGAGTACGGCGATCAACCGGTGTCTTACGAATCAGCCGACCTCGTCGGCAAGATTCCGTTCGGGGCGGTCGCTGCCGCCGAATGTTGTTACGGTGCTGAGCTGTACGATCCCGGAAAATCCGGCCCCCCTGGAATCAGCAACGTCTATTTGGCGGAAGGGGCTGCCGGATATTTGGGAAGCACCACGATCGCTTATGGCGCCGATAGCAGCGACATCTCCGATGCCGACATCCTCTGCGAGCTTTTTCTATCGCTGGTGTTGGGAGGTGCGACACTCGGGCGTGCGCTGCTGCAAGCGCGACAGACGTACGTCAAACGCTGCGCACCACTGAGCCAAACCGAGTACAAGACGCTGGCCCAGTTTCTGCTGCTTGGTGATCCCTCGCAGCGCCCCGTAGTGCCCAAGGGGGAAACGGTCGTGGCCAGCGGTAAGTCGGCCGCGAAACACGCCAAGCATCGCAAATTCCTGATCACTCAGGGGAAGTGCTTGCCGTTATCGGTGCCCAAGTCGTCCAAGGTGGCTCGCCGCTCGGGTGCAAGGCTGCGCGATATGCTCACCAAGCTGGCACGCCGAAACGGTGTCGAGCCGACGATGTTCGAGAGTTTCCGTGTGGCCAAACCGGCAGCACGAGCCAAAGGCCCTGCGATGAAAGGCGTGATGGGGAAGCGGACCGCCTCGGTACACCTGATGTTCGGCGCCGATCTGAAGCAGGCGAAAAGGCGCGATCGGAGCGTCGGCCCGGTCGTGCCGATCACTCTGGTGGTAGCCAAGCTCGACGCGCAGAATGCGGTCGTCAGTTCCAAGAAGGTGGTGAGCCGAGGAGCGATGCTCCAAGCGACAAAGTCGCGGGCTGACGTGACCGCCAAGAAACGCTCGTCGTGAAGCCAAGGATGCTCCTTGCGGGTAAGCGATAGACCTATGGGTACGAAATACGTCGGTACAGTCGTTCGCAAGCGTGTCGCTCTTGGGTCCAAGAGCGATCGTGACGCGGTCTGCCTGGCATTGTCCGACCGGGAACTCGTGTTGCGTCGTGAGAGCGGTCCCACATTCCAAGACCCTGAGTTGGAGGAGCTGGTAGGGAAGACGATTCAGGCGGTCGGCCGTGAGCACGGCTACATGCTGATCATCACCTCGTGGAAGGAACTCGACGTCGCACCGCAAAGTCCGGCGAGGCGCGCGCGGAAGAAGTAGGAATCCTTCCGCATCGGGTCTACTTTGTATTGCCCAGGTGTCGCGACAGTTTCCGCGCGGCGCTGGTCAACGGCCTCTCGCTCAACGAGCTTGGCGCGAGCCAAGCCTCTCCCTCACCCGCGATCGTTCGACGATGCTGCGTGGCGTGAAACAACGTGACCGCGATCCGGTGATGAGTGATCGCGTGACGCACGGTGGCGACCGCCTCGCGCAACGAGAGCCGCAGCCCGCGCGACTCGAGCAACGCCGATTCGGCTCGTGCCCTCAGCGTTGCGGACCATCGCAGCGGTGTGGGGACGGAGGCACCGCGCACGATCTCAGCGGAGGGAAACTCCCAGAGTCCTTGATTCGGTTCGCCGGGTGGGATTCGCTTGAGCAGCACGCGTTTCTGCTCGTCGGCAACGAGTGCCGCCGCGCGCAGAACAGGGATCGACTCTCGCCGAGGCGGGAGCGCAGGAAAGCGCTCCGGGTTTCCTCCCATCCGAGCCGCGCACCGCTCCGACCACGGGCATACTCCGCAACGTGGAGCGCGCGGCATGCAGACAGTGGCGCCCAACTCCATGAGCGCTTGGTTGAAGTCACCTGGCCGGGCTGGATCGATCAACCCAGCCGCGCGTTCTTCGATCAGTTTTTTTGTAGGGGAGCGCGTAGGGTCGCCGGACAAGCCAAAGAGTCTGGTCAGGACCCTCACCACATTGCCGTCGACGACAGGCACCGATTGGTCGAACGCGATCGACGCAATGGCCGCCGCCGTATACCTCCCGATTCCCGGCAACTCCGCCAGGGACAAGGCATCCCGCGGTATCGTCCCGCCGCTATCGGAGATCTGCTTGGCCGCCTTTTGTAGATTCCGAACACGGTGGTAATACCCCAGCCCCGACCATAGCTGGAGCACGTTTTCCTCGGGCGCGCGGGCCAATCGATCCAGGGTGGGGAAGCTCGTCAGAAATCGCTCGTAGTAGGGGATCACGGTCGCGACCGTGGTCTGCTGGAGCATCACCTCGGAGACCCAAACTCGATACGGGTCACGGGTTTGCCTCCAGGGCAGCTCCCGCTTGTGCTGGTCGTACCAATTCAGGAGGGCCGCTCGCATCGAGGCCGAATTGTAGAGGTGGATTGTCGGTCGTATTGCAACTGCCTCATGTCGATGGCAACCGAAGCGCACTCGACATAACTTCCACGCAATGAGCCAAAAGCCGAATCGCCGTCGCCAACCGCGCTCGAGCTTTCCTCCGGAGGTCGAGGCCCGCGTGGTGTTCGGCTATCCGTTTCCTGGGGCGCATCGCTGCGTGATGCCACTGCGGGATCTTTCACCCGGCGGCATGGCATTCACACTCAACCTCGACCTTCCCGGGTTGGACGTCGGTCAGAACATCGAGCAGGCCGAACTGATCGTGGGGGAAAAGCGAGTGCGAGGCGAGATCTTGGTGATGCATCTCACGCCAGGCCCTTTCACTGGTGCGATCTGCGGCGCGCTCTTCTTCCCGGTCGAGGACGAAGACATCTCTACCTACCAAGAACTGGTTGCGAGTGTGGAGCCCGCATCGACTCGGTAACGTGAGCGGCGGAGGATTGCCGATCGGGCGCACCCGCAACGTACCGATGGTCTGTCTCAACGCTTAACATCTCGTGCGATGGGTTCCTTGGTATTGGTGCACGGCGGCTGGGTTGGCGGGTGGTTCTGGGAGCGGCTCACGCCACTGCTGGCCGCGGCCGGTCATCGGGTCTTGGCGCCATCGCTCACCGGTCACGGCGACCGGGCCCATCTGGCCGATCCGAATGTCTCCCTACAGACGCACATCGATGACATCGTCGACGAAATCAGTGCCGCGCGCTTGAGCGATGTGACGTTGATCGGGCATAGCTATGGCGGATTGGTGATCACTGGAGTTGCCGAGAAGATCCCCCAGAAACTCGCCCGGTTGATCTACCTCGATGCGTTCGTGCCACACAACGGCGACTCGCTCGCGTCGCTGGTCGGATCACGATTGATTGCAGCGATGGAGTATGTCGCGAACCAGAACGGCGATGGCTGGCGCGTGCCACTGGTAATGCCGCTCGACTGGCTGGGCTTTGACGATGTCAAGCAACTCGATGCGTTCAATCGACGATTGACACCCGGAATCCTGAAGGTCGTTTACGGCACGGTGACGGTCGGCAATCCTCATGCCGTGGTGTTGCCGCGCAGCTACATCGCGTGCCTAAGTCCGGCAATGAGGCTACTGGAAGCCTCGCGACAGCGCGCGAAGGGGCCGGGGTGGCGGTTTGTCGGCATAGACGCTGGGCACGCAGCACCACTCACACACCCGTGCGAACTAGCCGCGTTGATCAGCGAGCTCTCTCGTCAGTCGAGCTAGAGAGCAAGCTCCAACGTGCCGGGAACCCGGGTTGCACTCCCTGGGTCCCGTTTTCCGTTGGAGTGAGAGCGCTTCGTGACACGAGCCTCTTCCCCCAAAGAAATCGGGCGACACATCTGCGTCGCCCGAGCCCAGCTAACCGACTTGCATCTGACTACTTGCCCCAACTCGTTCCTGTAGTGATTGACGAGGCCAGTACTTCCATCTCCGCAGCGATCGTGACCTTACTTGGCTTGGAGGCAACTTTGAACCGGAACGCGGTTTCCGGGCCTTCGACAAAGATCGGGTTTTTGGCCGGCGGGCCGGAACCAAACTCGGTGCGAATCGGGATGAGCGTCTTGTAGTACACCCCCTGTAGGACATTCTTCTTCAGGCCGACGACAACACGCTGAAGGATCTTGCCTTCCACCAACCACTGGCCATCCTCGGTTTGGCGCGTGGAATAGGTCCATTTGTATTCGGGCATCCCAACGCCGCGAATCCATTGATCCCAGAACCAGTTCATGTCTCCGCCGTACACCTTCTCGCTTACGGCTTGCAAATCGCGTGTCGTGATTTCTTGGCCTGCCAGATTCCCGAGTGCGCGCAAGAAAGTAAAGAATTTTTCATCGCCAAAGGTCTCTCGCAAGATGTGAAACGCGAACGGACCTTTGTTGTAGATCAGCGCCTGCGTGGTACCGCCATTCCAAACCGCGTAGTTGTTTTGAACGCTTCCAAAGACGTCGCGCTCCACTACCGTTTGCCGCCATTCATCCACCTTCTCGAGGTAGGCCTTTCTACCGTAGTTCTTTTCCACGAAGAGGGCCGATGAAAGCTCGGCCATGCTCTCGATGAACCAGTAGTTGCGCTGATTGGAGTTGGTGATCAGCGAGCCCCACCACTGGTGTCCCACCTCATGAGCGACTACGTCCTTGTTGAACCTTGTGGTTCTCGCCCCACCGACTTGGGACCCGATCAAGCCCTCTCCGCGAAATACGCCCCAGCCGAGGTAGATGATCGAGGCGGGGGACTGTCCATAGAGAAACCCGAGAGGATCGCTCACCAGGTTCAAGGTGTCATATGGGTAGTCCTTGCCGTAGATCTGCGCGTACAAACGCATCGACTCGACGGCTTGGTCACCCACGGCAGGCAATTGCCCTGGCCGAATCTCTTGTTCCTCCGAGTTGACCTTGTCAACGTGCACCATGACGGGAATCTCGGTGCCGTCTCTCTTCTTCGGAAGCGGCTTGCTCGGCGCCTTCTCGATGTACTCACCAAAGATCACCGTCGGGAAACTGACTGGTGAACTAGACTTCCAATTGCTAACTCGAGCGTCCCCCTCGACAGACTCGGAAAGTTGCTTGCCGATACCAATTGCGGTGTAGCGTTTCGGCACCTTGATCGTCATTTCGAAGCGCTTGATCAGGTCGCCGAAACGCACGAACGGCAGCCAACCGCCACGGTCCATTGCCGAGTAGGAATAGTTCAAGTTGTAGATGCACTTCTGATTCTCGAACTGCATGTGGAGATCGAGCTTCGTTCCTGCCTTGACGGGTTCAGGAAAGACCACGAGTCCGTAGAAGGCTCCCAAACGAATCCATGTGAGTTGCCGGCCGTTGCCGTCTTCGAGTGAGTTGACGATCAATACCGGATTCTTGTTCTCTTTTCGCTCATCGTCGGAGAAGTTGTTGCGGCTGATTCTGAATGGCATCCAACTCAAGTCGCGCTTGGTGTTGATGGTGTAGTAAAGATCGCCGGTCATCGCTTCGGGATCCTTCAGGGCCAGCTCGACCGTCCCGCGCAGCGCTTCGATCTCGTAATCCCGAGAATCGCTGTCCTCGCGCTTCTCGAGTTCCCATTCGGACTTTCCGCTCTTGCGCGTCTCCTCCGAGTAATAGCCGAGTACAGGCACGAATCCGCCGCCCATGTCGGTGGCATAGATGCGCACCTCCCAGGGTTCGTCAGTGTCATAGTCCATCCAGAAGTAGCGATCCATCCCCTTGCGCTTCATGGCTATCGTCCATGTACGGCGGTTCGGATCGAGTTCCTGACGGAAGTCGGAGAACGGTGAGGTTTTCAAGCGCTCGTCGGAGTCGCGGAGCAGCTTGTCGTATTCGGTGCGAAGCACGGTAGGTAGCGATTCGATCTTGGCGTCTGCCAAGCCGGTGAAAGCGGTCTTCAGGATCTCCTCACAACTTACCGAATCACCACCGATAAAGACCGCCTCGGGCTCGATCACAAGATCGTCTTTGCGCTTGGGCTCCTTGAGCAATGCTTGATAGATGTGACCCTGTTGAAACTCCGTCACACCTTCCGGTGGTTTGAAGTCGTACTTGATATTGGTTGATGCGAGCCGAATAGAGATCAGCTTCCCATTCCAATAATTGGTGTAGAGCGCACCAGGCCCCACATCCACCTTGAGTCCCTCGCGCTCGAAGCTGAACGATGCGAACGTGTAGAACTTCTCGTCGCGCGGCATCCCGCGATAGAGCTTGTCGAAAGTTTCTTGCAACTGCTGATCGGCTATTTCCCAGGTACTGTCGGCCTTCTGCTTCAGTGTTACCTCGAAGCGCTCGACCTTCATCTGGTTGCCGTCGACCGTGTCCTGCAGCAGTGCGGTCTTGTAGGTGCTGTCGTCCACCTTCTTGAAGAATCGAGAGAAAGAAGCGCGCTTGTAGTTGTTGCCGTTGGCATCTTTCTCTTTCAAGAGCGCACTGACCTTGTCCTGCATCGCGCTTTCGAGCGCCTTGCGAACGTCGTTTGGAATCTGATCTTCAGCCAGCGCCATCGAAGCGGAAAGCAGCAGGCAAGTCAGCACCAGCAGGTTCTTCAGTCGGGTCATGACCGTGGTCTCCCAAGACAGGCTGCCAGCACGGACAGCCCGAGTCGCCGCGGATTCTATTCGTCGCCGCCCCATTCCTCACATCCCCAAAGTCAACGAACGGCCCAACTCGCCCCCGCAAAGGCCGGCAGCCCAAGGCGAAATTCGGGGACGTTCTACCTAAAGCGGTGTTAGTCGTCCGCTCCACGTCACCGATCCGCTTGTAAACAGAGAGTGAATTAGCCCGTCGGAGCGACTAACGGTGCTTTAGGTAGAACGTCCCCGAATTTCGCCTCGGGGTGCGATGTGACGAGCGTTAGCTCAGGGTCCGAGGACATGGGCTAGACTCCGCTGCCGATGACCCCGACAGGCGAGGGCGAACCCGTCGCGACCCGATCCGGAGCCGCTAGCAAACCACCTCGCCATGCGACCGCAGCGGGGTTGCGGTTGGATTTGGTATCGGCCGCTCTGGTTGCCGAATACACCAGCGACGGCCGGTCGCAACTTTTGTCCGCTGTGCGGTTTGCGGCGCCCTTGCAGGTGCCGATCGGGGTCCGGCCCGAGACTCCGATTCTCACCATTCCGCTTGCTCCGCTTGATATCGACATCGCAGAGCTTTGGTACGGCGACCGTCCCACGCAGCGGTTCGAACAGCAGGGGATCGTCGTTGCAGATGATGGGGCGCTGTTGTTCGGGAGCCTGCACGTTCAAAACGCCCAAACCGACGAACTCGAGTCGCTAACCCGCGCCGCCTACGTTCGAATTCTCGATCTGTGCTCGACTCGTGGTCGCCCCCACTTGCTCCGCTGCTGGAATGTCGTTCCACAGATCAATTCCGAGAGCCTCGGCCTGGAGCGCTACAAACTGTTCTGCAAGGGGCGCGCTGAAGGGTACGCGACGCATATCGACGAAACGCGACTGGACTCATTTCTCCCCGCCTCGAGCGCCGTCGGCGGGCACGGGACCACGCTGGTCATCCACTTCATCGCGTCGCGCGAACCGGGTCGGCATGTCGAGAATCCACGTCAGATAGCGGCCTACCGCTACCCGCCGCAGTACGGACCGAAGAGCCCATCGTTCGCGCGCGCAACGGTCACGCCACCATCGGCAGGATCGCTGATCTTTATCTCGGGCACCGCCAGCATCGTCGGACACGAGAGCCTGCACCAACACGACCTTATCGCGCAGCTCGATGAAACGATGCGCAACATCCGTGTCCTGATCGAAGAGATCGACGAAGGACCACTCAGCGAGGCGAGCCTCGCTTCACGGTTGGCGATGCTGCGCGTCTATGTGCGGCGCGGCGCAGATTGGCCGCTGCTGCGCGCTTCGCTTCGCGAACGACTGGGGGACCGCGTGCCGCTGATCGCTGTGAGCGCCGACATTTGCCGCCGTGAACTGTTGCTTGAAATCGAAGGCGTGGCGCGCTCGCGGTGACTCAGCGGATAGCACTCTCGAACATCGAGCAAACACCGACGCCGCATGGCGTGCGGTGGAGTTGCACGGTTGATGTGCCGCTCTCCACGGGCCTGTTCGACGGCCACTTCCCCGAGATGCCGATACTCCCTGGTGTCGCACAACTGCTGTTGGTGAATGCATTGCTTCGACGGGCCGTAGGCGAATCGACGAGCATCGCTGCGATCGGCCAGTGGAAACTGCGCGCGCGCGTCGCTCCTGAAGCCTCTGTGCGCGTGTCGATCGAACCTACCGGCGTCGCCAGCGGATGGCGTTTTGCGCTCACCGATCCACGAGGCGGTCCGATCAGCAACGGCACGCTTACGGTAGCGGTATGAGCTCTGTTGGCGACACCTTGCTCTCGCTGTTGCCACATCGCGCCCCGATTGCGATGCTCCAGCGGATCATCGCGCTCGAAGACGACACGCTCGTCTGCGAAGCAAGCGTCGACGAGCGAAGCGCACTCGCCGATCAAGGTGTGGTGCCGGGGGTCGTCGCCATCGAGATGGCTGCGCAAGCCTGCGCCGCTCTGGAAACTCTCGGTCGCCGCGCACGCGGAGAATCGGGCGCTGCGCGGCAAGGATATTTGGTCGGGGCGCGCAGCGTGACGACCTGCGCTACGTTCCGTGTTGGACAGCTCTGCCGAGTGCAGGTCACTCGCGACGCGTTTGCGCCACCGCTCGCGCTGTTCAAGTTTGACGTCGCTTCAAAAGTCGATGGGGCGCCGATCGCAAGCGGTATGCTCTCCGCCTTCATCGACGCCCCACCGGTTGCCTGACGTACACGCCCCGTTAGTTCTTCAGACGGCGATATTCAACCCGCTCCCTACCGGCAACACGCTCGGCGTCGCACTCGATCGCCTCGTGGCGAGCGTCGCTTGCGCGGTTGCAGTCGCCAGGGACTGATCGGTGAGATAACTCTCTATCCGCTGATAGCGTTGATTGAACAGCGCACTGATCTTGTCGAAACGAATGTCGCTCACAACATCTGGTAGCGGTGCCGCACCGCTCACGTCGGGCGAAGTTGTCAGCGAGGCGCTCGCTGCGCCGTTGCTCGTCGGTGCAGGTGGGTTGCTCGTCACGCCGCTCGATGCTGTCGACGCCGATGTCGGCGCGAGTGTCACACCCACCGCAGCACTCAACCCTGAAGAAAGATCGTTGAACGCTTGCTTCAGCCCGGCCAACAGCTCGTTCCCATCGATCTCGTTGTGTCCCTTGCCGCCTGCCTGTTCGAACGCGCTGCGCAGTTGGTTTTGAAAGTTACGAACCAACTCGCGGGCTTTTAGCTTCAATGCCGGATCGCTTTTCAAGCGGTCGCCGAATTGCTGCTTCAACTCACGGCGGACCGCGATGCGCAGCGCATTCAGTTCTTTGCTCAGTCTGCGTCGCGCCGACTTGGCGTTGCCGACGGGAATCAACAGCGAGCGCGTTGCATCGGGTGGCGTCGTACCGGTAACCGCGCCAGAGCCATCGATCGGCTTCGGCAGCGCCACCGGGCCGGTCGACCCGATCGGTCCACCAACAGGCAACCCGCCAACCGGTGACACAGGCCCGGTCGTTGGATCGATCACGCCGCCATGACGAGCTCCGCCGATCGGAGTCGTACCGATCGGAGCCGCAACGATCGACCCGCTATCGATCACTGCACCATCGACTGCCGGCGCACTCGTCGATCCACTGCTGGTCGGAGGATTGACCGCAGAGCCGGTGCTACCGAAATCGACCGAGTCTTGCGGAACACCAACACTTCCTCCGCCGGTAGCAGGAGGCCTGGACGGCGACAGCACCGGCATCGCGGGAGCTACGAAAGATTCGACATCGGGACGTTCCACATACATCGGCGGTCCTCCAGGAGGCGTGCTCTAACCGCCTTCTGTATCGGACCGGACGGGTCATTCCTTTAACGCTCTCGTTCGCACTTCGGTGCCAACCGTGGCTAAGGGCAGGGGACCTGGTTCGGTCGTTCGTGGCCGGATGAGTCGCTCCCGACGGTCCCCTCTACGCCTCGGACCGTTGCGCTGATCAGCACGTAGAGGCGCGTCCCGGCAGCAGCGGTCAGTGGGAGATCGGCTGCGAGTCGATTCGCGCCGTCCGGCTGCACGGTTACGCCATTCAAAGCGAGAAGATCGCCGTTTTGCCGGTGGTCGTAAAACTGAGCGGCCTGCAGCGACGTCAAACTGCCCCAATACGCGGAGTACTTCGACGCCCCCAGAACCGAATCCCAACTCAGACGCACACTGTTTGCACCGCGACGGGTGAAAGCAACCCCCTCGACTTCAGGGACGGGCGGCTTGTCGGTGCTCTCGCCATTGATGGCAGCGTCGCCCCACAACACACCATCACCCCACAACACGCCATCACCCCACAGCACACCATCGCCAACCAACAGTCCGTCACCCCACAAAACTCCATCCCCAATCATCGTTCCATCGGGTGCCAACACCCCGTCGCCCCACAGAACGCCGTCACCCCACAGCACCCCGTCGCCAACCAAGACACCATCGCCCCACAGCAGTCCATCGCCCCACAGCACACCGTTGGGCCCGAGGCGTGCTGCCTGCTGCGCAAGATCGCTTGGACCAACAGCGCTATCGCCCCAGAGGACTCCGTTGCCCCATGCGAACGAACGACTCACCGATCGGGGAACCCGGCTGCGGTCGGTGTAGACCACACCATCGCCCCACAGCATGCCGGCTTCGCCCACGAGGCCGGTGCCCCACCGAATGCCGCGCGCACGGCGAAGGTCACGCCCATAAAGCCATCCGGACGAGTAACTGATTGCGCGACCCCAAGCGATCGACTCGCAGCCCACAACCGACTCGCGACCGCGCGACAGATCGAGCCCGCGCGACACCGAGTTGCCGAGTGTGACGCTACCTGGGTTGGCGACGAGCGAACGCGTCAACTCCAGCGCGGCAGCACCATTGACCGCGCCCGCGCCCTGATCGAGCGGACTCAGCCCGCCGATCGGCTGCGCGGTGTACATCAGGATCGACTTGAGCAAGCTAGGCGTGAGGTCGGGACGTACTTGGTAGAGCAGCGCCGCCAAACCTGCGACCACCGGCGTGGACATCGATGTCCCCGACAACTGCAAGTAGTCGGTGCCGACGAGCAGCTCAGGGTGCTGGATCGCGAGTTTCGATCCCATCGCGCGTGCCGATACGAGCCTGTTTCCAGGCGCCACCACGTCGGGCTTGACGAGGTTGTCGTAACGCCGCTCTTCCAACTCGAACGTCCCATCACCGTCGGTGTCGGGCCAGCGATAGCCGCGAGTTGGCCCATGCGAGGAGTAGCTGGCTAGCTCATCGTCGGCGCGCAGATCGCTACCAAAACTGTTCACGGCACCGACGGTGATCACCTTTGGGTCGATGCCGGGGGAGTGGATCCCACCGTAGACCTTCTTGCCATCGCGATCCTTGCCGTTGTTGCCGGCTGCAGAGATCACAGTGATGCCGGCGTCTACCAGCCGCTCGACAGCCATGCATGCTGGATCGCGCTCGAACGAATCGACGGGTGCAGTCCCCAGCGAGAGGTTCACCACACGGATTCCGTACTGGAGGTGATGATCCAAAACCCAGGCCAGCGCGCCGAGCAATGACTCCAGCCGGCCAGCACCGTTGCTATCCAAGACGCGCAGGTCGACCAGATTCGCTTGCGGCGCGATGCCGGTGAGTGCGCGCGTTGACTGCCCCGCTGAGAGCGAGCCGTTACCCGCTAGCAGGCCAGCGACATGCGTGCCGTGCCCGTACGGATCGCGAAGAGCAGCGCCATCGCCGACGAAATCGACGCGCGTGACGATGCGAGTGAGTCCGGTGATGCTGCTGTTGAAGTCGGGGTGCGGGGCGATTCCAGAATCGATCACCGCAACACCGACGCCACGACCGTCGATAGAGCCCGAGTTCCAAACCGCCGCCGCTCCGGTTGTTGCGGCGACGTGGCTCGTTTCAGGGAGCGCGGCCACCATCAGGTCACGGTTGCGTGAAACAGACTCCACGCCATCGTTGTTGACCAGACTCGCTAGCCTGGGTGCCAACCCCAAGACGGGGTAGTCCACGACATAGACTTCCAGCTTGGGGTAGTCAGCAACGACGGTGCCTCCGCTGAGCGAAGACAGGAGCGACGGTGATGCATCGCGACCACGCTTCACGACAAGTCGGACGTGGTCGCCCGACTTCAGATCATCAACGGGGCGATTCAGATCCGAGGAGAGCTTCCCAACCTGTGACGTCGGCACGAGGCCCCGCACTTCATCGAGGAGACCATCAGCCGAGCTGCCCAGAGTCAAGTCGGTCGCCGCCACGAGCGCACCCGATGACGCGACAAGAAGCGCGAGCGTCCCGACGATCAACACACGTCGACAGGCCCTCTGTATTGCGGTGATCCGAAACACGGGTCCACTCCTCAGCGATCGCAACCGGCAGCGCATCGCTTCGGGGCTACTGCAAGAGACTCGCCTATCCCGTGCTGCAACGATCTCGTTCGAAGTAGTCCCGATCTCCCGACACGTTCCAAATCAGGACAGGTGGTTCTGGCCGAAATCCTGCCGCGTTCGATCTACCGCGACGGACGGACTAGCCCTTGGCTTGAATGCGTCGCCGCAACTCGTTGGCTCGCGGCTTGGACACAGCGCGCCAATCGGAAGGCGTCATCCCGAACTCGCGGTGAAACGCCGCGGTCATATGACTGTGACTGCTGAATCCTCGCTCGAGCGCCAACGACGACAGGTCGTCTGCGCCATCGACCACGTCATCGAGCACCCCCAACAGTCGCACCTGCGTGAGGTAGCGATGCACCGTGAGCCCGGTTTCACGGCGAAACACGCGAGCAATGTGAGGCGCTGAGCTGTGAAGTGCCTGCGCCAAGTCGTCCAGATGGAGTCGTTGGCGGTGATGCTTGGCCAAGAACCCGCGTGCTCGTGTCACCAAGCGGCGATGCTGAAGCTGAGTCTCCCAACGTAGCGTGTTGCTGGGCAACCGCGTCTCGCGATCTCGCCCAACCGAGGCAAGCCAGTGAAGAATCGACTCTTCGATCTCGAGCGGATCGGCGGCTGGCGACAACAACGCGCGAAAAACACGCCGCGAGTAGAGCAGATCTGCGTTGGACAGACGGATCGACTGCGGCGTGGGCGACTGGTGACGGGCAAGCACGCGCAATCGAGGAGCGAAGACCTCCGCCGCGATGTCTGGACGCACGGAAAACGAACACCCGCGGCAGTGACAACCCCAAGGGTGGAGCGTTGCGTACGGCGTGTCGGCTGCATGCGCGACGGCATGCATCGGATCGATCACGAATCGACGCCGACCCGAGAGCACCTCGGCAATTCCCTGAAACTCGACGGTCAATACAGGCCAAGGTTGCTGTCGTTGGGTTCTGAGGCCGTCCCCATCGTTGAGGCACCGAAACTGAGTTACACGAACGGCACTGCTGCAAAACAATCCACGCACCGCGGCATCGCCACCGAGGCAGAGCGTCTCGCGCGAATCACTGGGGACCGGCAGTGTGTGTGACATGCGCGAGGCTTTTACGACTAGAAGCCCACGGCATATGTAAATCGCTGGTTAAAACCGCGACGCGAATGCCCAACGGTTCGTTTTCCGATAGTGAACGCTCCGCTTGCGTTCTACACATGTTCAACCGTCGGACGGGTGGTCGTAATCGTGGCGACTCCATAACCGGGACGATTCGTCACCTGCGACCGCTCGTCCGCCCCGTTCGAGTATTGGAGGATCTATGCCCAAGCCCGCGAGGGTGGTCCTGGTTGCGATTACGGTCTGCGCGTCAGTGCTCTCGGGGTTTTCGCTGACCAACGAGGAAGTCGCGAGTCGGGTGCAGGGCATGATGGATTTGTCGGCCGACCCGTGCACCGATTTCTATCGATACGCTTGCGGAAAGTGGATGGACGGTTTCGAACTTCCCGCCGACAAGTCTGGCTGGACTTACAGCTTGTCTACGATCTACGAGAGCAACCGTGCGGTACTGCGCTCGATTCTCGAGGACGCAGGCAAGAACCCAGGAGCCGATCCCGATCGCAAACGTGTCGGCGATTTCTATGCCTCGTGCATGGATGAGGTGGCGATCGAGGCCGCGGACGACAAGCCGCTCGCCCCGTGGCTGAAGCAAGTGGCCGAGATGAAGGACACCAGATCGTTCATGACACTGGTGGGTGCGATGACCAAGAGCGGGGGCAATCCGTTGCTCACGCTGTACGTTCTTTCCGATGTCAAAAACCCTACCAACACCATTGCGTACATCACGCAGGGTGGCCTTGGTCTGCCCGAGCGCGACTACTACCTCAGTGATGAGCCGCAGCAGAAGCAACTGCGCGACGGCTATCGGAAGTACCTCGAGCAGCTCTTCACCTCGATTGGCGAGGAGGCTGCGAAGGCTGCACTACGCGCAGAACAGGTGATGCGATTCGAGACCGCACTCGCACGAGTATCGCGACCTGTGGAGGAGTTACGAGACGCGGAGAAGAACTACAACAAACTCGATCGCATTGGACTGAAGAAACTCTCACCCAAACTCGACTGGGATAACTTCTTCGCAGCGGTCGGTGCGCCGGGGCTGACGCAACTCAGCGTTGGCGTGCCGGAGTTTTTCACGGGAGCTCAGGCGCTAATCGAGTCGGCCGACATCGACACGCTGAAGAGCTACTTGGTTGCGCAACTGGTGATCGGGAGTGCGCCCGGATTGTCCAAGCGGTTTGCCGACAGCGCCTTCGAGTTCTTCGGCAAACAGTTATCAGGGCAGCGTGAGGAGGAACCGCGCTGGAAACGGTGCGTGGACAGCACACAGGGTTACATGGGCGAGATGGTGGGCAAGCTGTACGTCGCCGAGCGATTCGCGGGCGACAGCAAGACGCTGGCGCTGGAGATGGTGGGTGACATCGAGGATGCGTTCGCGCGAAGACTGCCCGGGCTGGAGTGGATGGATGAAACGACGCGCGAGGCGGCCCTGCAGAAGAAGGCCAAGATCCAACCGATGATCGGATATCCGGACAAGTGGAAGGACTATTCGGCGCTCAAGCTCCGACGCAACAGCTATTTCGAGAATCTCGTCGCAACGTCGCAGTTTCTAACCGCGCGCGAAATCAAGAAGGTGGGGAAACCGGTCGATCGTCAAGAATGGTCGATGCTGCCGCAAACAGTGAATGCCGGCTACAGTCCGGCACGAAACCGGATCACGTTTCCTGCAGGCATTCTGCAGCCGCCGATGTTCCACAAGGATTTCCCGGCAGCGATGAACTTCGGAGCAATCGGTTCGGTGATCGGTCACGAGCTTACGCACGGCTTCGACGACGAGGGTCGCAAGTTCGATGGCGATGGAAAGCTGCGCGAATGGTGGGCACCCGCGGTCTCGGAGCGCTTCGAGCAGCGCGCGCGCTGCGTGCAAGAGCAGTACGCGGGATACGAAGCCGAACCGGGCCTGAAGCTCAACGGCACGCTGACCCTTGGCGAGAACATTGCCGACAACGGCGGAGTGAAGCAATCGTTTGCAGCCTTCAAGAGCTATCAGCAGCGCCACCACAATGCCGGCGCGTCGCTAGCCGGACTCACCGCCGACCAACTCTTCTTCGTAGCCTTCGCGCAAGTCTGGTGCGAAGAGAAATCTGCCGAAGCACTGCGCCTGCAGGTGCGTACCGACCCGCACTCTCCCGGCCGCTACCGCGTGATCGGCACGGTCGTGAACTCCACCGAATTCGCCAACGCCTTCCAGTGCGCCCCCACCACCCGCATGAACCCTCACCCCAAGTGCCAAGTCTGGTAGCCCCCGTTCACCCCGAACTCCCAAGCCAAATTCGGGGACGGTCTACCTAAAGCAGAGTTAGTGGCTCCTTACCTACCGCCCGCACCACCGAGGAGCTCGTCGTGAGTTGCCCAGAATCCAACGACTAACTCCGCTTTAGGTAGACCGTCCCCGGATTTCGTGGTGGAGGGAGTGGAGGTAGGAGGTGAGGACGGCGTGACGACGGGCGCCTTCCTCGCGCGCGGTGGGGAGGGTCAGCGTCTCGGCGATTCGAAGCAACTTGAGGTGGAAGTGATCGACGGCCAGCCGCTTGTCATCCAACGTGCGGCCCGACTCTCCAAGTGGATCCTCGGGATGAAACAGGCAACTGTCAGCACTCGCCATTGATTGATGCGTGGCAAAACAGCGCGCGATTCCAATCGCTCCCAACGCGTCCAAGCGATCGGCTTCCTGCAGTGTCAACGCCAGCGCATCGTGCGCCGCTTCACCGCGCGACCATCCCGAACCGCGTACCGCAGCACAAATCGCGACAACCTCACTCGTTTCGTCATAACCGGCCGCCAGCAACAACGGTGCAGCCAAGCCGGCAGAACGCTCGCTCGACAAACGACGCTCCGGCGAGTTCTTCGCCGTGGCATCGAGGTCGTGCACCAGCGCCGCAGAACCAGCCAGGTCGATGTCGGCACCCGCCTCCGGCGCCAAGCGCAGCGCCCACCGATAGACACGCAGCACATGGTGCGCGTCGTGAGCGAGATCGCGATTCAGATAAAACGGCATAGCGGCGGTCCACAGCAACTCATGCCGCGAACTGAACAGGGGCGAGCCATTGGCCCGCCCCTCTGAAAACGCTCCACCGAATTCCGAACTCACGCAGCTTTGCCCGCCGAGCTTTTGCGCAGCATCGTGCCGATGCCGAACAACACAGCACCGCTAGCCAACACTGCCAAGCCGAACATGTCGGCCTGGTGTGCCGAAACATTGATCTCTTCCCACTTCGCCATCTCGGGATTGAGGACGTTGAATTCGGTCAAGGCTCCGAGCAGCGTCATGAAAAACCCGTTGAACAACACGAGCGCCCCCAACATCGTGACCAGGTTGGCAAACCCACCCAAGTCCGATCGCTGCGCGAGTTCCTTGGCGTCGACCAGCGGACTATGCCGCCTGCCGTAGATCCAGTAGATGATCATCCCCAGGTCCAACCAGACCAAGAAACGAATCCAGGTCAGCACCGGCAGGCTCAGCATCAACGCAAGCGAGCACAGCACGCCCAAGACCGGAATCACCCAGCCCCCCGGCACACGGAACGGTCGGGGCGCAGAAGGGTTTTTCACGCGCAGCACAATCACCGCCATGCAGACCACCAAGAACGCAAACAGTGTTCCGATGCTGGTCATCTCGCCGACGGTTTGGATCTTGGTCAGACCGGCCACCAGTGCCACCACCAGACACGTGATGATCGTGGTGATGTACGGTGTGCCGAAGCGCGGGTGCACGGCGCTGACGCGTGCCGGTAACAGTTGATCGCGGCTCATCGCAAAGAAGATGCGCGGTTGACTCATCAACATCACGAGCAGCACCGAGGTGATGCCGGCCACAGCTCCGGCCGAGATCAAGCCGGCGGCCCAGTCCAACCCGATCTTGCTCAGCGCATAAGCGACCGGCGCGTTGAGGAACTGTGCGTCAGCCTTTAGAGATACGAGCGGAAGCAGCCCGGAGAGCACCAGGCAGACCGCCAGATACAGCACGGTGCAAATCACCAGCGAAGCGATGATTCCGATCGGCAAATCACGCTTCGGATTCCTCGCCTCCTCTGCCGTGGTGCTCACCGCATCGAAACCGATGTATGCGAAAAACACCACGGCTGCGGCGCTCATCACACCCGAGAACCCGTACGGCATGAACGGCGTCCAGTTGGCAATGTCGACGTGGCTGAATCCCATGAAGATGAAAAACAGGACTACCAACAGCTTGATCGCCACCATCAGGGCGTTGAAGCGCGCACTCTCGCGCACGCCCACCACCAACAAAACCATGATCAGCAGCACAATTCCAACGGCCGGGAGATTGATGATCGATCCTTCGAACGTCCCCGGCGAGCCGGTCATCCAAACCGGCAGCGAGATATCGAAGAAGGTGTGGAGCATCTTCTGCATGTAGCCGCTCCACCCGATCGCCACGGTCATCGATCCCACCGCGTATTCGAGGATCAAGTCCCAGCCGATCATCCAAGCGAAGATCTCGCCTAGGGTGGCGTAGGCGTACGTGTAGGCGCTACCGGCGATCGGAATCATCGAGGCGAATTCGGCGTAGCACAGCGCCGCAAACCCGCAGACCAACCCGGCCAAGACATACGACAGCGTGATCCCGGGCCCCGCCTGGTTGGCAGCAGCAGTTCCGGTGAGCACGAAGATCCCGGTGCCGATGATTGCGCCGATTCCAAGCAACGTGAGGTCGAATGCGCTGAGCGAGCGCTTCAGCGACTTGCCCCCGTGCTCGACATCGCTCATCAGCTTGTCGATCGACTTCGTCTTGAGTAGATGTGAATCCATGCCACCTCCGGGCGGAATCATACGAGATGCCGGCGATTTGAAGCGGGGGGATTGCTCGACATTCAGGACCCCGTGGTCCGGGTCCGGTCGACGCGAGGCGTCAGTTGGTAACAACGCCGACGAGATCGACGATCTCGCGCGTTCGTGGTCCGGGTTCCGCGCCGCGAGGCGCTGGTTGCCCCTCGAGCTCGGGGCGCTTGCGACTGCCGCCACCCCCCAGCGACCGCCAGCTGGTCGCGATACCGGAGCGCGACTCCACTCGATCCCGACTCGGCCCGGCACGCCTTCCGCGAGACCGTCCCCGAGTCGCGCAGGCCGCGGCTCGTCACACGGCTACGGCAACAACTCCATCACATGCCTGTTCACCAGCTTGCCGTCGGCCGAGCCCTGTAACTTGGCCAGCGCTGCCTTCATCACCGCACCCATCTCCTTCTTCGATGTGGCACCCAACTCGGCGATCGCGGCTTGCACCGCTGCACGCACCTGATCGTCGCTCGCCGCTTGCGGCAGAAACTCTTCAACGATCTTCAACTCGGCCTCTTCCTGTGCCGCCAACTCGGTGCGACCGCCCTTGCGATAGCTTTCGATCGACTCGCGACGCTGTTTGGCGTACTGGCCGATCACGCGCAGCGTTTCGGTGTCCTCGAGCTGATAGTCCAGGCCCTTGGCCTCGCGTTGCGCAACCTCGGCCTCGAGGATCTTGGCCTTGAGCATTCGCAGTACGCCGACGCGCTGTGGCTGTTGAGCTTTCATCGCGATTTTCACTTCGTCCAGGATTCTTTGCTTCAGACTCATTGCGGCATCTCCCGCGGCGATAGGCAGCGGGATGGTAGCAGAGCGGGGAAGGAGAGCGTGCGGGTCTCCGCACCGGTCGAGGTGGGCGCGGGGAGTGATGCGGCTTTGGTGAGTCGTTCCCAGCGTTCCGCATCGCGCGGTCGCCCGCTGCGGCGCAACACTTCGGAGAGACCGCGCAGTGTTCGACGCTTACTTCGTTCGTCGGCAGCATCGAATTCTGAAGCGAGGCGCGCGAACTCGGCCTGCGCTCTCCCCCATGCGCCGGTCGCGAGATCGATTTCAGCGCGCACCAGTCCACGGCGCATCTGCACCGCCAGTGGCAAGGACGTCAGCGGCTGCTCGTCGGCCATCGATAACCAAACGGTTGCGAGCGCGGCGTTGCCGTCGGCCAACGAAGCTTCGGCAAGCGCGAGCAGCGCGTCGGTACGCTCGGTCAACGCGCTGGATTGTTGATACACAGATGTCGCCGCGTGCGTGGCAAGTGCAGGGAACCCTAGCGATGTCAGCGCGCTCGCCAGCGTCAGCAGCGCCGCAGAGCGATCGTCATTGCGGCGAGCCGACTGTGAGGCCAAGTCGGCCGCGGCGGCTGCGGTGGCGTGATCGTCGATCGAGAGTGCAGCACGAGCGCGCTCGAGCCAACGATCGTGTGCGGCTCCATCGAGATTGTCGACGAAAGCCGGCTCGACCAATGGTGCGACATGCACGCGTTCGGCAAGTGTCCACGCCGGCACGCGCAGCGCGTTGGCCAGCGCCGGCAGAACGGCCAACGACGGGAATCGATCGCCGATCTCGAGGTCTGCCAGCAACGTCACGGTGAGTGGCCGGCTCGATTTTCGCCCCGCAAATGCAGCGCGACGTCGATCGAGCCCGAGACCCTCACGTCGCGCCCGCAGCCATCGACTAAACCAGCGCGCGCCCTCTGGCTTGCGCGCCCCACGCAGACCTTGACTGCTCATTCGTCGCCCCCATCGCGGTCGGCTCCAGTGCGCCGCCGCACCGCGAAGAGTACGAGTGCCTCAACTCACTCCAACCTCGAACCGTTCCCGCGCGCCGGCTTGCGCGTCGCCCTCCACACCGCCCCCCGTGCACCCGACACACACAATTCGGGGACGGCATACCTATTGCGGCGCCGGGATGGGGAAGCATCGGGTCGAAGGTGCAGTTCCTAGCTCTGCCGAGAGGTCGTCGAGAATCGCTCGGACTCGGCTGTGATTACGCGAATGCGACTCCACCCGGAGTGATTGGCGCTGCCACTGCGACCGACCAGTGCAAGGAAATAGGTAGACCGTCCCCGAATTACTTGCGGTGGTAGAGGAGGTCGTAGCTGGGCGCCCAGGTCTTGCCGGCGTCGAAGGAGTCTTCGCCGACCTGACGCACCGTTTGAGCATCGATCGGCGTGAAGATCATGCGGCGCAGAACTGATTTGCCCTGCTCTTTGTCGGGGGCGAGATAGACCATGGTGCCGTTCTTCAATTCGCCGGTGAACTCCAGCAACGTCCCTTTGTCGGAGACCCATGATTGCCGCCAAGAGCCCGACTTGGCATCGAAGATGTTGAAGCTCTTGCCGCTCATGCTGGGCGAGGTCCAGTTCTCGAACACGACGCACGACCCCAAGATCGACAAAACGCTGCTCTTGCCGGCGGGCTGACCCTGCGGCGTCGTGACGTCCCATTCGCCGATCCAAAAATCGAGCGCACGATAGCGAGCATCGGCTTTGCACGGATTGGCGAGCACGTCGGCCCGCGTCATCAACTCGGCGAAACGCGGTTCGCCCAGCAACGAGGCGAGATCCGGATCGCTGGCCGCTGCCGCTGCGCCGACGAATCCAGCATCGATCGCTTTGCTCAACCACTCCAGTGCCTTGTCCTTCATGCCGGCACGGGCAGCGGAGCATGCCGCGTTGTACTGCGCGGAAGGAGGCGCCTGCAGCGCAATCGCTCGCTCCCATGCGGTCAACGCCTCGCGATAATCGCCCTTGGCGTGCAAGTCGGTGGCGCGGCGGACTTGTTCGGCGAGGCCGCTTGCATCGTTCGTTGCCGCCAACGTCATCGCCATCGTCATCACCAGCACAAGCAACCATGTCGATCGCCGCATCGCGTCACCTCACCCGGCGATCCTACGGCGGACGGTTGTTTCCACGCGCAAATCCTCGTAAATCCTGGGAGGCCACGGGCCGGGCTTGAGTCGCGCCTGCTAATTCGTATACCGTCCCCGAATTGTGTATACCGATTCGCACTGCCATTTGGATCATGCGCCGATGCTTGCGGAGCAGGGTGAGATCGTTGCGCGGGCGCGCGCCGCGGGCGTGACGACGATCATCAACATCGTCAGCGGCTGCGGTGTCGACGCTGCCCGCACGGCACTCGCCACTGCTTCGGCGTACGAGGGTGTCCACGCTGTGATCGGCGTGCACCCGCACGATGCGGCGCACGCGAGCCCGATGCTACTGGAGCAAATGAAAGCGCTGGCGGGACACGAAAAGCTCGTGGCATGGGGCGAGATCGGACTCGACTACTTCTACGACCGTTCGCCGCGCGAGGTTCAGCAGCATGCCTTCGAAGCGCAGCTCGAGATCGCGATCGACCTCGATCTTCCGTTCACGCTGCACGTTCGCGATGCGGCGCCAGTGTTGCTGGACACCTTGCGGCGCAAGCGTGCACAGCACGGCTCTCGCTTGCGCGGCATCTGGCATTGCTTCTCGGAAGGCCCGGCTGAAGCTGCCGAGGCGATCGACTTGGGGCTCTACATTTCGTTCTCTGGAATCGTTACCTACAAAAGCGCAAGCAACATCGTGGCGGCTGCCAAGCAACTCCCGCTCGAGCGAATGCTGGTTGAAACCGATAGCCCGTTTCTGTCCCCCATACCTCACCGCGGAAAACGGAACGAACCGGCGTTCGTGGTCCAGACGGTGCGATTTCTGGCGCAACAGCGCGGCCTGGAACCAGAACAACTGGCTTCAATCACCACGCTCAACGCGCAACACGCCTACGAACTGACGAGCGACAACCAATAGTCGACGCCGGCAGTCAGTCCCGCCTACCGATCAACAGAGAGTTCCCGAAAGGCGTGCCGGCACTCATCGGAACCGACCGCACCGTAACTCCATGCGCACCAAGCAAGGCACTCCACTGGTCGAGCGTTCGATAGTAGAAGCGCTGCCGCCACGCGCCGCGAAACAGGGCACGCACACGTTCGGTTCCTCGAGTGACCCAAAAGCGCCAACCGGCGGCTGCGTCAGCTTCCCGAATCAGCAGCACACCGCCAGGCAAGAGTGCTCGAGTGGCTCGTTGCACGAGCGTTTCCTGGGTTTCGCGAGGCAAGTAGTGCAACACATCGGTCAGCAGTATCGCGTGAGCTGCCGGTAGTTCGCTCTCGCCCAGGTCCTGTTGCAGGATCACCGCCCCGCTATCGAGCGCGCGCCGCGCCACCTTCACCGCACGAGTCGAGTGTTCGATTCCGATCAGCGTCACGTCGCGCGGCGGCATCGGCCAATCCGCCGGCCAGATTCCATCGGCGTGCAACGAGGGTGCGGTGGCGAACAACGCCAGCGCAATTCCTCGACCGCACCCAAGATCGACGATCGTGCTGCCGTCGGCCACGCATCCAATGCGCAACAGGCCCATGTACAACGGGTCGAGTCGCAGCTTGGCCCGAACGAACTCCCATTGCGAAATCCCGGCGGGCACATACCGCTTCGCTGTCCGCTCTACCAACCCACCAACCTCATGCGCCACATGAGTCCGTCTGAGCCACGCGTAGACCAGCAACCCGAACGCAAACCCCAGGCCTATCGCCGTGACGATGCTTCCGAGCGCCAAGTCCAGACCAAACGCCAACGCCCCTTCCTGCCGCAGGCCTGCGAGGGTGAGCGGCATCGTTTCCCCGAACCGCAGCCAATGACCCACTTGTAACTGACCGAAAGTCAGAAACAGCGCCGATACCGGGTTGTTGATATACGCAGCGAAGTAGGTCAGCAGCGTGTTGAGTCGGAATACGCGCGCCGCCAAGACACAAAGAGGAAAGTGAAGTCCATACACCGGCAAGCATCCGATGAACACACCGGCGCCAACGGCCAGCGCCTGCTTGCCCGGAGACGCGTGCTCTACTCTCAGCTTGTAGAGCATCTCGGGCAGCGCATCTCGAAAGCGGCGCTTCCCGTCGGGAGGAGCCTCGGTCATCGTCGTCCTGTCGCTCGGCATCGCATGCGGTTCATTGCTGTCCTGCTAGCAATGTCACCGATCGTAGTGACCGTTCGCGCATTCGCGCCAACAGGGACGGTAAGACCGTCAACACGGCGGCGTCCGCGTGACGCCGAAGACCACCGTCGTGGAGTACCAAGATTGCGCCGGGTGAAACCGATGGAAGCAATCGCGCCAGTACCTTCTCATGCCGCCATTCAATCGCGTCGTA
This sequence comes from Acidobacteriota bacterium, assembly GCA_046331425.1. Classification (GTDB taxonomy): domain Bacteria; phylum Acidobacteriota; class Polarisedimenticolia; order J045; family J045; genus JANNUT01. The sequence continues at coordinate 81,585 of JAXLQU010000016.1, forward strand.
GCCACGACGGGTCCAACTGACCAACTGCAATTCGCACCGTTCCAGCTCGCGTTGCAAGAGCGGGCTACGGATCCCAGCAGGTGCGCGAAAGAACCGCGGCGCGCGCCCGCACAACTGCTGCAGCACACTCTGGACCGGCTCGATCTCACGACGAAGCGCTGCCGGACTGCGGAAATAGAACGAGACCGGGTGCGTGTACGAGTGGTTTTCCACCGCATGACCGCGCACCGTTATCTCGCGCACCAATTCGGGGTGCTCTTCAGCGCGCCGTCCGATCACGAAGAACGTCCCCTTGGCGTTCGCGTTGTCGAGCAGGTCCAGTACGCGCGGCGTGATCTGCGGGTCGGGCCCGTCATCGAAGGTCAACGCCAACTCACCACGCTGCTCCGCGGCAGCCGAAAGCGAGCGAATGTTCGGGCCCATCCAAGTGCAGCGCGGCAACAGGCCGGCGGCGACCACTGCGGCATGACTGCCGACACAAACCCCCAAGGCCCACGGCCAAACTCGCGGTGACACGATCACGGCGCCACCCGCCGCGCCGTGCGCTGCCAGAGCGACGCGCCACAACGGCCGGGGGGTGAATGGCGCCCGGCGTCTCACGCGGAAAGCGCCGCGCGATCGAGTTTGCCGCGTGTGGTACGCGGCAGCTCTGCGACCAGCAGTACGCTGCGCGGCACCTTGTGATCGGCGAGTCGTGTGCGGCACCAACTGACCACCGCTTCGTAGCTCAACTCCGGATGAGTTGTCGCCACGACCGCACGAACGACAGCAGCCTCGTTCAGTCCGGTAACGCTCAGCACGGCAACGTCGTCGACACCGGGCATCTCCGCGATCACCGCTTCAACCTCACGCGGGCTGAACTTCTTGCCTTTGACGTTGATCACATCGTCGGTACGACCGCGCAGCACCAACGAGTCCCGATCCCAAACCGCAAGATCCCCGCTGATGAAACGACCAGGCTGCAAACGATCGCTCGCCTCGCCGAGATAGCCGCTTGCCACAGCAGGCGACTGAACCGAGACCAAACCATCCTCGTTGATTTCTACCCGCACGCCATCGACCGGTGTTCCGACGCTGCCATGCTCGGCAGCGTCGCCACGCCGGTCGTAAGCAATACCTCCACACTCGCTGGCGCCGTAGAAAACATGCACGGGCAAACCGAAGGCGGCCCGGAAGTGCGCGGCGACCGCTGCCGGCAACACTGCGCCTGCGGCGACCACCAGTCGCAACGAATCGGGCCACGCCGGCGGCGATCCCATCTTTACCAACGCCGCCAACCAGGCAGGCACCGTCGGGAAGAACGTCGCACCACACAGCTGTGCGGCCTGCAGCGGCGCGAGTGGACCGGGCTCGTCGGCCACTATCAGGGTTGTGCCGCGCATCAAGGCGGGCAGCAGCAACGACGAGAAGCCGTACGAGTGTGTGAGCGGAATGGCGACCAACAACTTGTCGCTCGATCTCAACTCCATGCTGCGCCACAACTGATCTTCATCGGCGGCGAGCGCTGTTGCCGAGGTGACGACACCGCGCGGCGCACCGCTCGACCCCGAGGTCAGCTTCACCGCACCCACTTCATCACCCGGCTCACAAGCCGTTGTCGAGCTGGCCACGGACTCGAATTGGAACCCGTCTGTCTGCTCACCCCACACATCGCTGGCGCGAACAGTTCCGACTGCACCCAACGTGGCAAGCGCGCGCCGCTTGTCGTCGAGCGGCGCGGCGTAATCGAGCAACAACGGCGCACAACCGCAACGCCGCAACGCCAGGTACGCTGCCAACAGCGTTGGCCCGTTAGGTGCGTCCAGCCCAATCAACCGACCCCGGCCGGAGACCGACGCAGCGAGCAGATCGGCCACGCGATGCGCCATCGCGTCGAGTTCTCGTGCATCGACGCGCCGTGTCGGTGATCGCACGATCTCGCACGCTGGTTGCGTGTGGAGCACTCGGTCAAATGCGGAAAGAACGGGATCGATCGGCATCGGCGGACAGTTGCCGGCGAGTATACGCAAACCGCAGGAATCACGGACTGGACGCCGTGGCTCTCGCCGGTTGGGATCGGAGGCCGCCTTCGGTGGCTGGGCTCTCGAGCCGCGACAACCTACCCACCAAGCCGACGAGGCGTGGCGCACCGGATCGCTGAAAGCGATGTCGAGCTGTGCCCTCGAACCAGGCAGACAATGCGACCACGCGTCGGTCGCCGGGGACTTCGGCCAAATCGCTCGGCAAATCCCAGCAAAATGAGGAGCTGTTTCGAGCCCGCTGCTATACTCCCCGCCGACAAGAAACAGCCGTAACGCCCGATCCAAGCACCATTTTCACGGGTACGCAGACCGTTCCCGCCCTCTCATCGCGAGGCTTCGGATTTCATGAGTCAGGCCCTTCCAGTCCGCATCAAGCAACTCCTCATCGACGCACTGCATTTGGAAGGAATGTCGGTTGAATCGATCGAAGACAACGCCCCGTTGTTCGGGGCCGGCCTCGGTCTCGATTCGGTCGATGCACTCGAGCTCGTCGTTGCCCTGGAAAAAGAATTCGGCATCAAGATTCAGAGTCACGAGGTTGGCAAAGAAGCGTTCGCCTCGATCACCGCCTTGACCGGCTTTGTAGAAAACCAACTCGCTGCCAAACAAACCTCGTAGCTCGCCGCGATGCATGCACGGCCAGCGGTGATCACCGGCTTGGGGGCCGTCAGCGGCTGCGGGTTCGGCGTCGCGCAACTGTGGCGCGGGCTGCTGTCCGGTCAGACTTCCGTGCGAGAGGTCACCCGCTTCGATCACCGCTTGCATCGCACCCACAATGCCGCCGAAGTTCCGCTTTTGGAATGGCCCGAGCCTGACGAGCCGCTAATCACTGCGTTGCACCTGCTCTCGTCGCCTGCGCACTCATCGCTTTGTGACCGGTTTGCGCTGTACGCGGCGCGCGAAGCGTGGCAACACAGCGGCCTTCCGGAACCAGCCAAGTCGCAACCGCGACTAGGTGTGTTTTTTGGCAGTTCCACCGGCGGCATGCTCGAAGCAGAGGAGTGGTTCGCCGGCATGCTCGATGGTCGCGGTCGCAGCCGCATATCAGCGATGGCGGCACAACAGACCAACGCTCCCGGCGATCTGGTGGCGCGCCTGTTTCGAGCCGGCGGCCCAGTCTTGACGATCTCGTCGGCGTGCGCATCGGCCACACTCGCGCTCGGTTCGGCGCTCGACGCGCTTCGTGCTGGCGAGGTCGACATCGCGATCGCCGGTGGCGCCGACTCTTTGTGCCAACTCACCTACGCCGGATTCAATGCGCTACGCAGTGTCGATCCTGTCGCCACGCGACCGTTTCGCCGCGATCGCGTCGGACTGTCGCTTGGTGAGGGAGCCGCGGTGTTGGTGCTCGAATCGCTCGAACATGCGGGCCGACGCGGCGCCAAGACCCTGGGCCTGCTGTCCGGCGCTGGCGCCGCGTGCGACGCGCATCACATGACGGCACCCGATCCCAGTGGCAGCGGTGCGGCCCGCGCCGTTCACGCGGCTCTCGAAGATGCACAGCTACCACCTGCTGCGATCGATTTCATCAACGCACATGCAACCGGCACGCCGCACAACGATGCTGCCGAGTGGTCCGCGTTCGCGCAGGTGTTCGGCGCTCGCGTCGCGTCGATTCCAATCACCGCCACCAAAGCCACAGTCGGGCACTTCCTCGGTTCGGCGGGTGCGGTGGAAGCGGTTGCAACCGTCATGTGCCTGCTCGAAGGAGTGCTGCACCCCGCGCCGGCCGGTGGTGATATCGACCCGCATGCCCCTGCCGATTTGGTTCTTGGCGCGCCGCGTCGACACGCAGCACTGCATCACGCGCTCTCCACCAACTTGGCATTCGGCGGCAGCAACGGGGCTGTCGTGTTGTCGCATCCATCGTCGATGCCGCTATGAGTCGTGCGGTGGTTGTCACCGGAATTGGCGTGGTTGGACCGGCTGGCGCGGGGCGTGCTGCGTTCGATACGTGGTTGGCCACCGGCACGGTGCTGAATCAACAACTCGATCACAGCGCGGGACATCATCGCCGCGGCGGCGCGCGCGAAGCGCTCTTGGTCGGATCGCTCGATCTGTCGACGTGGGTTCCGGCGATGACCGCGCGTCGCATGAGTCCACCGGCGCGTTATGCGCTGGCGGCGGCACGCATGGCAATCGAGGATGCGGCGCTGAGTCTCGATCATCCGTCGCTGTCGCAAGCTGCCGTGATGATGGCGACGGCGTTCGGTCCCTCGTCATTCACCGAGAAATTGTTGGGCGGGATATTGCGCGAAGGGCCGGAGGCCGCCTCGCCGGCATTGTTCACCGAGTGCGTGGCCAACGCGCCCGCCGCGCAAATCGCGTTGGGCTGCAAGGCACACGGCGCCAACGTCACCATTACGCAGCGAGAGGCGGGTGGGCTGTTGGCCATCGCTGCGGCAGCGCGCGAGATCAGTCTCGGCCGCACCACGGTGGCGTTGGCCGGAGCGGTCGAAGAGGTGACACCGCTCTTGCACTCGATACTCGACCGTTTCACTGGACTCGCCCGCCGTCTGCCGGGCGACGTCCACGAGGTCGCTCGCCCCTTCGATCGGCGCCGCAACGGCTTCGTCGTTTCGGAAGGGGCGGCGGTATTGGTGCTCGAAGCCGAGTCGCAGGCCAAAGCCCGCGGCGCGCCGATCCTGGCCCGGCTGCTGGGTGGCGGATCGGCGTTCGACCCCACCGCGCCCGCAACATCGTGGGGGGACGGCGGATCAACCTTGGCGGCAACCGTTCTCGAGCGGATGACCGCGCGGGGTCTGCCTCCGGATTCGATCGAACGAATCGTGAGCGGAGCGAGCGGGTCCGTTAGGGGCGATCGTACCGAAGCGATGTTGGTTGCGGATCTGAACTCCGCAATAAATGCACGCGAGGTGCTTTCCCCGAAGTTTCTTGTCGGAGAATATGCAGGTGGTTTTGTCGCCGCGGCGATGGCTATAGCTCGTGGGTGTCGCGTGGCTTCGGCGCCAAACTTCGAGGTTGATCCAGAGCTACGGATCGTACCGAGTGAGTGTGACGGTAGTCCGGGGCGAACGTTGATCGTAAGTACTGCCGCGGGGGGTGCGGCTGGATGGCTGGCGGTGGAGGGGGTTTGAAACTCGACTGTAGCGAAATCGCGGCAGTGATTCCGGCATATCAAGCAGCGCCTTCGGTGGGCGATGTGGTGCGTCGCACGAAGGAGATACTCACCAACGTCGTGGTAGTCGACGATGGATCGACCGACCGCACCAGCGAGGAAGCGCTCGCGGCCGGCGCCAAGGTAATTCGACTCGAGCGCAACATGGGGAAGGGGAAAGCGCTGCGCACCGCGTTCTACGAGCTGTTTCCCAAAGGCCACGCCGCAATCGTCACGCTCGACGCCGACGGCCAGCATCTTCCCGAAGAGATCCCCAAGCTGATCCAAACGCTTTGCGAGAGCGATGCCGATCTGGTGTTGGGCACGCGTGAACGCCTGTTCGGCGAAATGAGCGCACTGCGCCGCACCAGCAACAAGTTGTCGACGTGGGCGATCGCGAAGGTCGCGGGAGTTGCACTGGCCGATGCGCAGACCGGGTTTCGGCTGTACACCGAGCGGATGATCGTGCGCACCGGTTTTCCCGAAATGCGCTTCGAAGCGGAAAGCGCGGTCTTGGTGCGCGCCGCCCGGCTCGGCTTTCGAATCGCAACCATCCCGGTGCGACTTGGCTTCGCCGATGGGCGTTGCACCAGCCACTACCGTCCACTGATCGATAGCTTGCGAATCGCCAGCGCGGTGACGCGCGCTCGCTTGGGATCTATCCCGCGCTAGTCGGTCAACAAGGGTGGCGCAGCATTGTCAACGTTGTCCGGCGTGCCCGTACAGTGAATCGTCGACATGCTGCATGTGGTAGCGATACTCGGCGTCGGTGACGTTTGTGTCCCAATACCCGCTGAGTTGCGCGGCAATCACGAACGCTAGAAAAACGCCGGCCACCGCCCACCCCATTCGTCTCGCAGAAAACTGAAAACCGCGGCGGGTCGACATCGTCAAACAGTCGCCGACAGGGCAGGCTGTCACGCACTGCATGCAACCCGTGCATTCAACCGAACCGATCGACGGTTTGGTAGCCACCGGCAAGCGCGCCGGACAGACTCGCGCGCACTTGCTGCAATCGATGCAAGTCCCACGATTGCGCCGAATGCGCAGCGGCGAGGCCCACGAGACCAATCCGAGCATCGCCCCGTACGGGCAGCCGTAGCGACACCAAAAGCCTTCGACCAGTACGCTGCCGACAACCAAAAACCCCAACACAGTCAGACCGATCGTTCCGATCTCGGTGAAGAACAGCAGCATCTTGATGTCGGCCACCTGGTTGTACGGGCTGTTGGTGAAGGCGGCGATTCCCGCGGTACCCATGCTGTAGAACGCCCACAGAAAAAAACCGAGCAAGAGGTACTTCACGCTCATCAGCGAAAGATCGAGCCAGCGCGGCAGACGCAGATTGCGTCGCAGCAATTTGCGACCGGCAAACGCCAACATCTCGGACACAGATCCAATCGGACAGAGCCAACTGCAAAACGCTTTGCGCAACAAGAAGGCCAACGTCAGCGCCGTCAACACCAACACCGCTGCCGCAGGGTGGACGGGATTCAGTTGACCTTGCGCCAACCAATCGATCAAACCCATCAGGCCGGCGATTGGAAGAAACCCTTCGACACCCGCGGGCCGGGCCGGGAGTGGACCGCTCGTGGTGTTCTGCGCGGCGTGCACGAAAGCCGTGAACTCGTACCCCAGCCACAGGCATAGCAGCAGCATCGCCAACTGCAACCACTGTCGTGGGGTCGGGCGACGAGCGCGCAGCTTCGACTTGCGGGTCGAGAGCGAGACGTACCTTGGGAGCGGTGTGCTGGTCATGATCGATCCACCGTGGGGCTGTGTTCGAGGTGAATGCTGGAGCCGTCCGGGACCCAATGCTCTGACCGCGCTCAGTTGACGAATCGAGCGGGGCGTGTCCAGGCCGGTAGGCTCGACCCTCGCCGAGTGGGGAGGGACAGTCCCATCGGGATGAGAGTCAACAACCTGGAGCCCGCGACTGCGCGGCCAGCGACAAGCGCCGCATACCTCGAGCAACCACGAATCGGCCGGCAATCGCGCCGCCAGCAATGCGCCCGCCCGCGGCATAATCGGCGCCGCATGAAGATCCCAGGTCCCGTCTTGATCACCGGCGGAAGTCGCGGCATTGGGCGAGCGCTTGTCGAGGCGCTGGTGGCTCGTCACGTCCCGGTGGCGTTCACCTATCAAACCTCGCGCGCTGCGGCCGACGAACTGGTGGCCACCAGCGAGGGGCGTGCGCACGCTTATCAATTCGACCTCTCGGAGCGCGAGCGCACGGCTGGTTTGGTGGAAGAAATCGAAGCGACCGTCGGGCCGCTGTGGGGTTTGGTCAATAACGCCGCAGTGCGGCGCGATGGGTTGATGGCGCTGGCCAGCGATTCCGACTGGCAGGCCACCATGGATGCCAATGTCGACGGACCGTTTCGGCTGACGCGCGCGGTGCTGAAGACGATGATGCCGCGTCGCAAGGGCGCGATCGTGATGATCAGTTCGCTCACCGCGATTCACGGTGTTGCCGGGCAAACCGCCTACGGTGCCAGCAAGGCCGCTTTGCTAGGGATGACGCGCTCGCTGGCGCGCGAGTGCGGCAAACGCAATCTGCGAGTCAATGCGCTCGTGCCCGGCTTCGTACTGACCGAAATGACATCGCAGTTGAGCGCAGAGCAGATCAAGCTGCTGCGCGCTCCTGAGTGTTTGCCCTCGGGCGTGACACCAGAGATGGTGGCCGACGCAGCGTTGTTCCTGCTATCGACGGCAGCCGCGGGCATTACCGGACAGACGATCGTTGTCGATGCCGGCACCTCGGCGTGAACGACCTGCACGACGCGGACGCGCACGGCCTGTTCGCGCGGCTTGGGGCCTGGATCGCTCTGCGCCCTTGGACCGTGTTGCTCTTGTCGCTCTTGGCTACGGTACTCGCTGGCGTCGCAGCGCTGCAGTTTCGACTCGATCCCACGCTGGTAGGAATGTTTCCCGACACACCGGCGGCCAAGGACTATCGCGAGTTTCTCTCCACAATGGGGGGCGCGGAAAAACTGTTTGTCGTGTTGCAGGCCGATACGGGGGAACAGGCCGGCGCGAATGCAGACTCCGATGATTTGGCCGACGCCTTGGCCGACGCCGCACAATCGTTTGCCGACACGCTGGCCACGAACGCGGAAGTAGAAAGTGCACGCGCCGGCGTGAGTCAAGCTGAGGAGCAGTTCTTCCTTCAAACGGTGCTGCCCGACGCACCGTACCTGATCAGCGATCAGGAGCGCGACCAACTTTCCGCCAAACTCACCCCCGCGGCGCTGTCGGCTCGTGTCGACGCAATCCACAGCGCGCTGCGCAATCCGGCGGGCGGTTTTTCCGGCGCGATCCTGCAAGCCGATCCGCTCGGCTTGGCGGGACCGATTCTGGCGCGTCGTTCGGGTGCCTCGGCTGCGATCGTCGACCCGCTCACGGGTGCGTTTCTGTCCAAAGAACGCGACGCGGCGTTGGTGGTGGTAACCCCCAAGCAGAGCGAGATCGATCCCGACGCGGGACGCGCGCTGGAAGCTGCGATTGCCGAGGCCGAAGCGAAGACTCGCCGCGAGCATCCTGCACTCCGGTTCGGACTGCACGCGATCGGCGGGCCGCTGTACGCCGCGCACGATGAACGGATCATGCGCGAAGATTTGAAGGCGACGGCCGGCGGAAGTGTGGGTGGGGTGACGCTGATTCTGATCGCCGGATTCGAAGGGTTCCTGCTGCCGGGCATCGGGTTGATTGCCTTGCTCTGTGGTTTGGTTTGGAGCGGTGCGGCGATTGCCCTCTTGATGGGGCCGATCACCGGCGTCGGTGTCGGATTCGCCGCCATGTTGATTGGCTTGGGCGATGACATCGTGATTCACGGCTGCTCGCGCTATCGACAGGAGCTGGCCGATGGCCGCAGTCCGTCGACCGCCTTGACGCGCACCTTCGCCATGCTCGGCTCGCCAATGACCGGCGCTGCGATGACCACTGTTGTCGCCTTCGCGGCGCTCGGGTTGGCGCACTCGCGACCGATCCGTGAACTGGGTCTGGCGATTGCGATCGGCGTGACGCTGACCTTGCTTTCGGCCGGCGTGGTGGGCGGCGCTCTGCTGCGTCTGGCCGGGCCGCGGTTGTCACGTCGCAAGCCCGGCAAGATCTGGCGCCTCACCGACCGACTGGTGAACGCGATTACCGGTCTGGGTGTGAAGTACCGCGGCTTGGTGATTATCACCAGCGCCGGGCTGACACTGTTGGCGCTGCTCGGCCTGCCCAAGCTGCAACTCACCACCGATCCGCGTGCCTTGCGGCCCGCCGACAGCCAGCTTTCCAAAACAGAAGAACTGATTCAGGCCAAATTCGCGCTCGGCTCGGAAACCACGACGATCGTCGTGCCGGCCGATTCGCTCGATGAAGCGCTGGATGCTTCGTTGCGTATGCGCGACATCTTGTCGCCGATGTTGCCGCATGATGCCGAACTGTTTGCGCCCTCCGACTTCGCATTGAGTGCCGCGGAACGCGCGCGTCGCGATCAGCGCTTGCAGTCGATCGGGTTGCCGCAGGCGCAGGCGCGATTTCAACGCGAGGCCGCTGCGGCCGGATTGACCATCGCCGCGCCCATCCGGCGCGTCGCCAACGACATCACGCAATGGCCTGGATGGCTGCGCGAGACTGTTCGCGTGCACGATGGCCGCACCTGGGCCGCCATTCACCTGCGTTTGCCGCGAGGCGCGTGGCCGGAGGGTCCGCCCGATGCAGTGATTGCCAAGCTCGAGCAAGCGGTTCCCGGCACGCTGGTGGCCTCGATACCGAAGGTTGGTGTCGAGTTGCGGCAAACAGCGCTGCGCGATTTCAAACTGCTCGGCGGTCTGGCAGCCATCCTGATCGTGGTGGTGGTGCTGTTTCAGTTTCGCGGCGAGGTGTGGTCGTTGTGGCTCGGGTTCGTGCCGGTACTCGTGGCCACCACCTGGATCTTTGGATTGTGGGGCTGGCTTGGCCGTCCCCTCGACTTGATCTCGTTGGTCGTGATTCCGGTGATCTTCGGCGTTGGTATCGATGACGGATTGCACATCGTGCATGCCGCGCGACACCATCCAGCAGCCGGCATGGTTGGTGCCGCACGCGAAGCAGGACGCGGCATCTTGCTGGCGAACCTCACCACGATCGGCGGCTTTTGGTCACTGACCGCATCGCACATGCCCGGCTTGAGAAATGCCGGCGCATTGATCGGGCTTGGAATCGCAGCTTGCGTCGTAACCTCGCTGATCGTGCTGCCGGCGCTTGGAAGTCGGCAGGAATCGCGCTCCGCGAAAATCTAGTCGGACGCGACCAGCGACGCTGCGAACATCGTGTGCTGCACCCCGTTCCAAACCAGCGTGCGTTTCGCTTGCATCCCGAGCCGACGGGCGACCCCCTGCGATGGGAGGTTATCGGGGTCGATGATCGAGATGACGCGAGAGTAGCCATATCGATCGCGCGCCAAGCTGCGCACCGCAAAGGCGGCTTCGGTTGCATAACCATGTCGCCAGTGCTTGCGGTGAATTAGGTAAACCAACTCGGTTTCGGAGACGCCATCCACGGTTTGTGGAACGAGTCCCACCAAGCCCACCGGCCTGCCTGACTTTCGGTTGAGCACCAGCCACATTCCGTGCTTGCCGTCTTGATAGAGATCCAACTGACGTTCCAGCCAGGCGGACGCTTCTTCGGGCGAGTATGGACTGGCATGAAAGCGGGTAACCTCGGCATCACCCAGAAGCTCTGTAACAAAGGCCAAATCGTCGTGGCACAACTCACGAAGGGTTAGTCGTTCGGTGTTGATAATTGGTTGCGTTGCAATTTGCATAGGGCCAAGGTGGCATGCGAGAGGGCACACGGCAAGTAAGCAACGTGTGAAAGCGAGGTGACCATGCAACGAGTGTTTAGCGCGCAGCATCCGGCGGAGGCTCAGTTCGTCAAAGGATTGCTGGAGAACGAAGCGATCGATTGCGAGGTGCGTGGCTGCGATCTTTTCGCGTTGGGTTCGGTCTCTGCATCGGCCGAGCTGCGGCCGTCGGTTTGTATACTCGATGAACAGCAGCTCGATCGAGCGCGTGAGTTGGTACTGGAGTACGAACGCGCCACGCCCGCGCCAGACCCGCTGACCGTCTGGCGTTGCCGCCAGTGCGACGAGCTGCTCGAAGCGCAGTTCTCCAGCTGTTGGAAGTGCGGCACACCTCACAGCCGAGAGGAGTAGCTTCGCTCACAAGCCGCCATGAAGTCCGATCACCGGTCTGCCGACCGCTTTTGAAATCAACGCTCGCGTGTGTTTCGATCGAACCCCCCGTGAAGTGGTTTCACAGACCTTGAAAAGACCCGGTTTGGCGGGCCAATATCAAATTCTGAAAACGGCTCTTGCAAACAGATCTGATACCGAGCGCGCGACAGTTTGGTGCCCCGACGCTCGGCCCCAGCTAGTTGCCAACCACCACAACACGCCGCTCGTTGCGATACCACGCACCACTCCCCGCCGGCCCCAATCGCCAAATACGCTGTAACGGCGTATCACCACTGACATGAAGATAGCCACCATGCTGCCCACGCCGATGATGCGTCGGACACAGCGCATCGCCGTTGTCGTGATGGTCACTGCCACCGCGCGACTTGTAGTGCCGGTGATGCCACTCGATACGTCGCGCTGTACATCCCGGCGCCTCGCAGCGATGTCGTGAGCGCACAAACACCTCGGATCGCGACGCCGAGCGCTTCTCGGCCACGTCGTACGCAGCGCAGAACTCTTCCAACATCGCCAACAGCCCCACCCACGCCGGCAGTCGGCGCGACGCCGCGGAAAACGTCCGGGCAGCACGCCACGACGGCAGATCTTCCTCGCTGATCGGCTGCGACCAATCGCAGTTCGCCGCATCGAGGCTGAGACGCTGTCGACGCGCTTCGATGCAACTCGAGAAATCGTTGGCCAATTCCACCGGCAAGCGCAGGCGCATCATGCTCCCCGCCACCGAGACTAACGCACCCTCGTCGCAGACTGCGTGCCCCGCACGTTTCACGGCCGCCAACGTGTCGCCCGGCCCGCAGCGAAGCGAGCCCAACCACGCTTCATCCGACATCGGCATCGGCGCGTCGGTTCGCCCTTCCACCGCGCTGGCCCACAGCAGCGCCCGCTTCTCATCGCGCAATCGTTTGACAGTGCACGCACGCAAATGCGAAACCCACAAAGCCTCGCACGATTCTTCGATAAATCCGCGGCCCAAGATCTGCACGACCAGCAGCGCCTTCTCGAGCCCAAACGCTCCATCCAGATACGCTTGCTGCAAGAGCTTGCGCCCTCGCAACGCTCGCGCGACCCGCACACGATCCTCGATGGTGGTGCGCCCCAACCCCAACCGGTTCTCGGCATACGATCCGATGCTCGCAAACCCCAACTCGCGCAGCGCGCCGTTGTCGTTCATCTCTGTCAACACAGCAGCGAGGTTGCGTTCGATCGTGTCGGCCGCACCGGCCAAGCACTTCAGTTGCCACAACACCTCGCTGTCGGTCCCGACGCCCGCGCGCGACATCACCGTATCGAGTTGCGCGAGCACTTCGAGCGCCATCGTCATCGCCGGAAGCTCTATCCCCGACGGCGGACTCTGCGGATCGAGCTGCGGCTCGACCGCCTGCAACCACGCTTGGAAAACGTCCGGGGGCTTGTCGCTGGCGAACTCTTCGGCAACCAAACTCTCGATGAACGAGACGACCGTCGCATCGCCCCCTTCGACTCGGCGATACAGATCGAGCGCGTTTTCGAACGCAGCCCGCACCGCAGGCGGAACAAGGATGACCCACGACACGCGTGGCAGCTCGTCGATGTCGTCCGGTTGCGAGCCAGCGCTCTGCGGCCGAGGACTACGACCTGCCATCAACGAATCGTCAGGTTCCAACAACTCGCGACTGGAAGATGCGCTCGGCTCTGCGTCGGCAAGCATGTCATCGCCAATGGCAACGCCAAGCGTCGCACCGCCCGCGAGCCCTTCCGCATGCCGATCGGCATCATCGCCACCACACCTCGTCGCAATGGCTTGGCTCGCGTCGCTACCGCGCCCTGCCTCACACCGATCTGCATCCTCGCAGGCGATCGTCGAAGCAACGGCGTGACTCGCATCTCCACCGCGCGCAGCGCCAACCAAGTCATCAGAAATCGCGAACTCATCACCAGCAATCGCCTGACCTCGCGCGCCATCTCCCTCAATCGACCCACGCTCAACCGTCGCGCACGCTCGGCCCACACCCGAAGCGTCGATTCCGTCGCCACGCGCCCCACCAACATCGCCTTGCACAGCCCAATCGGCGCGCCACCATCGCTGCCCGTGACCGCCACGCGCAACCCAGGCAAGCGCTGAATCGCTTCATGCAAACTGGCATGACCGCGCAGCCACTTGCCAGTGCGCTCAAGTTGCTCACGCGTGAAATCGTGCAACGACGAAGCCCCCGCACAGCGCCACAACTCCCCCTCGACAACCAGCGCACACACCTTCGACAACGGCAACAACACCTGCACCGATTGCACCGCAAGTCGACGCGCGACTGCATCGCCATTCAGAGCATCGAGCCATGGCGAGAGCACTGACAACTTGTTCGCACGCGAGATTGTTGTGGACACGCTGCACCCTTGAAGTGCTGCATGAAGGTACCAACAAATCACACGAACAACAATCGAAAGTAGCGAGTGAATGAACAAATATTTTGCGCAGGCGAGATACGATCGCCGCGTTGTGCATCGTCGTGCAAACGACACGCGAGCAATGATCCCCGCGCTGCATCGACGAACCAAGCGCAAGCGAGGAGTGACGCTCACGCCATACGGTCGCATCAAATCAACGCGCGCAATGGTTTCCGCATCGCACGATCGATCCACAAGCATTCGAGGTCGGGCGATGGCAACGCTCCGAATCGAGCGAAGCGCCCGCGGCTCTCGAGAGTGTCTGCACCTCGGCTCCCACAGCAAACCAGTCGAGCACCAGCGCACCGCACGTTCGATCATGGCTGTCGGTGTCAGGCCACGCTCGAGATCGACGAAACGTGCGCTCGTAGTGGCCTGCCCCCAATCTCGTAGACACCAAACCATTCACCAACGCCGTCCGATGCAGGGAATGAGCCGCCAGCGGTAACCACACGAGTGTCATCACGCGTGCTCCGGCCCTCGATCCTTCGATCTGCAACGCAGACAACCCTCGCCTCCATCGAGGAGGCCCGCGCGAACCTCACAAGCGACCATCACTCGAGATCGAGTCATGGCTGGGTCGAAGGTTCGACACGCGGGTGATCGCACCAAAACCATATCGAAGGAACTCGCAACGGTTTACTGTTCGCGGCACCGGCAGTGCCGGAACAGCTCCCCCGTGAACGCAGAGGAATTCCGCAAACTCGGCCATCTGTTTCGTCGATCGGATCGTCGCGTACCGAGAGCAGATCGAATCGCTGCCGGTGATGAGTCTGGTGAAGCCCGGCGAAATCCGCGCTCGATTTCCCAAGCAGCCGCCGCATGAGGGCAGTCACGCCGCTCGAGCTCTATCGCTGCTGCAACGCGACGTGATGCTCGGCATCACACACCGGAATCGTCCGAGCTTCTTCGCCTACTTTCCATCCAACACCAGCTATGCCTCGAGCCTGGGAGGCAATACCGGCGTGGGGCAGTCCTATGACTGGCTATCGAGCGTCAGGTCGATCCATGGTCGGTTCGACTGACTGAATCCGTTCTCTCCGGTACTCGACCAGGTCGGCGATCGTCAACTCGAGCGTTGCGCAACACGCGACCGTGCGCCCAAGCCGCAGAAGGGCGACCAGTCATACAGATTTGATGAACATTTGCATTTCGACCCGCTCGTGGTGCGTAAGCTCTTGACCGAGACGGAGCCAAGCCGTTCTGGGCAGGCGCCGATCGTCCCGGCACGGAGGTGGTCGCATGGCACTCTATTTCTCACTCAATGCCGTTCCCGAACTGAGATCGCTGACATCCGATCAACGACGCAGCCTCGTCGCCAACTGTGCACCGCAACTCGCGGCTGACCCGCAAGTCAGGGCGACACAGCTGGTCTGTTCTGCGATGGCAGCCGCCGGCGCAGTGCTCGGAGCGTTGGCGGGCCGATCGTCAGGAGCAACCCTCGCGGCTGGGATCGCGTTCGGCGCACTTGTCGGCGGTGCAATCGGCGGCGCGCTCTATGGTGTCGTGCTCGCAAACTGCGCTCGACCGCACTTACGCGCAGCTCTTGGGCGCGAGTCGTAGTCACGCGCCACGCAATTACCCGAGCACCACCCGCGATGGACCACAACGGGTGATGCCAGCTTTCTGCTGATTCTGGGGGCGTGTCAGCAAGGGCGTTCATGTTGCGAGGCGGCGCCCGCAGAAGCTGGGGAACTCCATGTTGAGCGTCAAGCGCGATCACAACCGACTGTTGACGAGATCTTCAAGCGGACAAGCGATCAGGTGATTCCGAAGGGACCAGGTATCGGTGACGCGTTGTTGTACATCTGCAATCACGAGTAGGGACTGCGTGTATTCCTGACGGGCCCTTGTGCGCCACTGGATAGGAACCCTGCTGAGTGGACCTTGCGCGGAGCGGTTGTCGGGGGGAAGAACTACTACGGATCGTAATCGGCGCGCGGCACCGAGGTCGCGGTGATCTTCTACGGCTTGATCGAGTCGGCAGCCCTCGACGGTATCGATCCCAAGCGCTACCTGCGCTCGGTGGCTGAGAACGTGCTGCGTGATCCCAACGCGATGACGCTACTGAATGGCCTGGGTGAGGTCGCGGACTTCGGTGGCACGGGTTGGTGGCGGGCGGAAATGCCGGCACGCGAGTGGATACACTCAGCCCCCCGGCGTGCACGGTGAATTGACGATCGCGCGCGGCCCGCCCGTCGACCTGAGACGCAGAGAACCCTCGCCTCCATCAAGGAGGCCCGCGCGAATCTCACAAGCGACCATCACTCGAGATCGAGTCAGGACTGGGTCGAAGGTTCGACACGCGGGTGATCGCACCAAAACCATATCGAAGGAACTCGCAATGGTTTACTGTTCGCGGCACCGGCAGTGCCGGAACAGGTGCCCAGTGAACGCAGAGGAATTCCGCAAACTCGGCCATGAGTTCGTCGATTGGATCGTCGCGTACCGAGAGCAGATCGAATCGCTGCCGGTGATGAGTCCGGTGAAGCCCGGCGAAATCCGCGCTCGATTTCCCAAGCAGCCGCCGCAAGAGGGCGGTCACGCCGCTCGAGCTCTATCGCTGCTGCAACGCGACGTGATGCCCGGCATCACACACTGGAATCATCCGAGCTTCTTCGCCTACTTCCCATCCAACACCAGCTATGCCTCGATCCTGGCCGACCTCGTCGCCTCCGGTTTGGGAGTGCAGGGGATGAGTTGGCAAACGTCGCCGGCCGCCACCGAGGTGGAAGAGGTGAGGATGGATTGGTTGCGGCAGATGGTGGGGCTCAGCGACTCCTTCACCGGCGTGATTCACGACACCGCCAGCACCGCCACGCTGTGTGCCTTGATCTGCGCGCGCGAGAAAGCTTCGCAGTTCGCGCAGAACGGCGCAGGGTTGCAGGGCCACGAGGCTCCGTTGGTGGTGTACGCGTCGGAAGAAGGACACAGCTCGATCGAGAAGGCCGCGCTGCTCGCTGGGTTCGGCAAGCGGCACTTTCGGTTGATCGGCACCGACGACGCGCACGCGTTGCGCATCGATCTGCTGCAAGCCGCGATCGAGCGCGATCTGGCAGCAGGACTGCGACCGTGCGCACTCGTGGCCGCGGTGGGGACGACCGGAACCACAGCGCTCGACCCGGTCGCTGGAATGGCTGCGCTCGCTGTCAAACACAATCTGTGGTTGCACGTCGATGCAGCAATGGCCGGCACCGCGATGGTGCTGCCGGAATGCCGCTGGATGTGGGAAGGTGTCGAGCAAGCCGACTCGCTGGTGTTCAACCCGCACAAGTGGATGGGTGTCGGCTTCGATTACTCTGCCTACTATGTGCGCGACCCGCAGCACTTGATTCGCGTGATGAGCACTAACCCGAGCTATCTACGCACTCAACAAGATGGCGAGGTGAAGAACTTCCGCGACTGGCACCTGCAACTGGGGCGTCGCTTTCGCTCGCTCAAGTTGTGGTTTCACCTGCTCGACGTTGGGGTAGAAGGGATTCAAGCGAGGCTACGTCGCGATCTGCAAAACGCGGCCTGGCTACGCGCACAAGTGCAGTCCACTCCCGATTGGGAGCTGATGGCCCCAGCGCCACTGCAAACCGTCTGCGTGCGACACCTTCTCGCCGACCGCGACGAAGCGGCACTCGCCTCGCACAACATGGAGATCGCTCGACGACTCAACAGTGGAGGCGGTGCGTATCTCACACCAAGCGTGCTGAAGGGGAAGCAGATGCTGCGGATCTCGATCGGCGCGGAGCGAACCGAGCATCATCACGTCGAAGCGCTGTGGGCTGCGCTACGACTCGCTGCAAGCGACTCTCAGTGAGGTGCGGCGATCCGGTGGTTGGCGCGCATCAAGGCGTCGCGTACCGCCGCGACGATCCGGCCGGCTCCAGGCGTATCGCCATGCACACAGATCGACTCGACCTCGAGCTCGAGCGCTTGCTCGGCCGCTTCCTCAGGCCTGCGAATCAGCGCGTCCGGTTCGGTGCGGGGTACCAGCGAGCCATCGGGTAGGTAGCGCCGATCGGCATACCCTTCGCGCAGATAGCGCATCCCATGCCCGCGCGCGGCCGCCTCGAAGGCGCTCGCCGGCGGTCCCACCATCACCAAGCGCCGATCGATCAACGCGATCTGTTCCACCAACGAATACGCCAAACCATCGTGCTTGGCGACGCGGTGGTACAGCGCTCCGTGCGGCTTGAGTTGCGATACGCGCATCCCTTCGGACTCGGCAATCTCGATCAAGCGCAACAACTGCGCTTCGATCTCGGGCAGAAGCTCCGATGGAGCCAACTCCAGCGCGCGCCGGCCGAACCCATCGCGATCGGGAAAGCTGGGATGCGCGCCGATCGACAGTCCATGCTCGCGGGCCAACAACACCGCACTGAGCATCGTGGCGTCGTCGCCGGTGTGTCCGCCGCAGGCGATGTGAATCGTGGTCACCAGCGGCGCCAACGCTCGGTCATCGAACCCTTCGCCACCGTCGAAGTTGAGA
This sequence comes from Acidobacteriota bacterium, assembly GCA_046331425.1. Taxonomy (GTDB): domain Bacteria; phylum Acidobacteriota; class Polarisedimenticolia; order J045; family J045; genus JANNUT01. The sequence goes on from JAXLQU010000016.1 coordinate 99,851, forward strand.
TCGATCGTTCTCACAAGTCCTCCGTCAGCGCCGTCAACTGTTGCGTCTGCAACTGCAATGCCCGGCGTGCGTCGTTGTGGTCGACCACGCGGAAGCGAAAGGTCGCACCGAATGGCGCGCGCACGATAGCCCCAATGTCGGCTGCAATGACAGTGGCAAGTTGCGGATAGCCGCCGGTCACCGGTCGTTCGCACAACAGCACGATCGGCTGTCCGGCAGCCGTGACTTGGATCGTGCCCAACGCTGTGGGAATAGGCGATAGTGAATCGGCATCGACGCAAAGCTCGAGCTTCGGTCCGTCCAAGCGAAACCCCGTTCGATTCGAAGTGCGGCTGGCCGTCCAAGAGGCGCTGCACAACGCCCGGAGCGTCGCATCGCCCAGCAATTCGACGTGCGGTCCGCGCAGGACACGCACCGAAACGAGATTGTCGGACTCGAACATCAACCCGGGCGGAACACCGTGCGAGAAGTTGCGCACCGTCTCGCTCCCTATCGGCAGAAGATCGCCCGCCCGCAGGGCCCGACCATGCACGCCGCCGAATCCGGCTGCCAAACAGGTCGATCGACTCCCGAGTATCGGCTCCACGTCGATGCCGCCGCGCACCGCCAACACAGCGCGCGGCGTGCCGTGTCCGTCGCGCAGGTCGAGTCGCTCGCCCTTGCGCAGCAGCATCACCGCGCCCGGTTGTGGCCCGAAGCGGCCTCCGATCACCGCCACCCATGTGTCGGTGCGCGCTTGCAACACCGGCCCTTGCAAGTGCATTTCGATCCCCGCGGCTTGGTCGGAGTTACCGACCATCCGATTGGCCAAGCGAAGTGCGATCGTGTCCAAAGCGCCCGCCGTGGGCACACCGAAGTCGGACCATCCAACGCGCCCAAGATCCTGCACGGTGGTGAGTGCGCCGCCGTGATGAACAATCAGTGCGCCGCTCAAGTCGGCACCCATCGCACCAGATCACCCGGAGCCAACATCGAGGGTGACTCGCGGGTTGCGTCGAATAGCACCCCGTCGGTTCGACCGATCCGATTCCAACCGCCTGGGCTGCTCGCCGGATAGACACCTGCGTATCCGGCGGCGACCGCAACGCTCCCGGCTGGAACATGTGCGCGCGGAGTACCGCGGCGCGGTACCTGGAGTTGACGTGGCAGTCCCAACAGATACGGAAAACCTGGAAGAAACCCTATCCATCCGACCGTGAAGCGAGTCGATGTGACGGCGTCGACGTATGCCGCAGGCGACAGTTGGCAACGTGCCGCGACATCGGCCAAATCCTCACCGTCGAATCGAACCGGCAATGACAACTCACGCGGCGTTGCCGCAGCCTCGGCGCGTGCGCCGCGTTCCAACTCGGTCAGAAACGATGGATCGAAGGCGTCGTCTCCAACCACCAACAGCGTGCGCGAGGCGGCGATCGTCTCGATCAACCCCGGTGGCTTCGCCATCTGAAGCGCGCGTTGCACGACCAGCGCGCGTCGGCATGCGATGAGTTCATCGGCATCCTGAAACTGAAGCAACCAACTCGATTCACCGATCGGTTTCATGTCGCTATTCTGCGTCGCAACCACAGGTATGCCGGAACGCCTGCAAGCACGATCAGATACCCCGGCCACGCCGTTTCCGGCCGCGCGATCGCCAGCAACACCATCACGCCGCCACTCAGCGCAATGAACGAAACACTGGTCCACGGATAGCCCCACGCGCGATAGGGTCGAGCGGCATGAGGCAATCGATGACGCAGCACCGCAACGGCAGCGACCATCAGAATCACGATCAAGAGCTCGACCGAGATCACGTAGCGCAGCAGTTGCGAGTAGCTACCGGACAATACCAACACGCTGCACCACACCGCTTGAACCGCCAAGGCGGCACCCGGCACCTGCGCGGCGTTGAGCCGGCCGAACGTCGGGAAAAACATGCGGGCTTGTGCCGCGGCATACACGACACGCGCGCCCGAAAGCACCAGGCCGTTCACGCACCCGAAGGTCGAGACCAAGATCGCAGCGGCCATCAACGAGCCGCCAACTCCCGGCAGGAGTACTTCCGCCGCGGCACTGCCGACCCGCTGACCCGGAGCGCTCGCGATGCCTTGTAATCCGAGCAGCTTCAAGTAGCCGATGTTCGTGACCACATACAGAACAGCAACCAACGCGCAGCCGCCGAGCAGCGCGCGCGGAAACACATGCGCTGGCCGCTCCACCTCGGCTGAGGGGAACGTCACGTTGAACCACGCCGACTGCGAGAACAACGGCCCCACCATCGCGGCTGCAAATGCCAAGAGCGAAAACTCGACCACGGTTGACAGCGGTGCGCCGCCGGTTGCATTCGGCAGCGAGGCGGGAGCGGCGATCACGCCGCGCCACAGCAGTCCACCCAAGGTCAGCAACAGCAGTGCGGCGTACTTCAGCACCGTCAGCAGATTCTGAATCGAGGTACCGGTGCGCAGTCCGCTTGCATTGGCCAGCGTCAGCAGTGCGATCACGCCCAAGGCGACGACCCGGTCCCACGGCGCCGCCAATCCAGCCACGAACAACCCGAGAAACTTCGCGAACGCCGCGGCGACGGCCGCGATCGTGCCGCTTTGCACCACCAAGAATGTCGTCCATGCGAACAGAAACGCGGCACCCGGACCGTAAGCCTCGCGAAAGTACACGAACGGCCCGCCAGCCTGCGGCAGAAGAACGGCAAGTTCGGCGACATGCGTGGCGGCCAACATCGTGAGCAACCCGGCCATGGACCACGCCGCCAACAAACCCGCGGCGCTGCCTGTCAGTTGAGCGGTGTCGGCCGAGACGATGAAGATCCCCGAGCCGATCATCGAACCGACCACCAGCATCGTGGCGTCGAAGGTCCTGATCTGCCGTGTCGAGTGCATGTGAGGGCCGCAAGGATACCCAAACCTCGGTCGCCTCGTGACGCTCGATGACCCAACCCACCGAAGGCATTGGGCTTGACACAGATCGCTGTCGCAATGCGACGCTGTTTCCTAGAATGCCGATCGAAAGGCGACAGCATGAAAACGGTGTTGTTCATCTCCCCTGGCTACCCTTCTGAAATGCCCGATTTCGTGCGCGGTTTGGCAGAGGTTGGGGTGCAGGTTTTGGGGCTGGGCGATCAGCCTCCCGGCGCCTTGCCGGCGATGACACAACACGCGCTCTCCGACTACCTGCAGGTCAAATCGTTGTGGGATGAGGAGCAGGTCATCACCGAGGTCAAGGAGTGGCTCGGTACACGACTCGTCGACCGCGTCGAGTGTTTGTGGGAGGTTGGGATGCTGCTCGCGGCCAAACTGCGAGCCGCGTTGGGCGCCAAAGGCCTGACCGTCGAACAAGCAATCCCGTTCCGCAACAAAGAAGCGATGAAGCTCAAACTCGATCGCGCCGGCATCCGCGTGCCGCGCCACGCGTCGGCCAAGGGGGCTCGCGAGATCCGAGCTCGAGCGGCCGAGATCGGCTACCCACTCATCCTCAAGCCGATCGCAGGCGCCGGCTCTGCCGACACGCATCGGGTCAACGACAAAGCAGAACTTGATCTCGCAATCAAGGCAACCAAGCACCAAGCCGAGATGAGCGTCGAAGAGTTCATCGAGGGCGAGGAGTACACGTTCGACACGGTTTCAATCAACGGCGTGCCGCAATACTTCAACATTGCGTGGTACCGACCGCGCCCGTTGATTGCACGGAGTTTCGAATGGCTCAGCCCTCAGGTGATTGCGCTGCGTCGCCCCGAGGCACCGGAGTTGAGCGGCGGCGTGGCGATGGGCCTGGCCGTGCTACGCGCCCTCGAGTTTGAATCGGGGTTCACTCACATGGAGTGGTACTTGAAGGCCGACGGCGAGGTTGTCTTCGGTGAAATCGGTGGACGGCCCCCCGGTGCACATCAAGTCGATCAAATGAACTACTCGTGCGATATCGATGTATTTCGCGGTTGGGCGGAAGCGGTTGCGCTGGGAACCTACTCCGAACCTTCTCGGCGGCTCTACAACGTCGCCACCATCTACAAACGCGCGCGCGGCGAGGGGCGGATCCACGGTGTCTGCGGGTATCAACGATTCATGCGCCACTACGCCGATACCATCGTGTGGGACAACTTGCTGCCGATCGGTGCGCACCGTCGCGACTGGAAGCAAACGCTGGTGAGCGACGGTTTCATGATGCTGCGCCACCCCGATTTGGAAACGACGCTGGCAATCGCCGATGACTTCGGCGAGACCGTCACGATGCTGGCGCAGTAGCCACTTTCAATCGCCGCAGATCGGCCGGCTTGCATTCAGTTTCGATCCAGCGGAGAGTGCTGCCACATCCAGCACAGAAACCGCGACCGTGAAGCTGCGCTTCAAGCAACCGGATGGAGAGTCCAGCGTCGAGCGTACGTTGGTAGTCCATGACGACGCACAGGACTGGAGAGCCGCTAGCACCGAACTGCGCTTCGCCGCGGCCGTTGCCTCGTTCGGCATGATCCTGCGACAGTCGCCTCACAAGGGATCATCGACGTTGGAGCTTGTTTCTCAACTGGCCAAAGGCGCGACGGCATTCGATCCCAATGGCCACCGTGCCGCGTTTCTTGCAATGGTGGAGCGGTCACGTCCGTTGTTGACTCAGCCGAGCGCAACGGCCGACTGAGGCCTGTTTACGCCGCGGCCGGCGCTGCTCGAGGTGCTTGCCGCTGCACTATTTGGGCGCGGGAGCTGGTGACGCGGTTGTAGCGGTCGCGCTCTCTTCGGGCAACCAATGCAACGTAAGCAAGATCTGCTGCGTCATCGCGCGCGCTTGTCTTCCATCCGTGCCGTTGCCGCGTATCAATGTTGCGAACACCGCTCGCCGCCCGTCGTGTTCGACCTCGCCCACGAACCATCCATGGTCGGGGACGCTGCGGTCCTCGACCGAGCAGCTACCGGTCTTACCGGACCATTGCCAGCCCTGACCCGACTCTTGCGCGAGAATACGGCGCGTCGTTTCGGCGGCAGCCGGCTTGACTCCCAGTGAGTCGGTCCAAAGCCTGGCGAGAAACTCGACCTGTTGCTGCGGCGTAATGCTGAGTGTGCTCGACAGCCAGAAGCGATCGATGCCGCCGGAGATATCGCGGTTGCCGTACTCGAACGTGTTTAGTGCGGCCTGCATTCGCGCTACGCCGATCCCGCGCGCTAGCTCTTGAAAGCACGGTACGCACGACACCCTCATCGCTTCGCGTAGGTCCATCTCCTTGTTCCACGCATCGCGCCGGCGCGGTTTGCCGTCGTACTTGAAGATGTGCTGCTCGCTCTCCAGCACGCCGGAGTCGAGGCCGATCAGCGCGTTGGGAATCTTGAAGGTCGAGCACGGGCTGAAAGCCTGGTTGCAGAGCGTGCCCCATTGCGCAATCTCGGAACCACCCAGATCGCGCAGCACAAAGCATCCTTCTCGGCCGGCGAACAGCTTGGTCACATCGACTGGCTTGGGGTCGGCAGCACCGGCGCTCGAAATCGCCACAAACCAAAACATGTAAAACAGAACGCACAGACGGTAACGAATCATGAGGGCAAGATTACACTCGTCGCGATTCGACGAGGTGTTGATGCGAAAGGTTTTTCTTGTCGTGGCGTTCGCGTTTGCGATGACCGGGTGCATGCCAACGGCACCGGTGGTCAAGACCGGAACGATCGATCTGCCGGGGACGCGGCTTGCTTACGAGCAGCGCGGCGACGCAATTCACACGATGGTCTTGATCCACGGCGGCTTGGTCGATCGACGCGTCTGGGACTTGCAAGCAGAACCGCTGGCGGCGATGACGGGGCGCCGCGTGATCCGCTACGACCAGCGCGGCTTCGGACAGTCGACGCGCACACCGGGCCCGTATTCTCCGGTCGACGATCTGCTTTCGCTGGTGAACACGCTGAATGTCGATCGCGCCGAACTGGTCGGCTTATCGGTCGGAGGGCAGATCGCAATCGAGTTTGCGCTGGCGCATCCCGAGCGCGTCGAGAAGTTGGTGCTGGTCAGTAGCTCGGTGACCGGCATGCCGTCCAATGACGATCCTGCGCTCCGTCCGATCTGGGTCAACGCTCGCCAGGGAAACGTCGACGCGGCGATCGACCTGTGGATGCAGCACCCACTGTTCAAAGCCGATGTCGCCGACCCGCTATACGACTCGATGATGCGTACGATGTTGCGCGACAATCTCGCGACCTGGAGCGACGGCGCCACGTATCGCGACCAACAGTGGGGTTCGCCGCCGGCGTATGGACGCCTCGCCGAAATCCACGTTCCCACCCTGATCATTCGCGGCGACCACGACGTCGGCGACATCGTCGCCGTTGCCGAGGCGATGTCACACCAAATCCCCGGCGCCCGGCTGATCACGTTCCCCGCCAGCGCGCATCACCTGAACGTCCAGCACCCAGCCGACTTCAACCGGGCCGTCGCGTCGTTTTGATCGAAAGCCCAACTGTTGCTTGGGTCCCCGCCTATACTGCGCGATGCCCATGAACAACTACGACCTCGTCGTCAGACTGTTTCTGCAACTGCTGGTGATCGTGGCGGCGTGCCGCGTGGTGGGTGTCATCGGTCGCCGCTTCGGGCAAGCGCAAGTCGTCTCGGAAATGGTTACCGGCGTGTTGCTCGGACCATCGCTGTTTGGGTTGCTCTTTCCCGCGATACAGCAATGGATGTTTCCCGCCAAGCTCACAGTCGGCGAGGGTGCCGGCGCGGTTACCATCAACCATCCATCGATGATGGTGCTCTACGCCATCGCACAGGTTGGGTTGGCGCTGTACATGTTCGTCGTCGGGATGGAGTTCGACGTCAAGCTGATGTCGGACCGTTCGCGCAGTGCGCTGATGGTCGGATCGGCCGGTATGGCCCTGCCGATGGCGCTCGGCATGGGTGCCGCCTTCGTCTTCAGCCGCGATGAAGCGTTGTTCACGCCCGCCGTGAAACCCTGGTCGGCGGCGTTGTATCTGGGCGCCGCAATGTGTATCACGGCCTTTCCAATGCTCGCGCGAATCCTCTACGAGAAGCGAATGACGCGGACCAGCATGGGGACGCTCGCGCTCGCCGCAGGTGCCAGCAACGATGCGCTGGCCTGGTGTCTGTTGGCGGTGGTGTTGTCGGCGACCAAAGGTTCTTGGTCGATCGCGGTGCTCGCGATTGGCGGAGGATTGCTGTACGCGATCGTGATGATGACGATCGGCCGCCGCCTCGCTGCACCGCTCGAAGCGCGCGTGGTGCGCGACAACGGACTGACAGCACCGAGCATGGCGATCGCGTTGCTGATTCTCTTGATCGGCGCCTACGTGACCGACGCGGTGGGAATCTACGCGGTGTTCGGTGCCTTCATCGCAGGGGCGGCGATGCCTCGCGGCCGCTTCACAGCCGCGATGACCGACAAACTCGAGCCGTTCGTCTCGACGTTCCTGTTGCCGGTCTTCTTTGTCTACAGCGGACTCAATACGCGCATCGGCCTGCTCGACCACTGGCATCTGTGGCTGATGGCGGCGCTGTTGACGCTGCTGGCGATCATTGGCAAGGGAGTAGGTTGTGCGATCGCTGCACGGATCGCCGGTGAGCCGTGGCGCGAGGCGATCACCGTGGGAGTGTTGATGAACGCGCGCGGGTTGATGGAATTGATCATCCTCAACATTGGCCTGGAACAAGGAGTGATCACACCGACGCTGTTCACAATGATGGTGCTGATGGCGGTGGTCACCACGCTGATGGCGTCGCCATTGTTCGAGTGGGTTTATGGCCGGCGCGCGGCCAGCGTGCGCGCCGCGGCGTAGCGAAGGTTAGCTGTCGCCGCGCAGCCGTCGCCACCAACCGGCCCACTTGCTGAAGCCTCCGGTGGATGTCGCGACGTGACCCGCTGCGGTCCGAATGTCGTCGGCCGAAACGCCGGCTTCATCGCCCTGAACCTGTCGCAAGTAGTACAGATGGTCCATCACGATCAGATACATATCGGCCGGCGTGAACTCGGTGAACTCTTCCATCACACGGCCGGCATGGATCGCCGCCGTCATGGTTTCAAACACGTTCTTTCGCCACGAGGCGACCGCTTCGCTCCACGGGATCTCGCGCTGCAAGCGGGTGTCCATTACGTATCGATGTCCGGCGATGTGTTCGAGCAGGCGCTCATACCCATCGGGAGTGGAACAACGAAACGGTTCCGCATCTTCGGTGGGGATAGCGGTAGCTTCCAAAAACCCCGACATGCCGCGTTTGAGCAGCACGTCCTCGAGCGATTCATCGGGGGCCAGCGGCACAGGCGTCACGAATTCCATCACGCGCGCTTCGATCGTGGGACTGTCGTGGGCGCGCACCACCGACACGCGATGATGGCCATCGACCACGAAGTACGCATCTTGCACGCGATACAGCTCTACCGGCGGAAAGCCGCGATGCCCCTCCAACAGCGCATCGAGCTCCTGCCAGCGATGACGTAACTCCTCCTCGCGCGGCAGGAACGAGCGATTGAACTCGCGCTCGCGTCCGACGGTACCGACGATCGATGACAGCGGCACCTCTTGCACTCCTCGATCGACTAGATGCGACAACCCCAGCGCATCTTTCACGGCATCGAACGGCAATAGATCGACCGGCCGGCCCAAAAGCTGGCGGAGCAAGTCTTGCATCAGCGCGGCGCGGCGCACGGTGTCGAAGGTCGGCATCTGGTGTCTCGGCCCGGCGCTAGAATACGCGTCATGCGAGCCACAAAACCATGCCTCTTTTCGGTTGCAACAGTCGTCACCTGTTCGTTGCTGTTGGCAGTTTCGGGTTGCGTTCCCCGAAGCGCTCCCAGCAAATCGGCCGATGTGGCCGCACGGCCACAAAGCGTTCAACCCGGTGATGCCGGGCCACCCTGGAGCAATCAGTGGGCGCGCGATGCGGTGTTCTACGAACTGTTCGTGCGCAGCTTTCAGGATTCCAACGGCGATGGCATCGGCGACCTGCGCGGGCTGATCGCTCGTCTCGACGAATTGAACGATGGCAATCCCGACGGCGGCGACGATTTGGGCGTGACCGGATTGTGGCTGATGCCGGTATTCGCGTCACCGAGCTATCACGGCTACGACGTTACCGACTATCGCGCCATCAACCCCGATTACGGCACATTGGACGACTTCAAGCTGCTGTTGGCGGAAGCACACAAGCGCGGCATTCGTGTGATCGTCGACTTCGTCATCAATCATTCCAGCGCGCAGCACCCATGGTTCGTGGACTCGGCGTCGTCGCCGACATCGGCCAAGCGCGACTGGTACTCATGGCGCAAGGACGACCCGGGATGGACGCAGCCGTGGGGTGGCAACAATCGAACCTGGCACAAGCTGGGCGATGCGTACTACTTCGGTCTGTTCTGGGGCGGCATGCCCGACTTGAATCTGACAAACCCTGCGGTGCGCGCCGAGATGGAAGCGACCGCCAAGTACTGGCTCGATCTTGGTCTGGATGGGTTCCGCCTGGATGCAGCCAAGCACATCATCGAGTGCGGCGATGGACAGCAGGCCGACTGCCCCGAAACGCACGAGTATTGGCGCAGCTTCTCTCGCTACGTGCGCAGTGTGAAGCCAGACGCGCTGCTGGTAGGTGAGAACTGGAGCGACACCGACAAGATCGCGGCGTACTTCGGTTCGACCGAGCGCGTTCCCGGTGGCGACGAGCTGCCGGCCAGCTTCAACTTTCCGCTGGCGAGCGCGCTGGTCAAGGCGCTGCGAAGCGGCGATGCGTTGGCCGTGCGCAGCACGCTCGACGACATGCGGCGCGAGTATCCGGCGGGCGCAATCGATGCACCGTTTCTCACCAATCACGACATGCCGCGTTTGGCGTCGATGCTCGATGGGCTCGCGGATGTCGGTGCGCGATTGCGGCAGGCGCCAGCACTGTTGATGACCATGTCGGGCGCGCCGTTTTTGTACTACGGCGAAGAGGTTGGCATTACGCAAGGTCGAGGTAACGGCGATGAAGCCAAGCGCACGCCGATGCCTTGGGACGGCACCAACAACGCAGGCTTCACGAGCGGTGCACCCTGGTATGAGCTTGCTCCTGGTTGGCAGTCGCGAAACGTGGCCACGCAACGCGCGCAGCCCAATTCGGTCTGGCAGAGCTATCGGCGATGGATCGCAGCGCGCCGCTCATCGATAGCGTTGCGCGAAGGATCGTTGGAACTACTGCAGCCAGCCGGCGACAACGACGCGCTGCTGGCGTTTACGCGCACCACGAAGACCGAGTCGGCGCTTGTACTCCACAACGTCGGCGACTCCGAACTCGATGTCGACCTCGCCTCGCTCCCCACTGATCTCACCCCACTCCTACTAGACCCCGGCATCACCCTCACCGGCACCAAGGCCCATCTCCCCCCCCACTCCTCCGCCATCTGGACATCCCCTCACCCAATCAAACACTAATTCAGGGACGGTCTACCTAAAGCAGAGTTAGTCATGCCCGCCGCCCGGCGCGCTCTGAAATGCCGGCGATCGAGCCGAGTAGGACTAACTCCGCTTTAGGTAGACCGTCCCCGAATTGGGGGGAGTTAGTGGGGGATGACGGCGGGGAGGATGACGGGGACGGTGCCGTCGGGGCGGTCCTTGCCGAGGATCGTTTCTTGCGAGGAATTGGTGGGGACGAGCATGTCGACGATCGGGGATTGAAGCGGATCGTCTTCGCGGGCGCCGCCGAGCGATTCACGTGAACGGCCGGGGCGAATCGGCAACACCATCAGCGAGGGTTCTGGATCGCGTCCGGCGCCAAGTGCCGACATTACATCGAATCGCTGCTCGACATCGGCAGCGGTGACGATCACGGTGTAGGCCCACTCCGGTTTGGCTGCGCCGCCCAAGAATGAGTCGGGCACGAAGAAAGTCATCTTCGGCCCGCTGATCCTCACGCGCGTGGGGAAGAAGAACCGTTCTTCGAGATCGCTGGCGACCCATTCGCGAATCATTGCCTTGCGTTCCGCGGTGGAACGCGCCGTACCTGCGGCACGTTTCGAGTTGTCCTTGGCGAGCAGACGCTTGAGCGAGGAGCGCGCATCGCTCGGGCGCGGAACCAAACAGACAGCCTTCTCCCAGGCGAAGGCAGGATCGATTTGCGCCTTGCGTCCCGGCAGCAGCGTCACGCTTCCAGAGTCTGGTTGCCGATCGGTATCGATATAAATCTCGACGTTCATCGTGTAGAAGCCATAGCGCGCGATCGAGTCGAGCGAGGTGCCGCCAATATCGATGGTGCGACGCGCGGTCGGTCGAATGGAGCGGGCGAAAACTGCGGTGAACTCGGTTCCTCCTGAGACGCGCGCGGCTGTCAGCTCGAGCAAGTCCAACTCGCCAACCTCGAAATCATCGCGCAGCGGATACGCCATGTCGCCATCGCCGTGATCATCGCCGCGTGCATCTTCCAGCGAGAAGATCGGCTGCGACTTGGCGGCATGAGCGAGCTCGGTAGCGGCGCAGATCACGCCCATGAGTAGTGCCAACAACGAGGAGGCGATGCGGCGGGAGGTCATGAGATGACTCCTTGATGAAACGGGGCGTCCCGGCGACCCTGCGCCGGGACGCCCCGCATAAGACGACAGCTTAGAACTGAACCTTCATGAATGCCTTGATTCTTTGCTGCTCGAAGTCGCGCTTCTCGAGGCTGTTCCAACCGCCGAAGCGGCCAGAGAAGCCCAGCGAGCCGACCTTGACGTTGTGATCCGCGGCGGTCTCCGAATCTGCGCGCTGCGGCAGGAAGCCGCCGCCGAAGTTCGGGGTGAAGTCGCCTTGGTTGTACTGGTATTCGAAGCCGAACTCCGCACCGCCGATGTTGTAGCGCGCGCGCAGCGTGAGCTTGTCCTTCTTGTGCTTACCAGAGGCCATCTCGTGCAGTTGATAGGCCTGGAAAGCGGTGTTTCCGTCCAGCAGGTCGGCGTCGAAATGCTCGTACTGCACCGACCCGTACAGATCGTCGGTCAACTGATAACCGGCGCCCAGCTGGAACATCGTGTAATCCAGATCGCGGTCGTCGTCGGACAGGCTGTCGAACGGCTTCCACTGATAACCGATACGGTCGCCGACTTCGACGAGGCCAGGGTTGCCGTAGAGCGACGCCGTGGTGAAGCAGTTGGGGCTTCCACCCTCGTCCTCGCAGGAACTACCGAAATAGAACCTGGGCTGGTTGTTGCAGCCCTCTTCGTCCGAACCCGGAGGACAATCGCCCGCAACGTACGGCAGGAAGCGAGCATTGTTCATGCGCTTGTCGGTTTCGTCGATGAGCTTGACCTTGGCCCACACATCGATTCCCTTGGCCACGGGCAGCACGTACTTGGCATGCAGCACCATGATCTTGGTCGACTTGTCTTGGAACGGTGCGTATGCCGAACGGAAGTTGTGGCCTACGCCTGTATCCAATTCGTGCACGGGGTAGATCGACGACAGAATCGAACGGCTCGGATCGTCGAAAGCCTGCCAGTTTGTGTTGTACCCGATGTCGGTGTACTCAGCGCCGATCTCCAGATCACCCTTGCGCCACACCGGAGCAACCGTGAACCCCTTCCAACCAATGACTGTCTCGGCCAGCGGCTCGTCGAAATCGGTGAACTCGTTGTCGACGTTGATCGTGGCGACCTGCTGCGCGTTGCCGTCCCAGCCGCCGTAACCGATGCGGCTCGGGTTGCCCGAGAACACGCCGAACGCTGCGTTCGACGGGCCGGGGAAAGCAAACGCTGCATCATGACCTTCGGTGAGCAGCACGTCCGACTCGCGACGCGCGGCCATCATCGAAACATACTGCGCGCCGATATCGAAGTACTCGGCATTGAAACTCAGGCCGACACCGAACGGATCGTTGAAGTCGGCGTTGAACTTCCACGAGGAATCATCCAACTGTCCGGCAGGGACCGGCGAGAAGCCGGAGATGCCGAAGAAACTGCTTGGGGTACCGAGGTTCGGATCGGACTGTGCGTTGGAGTCGTAGTACGCACCACGCAGATCCAACCAGTTCAACGGATGAACGCCGACACGGGCACCCATCACGCGGTTGCGGAAGCGGGTGCGAATGTCCTGGCCGTCGTCGATGATGTTGTCGCGCGAGTCGACTTCAATGTCGTTGACGTACTGCCCAATCAGCGCGATGTCGAACTTGCTGTTGGGCGTGAACTTGAACTGAGCGCCGTACGCTGCATCGGCGCCGGTATACTCGCCGGTGTTGAAGCTCGGGCCGGCCCACAAACGCGGCAACGAAATACGCGTGATGTCGTAGCCGAACTTCTTGCTGCCGAACGACCCCTGGAACAACAGTCCGGAGGCATTGTCGCGATCGATGTAGCGAATGCGGCCGATCACGAACGGGTCGAACATCCCGAAGTCGTTGGCACCGATCGCCACCGTATCGACCCACTTGTAACCCGGGGTAACAGTGACGCGTACGCCGCGCAGCTTGACGTACTGATTCGAACGCGGATCGTTTTCTCCGCAGTCGCCGCCTTGGCAACCGCCCGCACTATTGTCTTCGCCGCCGAACCCACCGAAGTTGGTCCACTGGTTTTGGTTGAAACGGCTGTGCAGGCGCGCCTGCACCTCGACAAAGCGTGACAGCCGCGCGTTCAACAACAACTCGACTTCCGAACCTTGTCCGTTGTCGCCGTACCCTTCGCCCGGCACGGTCGTGAAGTTGTAGACCGAACCATCGTTGCGTTGCGTGCCCCACAACCACTTCGTGTACGTCGTACCGCCGATCGTCAGCTTGGGTCCGTCATCGGCCCAGGCCGCTCCTACGATCAGCGAGGTCGCCAACGCTGCAAGCGCCAGCAAACTTACTCTCTTCCGACTCATTCTCATCCTCCCCGTCAAGGGTTTACTTCGATCCCTGGTGTTGCATGGTGAGTGTGGCCGTCTTTACCGACGATCCGTCGGGGCCGCACTCGTAAGCCAACTGTGTCTTATTGTCGCCCAACACATCGATTGCATGCGGATCGCACTCTCCGTCATTGCCGCCGCCGAAGCGATGCTGACCCTCGTACTCGTTGACCTTGCGGGTCAACAAGTCGGCCTTGTCAGGGAATCCTTCGTTGGACTGCATCACGACCTGATAACCCCACTTGGTCGGATCGCCCTCGCCGAGGTCCTTGAGATTGACCGTGGCGGTGATCGAACGACCGCCGCCGCGCGTGCGCAGCGGAATCACCACGGCACCGGCCATCGCGCCGGCCTTGGTTTGCACTTCATTCTTCACGCGACCGACCTGCTGCGGCGACAAGATCACCACTTTGTCCCAGGCCGAGTCGGGCGCGAACGCGATGTTCAGACCGGGCAACCCGGTGGTGAACGTCGGGCCCTTGCTGCCGGTCTGGATGAAGATGAAGACCATTTGAACCGAGAAGCCGGTCTTCATGCCCCATGGATCTTCGATCGTGGAATTGGTTCCCACTTCGAAGTCGGCCTTGTCGCCCTTGACCTTCAGCTTGAAGCTGGTGATGTCGAACGAGCCGGCCTTGTACACGCCGTCGGTCGGATACGAGTACGTACCCGGACCGTTGTCGTCGCCCGTGGGGTCGGCAATCGACACCTCTTGGGCGAACGCCGGCGCGGCCAACAGCGCAACCACAGCCAGCGCCGTCCACCACGAAACCTGTCTCCTACACATTGCAGTTCCTCCTTTGAATTTCGTCAGCCCTTGACGGCTCCTGCCGTCAATCCCGATACCAAAAACTTCTGCAAGAACATGAACAGCACGACGACCGGAATCGAAACGATGATCGAGCCGGCCGCAAAGTAGCCCCATTGCTGCGAGAACCCGCCGACGAAGAAACGCAGACCGACGGGGGCGGTGTACATCACCTCTTTGTCCATGAACGTCGCCGCGAGGATGAACTCGTTCCAGCCGGTCATGAACGAGAACAACGCCGTGACCGCCACCGCGGGTTTGGCCAGCGGCAAGATGATGCGGAAGAAGATTGTCGAGGTGCTGGCGCCATCCATGATGGCCGCTTCCTCGAGCTCCTTCGGGATCGTGTCGAAATAACCCTTCATCATCCAAACGCAAAACGGAATCG
>JAXLQU010000017.1:0-112510 GCA_046331425.1 Acidobacteriota bacterium
GCGGTCGGCCCGCCAACTCGACGAACGCTTTGGCTCGACCGGCGCCGAGCCGTTGACCGCTTCCAGCGGCCAACACGATCCCGGCAGCGCTCGCGGTCATTAGAACTCCATCAATTCCTTTTCCTTCGACTTGCCCAAGTCGTCGATCTTCTTGGTGTAGTCGTCGGTAAGTTTTTGAATCTTCTCCAGCGCGCGGCGGGCCTCGTCCTCGGAGACGTCACCGTCCTTCTCGAACTTCTTGACGGCATCGTTGGCCTCACGGCGCGCCCCGCGAACGGCGGTCTTACCATCTTCGACGATCTGCCCGACCTTCTTGGCCAACTGCTTGCGGCGCTCCTCCGTCAACGGCGGAACGGGGATACGCACCAACTTCCCATCGTTGGCCGGATTGAAACCCAGATCAGCCGCTTTGATCGCCTTTTCGATCGCCCCAATCATGGTTGGGTCGAACGGTTGGGCCACGATCAAGCCGGGCTCTGGTACGGAAAGCTTGGCGGTCTGAGCGATCGGTGTCGGCGTGCCGTAATAGTCGACCATGACGCTGTCGAGGATCGACACGCTGGCGCGGCCGGTGCGGAGCTGCCCGAGATCGCGCTTGGCGGCGTCGATCCCCTGCGTCATCTTTTTCTCGGTTTTCGAATATAGATCGTTCAGCATGAAGTTCTCCTGCTCCTCAGTCGCGGACCAATGTGCCGAGACGTTCGCCCCGGACGATTCGCATCAGGTTCCCCGGGCCACTGAGATCGAACACGACGATCGGCATGCGCGTCTCGCGACACAACGAGATTGCTGTGGCATCCATCACCGCCAAGCGACGCTCCAAAACTTCTTGATAGCTGACCTCGTCGTACTTGCGCGCATCGGAATGCGTCTTCGGATCCTTGTCGTACACACCGTCGACCATGGTGGCTTTGAGCATGACGTCGGCGCGCATCTCTTTGGCGCGGAGTGCTGCGGCGGTGTCGGTGGTGAAGAACGGATTGCCGGTGCCCGCCGCCAGAATCACGACTCGTTCTTTTTCCAGATGCCGGATCGCGCGGCGTTGAATGAACGGTTCGGCGATCTTGTTCATCTCGATCGCCGACATCACGCGCGTCGCCACTCCCGCACCCTCGATGGCATCCTGGAAGGCCAACGCATTGATCACCGTGCCGAGCATTCCATATGGTCGCCGGTGACGCGATCGACGCGCCGCGAGCGACCGCCTGGACCCCTCGGAAGATGTTTCCTCCGCCAACCACGAGCGCGATCTGGACGCCGAGCGACTGGACTTCGACGATGTCTTTGGCGATGCCGGCGACGATCAGGGTCGATGCCAAAGGCCTGTTTCCCATCAACGCCTCACCGCTCAGTTTGAGCAGGATTCGCTGGTACTTCATTGGCTGATCAGGATCTTGTTCACGTCTCGGCGTCCTTCCGGCGCAGGATGCTACATCAGGTATCGCCGATTCGCGCGAGGGGCTGACCAGATGAGAAAAGAGCCGCCCTCGGGCGGCTCCAATGATCTCGACACAAGAGCGATCAGGCCGTCTCACCGAGCCCATAGCGCGTGAATCTGTTGACGACGATGGTGTCTCCCAGCGATTTCGCCGCGGCGGCGACCACGTCTTGAACCTTCTTGTCTTGGTCCTTGATGAACGCCTGTTCCACCAAGCAAGACTCGCTGAAGAACTTTTCCATCTTGCCGTCGACGATCTTGTCGATCACCTGGGCCGGCTTGCCCGACTCGACCAGCTGGGCGCGGAAGATTTCTTTTTCCTTCTCGACGAGTGATAAATCGGCGTCCTCGCGGCGAACACATTTGGGGTTCATCGCCGCTACCTGCATCGACAGATCGCGCACCACCTGCAGGAATTCCGCTTTGCCGGTTGTGGCGGCGGTGCCCGTGCTCACATCGATCAACACGCCGGTGCGTGCGCCCGGGTGGATGTACGCATAGACGATGCCGGAGCCAGCGCGCTCGTATCGCACCGCGCGCGCTAGTTTCATGTTCTCGCCCAACTTGGCGATGGCATTTGCGATACCACCTTGCACCGAGACGGCGGGATCCAAGCCGTACGGTTGCTCGGAGAGCCACTCTGCCGAGACGTTCACGCCGACCGCAGACGCCGCCTGCTTCGTGAGCGTTTCCACGATCTTCACGAACTCTTCGTTGCGGGCCACGAAGTCGGTTTCGCAGTTGAACTCCAACATCGCTCCCGACTTCCCGTCGGCGGCAACCAGCGCATGCACGAGCCCTTCATTCGTCGTGCGATCGGCCTTCTTGGCAGCCTTCGACAACCCCTTCTTGCGCAGGAAGTCGACCGCCTGATCGAAATCGCCGGCGGTGTCTGTCAGGGCTTCCTTGCAATCCATCATTCCGGCTCCGGTCATCTCACGGAGCTTCATCACGTCTTTGGCGCTGATCGACATGGTGCGAATCCTCTTGGCTGATAAAGACGCAC
This sequence comes from Acidobacteriota bacterium, assembly GCA_046331425.1. Lineage (GTDB taxonomy): Bacteria > Acidobacteriota > Polarisedimenticolia > J045 > J045 > JANNUT01. The sequence continues at coordinate 2,445 of JAXLQU010000017.1, forward strand.
GGCGCCGGCCGATGTCGACCGGCGGCCGCGAAATGAAACGGCTCAGGCTTGAGGCTCGGTAGGTTCGACGGCTTCGAGCTCTGTAGTTGCAGGTGTGTCGATGGGACCACCACGACGCGCTCGGCCGCCACCTTGCTGAGCGGCACCACGTTCGCGTTGGGGGCGTTCCGGACGTTGCGAGCGCCAGATCTGGCGGCCTTCGATCACGGCATCGGCGATGCGCGATGAGAACAACTCGATCGAGCGGATCGCATCATCGTTGGCCGGCACCGGATAGTCGACCACGGTCGGATCGCTGTTGGTGTCGACCAGCGCGATCACAGGGATGCCCAACTTGTTGGCTTCCGCGACGGCGATCGCTTCCCGTCCCGCATCGACGACGAACATCAAGTCGGGGCGGCGCCCCATGTCCTTGATGCCTGCCAGGGTCTTGTCGAGGCGCGCACGCGTCTTGGTGAGCACCAATCGCTCTTTTTTGGTCAGGTGCGAGAACCGTGCTTCGGTTTCGAGGTTCTCGAGGTCCTTCAGCTTCTCGATCGATCGCTTGACCGTTTGCCAGTTCGTGAGCAGGCCGCCGAGCCAGCGATCGTGCACGTAGAACATCTCGCAGCGCTGCGCTTCCTTCACCACGATTTCCTGCGCTTGCCGCTTGGTCCCGACGAACAGAACGATTTTTCCCTGTGTGGCAAGATCGCGCACGATGTCGAGCGCCTCTGCGAACAGCGTCACGGTCTTTTGCAGATCGATGATGTATACCCCGCCGCGTACCCCGAAAATGTACGGACGCATGCGTGGATTCCAACGCGACTTCTGATGCCCGAAGTGAGCGCCCGCCTCGAGCATCTCACGCAGGGTCACCTGTACGGTGCTCTGCTCCACAGACTCCTCCAGTCAGGCTGCCTCGCTCTCACGCGTGGAGGCCAGCCTTGGGTTGTCGCCTGGTCGAGTGAAATTAGCGCTTGGAGAACTGGAAGCGCTTGCGTGCACCCGGCTGGCCGTATTTCTTGCGTTCAACTTCACGCGCATCGCGCGTGAGCATTCCTTCTGGCTTGAGCTTGGCTCGTATTCCGGCATCGAATTCGAGCAAAGCACGTGCAATACCGAGCCGCAGCGCGCCTGCTTGGCCGGTAAGTCCGCCACCGGCGATGGTGGCGACGACATCGAACTTCTCTTGGTTCTCGGTGATCTCCAACGGGCGGCGAATCATCATGCGCAGCACTGGGAGTGGGAAGTAGTCTTCGAATGTGCGTGCGTTGATGGTGAGTTTTCCGCTACCAGGTCGCAAGTAAACGCGGGCCACCGCTTCCTTGCGTCGCCCCGTACCTTGATAGCTGACTGCCTTGACCGCTGCTTTTGCACTCATCGGATCCTCACCGCTTCTTCAGATCGAGCCGAACCGGCTGTTGCGCTTCGTGCGGGTGGGCGGAGCCTCGATAGACCTTGAGATGGCCGAACTGCTTTCGCCCCAGGCTTCCCTTCGGCAGCATGCCCCAGACCGCTTCTTCCACGGCGAACTCTGGTTTGGTTGCCAGCATCTTGCGCGCCACAGTGGCCTTCAAGCCGCCGGGCTGTCCGCTGACCCGGTAATAGACCTTCTGATCGAGCTTGCGGCCCGACAGCGTTACTTTGTCGGCGTTGATGATGATGACGTGGTCCCCGGTGTCCAAGAACGGCGTGAACATCGGCTTGTGCTTGCCACGTAGATGCGCGGCGACAACGGTTGCGAGTCTACCGAGCGGCATGTCGGTGGCATCCACCAGCCACCAGCCGCGTGGGATATCACCAGGCGAAGGCATGAACGTGCGCATGAGGACCCTCTGACTCCCTATCTTTTTGGGCGATTGTGCAGGAACCACACGGCGGTGTAGGACCCAACAACTCGCGAACCCGACGCAAATCGGGACGAAAAGCCGCGGGAGGTTAGCCGTGGCGGGAAGCACTGTCAACCCGAGGTGACCGGTTCGAGCCTCCGGCGGGCTTCGTTTTGGTCGATCGACCGTATCGGCGAGGACGGGCGGGCCGTCGATCCTCTCATCCAATAACGTCCGCCGGCCGATCCGCGATCGCTGAAACAAAATCTCGAACTTGCCCGTAGTCGGTTGCAAAGACATCGGGCGGGCCACCGAAGCAGCCCGCCCGAAACTCTTGGCGCCGAAGGGAGGTCAGCGTGACCCGACGGTCCAGGTGTCACTGCCCGCCAGTAACTTGGCCAGGTCCGGTGGGTGCGCCTTCCTGGCCGCATCCGCCTGGGCCCAGACCGCGGACTCGAACGTCGGCCGTTCCAGGTCTCGAAACACTCCCAGCGGCACAGGAAACTGAGGCAGATCCAATCCAGAGAGCGTGAAGGCGAGGGCCGAGGAAGCCCGTTCGTCGTGAACCAGCAGCTTGGACGGGTCGCCGTTCACATCGACCAGCTCCGGCGTGCCGTTGGAGGTGAGCCGAATTCCCTTCTCTCCGTTCTTCCCGAAAACCAGCGGCTTGCCGTGTTCGAGATAGAGGGCGTGCTCGAACCGATTGTCCTTCTCGGTCACGTTGAGGAAGGTACCGTCGTTGAAGATGTTGCAGTTTTGATAGATCTCGATCAGCGCTGCACCTTTGTGCGTGGCAGCCCGCTCCATCATCTTCTGCAAATGCTGCGGAAATCGATCGACACTGCGTGCCACGAACGACGCGCCTGCCGCCAGCGCCAGCGTGACCGGATTGAAAGGGGTGTCGAGCGAACCAAAGGGGGTCGACGGCGTTTTCTTCCCCTGCTCCGAGGTCGGCGAATACTGCCCTTTGGTAAGGCCGTAGATACGGTTGTTGAACAGTAGGATTTTCAGGTCGATGTTGCGGCGCAGCGCATGAATGAAATGACTCGCACCGATCGCCAACGCGTCGCCGTCGCCGGTCACTACCCAAACGGAAAGCTCCGGGTTCGCAATCTTCAGGCCGGTAGCGATCGCCGGAGCTCGCCCGTGCACCGTGTGGAAACCATAGGTTTCCATGTAGTACGGCGTGCGACTCGAGCAGCCGATTCCGGACACGACCACGAACTTCTCACGGGGAATCCCGAGTCCGGCGAAAACGCTCTGAATCGAGTTGAGAATCGCGTAATCGCCGCAGCCGGGACACCAGCGAATGTCTTGGTCGGTTTGAAAGTCTTTCTTGGTGTAGTTCGGTAGATCGGTCGTGGCCATCGTCACGCCCCCAACATGTCTTGAATCCGCGATCGAATCTCCGACACGCGGAACGGTTGTCCCTGCACCTTGTGATATCCCTCGACGTCGATCTTGAATTTGCCCTGAAGCAGGAACTGAAGCTGTCCGAGGTTCATCTCCGGGATCAAGATCCGATCGAACTGTTCCAGCAGCGTGTCGAGGCCGCGCGGCAATGGGTTCAGATAGCGAAGATGCAGGCTTGCGACCTTGCGTCCCATCCCTCGTTCTTCTCGCACCGCTTGCGTAATCGCACCGTGCGTCGAGCCCCACCCAAGCACGAGCAAGTCGTCCTCGACGGTCCCTTCTTCGAGCACAGCCTCCGGCAGCTCATTCGCGATACCGGCAACCTTGGCAGCCCGCAGGTGCACCATCCGTTCGTGGTTGTGAGGGTCGTACGAAATACGACCGACATCGTCCTTCTCGAGCCCGCCGATGCGGTGCTCGAGTCCGGGGGTGCCGGGCTTGATCCACGCGCGCGACAGCGTGGCCGGATCGCGACTGTAGACACCCTTCAAGGCCGCGATCTCCTCGACGAACCGAACAGGGATCTCGGGCAGGGCGTCGATCTCTGGGATGCGCCACGGCTCGGCGCCGTTGGCCAGATATCCGTCTGTCAGGAGGATCACGGGGGTCATGTATTTGATCGCGATGCGGGCCGCCTCGAGCGTCGCGTGGAAACAATCGGCTGGTGACTGAGCTGCGATGACTGGCAGCGGCGACTCGCCGTGGCGTCCGAACACAGCCATCAGGAGATCGGCTTGCTCGGTCTTGGTCGGAAGGCCGGTGGAGGGCCCCCCACGCTGCACATCGACGATCAGAAGCGGAAGTTCGGTCATTACCGCCAGACCCATCATCTCGGTCTTGAGCGCGAGGCCGGGTCCGCTGGTCGTAGTCACCCCGAGCGCACCAGAGAACGAGGCACCCAAGGCCGATCCGATCCCAGCGATTTCGTCTTCAGCTTGGAAGGTATAGACGCCGTACGCCTTGAGTCGCGCAGCGCGGTGCAAAATCGTCGATGCTGGCGTGATCGGGTACGAGCCCAACACCACCGGCAAGCCACTCTTCTTGGCAACGACGGCGAGCGCCAGCGCGATGGCTTCGTTTCCTTCCATGTTGCGATAGGTGCCGGGGACGAGTTTCGCGGGAGGAACTTCGTAGACCGTCTGAAACAACTCGGTCGTTTCCGCGAAATGATAGCCCGCCATCAACACGGTCTCGTTGGCCTTGGCCACCTCGGGCTTCTTGTCGAACTTCTCGTGGATCCATCGCTGCGTCGGTTCCGGAGAACGCGCATACAACCAATACAGCATTCCGAGCGCGAAGAAGTTCTTGCAGCGTTCGACATCCTTGGATGAAAGCCCACTCTCCACCAGCGCCTCGCGAGTCAAGCGCGTCACTTCTACCGAGAACAGCCGATACGCTTCGAGGCTGTCATCCTCGAGCGGATTTTGTTGGTAGCCCGCTTTCTTCAGGTTCGTGTCTTCGAAAGCGTCTTTGTTGACGATCAAGATTCCGCCGCGTTTGAGGTCTTTCAGGTTGACCTTCAGCGCGGCTGGATTGAACGCCACCAACACGTCCGGCTGATCTCCTGGCGTCAGGACGCTGTGCGAGGAGAACTGCAGTTGGAAGCCCGAAACACCCGGCAGCGTGCCGGCGGGCGCGCGGATTTCGGCTGGATAGTCGGGCAGCGTTGCGATGTCGTTGCCGGCAAGGGCGGTGGTGCCGGTGAACTGACTACCGGTGACTTGGATTCCGTCGCCAGAATCGCCTGCAAAACGAATCGTCACCTCTTGAATGACGGCGCGACCAACGGCTGTTTGATCCCGCCCTGTATCTGTAGCTTGATGAGGGTTCATGTCTGGGCCTCGAAAAGTGATGCGGGCATTGTAGGCCGTGCCGCCAGGACTGCGCTTGATTCAGGCTATGGCGCAGCGGTCCATTTCCAGTCCAGGAGCGTGAGGCGCCGATGCCCGCCCAAGGCGTCGTCGACTTGGAAGTCGGAGGCGACGCGGATATCGGCGAACTGGGTCCAGGCCAAGAACTCGACCTCTTCGTGCGGACCACCGCGTTGACTGCTCCCCGACCACCAGACACGAAGCGACTTGGGAAGCCGACTCTTCCCGTCAAGCAAGAGGAGGAGCCGGGATCCATCGCCAGGCTCGGCCCGCAGTGCGGGACAGGTCCCCTCGGCACAGGTTGCGAGCGCGGAGTAACCGACCACGCGCCCATCCAGTACCGCCTGCGCGAGCACCGCTGGCTGTCTCAGCGCTGCCAACGTGATTCGATCTCGGGATACCGTTGGCGGAGTCGCGCCTGTCGCGCCGCGAACGGCGACCTCGGGACTATCCGCCGTCGTGGCCGCCTCCAAAGTCCAAGCGTCCCGATGCAGGCTCGTGGTAGTTGCACCCTCGGAGTCCTTTACTTGGAGTTCCGCTTCGGCGATCCCCAAGGGGGTCGTTTCGGTCACGCGATAGCGCGCCGTGTGGCCGACGACGGCGTGCGGGTGCAAACCCTCCGACAAGGAACTCAGAAGTTCTCTCGCCAGCGATTCACCAGCGCGCGCAAACTGGGCCGATTCCTCCTCTGCGGTCAGCGCGCGTTCCCATTGGGGACCGGTTGCAGAAAAGCGATCCCAAGCCGCCCGTTTCGCATCACTGGGTAGTGCCTCCTCGGGCCAGTTGCCTGCGAGAACAGAGACCATCGTGTTGCGATCGAGATAGACACGTGCGGCCGCGGTGAGGTCCGACCCGTGCAACTCGCGGCGGTCACGCAGCGCCGGCGGCCAGACCTGTCCTGGCGAGTAGGCCAATGAGTCGAGCTGCACCAACGGATCCGCCAACAGCACACTGATCGCGCGTTCACGTCGTTGCCACGCGCTCGCCACGACATCCTCACGCAGCGGTAAACCGTGCAACGACTCGATCGTTCCTCGCATGACAGCCAGTGCTTGAGCGGCACAACTGCGTGGGACAGTGGCTTCGAAGAGCAATGCGCCGCCACGCGCGCCAACCTGCTCAAAGCTGACCGTCGCCGTCACGCTCGCGCCGCAGGCAATCGCCAAGCGTTGCGGCAACGACGCGTCTCCCTCATCGAGTGCTTCGGCAAACAGCGCGAGCGAATCGGGTCGCGCCGTGCCGTCTTGCGCGCGAAAGCCTGCGGCAAGCGCTACGGTCGAGCCCTCGCCACCGCGCTGAACGATCGCCACCGAACTGGGGAGTTTGGGACTATCGGTCGGTGTGGGCGCACTCGCAGGATGCCCCAATCGATCGCGCAGACTTGACGCCAAACTGCTCGCCAGTCCAGATGGCCCGATCGCGCGCACAGCGATGCGGCGCGTGCGGACATCGGCGATCGCAGACAATGCATCGGCTGCATTCACGTCGCTGAAGTCTTCGGGCTGACACGGGAATCCATCGAATCCTGGATAGAGCGAAGACATCGCCACCGCTCGCGCGACCAACGCTGGTGAGTTCCAGGTTTGGCGCGCTGCGCTGAGGCTACGTTGGATCTGTTCATCGAGGCTCGTCGCATCGATGGCTGGCGGCGTGGCCAGTCGTTCGGCTGCAACCACGAGTTGCTCGATCGAAGCGCCGCCCGACGGCAGACTGAAGCCAACCATCACACCTGCCGGCACGACACGCACCACGGCGTCGACGCTCGCGCTGTCGTTCAGGCCGGCCGTCGCCTCATCGATCGCAACGAGCGCGGCAACTTCGACCGCTGCACGAGCATGAACCCCAGCGTCGAGTACCTCGGCACGCGGCCACAGCACCGTGAGTACCCATTGACCCTTGGTGCTGGGGATCACCAGAACGGCATCGTCAGCGGCGCGTTCAATGAGGGGGGCGGTCGCCGTCGCGGAGCGCAGCGGCCGCGGCGGGGGCGGAACCGACTCGCGACGATGACGCCGGCTACGTGCCTCGACCGTGTCGCCACCGAGCAGGATCGTTAGCAAGAACAGGAAGGCCCAACCACGGGCGGCGCGCGTCACTCGGTCCCCTTCCCGGTACCGTACTCGTCCAGGAGTCCTTCCAAAGCAGCCAGCAGATTTTCTCGGCGAGCCCGATGCGACGTAGCGGTATGGCCTGCCAGATGTGGCGTGGCCAAGACCCGTGGATGGGTCGCCAGGCCGGCTCTTGGTCGGGGCTCGCGCTCCCAGACATCGACGGCACAACCCGCGATCCACCCCGAGTCGAGCGATTGCATCAGCGCCTCCTCGTCCACTAGCCCGCCGCGTGCTGCATTCAGCAGTAACGAACCTCGCGGCAGACACGCCAGCTCTGCAGCGCCGATCATTCCCTGGGTCTCGGCCGTCAGCGGGCAGTGCAGGGTCAATACGTCGCTGCCGGACAGTAAGGTTTCGAGCGATCGCGCCGGCTGGGCACCATGGAGCGCGAACGTCTCGACGGGAATGTAGGGGTCGAAGGCACTCACCGTCATCTCGAATCGACAGGCCCGTCGAGCGACGCGCGAACCGCAGCGGCCCAAGCCGACGATCCCAAGACGAAGCCCAGACAGTTGGCCGTCCGGAAGAGTTTCGCGACCACCCCAATCCCAGGTCTCGCCCTCCCAATGGCGCCGCACCCCGCGGACCAAAGCGAGCATGTGAAGCAGAGTCCACTCCGCGACCGCCGTCGCATTTCCCGGATCGGGTTGAATGACCCGCACGGCATGAACGCGCGCCGCTTCCAGGTCGATATTGTCGATGCCGGCCGAGGCCTGAACGATGGCCCTCAGGCGTCCCGACGCAGCCTCGAACACGGCGCGATCGACCGTCTGCACCGCTCGGGTGACCAGAATCTCGCATTCGGCCGCGGCACATCGGAGCGCTTCGCCGTCGAGTCGGGGGTGAGTCAGGACAAGCACATTGCGTCGTCGCTGGAGCATCACCGCCAACCCGTCCTCGTCGGGCGCGGCAAAACAGATCGTGATCGGATCGTGTCGCGGCATCGCCCGCGTATTGTAGGCGGCGATGGATCATCGATCGCGCCGCAGTGTTGGCAATAGCGCGCTGAATGAGGCCGGTTCACTACCGGAGCTACCCAAGGCGTTGGCTCGATTCGATGGGCGATGACTTTCAGATTGTGGTGCGCACGCCCACGGTCAGTCGCCCGATGAGAGCTTCGCGATGATGCAAACGACTCGTCGCGAGTCCTTCTCCGCGCCGAGCAACTTCCGGCGCTTGAAGACCCCACCGCAGTCCCGGCCGTCGTTGTGTGCTGGATCGATTGACGACTCTAGATGGCGCGTTCTGCGCGCCGGTGCTACAAGCAACCCGATGAGTCGAGCTGGCTGGGAAATTGCTTCAGTGTTGGCGATATTCGGCGCGCTTGCGTTGGGAGCACTGACGTGGTTTGCGATCGCCGCGTTGATCGAGGTGCGCGCCACAGCCAGGGAGTTGCGCGAGTCGTTGCGCCGCTTGACGCCGCTAGCTGAAGACACGCTCCGCCAAACTCGGAACTTGACGGAAACGGCGGCGAATGAGGTCGCAGGCTTCGCCCATTGGCGTCAGACCGCTTTCGCTAATGTCGCTTCTGGATTCAGCACCGTCTTGAGCTTGGCGCGAGCCTTGTTCCTACCGAGCACGCCTCGAAGCGAGCCCGAACACACGCCTGCAAGGAGGAGTGATACATGAGCGAGCCGAAGGTTTCCTGGTTGCCGATGTTCGTACTGGGTGGGTTGATCGGCGCCGGCTTGGCGCTGCTCTTCGCGCCGCGAAGCGGGAAGGACACGCGCGAGAAACTCAAGGGGATGGCACGCGAGTCTGCCGAACACTTCCGACGGCACGACGAGCGAACAGAAACGCGCTAGCCCACCTCCGCCTCGGGTTTTCCCCGCGACTTTTTTCGACCGACTGCGGTTTCGTGGACTGTTTCGCACCGAATCGGCCGTTCAATGGGCTTCCCTAATTTCTGTGTGCGACCTTTCGATCGAGGTCGCGCGGGAGGCTCACCGATGTGGAATACGGCGCATCGCTTCGGTTCTTATCTGAGAGAGTTGCGCGAGGAACGTCGCCTTACTCTGGACGACATCGAGCGAATCACAGCTGACGCCCCTGAACCGATCACTCGGAGTCTGCTCTCTCGATTGGAGAACGGTCGCGCTCGGGTCTCCGCACTGAAGCTGCTGGCTCTGGCCAGTTCATATCGCGTTCGACTCTCGGTGCTCGCCGAGCGCTTGGAAATGTTTCACGCACACGGGGAGCTGGCCAGCAGCAGCCAATCTGCCGCGCAGGCCTGCGTTGAAGCAGATGCGGCACTCGCGTCTGGAAATGTCGATCGCGCTCGGGCGCTCTTCGGGCTGGTGGACTCGTCGGTCCACGCCGACCGGCGCGTCGTCGATGAATTGCGTTTGGAGATCGCGCGCAAACTGCTCGATCACTCGCGCCCGCGCGCGGCACGAGGGTTGATCGAGGGCGCGTTGTCGATGACACCCGATGACCCATCGGCGCTGCCGCTGTTGTTGCTGCTCGTGCAGGTCGCTCAGGCCCTTGGGCAGCCGCTTCTGGTTCGCTCCGCAACGTTGGCGCTGCGTCAGCAGCCAAGACCCTGGCACGCCAAGTATCTGTGCGATGTCGCCGCATTGGAGGCGCATGAACAGATCGAAGCGGGACGAACCGATGCCGCGATCGACATCTGGTTGAGGACACTCGATCTCACGTTGCAGAGCGGCGAGCACCGAAACGCTGCGCGCGCGACCATGGAGTTAGCTCGACTAGAGCGAGCGCGACGGCGTCATCAAGCGGCACTCTCGTGGCTGGAGAAAGCACGTCACCACGCAGAGCTTGGCACCGACGCGGCGCTCTGGATCCGGATCGCACTCGAGGCTGGCGACGTTCAAATCGAGCGGCAGCGATCGATCCTCGCTCGGCGGGCGTGGGGCGAGGCCCGAGAAAAGGCGCGAGAGAGTCAGCGCCCGGACCTTTCGTTCGCAGCCCTATTGCGCTTGTGGCGGCTGGCGCGGGCGCAATCCGATGCTGCCGATGAACGGGCGATGCTGCGAACACTCCGTTCGTTGGCGCGGTCTTTGGAGGAACTCCCGCTCGACGCTACAGACCTGTTGCCTCACCTGATGCGAGATCAGACGGCAAGTGCACGCAGGAGCGTGAACGGGTAGAGCCCGGTGGTGTGTCCATCCGACCATTGGAAGTGAAGTGCGTAGTGACCGACTCGACTGAATCTCTCGGCGCGTACGCTGGCCGAGACCTGAGCCGGGTCGAGCGTGCGCTTGCCGCTGAACTCGTCGACGCATCCGGCGCACGGGCACGCGAGGCGGAGCGACCGCGCGTCCAGAAACTGCTCGAGCCCATCATCCCAGGCGATGCCGATGTCGCCGTTGGGAAACAACTCGATTCGAACCGGGCGCGCGGTCACGATTCTTCGGAACGCGGCGCGGCCGCAAACTCGGGCATCGTGGACGGCGGTGTGCCGACTGTCGCGACAACCGTGGTCGTGATGCCTCCGCGAACCTTGAAAAACCCCGTAACCGACATCCACTGCGGCTCGGCCGCCTTGGCAAACTCCTCGAGCAACCGATTGGTGATTGCCTCGTGAAACGCGCCTTCATCGCGCCATGACCAGAGATAGAGCTTCAGGCTTTTCAACTCGATCAGGCGCGGGCCGGGAACGTACTCGACAACGATCGTCGCGAAGTCGGGCTGACCGGTTTTCGGACACAGACAGGTGAATTCGGGGCAGACCATGCGAATGCGATACGGTCGGTGCGGCGCAGGGTTCGGGACGGTTTCGAGCGTGCGTTGAGGCGATGTCGACATCGAGTTCTCTCCAGCGAATCGGCAGAGGATTCCCCGCGCCGCGAAAGTGCGCAACCAGCCCGACCTTCGAGCGCTGTCGACATGGCCCCATGTCGAACTCAGCTTTAATCAGGACGGCCCTGAACAGAGGCCTCAAGCCATGGTTGCGCCCGCCGATAAGGCACGCGAACGCGGGGCCTCGGAACAAGCGCCCGTGCGAGGAAGACTGATGAGCCAGACCACGGTCGAATGCCCGGTAGATCTCGAGGATGGGCTGGCTCGGGCCGGCGACGATCGAGAGTTTTTCCTGGAACTCTTGCAGATGTTCATCGACGATGCGCCGGCTCGCCTAGGAGAACTCCAAGCCGCGATCGAAGCCGCCGATGCGATCCGCGTTTGCAGCATCGCGCATGGCATCAAGGGCGCAGCGGCGAACCTCTCCGCCAATGCGGTCCGCGACTCGGCGTATGAGTTGGAAACCCTCGGACGACAGGCGGCGACATCGGGCTACGACGCACCACTCGCGCAGTTGCGCACCGAACTGCAGCGCTTGGCCGATTTCGCACAGAGCTTCTGAAGCACAACGCCGATGATGATCCCACTCCTGATTGCCGAAGACGACGCGATGTCGCGCAAGCTGATCGCCAAGGCGCTCAGTCAGAAAGGGTACGACGTCGTGACCGCCGTCAACGGCCGCGAGGCCTGGGACATTCTTCAGACCCAAGACATTCGATTGGTGATCGCCGATTGGATGATGCCGGAAATGGACGGCCTGGAGTTGGTCAACAGGATCCGCGCCCGCGATACAGGCCCCTATGTCTACACGATTCTGCTGACGTCGCGCGGCGGCAAAGAAAACATCGTGAGTGGGCTGTCTGCCGGCGCCGACGACTACATCACAAAGCCGTTTCATCGCGATGAACTGTTCGTGCGTATCCGTGCCGGCGAGCGAATCATCAGACTCGAGGCGGAACTCGAAGACAAGACTCGACTCCTCGCGCACATGGCACTCGTAGATGGCCTGACCGGCGTCCCCAACCGACGCTCCTTCGACGAGAACCTCATGCGACTCGGGGAACACTCGCGCCGGTTCCGTCACCCGTTTTCGGTACTGATGTTCGATCTGGATCGCTTCAAGGGCTACAACGACACCTTGGGGCACGAGGCCGGTGACCAAGCCTTGAAAGAGGTAGGGCGACTGCTGCAATCCTCGATTCGCGGATCAGACATGGCATTTCGATACGGCGGCGAAGAATTCGTTTGCCTGCTTCCGGAAACCGATGTCGCCGGCGCAATGGTCGTCGCCGAGCGCGTGCGCGCAGCGATCGAATCGGCAGCGATCTCCCACCCTCAGAACCCACCTTCAGGGGTGCTCACTGTCAGTATCGGGGTAGCCATGTCTGACGGCGGGCCCTCCCGTAGCGAAGACGTCGTCGGCGCAGCAGATCGGTGCCTCTACGAGGCCAAGCGCACCGGGAGGAATCGCATCGTCGCCCAGCAACCGGCCACAGCGTCTTAGCCCGCTCGCACCAACGATCGACCTAGCTTAGGATCCCGACTACTATCTGCGTTCGCGGAGGATCCATGAAGGTACGTATTCACTATTGCGGGGTCTGAAACTACGAACCCCGCGCCGCGAGTCTCGCGGCGGAACTCGAGCAGCGTTTCGGTGCCAGTGTCGAACTCGAGCGCGGCTCGGGCGGCATCTTCGATGTCGTCGTCGACGGACGAGTCGTCTTCAGCAAGCATCAAGAGGGTCGGTTTCCCGACGAGGGCGAGATCGTAGCGCGTATCCAGTCCGGCAACTGATCGGCGTCGGAGCGTGGTGGGGTGGGGCGGCCACTGGTATCCTCCGCGCTCCGGAGAACGCTCGATGGATACCGGCCCGCGCGGCCCACGTGATGACTTCTTTTGTTGGAAGTTTCGCGTGTGGTACAACCTTCGCGATTGCACGTTCCGTCACTATTACGCCACTCACCCTGAGTGTGCCGACTGCGATCAAGGTGCATCGAACTTGCGGTTGATGAAGCGGGTCCCGGAAAAGCCGCGGTGGATGGAAATTCCCCGGTTGTTCATTGCTGGCGACGAGGGGGACGACGAGTGACCGCAGGTGCAACGCGTATCCGTAACCCGCTGCTGCGGAGTCTTCAGCAGCTACCGAAGGTCGAGCTGCATCAGCATGTCGACGGCTCGATTCCGACTTCGTTGCTGTGGCGTTTGCTCAAGCATCACGGCCTACATCCGGTCGATACGTTGCGCGAAATGCGCCGGCGCGTTGAGTTGCAAGACGATGAACAGGGCTCGCTTTTGGCCTATCTGGACAAGTTTCACTACCCGATGTGGATCACTCAGTTCTACGAGAATATTCATGACGTCGCCGAAGCGATCACGCGCCAGGCGCTGGCTCATGGAGTGCACACGTTGGAGCTGCGCTATTCGCCGGTGATTCACACCTACGCCGGGCTCACGGTGCGGCAAGCCATACGCGCGGTGTTGACCGGTTTCAATCGCGTGATCTCGGATCATCCCAAACTTCGCTGTGGCCTGATCGTGATTGCGATGCGACAACACGGCCCACACATTGCCAAATTGCTGGCGCGACAAGCCATTGGAGAAGCGGAGCATCTGCACGAAAGAACCGGCGTGGTCGGCTTTGATATCGCCGGCCCCGAGCGTGGAAACCCGCCACGTCTGTTCCGCGATGCCTTCGAGATCGCGCGCGCAGGCGGCTTGGGTGTAACCGCGCACGCGGGCGAAGATGCAGGTCCCGACTATGTCTGGGAAGCGATCGACGTGTTAGGTGCGCAGCGGATCGGACATGGTTGCTCGGCGGTATCCGATAAGGCGCTACTCAAACGAATGGCCCGCGATCAGATCTTGGTCGAATGCTGCCTGAGCAGCAATTTCCAGACAGGAGCGGTCAAACCAGGGATGCCGCATCCGATCGTGAGATTTCTCGAGGCAGGCGTCCCGGTTGCGATCTGCACCGACAACACCACCGTTTCGCGAACCGATCACAGCCGTGAGGCAGCCCACGTACTGGGCCAGCTGCAGACCGACGATCTTCAGACGGTTCGTGCTATTCATGCGGCGGCCGCTGGCCACAGTTTCATCGGCCGGCGACGACGCGAGGTCCGCACTTGAATCGCTGGTGTCGGGTCCCCGTTGCGGTCTTGGTGCTCGGCGCCGCCTCGGTGTTGGCGCAAGACGCGAGCGTCCCCAGCAGCTCCGAGTGGGGGCGACTCCCCGAGGAGTTGCTTGGTGTACTCGAGTCCAAAGCGACCGCGTACCGACAACGCGCAACCGGGTTTGTGTGCACCGAAAAGATTCGCGACGCCGAGTACGAGGGAAGAGAGGCGTCAAACGAGAAGGTGCGGGAGTACGACTACTCGCTGACCAAGGATCCATCCGTGCCGGAGGGAGTGCGCGCGGTGAGGGTCAAACCCGGCGCGGGTCCCGACGCGAAAGAGGTCGATGCCAAGCTGCCGTTTCCCGAGCCGTATCTGTGGTTTCAGGTATTCGAGCCGGCGGCCAGATCGACCTTTCGCTTCCAAGTTGGAGAATGGCACACAACACCCTACAAGCTGGCGATTCCGATCACGTGGCTCAGCAGCGCGCCGGTTCTCGACGGTCGCAAGGTGACCGAGTGGTCCGGCTTGGCCGAAGTGGAGTGGCGCACCGGAAACCTGGTTCGCATCGTGGCTCGCCCCAGCCTGCAAGACGAGCGACTGATCGCGCAGATGCAACGCTACCTCACCGCTTTTCGGTTTCTGGGAATGTCGACGGCACCACCTCCGCTGGGGCAGGAGCTCACGGTCAGTTTTGGTTATGACCGTGACGGATTCTCGTATCCTCAACGCGTCGAGCTGGCGACATTCCAACAGACGGGACGTGAGACGCGCGCGGTCGTAAGCAGACAGGTTGTGGAGTACAGCGACTACAAGTTCTTCACTACCGAAACGACATACGAGGTGCCACCACTCACCTACTCCCCGCCCGATCCGGGCGCGGCTGGAGAAACGCGAGAAAGATGATCGAAGTTGCCGGTTTGGTGAAGAGATTCGGTGACAAGACTGCGGTTGCTGGCGTCAGTTTCAGTGCCCGGCGCGGCGAAGTGCTCGGAGTTTTGGGACCCAACGGAGCAGGCAAGACGACGACGCTGCGTATGCTTTGTGGATACTTGCCCCCGACGGCGGGGACCGCGCTGATCGACGGGATCGATGTCTGGCGCGATTCGCTCGCTGCACGACGCCGGCTTGGATATCTTCCAGAGAGTGTCCCGCTCTACCCGGAGATGCGCGTCCGCGAGTACCTCGAGTTTCGTAGCGCCATCAAAGGGGTATCGCGCAAGCATCGCGCCGGAACCATCGCGCGCGCCGTCGAGTTGTGCACCCTCGCTGACCGCATGGATCAGACAGTGGGCACACTCTCGAAGGGATTCCGGCAGCGCGTTGGACTCGCAGATGCGCTACTCGGCGCGCCGCCACTGCTCGTGCTCGACGAGCCGACGGTCGGCCTCGACCCCAATCAGGTGATCCAGACACGGTCGCTGATTCAACAACTGCGCGGGGAACACACCATATTGTTGTCCTCACACATCCTCAGTGAGGTCGAGCAGGTCTGTGACCGAGTCGTGATCTTCCGTCAAGGGCACGTGATCGCCGAGGATACGCCGGCGGGGTTGCAGTCCCGCGCGCAGCTCTCCCCCACGGTCACGATCGAGGTCCCAGCGACAGCGGGCAACCAGGTTGCCGCGTTGATCGATGGACTCGCGTCGCTGGTCGACACGACCGCGCTCGATGACGGCTGGTTGAGCCTGACGCTGCAAGCCGACAACGACCCTCGCGAGGCGTTGTTCGAGCGCGCGAGCGCGAACGGGATCGTATTGCGCGAGCTCACACGCCGTTCACACTCGCTCGAGGAGGTGTTTCACCAGTTGACCGCGGCTCGCGCCGACACCTCGACCACGGAGGCTTGATTACCATGCGCGTCGCGCTCTGGATCGCCGCTCGTGAGTTGCGCTCACTGTTCCTGCAACCACTGGCATGGGTTGTTCTCACCGTGTTGCTCGGGTTTTCGTCGATGAGTTTTTGGTGGGTGATTGGCTATCCCAGCGCCAACGCCCTCCCGGCGATCGAGGTTCAGTCGTTCATGTTCACCGGACTCTTGTTCTGGCTACCGCTGTTGGTGTTCTTGCCGCTGATCGCGATGCGGCTGATCGCCGAGGAACGACAGACCGGCACCATCGAGACGTTGCTGACAGCACCTGTCACCGAGGCGCAGATGGTGATTGGCAAGTACTCTGCGGCGCTCGGCTTCTACGTGGTTTTGATCGCACCATTCCTGTTGTTTCTGTCGCTGCTCGCTCGCTATGGTGCGGTCGACTGGAAGGCGGCGGCCTCCGGGTTCTTGGGCCTCGTGCTCATCGGTGCCTTCTTGTTGGCAGCCGCGATGACTGCGTCGGCGCTCACCCGCAATCAGATCGTGGCCGCGATCACGGGTTTTATCGTCGTGTTGCTGCTGTACATCGCGCCTGCGCTGCTGCAAAACCAGCTTCCAACCGGTGAGTTCTGGCAGCGGTTCGGAAGCCAACTCGATCTGATGGCGGCGATGCAGGATTTCAGCCGCGGAGTCGTCAGCAGCGCGCGGTTGATCTACCCGTTGTCGGGCATCGTGTTTTGCGTGTTTGCCACGGCTCGCCTGGTCGAAGCTTCCAAGGAGGCATCCTAATGTCGGCAGCGCGGTGGACGCGACGCGGCAATATCGCGGTCGCGATGCTATCGGCTCTGTTGCTGCTGGGTATCGCCAACTACTTGGGATCCAAGTACTGGGTCCAATGGGATTGGACCACAAGTCGCATCCACAGCCTGTCGGAGAAGACGCAAGGAACCCTCGACGCGCTGCAGGCGCCGGTGCGAATCATCAGCTTCCTGTCGGATCGGCAGCAGCCAGAAGTCGACGCAATTCTGCGCGAGATACGAACGCTGATCGATGGCTACCATTCTCGCGCCCCGCAGTATGTGACGGCAGAGTTGGTTGACTACAATCGCGATCCACTTCGAGCTCAGGAACTTCTCAAGCAATTCAAGATCGATCCCTGGCGTGACTCGCTCGACGTCGTCGTCGTCTCTCACGCCGACCGGACCAAGCTGTTGCGTCTCGACGACTTGGTGGAGTTCGATCAGGAATCAGCACAACAAGGTCCGCCGATGGTGCGGGCGATACGCGCGGAAGAAGCGCTGACAGGTGCGATCTTGTCGGTGACGCGCCAGAAGCGCCCCAAGCTGGTATTTGCGTCCGGCCACGGCGAACGCGATCCAAGGGAAACCCGTGAGGATGGCCAAGGACAGTTGACAGCCGAACTCGAGCATGGCGACGTGGAAATTGGAACTTGGAACGCGTTTGGATCGACGGCTGTCCCCAACGACACCGACGTGCTGGTCATCGCCGGACCGCAATCTCTGTGGCTGGCCGGCGAGGTTGCCGCTGTCGACAACTTTCTTCGTCAGGGCGGGCGTGTGATTCTGCTACTGGAACCATCGCTGCCGCGCGGCGCGAGTTCGATGCCTCCGTCCGGCTTCGAGTCATTACTCAATCGATGGGGTATCGGCGTGCACTCCGACATCGTGATCGACCGCGACAATGGCGTCCCATTTCTTGGGCCAGAGACTTTTTCAGCCGCGCTCCTCGGCTTGCATCCTGTCACCCGCACACTCGACAAGGGACGCGTGCTGTTCACGCTCGCCCGCTCGCTATCGGTCGACGCCCCGCCCCCCGACGTTGTGGTGAACACCTTGGCCGAGACGTCGAGCGCAGCGTGGGGCGAAACAGCGGTCGATCGACTCTCGGCTGTCGAGAAAGATCCGGCGGATACGCGTGCGCCCATGGCGCTGTTGCTCGCGGCGGAACAGAAACCCGGCGCGAAGAATCAGCGACCCGCTCGGATGATCGTCAGCGGAGATGCCGACGTTGCCAGCAACATGTTCATGGGCTCGGCGAGCAATCGCGATTTCTGGCTCAACTCGGTGGCGTGGCTCTTGGACGAGCAACAGACCCTGGGGATTGCACCGAAGGATCGCGCGCTGACACGCTTGTTCATTACAGAAGACGACAAGACTCGCCTGTTCTTTGTGTTGGTGTTGGGGCTGCCCGCATTCACGATCGCAACCGGCTTGTTGGTTTGGTGGACTCGCCGGCGGGGCGCCACGCGATGAAGGGTCGAACCTCACTCGTGCTGCTGGGGCTCGCGTCGGCGTCATTGGCTTTCGTCTTGCTCTGGGAAAAGTACCAACCAGGCACCACGGAACGGCTCGCCATGGCGGGCAAATTGTTGCCAAACCTCGATCCGGAGAAGGTCGAGAAGCTGACGCTGAAACGGCACGACGGCACGGTTGTCGCGACGCGTCAGAAGGGGCGTTGGACGTTGGAGCAGCCGTTGGCTGAACCTGCCGACGATCTCGTGCTGCAAGGAATCGTTCGTGATTTGGGAGAGGCTCCCGTACTGGGCCGGTTCGCGCCGTCCGAGGTGACTGGCGGAGACAACGCCACCGGTCTGGGAGACGATCGATGTGTCGCCACGCTGGTCGCGGCGGGGCGTGAAATAGTGGTGAGGGTCGGTTCTCGCGATATCGGAGCCGGTCGTCGCTATGCGCAGGTCGGCACAGCACCCGAGTTGGTATTGGTCGACGACACCATCGCGCGCGCAATCGAGAGGCCCTTGGAGAAGCTCCGCGACCACACTCTGTTTCAGGCCGCCAGCATCGACATCCATCGCTTCAGTCTCGAGCGTGCCGGTGAACCGACACTTACGTTCGAGCGACGAGGTGGTGAAGCGTGGTGGATTACGGCCCCTATCGAGGATGCCGCTGACAACAGTGGTGTCGGTGCACTGATCTCCAAACTCCTCTCGTTGCGTGCCGAGTCGTTCCTGGATTCCGCTCCGACCATGTTGCCAGGTTCAAGTGCTCCATGGCTTGGCCTGAAGTTGTTCGATTCGACAGGCCGTTTGCTGGGCTCGCTGACGGTGGGCGATGTGGCCGCTGGAAATGAACTTCGGTTCGCCACCACCGATCGACGATCGGAACCGTTTCACATTCGCACCTCAGAGATTGCGGTCGAGTTGAAGAAGCCGAGCAGCGCGTGGCGCTCGATGCTGGCGATCGACACATCGGTGTGGGATCTGGCTGAGCTCGAAATCCGCCGGGGCGATCAGCGCCTCCTCGTTCGTCGTGCCCAGTCCGATGATGGAAAGAAGAGCTGGGTTGCTGGCGACCCGCCAGACATGGCAATCGACGAGGGCAAGATCGTCGAGTTGAGTTCCAAGCTGGCGCGCGTCGACTGCAGACGATTGGCCGATGAAACAACCTGGAGCGCAGCAGGTCTCGATACGCCGCGAGCGACGGTGACACTTCGGCATGAGGATCGGGCTCGTTTTCCCGATTCGGAACTGTGGATTGGAAAGGCGGTCGGGTCGAACGAAGTATTTGCCGGTGTACCGGGCCGTAAGACCGTCCTTGTGGTCGATGCTGCAATCGCGGAAGAACTCGATCCCGCGAAGCTCAAGCGTTAACCGCCCGGACCCGATCGCGGGTGGATGGCCCCTCTATTTCGCGAGGCCCGAGAGCACGAGAGTCAGCGAAACACCGTTGATCAGCGCGTGCGCCACGATCGTCGGCCAAATGGACTCGCGACGTATTGCAACCCAAGCGAAGATCAAACCCAACGTACCTGTCATGAGCGCACCTTCGCCGTGCGCTGCACCGAACAGAACTGTCGTGATCAGGAGCGCCGGCCATCGTCCACACCGGAGAGACAGCGCTCGCAGCGCATAGCCGCGAAACAGGATTTCCTCCGTCAACGGCGCCATCACCGCAATCGCTATCGTCAGCGCGATGGTTTCCAAGGCTCCGTGAGGATCGAGCGATTGCCCGAGGCTCTGCTCATACAAGAACGTGGGAACCGAAAGGCTGCGGCAAATCCAGTCAAGCAACGGCAACACAACCCAGGCAGCGCCCGCTGTGCCCAATCCCCACAACAACTCATTCATCCAGGGGGTTCGCGTCAGGCCGAGTTGGGACCAACTCAGTCCTTGGACGCGCAGCCGCCAGGCTAAGAACAGGAGTGACGCGACGGACCCGCCGCTGAAACTACCGACGATCATGCCGGTACCGAACATCTCGAGACCGAAGGCCCATAGTGCGGCGGCGACACAAAGCTGTCCGCCGAGAAACAGCCCCAGCGCGAGTGCTCCGTCGAGCAGTGACCAGGCGCGCACGCCGCGCCACCACGATCCGAACGCAAGCGCGCCACCGATCGGCACTGCGATGGCAATCGCGGGGGCCACGGCCAGGATCGCAAGTAGCCAGGTGGGCAACAGGTCGCGCACGGTCTCACTGAAAAGCACGCGCGTGCTTCCGTCGCCGGCCACTCTCGCGACACCCGTCGTCCCCAACAGCCAGAGCGAGTCGTCGTGCGGGTCGCCTTGCAATTCGAGAGGCGAGCCGATGCGCGACGGTACGCTGCCGATCTTTCGCCACGCCCCGGGCCCCGACTTCCAGATCGAACCGGCCTCGGCCGTCACGCGCCACAAACCGCCCTGCGCATCCCGAGCTGGCCCCAACGAGTCGAGCAGTTCGGCAGGTTCGCCGGTAGTTTTGGGGATCGGCAGTTCAGAGTGCCACCGCGTGACGCCGGCCCCTCGCGCGTCATCGATCGGAAAGTCCTCGGGTGCGGTCGCATCCCGATTCCACTTCAGTAGGAACAACGCCTGGCCCTCTGTTTCCGAGGGCAGGGCCCACAACGCTCCAGCTTCATCGATCCAGACCCGGTCGACAGCCTCGGGCCAGCGCATTCCTACCCTTCCCGTCGCGGTTTCGAGGAGGACGATGCCGCCTGGTCCGCCAATCGCAACCCTGTCTTCAGATACAGCGAGCGATAGATAGGCGGTTTGAGCGTGCCGGAGGCGGGAAATCCAGTCTCCGCCCTCGGACGCCAATCCCAGCGGCAGCATGCTCGCGACAGCAAGCGTTACGGCAACCCAGCGACTCATCGGTGCGAAGTATCGGCCCGACCTCTTCAAGAGGCCCGTAGGTTGACGTGTCTGAAATTTTCGCATAATGTTCGTCATACGAAAACGAGACGAATATGAGCAAAGCCAAGGGTTCGACGCATCTTCGCTATTCTCCCAGGTTCAGGCACGCAACGTCCGACGCCCGAATCCTCACAGCCGGGGTTGGTGAGGCGGCCGAACGTCTTGCCGCACGGCTCCGACACGAGCAAAGGGCGGCTCTTCGAATTCGCCTGCTCGTGGTCTTCGCAGACGCTCGCGTCGTTGCCAGCGATCAGTTGTGCGTTCGACTGACCAACGGCGCGGAGGAACCGCAGTTGTATCGAACGGGCCGCGGACTTCTCGCGCGACTGGCTCAGCCGCGGAGGTCGAGAGTCTCACGATCATCCTCGATCGGCTGACCGCAGCGTCCCCGATCCTCCCACTGTTCGATTCCGCAGGGTCGCGACGAGCGTTACTGTCAGGCGCTTCAAACGAAAGCGCTGCTGGCTCGTGTCGCAGCGCTTCGAGCAAGGATCGCCGCGAGAAGCGGTGTTGCGTGATCTACAGACTCTGCGCCTCCAACTTTGGTGACCAATCGTGTCGTCCGCCTGTTGGAACGCTCGTTCCCGGTCAGAGCAGCGGCGCCGCTGACCTTCTGCAGGCGCTCTTGAGCGCGATGCACGAGCGCATCGCTTTCTGCGCAGTCGGTCGTAATCTTGACCCACTCTGCGATCGCTTCATTCGTCTTGCCTCGAGCTTGCAGGACCGTGCCCAAGTCCAAGCGCCCATCGCACGCAGTCAACGGCGGCACACCGCGCAGGTGAAAATCTGCGCGTCCATCGGTGATCGGGACATCGGGGTTTGCGTCGATGAAGCGACGAAACCAAGATCTCTGCATCTGCGAATCGTCCGGTAAGAGCCAAGCACCGCGCGATCGATCGCGTGGCTGCGTTGCGCCAGTCTGCGGCGAGTCGGCGGTCTTCGTAGACCACCTCGTAGTGCGCCATCGCTTCGTCGCATCGATTGGACAAGCGCAGGGAATCTCCGGAGACGGATCTGGGCGAACGGGTCGTGAGGCTCGTCCGACACCGCTTTTTTCGCGCCATTTCAGAGCCTTCGCTTCGATTTGGCCTCGCGCTCCGCGACATCCGCAAGGTTCAGTGCGTCCGAGGGTGGCAACCGCGGGTCGACCGGGATCGTCACGCTGCCAACAAGAACCACGATCGTTCCGGTGACCACCGCAGCGAGTCCGCGGGATCGTCGCCACTGGACCCAACCGGCAGCCGCAACAGGCAACAGCAGCAAAACGATCGGCAACCGATATCGAGCCGTATTGAAAAACAGTACGGGCACAATCGCCCAACTCAGCGCCAGCAAACAGCAAGCCAACGGACCGCCGGGGAACACGCCTCCATGCGAATACCAATCCGACGGCAATCAATGGAGCGGCCCATCCGAAGGGTGCACCCCACCATCGCCCTTGCCACACCAGCAGCGCCAGCACGGGCGAGTAGGTGCGCGCCTCGTCGATGCGTTGGTTGTTGGGAATCTCATAGTCGGTCAGCAGCAGCGCGCCTTCCGGCACATCCGCTGTATCACGCGCCGGGCTCCGCTTGAAACATCAGTCGTGTCTGATGAAGGAAGAACCGTTGATGATCGGCGCGTACGGTTCCACCCATCAGGGGCGGGGCGTAGTAGAGCCTCATCCACGCCAGGTCCGGATGCCATTGTCCCGACGTCTGGTCGAACCCGGCATCGTTACCCATGAACAGGTTGATGCCGCCGTTCCACGAGATCAGCACAGGATCGTGTTCGAGGATTGCATTGCGAGTGGTCACCGGTGCGATCGTCAACACGCCTGGCACCAACACCAGCGCCATGGCACGGAGCCGGCTAAGTTGCTGCCAGTCCGCATGAAATGTCTTCCCCGCCGCCCACGCTGTCACCATAAGGAGAGCGACCAATCCTTCACCGCGTGTGATGGTGAGCAGCCCGAGCAGTACTCCCGCAGCAGCCAACCACCGATCCGGTGCTACGCTGCGCGCCGCCTCGTCAAGAACGGAGGCGGTTCCCAACATCAACAGCGCTGTGATCGCTGGCTGCAAGAGGGTGGTGTCGTAGTAGATCGAGGTGCCATAGACCGCGGCGACAATGCCTGCCAACCAAGAGGCTCGAGGACCAGCCCACTTCCCCGCCAGCCGCGCGAGCAGGGCGACCGCCGCAGATCCCATCACGACATTCAAGACACGCCCTGCGACAACTCCGCCCGGATCGCCAAACACCGCACGAACCACGGCAAGGACGTAGGAGTAGAACGGCCCTTTGTAGAAGGCACCCTCTCCGCTCAGGAGCCAACCGTCCTGCAAGATGCGGCGCGCTTCATCCCAATGAAACCAAGCATCGACAACTGGCTTGGTGAAGAGCGGGTCGTTGATCGCCAGGAACGCAAGGTGAACCAGCCGGATCGCCGCCGCCACGAGGGCCGGAACGATCCAGGCTTCACGCCCCTTCATCCACTGGCGCACGCCAATCCTCCGCTGGTGATGGACCCGGGATTCTCCGCTGGCTGTTGGGGACACGCCATCACTCTTGCTTCGCGATTTCAAGATGCATAGACCAGTCTCGAACCCGAAGAGCCCCTGGGACACGACTCATGTCGAGTGGCTCGGCGAACCTCCGCCAGCACGGCTTGAGGTTTTCGAAGAACAGGCCCGATCGATCTTGACGGCCAACGACAGTCCCGACCTTCCGATGCGTTGGAGCATCAATCCGTACCGCGGTTGCTTTCATGCCTGCGCCTATTGCTACGCTCGCCGCTCCCACCAGTATCTAGGCTTTGGAGCCGGCACCGATTTCGAACGAAAGATCGTGGTCAAGATCAACGCTGCCGATCGGCTGCGTCAGCAACTTCGCAGCACACGTTGGGACGGGAGCCCAGTGCTGGTCTCCGGAAATACCGATTGCTATCAGCCGTTGGAAGCGGTGTACGGATTGACCCGCGCATGCCTTTGTGTGTTTGACGAGTTCGACAACCCGGTAGTGATCATCACCAAGGGCGCGTTGATCAGGCGCGATCTCGATGTTCTCATCCGGCTCGCTCGCCGTGACCGAGTGCAGGTCTTCATGAGTGTGGCGTTTGCGAGCGATGCGATGGCTCGCGCTGTCGAGCCTTTCGCGCCGTCGCCAACCCTCCGCTTCGAAACGCTGCGCCGGCTTAGTGATGCGGGTGTGCCGTGCGGTGTTTCGCTTGCTCCATGCATTCCCGGGCTGAATGAAAGTGAAATCCCACAGGTGCTGCAGCGTGCCAAAGACGCCGGAGCGCGGTGGGCCTTCCTGACCTTGGTCCGCCTGTCCGGAGAAGTCGCTTCCGTGTTTTCAGATCGCCTCGCTGAGGCATTCCCGGAGCGCGCTGCCAAGGTTCTCTCGGCAATTCGTCAGCTAAGAGGCGGCCGCCTCAACGAGTCCGAATTCGGTGCGCGAATGAAGGGCGTCGGCCCGCGTTGGGATGTTGTCGCACGCCTGTTCGAGTTGCATCGTCGCCGGCTTGGCATAGAGGAGCGACCGCCCACGTTGCCGGTCGCCCGCCATGCGTCGCGCCATGCTCAACAGGGCCGGCTGTTCGACGCGCCTCCAACGCGAGCGATCAAGCGACGACCCGGATCTGTCTGAGGACCGGTCGACGGAATGTCCGACCGAGATCGCGTTGATCGAGAGATCTGTTGAAGCCGCACCGGATCTTGGGCACGTGGTTCGTGAGCTCGCCGACCTCACCACGATGCGAGCGATCGCGGCCGAGTGAGACTGTCGCCCTGCTGATTTCTGGGGCTGATCGCACCGTCTCTTGCTCGGGTCTAGACTCCCGCGTCATGAGATCCCATCGATTGCCCTGGCTCGTGGTCGCGCTACTCCATGTCGGCGTTAGCGCACAGTCCCAATCACCCGCACCCGAGACCGGTGTCGTCCCGACCGGGGAGGCGGAGGAGGTCACCGTCCGCCTCGGCGAGGTACAGATTCTGGTCACGGACAAAGACGGCAAAGCGATCCGCGACCTGAAGGTCGATGAGATCGAGGTCAGAGAAGCCGGCGAAAAACGCCGCATCCAGTCACTCGAACCGTTCGCGACGCGCGACATCTCATCTCAGGTCCTCCCTCAACCCACACCCTTGGTCGGTCAGGAAACCGCGCCGTCCTCAGACCCGGTCGTCGTACTGCCACCGCCTCCAATTCGTCGGATCGTCTTTTTGTTCGATGCCTTCAACAGCCGCACACCCGATCGCGCCAAATGGGTCGAAGCCGCTCGTCAATGGGTCAAGTCCGAGATGCGCGCGGACGACGTGCTGTCCGTCGCGTATGTGTCACGCGGTGAAGTGCGGATCGTGCTTCCATGGACCTCTGAACGCATCTTGATCGAAACCACGCTCTCCAACAGTTCGTTTCTCGACTCGATCGACTACTACGACTCGGTCGGCGAGATGAAGTTGCTGATGAGTGATCTGGAGACTTGCGATAACTCATACGATCAGGCGAACTGCGCGAGAAACGCTGCGCAACCGTACATCTTCGAATGGCGTACGCGAGCCGAAACCACGATCGCCGCGCTCAAACGCTTCGCGGGCTCAATGCTGGCGATTCCGGGCCGCAAGGCTGTGCTGTACATGAGCGACGGTGTGGTTCAGGACGCCGGTGAGATGGCGTTGATGGCGGTACTCGGAAAGTACGGAACCGACAGGATCGATGTTTCGCGATTGCGCAGCACATTGCAGCGCAATGTCTATCAAGAGATCCAAGCGCTGAATCGTATTTCGAGCGGTTCAGATGTCACCTTCTTCACATTCGATACCAGGCCTTCGAGTCGGGCGGAGGTGGCGGGCTCCGCCGAACAACGCGAGTACCTGAGCGAACGAATGGTGGCCGATCCATTCCAAGCGATGTTCACCGGGACGCGCGGCATGCTTGATTCCGTCGCGATTGGGACCGGCGGTCGTTCCTATCACGGTCCACAGATACTCAAGAGCCTACCGCAAGCGGCATCCGCCATCGAAGGGCTCTACACACTTACTTTTTATCGAGACCCATCGGTTGGTAGCGATCCGAAACTCAAGATCAAGGTGAGCCGCAGAAACACCCTCGTTTCTTTTCCCGACAAGTTCGACCCTCGTCGCCACAAACCGTTGACATTGCCGCTCGAGCTCGCTGTCGGGAAGACGCGCCCCTATGAAGATCGCTGGCTAATGCCGGTGCTCATTCAACTGCCGCTCGCGCCGTTGCCCTTCAATCGCGATTCCGACACCAAGCAACATCAGTTACAGCTCGGGATCTACGGCGAGGCCGACGCACCCGAGGGGCGACGTGGCGGTGCTTCCTACGAACTAGTCAATGCGGCGCTCGATGATCGCCAATTCGATGAGCGCGTGGGCAAGTTCTTCACGCACACCCTCGAGATCAAAGTCGTGCCGGGCCCTTATCGGCTTCGAGTGCGGATCTCCGACTCGAACTCCAAGGTTTCTGCCGAGAGGGCGATCGACATCACCCTCCTCGCCGATGGCTCGGTCGTCCCGGGCATCCAAAAACTTGGACCGAACCAAGAAGGCGGACGGGAATCCGTCGCCCCCGTGTCACCCGGGCACTGAGTTCGGTTGTCAAACTACTGAAAAATAGCGACTTACTGTTTACTCTGTTTGCGGCTCGAAACTTGCTAACAGTTCCGTTACAGAGTCGCTGTTTCGAGCCTATTTCCCCCGCACTCCTCGATGGGTGCGGCCGCACAAAGGGGATTGGTTGTGAGGAATCACAAATCGACTTCTCATCGCGGTTTCGGCGCTAGGCTCGCGCTCGGACTCGCACTCGCGACGCTCGTCGGTGGTCCCGCATTCGCTGAGGCAGTGATCAAGGTCCTTGTCCAGGATGCTGCTGGAAAGCCGGTGCCTGGAGCTGAGGTACGACTGATCCCCGCTAAAGACGATGGAAGTCCGAACACCGCCCTCACGCCGGTCAGCCTCAAGTCGGACAAGAAGGGGAAAGCGACATTCGGGTTCGTCAGGCCAGGCCGCTATGTCATGACGACCGCATCGGAAGGGATGGCTTTTGTCGCTGTCTCGATGAAGATGCGCGATCAGAACAACAAGGTTCCGCTGTTGCCGGACGGAACCCGCATTGAGGACTCTGGGGGCTCCGTCCCTTTCGAGAAGCAAGAGATTCAGGTCTCCTTCCCTTCCAAGGTGTTCAGCGTGGAGATCGTCGCAACCATGGGACAACCGGTTGCCTCAACCCCTAGGGTTGAAGCGCCCGCTTCGGTTGCACCAGAGCAAGAAGCGTTGCGGCTCGCGAGCGCGCACATGACTGCAGGCCGGTTCGAAGACGGGATCGCAGCGGTCGACAAGGCGCTCGCCGAAAACCCGGGGCTGATTGAGGAGACGTCGGCAGCAATCGCCGTGAACTACCTCAAGGGATACGGATTGGCGAATCTGGAACGCCCGAAGGAGGCGGAACCTTTCATCCGAGAGGCCGTGCGCCTCAGCCCCGACCTCCCGGGCGGGAACCGACTCTTGGCGCGAACGCTTCTTGCGCAAGGCAAATGGACAGAGGCGGTCGACGCGCTGGATCTAGCCTTGGCGTCTGCCGGAGATGCGGCGGATCAACGAGGGCGGCTTTTGTACTTGAAAGGTCAGGCACTAATTGAGTTGAAGAACGGTTCGGCGTCCGTTGCTGCTCTAGAGGAAGCACACAGTCTGCTTCCGGGTGATCAGGACGTCTTGATTCAGTATGTGAATGCGCTCACGGTTGCGAATCGCAGCGCCGACGCTGATCAGGTGATGGCAGATGCCAATCTTCCGCCGCGCGAGGGGGCCGCGTTGCATTACAACCTCGCTGTCGCCCTGATGGACTCCTCGAATTTCGATTCGGCAGTCAACCACCTCAACAAATCGCTCGAACTGAATCCAGGGATGGCCGACGCCTACAAATTGCTTGGACAGTGCTACCTCGCACTAGGGAAAAACGCAGACGCAATCAAGTCGTTCGAGGCCTACCTCGCTGGCGCACCGAATGCCGACGATGCCTCGACTATCAAGCAGGTCATCAACGCGGTGAAGACTAAGAAATGAGGGTTCGCCGCGATTCGTTTGTTGTGCTGCTTTTGCAGTGAGAGTTCTTGCGCAGGACCTGGAGCGCTCCCGCCACGGACGGTCCGGGAAATTTATCTCACCCTGGTCGGTTCAGCCGATCAATGGAGAGGAGGGTCAGGTATGAGAAAAGCGATGTGGCTCATCGCCGTGATCGCAACCCTCGCCTTCTCGTTTGTGGCGCTAGCTCAGCAGCCGACCACCGGTAAGTTGCGCGGTGTTGTCGGTGATCGCGATGGGAAAGCGCTACCGGGGGCGACGGTCATTGTCACGGGTCCGAATGGTGAACGTGGAATCCAGACGGACGAAAACGGCAACTTCGAGTTGCCCTTCCTGTCAACGGGAAAGTACCGGGTGAAGGTCGAATTGGCAGGCTTCGCCACGATCGAAATCCCGGGAGTCGAGATCAACGCCGGTCAGACCACGCGTCTGCCGATCACGTTGCTTGCCGGCCAGGAAGAAGAAGTCAACGTCACGGCACAACCAGTCATCGATGCCAAACGGACAGAGGTCGCTACGACGTTCTCCGCGAAAGAGACCGTCGAGACGCTCCCGGTTGGCCGCAACTTCACTGACGTCGTCGGTTTCGCTCCGGGTGTTGTCGACGGCGGCCTCACTGGGGACGGCAACTACTCCATCGGTGGAGCGTCGGGCCTGGAGAATTCGTACATCATCGATGGCGTCAACATCACCGATTCGGGCTACGGCGGTGTCGGGAGCTACAGCATCGTCTACGGCTCGCTCGGCACCGGAATCACCAGCCAGTTCCTCGAGGAAGTACAGATCAAGACGGGCGGGTTCGAGGCCGAATACGGCCAAGCCCTGGGCGGCATCGTCGCCGGAACCCTCAAATCAGGAACCAATGACTTCGGAGGTTCGGCTTCCGTCTACGTTGCTCCGTCTTCGTGGGAGGCAAATGGCAAGGATGTCGAATTGCCTTCGGGTGCGTTCAATATCCATGAGCGACAGGAAACCGATCTCGGCGTGAGTCTAGGCGGCCCGATCGTCAAGGATCGGCTGTTTTGGTTCGCGGGCTACAATCCAACCGAGACACAGTTTGAAACCTTCGCACCCTTTGTCTCGAACCCGCTTACGGACAGCGACCCGAGTGCATCGGCAACCTACCCCGATAGCCAGGTCTACCCCTCTGCAGGTCGAGGCAAAGAAATCAAGCGCTCCCGAGACAACTACTTCGGAAAACTCAACTGGGTAATCTCGCCGAACCATCGTGTCGACTTCACCGCCTTTGGCGATCCGAGCGACGGCGATGGTCGCTCCGGTGCGACAGCCGGCCGGTTCATCATGAACGGCACAAATACAGGTGGACCAGTATCCAAAGTCGCGGCGTTCTCGGGTGATGCTCGCCGTTCGAACCTGAATTTCGGCGCGGATCAGCAGTCGATCAAGTACAACGGGCTGTTCGGCGGTGAGTGGTTCTTGGAAGGTCAGGTTAATCACCGCAAGAACGAGTTCACAGAAGACTCGATCGTCGACGACTATGCATACACCGACAACCGGATCGTCCGCGAGCAGTTCTTCTCGTTCCCGCAGACACTCACGAATTCTGTGTTCCCGACTGCCGGCGGCGCCGGCTTCATCGGGTCCACTTCGGACGAGACTTGGGACTATTCCGCCAAGCTAAGCAAGACTTTCGGCGGGCATGAACTCAAGGCTGGCCTCCAGTACTACGACCTGGAGTACCTGCAGCCGAGCATCTACTCCGGCCCCACGTTCACAATAAATGTCCCAGGCAGCGCATTCGACACAACCGGGACGCTTTCCTTGCCGACCACCAGTGGTGGATTGGTCCAGGTCCGCGGCGGTATTCCTGGCTGCACGATCTGTACGTTCTCCGTTGGTAGCCCGCTCTACAGAGTCACGCGTGCTCGCTTCACACAATCCGACACACCAGTAAAGGGTACTGAGCAAGCGATCTTCTTGCAGGACACCTGGTCGATCAACGACAAGTGGGTCGTCAAGCTCGGCGTTCGCACCACGAGTCAGGAACTGAAGGGATCCGGAAGCTTCACCATTGGTGCCAAGCAATTCGATCCGAATACCTTCAAGTTCAAGACCGAGTTTTCCCCGCGCGTGGGCGTCAGTTTCGACCCGAGCGCGAATGGAAAGACCAAGATCTACCTCAACTACGCACGGTACTTCGAGCGCGTCCCGGCCGATCTCGCGGTTCGTCAGTTCTCTAACGAAGTCGGCGTGAGTCGCGCCAGCTTCACCGACCCGGACCTGACACGTCAGACCGGCGGCGTGACGATCCAGGGCGCCTCCGAAGGTGTCGTCTGCGGTCAGCCTGGTACGGAGAGACTCTGCACTGGCAAGTCGCGCCTTCCCTATCAGGACGAGATCGTCATTGGTTGGCAGCAGCAGCTCCGCCCGGACCTGTCGATGGAAGTGCGTGGGTTCTATCGCGATCAGGGCCGCATCCTGGAAGACACGCAGTTCGCAAGCGTGGAAGAAGTACAGAACTACTACTATTCCAAGGACTACGACGGTGACGGCACCGTTGGTAACAGCAACGCCGACACGCCGTATCCTGGTTTCGGTGCTGCTCCCTTCGGCGCTTACGTTCTGGCCAACCCGGGCGAGAACACCGGGAACGTCTTCGGTTCTCCGAAACGTGAGTACAAGGCTGTTGAGTTCACACTCAACAAGCAACTGGCCGACAAGTGGGCCTTCCAAGCCAACTACAAATACAGCCGCCTGCGCGGTAACTACGAAGGATTGTTCCGCAACGACAACGGCCAGTCAGATCCCAACATCACCTCGTTGTTCGACTTCCCGGCCGTCGGCACTGATGGAGTGGTCAGCCGCGTGATGCGCGGGCAGTTCGAACCGGGACCACTCAACACGGATCGTCCTCACGTACTCAACCTGTTGGGAACCTACTTCTTCGACAACGGGTTGGAGATCGGCAGCATTCTGCAGTGGCAGTCGGGTACACCCCGCACTGCGCTGTTGGCGCATCCGCAATACCAGAACGCCGGCGAGATTCCGGGGCAGGACCCGGTTTACGTCTCTGCCGGTGAGACTTCTTGGATCGTCAGCAGTACGCCTCAGGCGGCAGAAGCCTATTTGTACGATTACACGGACGCACCCCGTGGCAGTCTGGGGCGCAATCCGGACTTCGTAACCTTGGATCTGCACTTGGGCTACAAGCGCGCGATCAAGGACACCTCATTGAAGGTGACCCTCGACGTCAACAACTTGTTCAACAACCAAGAAGCACAGGCGCTCAACGACAATGTCGAGTTGACCGCTGGAGTATTGGATCCGAACTTCAACAAGATCATTGGTTACCAACTGCCTCGCGCCATTCGATTCGGCGTGATTTGGGACTTCTGATCGATCTAGGTTTCAGGTCTTGATCGGCAAGGGCCCCCGGAGATCGGGGGCCCTTTTTTGTTTACGGCTCTGATACATCGGAACCGATCGAGTCGCCTGCTCGCGGGGGCCAACAGTCGCGGCCTGTTGTAAATCATTTACGTCGTATCCCCGCCAAGGGTGGTTCCCCGCGACACCCGATCGACAGCAGACGTGTGCGTGGAGTCGAGTCCCTAGCACGTAAGCAACTCGCAAACGCGCCTCCTTTGCCCAGAGCGTCGTGCACAGCATGGCCTCTTGCTTGCATTGAGCCTCGCCAACGCGATCCGACTGAGTCCGATCGCTCGTGAGAAGCGCGAGTTCTCGGCTCGCGTGCGTTGGCAGGTTGAGGAGCCGTTGCCACCGGCACCGCGACCCGTTTCGCTCGTCGTCACCGCGGTGGCGGCGGGGAGGAGGCTTCGGTATGAGGAAACACTCGTGGCTCATCGCCTGTGTGATCGCGCTTGCGATCCCCCTGGCTGCATTGGCTCAGCAGCCAACGACGGGCGCACTCAAGGGCGTCGTCGGAGACAGAGACGGAAAGGCACTTCCCGGCGCCACCGTGGTGATCACTGGTCCACTCGGCGAGCGCGGAGTGCAAACCGATGAAACCGGTAACTTCGAAATCCGGTTCCTTCCCACCGGAACCTACCGGATCAAGGTCGAAATGCCGGGCTTTGCAACGATCGAGATTCCCAACGTATCGATCAACGCCGGCCAGTCGACTCGCCTTCCTATTACCCTGCTTGCCACGCAGGAAGAGGAAGTCAATGTCACGGCTCAACCACTGCTGGACTCGAAACGAACCGAGGTCGTGAGCAACTACTCGGCGAAGGAGTCAGTAGAAACCCTGCCGGTAGGTCGTAACTTCACCGATGTGGTCAACTACGCTCCGGGTGTCGTCGACGGCGGTGCGACGGGCGACGGCAACTATTCGATCGGCGGATCTTCCGGTTTGGAGAACTCCTACATCATCGACGGCGTCAATATCACCGACTCGGGATATGGCGGAGTGGGAAGCTACAGCATCGTCTATGGCTCGCTGGGGACAGGGATCACAAGCCAGTTCCTGGAGGAAGTGCAGGTCAAGTCGGGTGGATTCGAAGCGGAGTACGGCCAAGCGCTCGGCGGAATCGTGGCGGGCACGTTGCGCTCCGGAACCAATGACTTCGGCGGAAGTCTCTCGGCGTACGTCAGCCCAGCGTCGTGGGAAGCGCAGGGCAAGGACGTCGTCCTGTCAACGGGTGCCGTTCCCAACATTCATGAGCGCGCAGAACAGGATTTCGGCGTAAGCGTGGGCGGCCCGATTCTGAAGGACAAGCTGTTCTGGTTCGCAGGCTTCAACCCGACACAAACCTCGGCCGACACATTTGCTCAATCACTCGACAATCCGCTGCTCGCGGTCGATCCGGGTGCGTCGGGAACATACCCCAGCCAGAACGTGTTTGCGTCAGCCGGCAAAGGCAAAGAGGTCAAGCGCTCGCGTGACAACTACGCTGCCAAGCTCAACTGGGCGCTGACGCCGAATCACCGGCTCGAACTCACTGCATTCGGAGATCCGGGCGATGGGGACGGGCGATCTGGTGCCAATGCCGGTCAGTTCGTGATGGCCGGGATTCGCGATTCCAACGGCAACTTCGCCGTGGACTCAGGGGACGCGCGATACAGTCGAACGGCCCCCTTCTCCGGTGACGCGCGACGCTCGAACCTCACGTTCGGAGCCGATCAACAATCGCTTCGTTACAACGGCTTGTTCGCTGGCGAGTGGTTCTTGGAGTCGCAGGTCAACCATCGAAAGAACTCTCTCGACGAAAGCTCGGTACTCGACGACTATCAATTCACCGACAACCGGATCCTTCGTGAGTTGCAGTTCTCGCGACCTCAGACACTCAGTAGCGCTGTCTTCCCCACCGCCGGCGGCGCGGGTACCTTGTCGAACCAGGCCGATAACACTTGGGACTACTCCGTCAAGCTGAGCAAATCGTTCGGCGGACACGAGTTGAAGGCCGGAATGCAGTACTTCGACCTGGAGTACTCGCAGCCCAACACTTGGTCGGGCCCTACCTTTGATGTGTACTTCACCGACGCAAACTCCGGCAACTTGTTTGCAGTCCCGACCACGACCGGTGCGCTCGTTCAAGTCCGCAACGGCATCCCGGACTGCTCGATCTGCAACTTCTCGACGGGCAACCCGCAATATCGCACGACGCGCACCGCGTTCAACCCGATCAACGCTCCCGTTGAAGGGAAAGAAACCTCGCTGTTCCTGCAAGACACCTGGAGCATCAACGACAAGTGGGTCGTGAAGTTCGGTGTTCGCTCCAGCCAGCAAAAACTCGATGGCGGATCGGATTCCTTCGTGCTTCCTCTGCGTTCGGATCCAGTCACCGGCGCGATCACCAACGAGGACACGGTCTACGCACCAAATAGCTATAGCTTCAAGACCGAATGGTCTCCGCGACTGGGCGTGAGTTTCGATCCCAAGGCCAACGGCAAGACCAAGCTCTACGCCAACTACGCGCGTTATTTCGAGCGTGTACCTGCCGATCTCGCGGTGCGTCAGTTCGCCAATCAGGTCGGAACGACAACCGGCCGGTTCCGCGACCCCGAACTCACCTTCCCGAACATCGGCGTCCAACCCAACCTTCAGGGCGCCCAGCCGGGCGTGGTCTGTGGCCAGCGAGCAGCCGTCAATCCTGCGACGGGCGAGCCACTCTGCACGGGTGACTCGCGCCTGCCCTACGTGGACGAGATCGTCGTCGGCTGGCAACAACTGGTACGCCCCGACTTGTCGGTTGAGGTACGTGGGATCTACCGCGATCAGGGTCGTGTCCTCGAGGATGTGCAGTTTGCTACCAACGAGGAGATCCAGAACCTTTACTACACCGCCGATCTCAACGGCGACGGATCGACCACAACTAACGAGATTCCATTCCCGAGCTTCGGCGCGAAGCCATTCGGCGCCTACGTCCTGGCGAATCCAGGTGAGAACACACCAAACGTATTCGGCTCACCGGAACGCACCTACAAAGCGATGGAAGTTGTCATGACGAAGAACTTCACCGATCGCTGGTCGTTCAGCGCCAACTACCGCTACAGCCGCCTGCGCGGGAACTACGAGGGGTTGTTCCGAAACGACAACGCGCAGTCCGATCCGAACATCTCGTCCCTGTTCGACTTTCCGTTGTTCAGTGAAGACGGAAAACTCAGCGGTACGATGCGTGGGCAGTTCCAGAACGGTCCGCTCAACACCGATCGCCCGCACGTGATGCACCTGCTCGGCACCTATTCGTTCGACAATGGGCTCGAACTCGGCGGCATCTTCAACTGGGCGTCCGGTGTCCCTCGCACCGCGTATCTCGCGCATCCGAACTACCAGAACGCTGGGGAAATTCCGGGTTCGGACCCGCTCTATCTCGCACCCGGCGACACCGACGGTGACGGCATCGCCGACTCCTGGGTGTTGGGTGATCGCGGTGCTCCTGGGAATTTCTTTCTCGGCGACTACTCCGATTCGGCGCGCGGCAGTCTGGGCCGCACACCTGATTTCGCGACGCTCGACCTCCATGTCGGGTATGTCCGGGCGATCAAGGACACGCGCCTCAAGCTGACGCTCGACGTCTCGAATCTGTTCAACTCCCAAGAAGCGGGGGCTTTCAACGACAACGTGGAACTCACGGCCGGATCTCCCGACCCGACGTTCGGCAAGATCATCGGATATCAGCTTCCCAGATCTATTCGCTTCGGAGCGATCTGGGATTTCTAGCCCGTTCGCACAACGCACCTAGCACGATCGCGCGGCTCCGAAAGGGGCCGCGCTTTTTTCTGTGCCATGCCAGAATCGCGCGCATGCCGGCACCCAATTCACGACGACCTTGGCTCCTACGCGGCCTGATCCTCGCCTTCGCCCTCTCTATCGCAGCCGGTATCTGGGCCAGTGTTCGCTCGGCAGGCCCGGGAGAGGTCTTGGTCCTTTCGGATCGCGTGATCGCCGGCCCAATCCGTCTGCTGTCACCGCCGTGGGCGCCACATCGCATCGTTCCTCGACATTCGCCGATCAGAGCGCGCACGGCACTGAAGCTCGGAGAAGGAAGCGACTGGCCCGTCGAGGTCGAGGCACTCGTCAGCATCGATCCATCAACCGTCTCGGATGATGCGCGCGGCTGGCTGTTGGGGGACGCCGCGGCCGCACTCAAGCTGCAGGTCGATTCGACCCTCGAGTCGACGCGTACGAGTCTGAGTATTCGTGAAGTGCTCGCGCGCCCGGCAACGTTGACGAACCTATTGCGCGGACCGCTGCGCGAACGGCTCCCGCGCGGGCTCGAACTCGTGGGACTGAAGGCGTCGCTCGTGGCCACACCCGAGCAGGCCCGATCGCTCGCTCAAAGCGCTCTGGCGGGACAACTCCGCAAGCCTGTGGCCCGCGTGCTCTACCTTGGCCTCGATGGCGCCGACTGGGAAGTCATTCTTCCCATGGTCAGTCGAGGGGAGTTGCCTGCCTTTGCGCGATTGCTGCGCGAAGGCGTGCGAGCCGAGTTGACCTCATACGAGCCGATGATCTCGCCGCTGTTGTGGACGACGGCGCTGACGGGGCGCGGCCCCGACGCTCATGGCATTTGCGACTTCACGGTAGTGAAACCGGACGGCGAGCATCTCCCGATCACCACACAGTTCCGCAAGGTTCCTGCACTCTGGGAGATCCTGGCGACGCAGAATCAAGCGAGTGCCTTTTCCGGTTTTTGGGCCACGCACCCCGCCGAGGAAGTCCCCGGCGTGCTGCTTTCCGACATTGTCGGCTCGCAGCTCGCCGAAGGTGCGGCGCCCAAACGTCCACTCGCCAGCGGAAGTCTGTGGCCGGCGGATGCGCTCGATTCAATCTGGACTTCACTGCAAAGCACTTCCACAATTTCGAACTCGATCGTGGCGCCACTCGCACCGAAGATCTCGAGCGCGCAGTGGGAAGCAGCGCGGCTGTTTTGGCTCGACAAGTCGGCACAGAAGACATGGAAAGAGGCCAACAAGAAAGGCCGGCGGCGCCCGCCGGACGCGTTCTTGCTGCGGCTCGCGGCCGAGATGCACAACCTCGAAACCATCACGACCTCGCTTCTGGCGCGTCGTGAGTTGACGATCGTCGGCGCGTATTTCGAAGCGATCGACTTGGCGGGCCACTACTATCAGCACCTCGCACCACCTGCGTACCCGCTGGCGCCGCCTGAAGAACGTGAGCTCTACAGCGGCACCATCGAAGCTGTCTATCGCCTCCAAGATCAAGTGCTCGGTCGGTTGCTGACAGCCGCAGTTGCAGACACCGTCGTGATCGTTCATTCCGATCATGGATTCGCCTGGGGCGAGCGACGGCCCAAGCAGATCCTCCCGTTCACCGAAGGACAGCCGGTGGAATGGCATCGTCACACCGGTATGTTTCTCGCCTGGGGTCCAGGTGTGCGTCGTGGGCAGGCCGTCAGCCCTGTGAGTCTCTACGACATTGCACCCACACTCTTGGCGTTGCGCGGTATGCCTGCGTCCGATGCGATGGAAGGCTCGGTACGTGCCGATCTGTTCGAACCCGACGTAGCGGCGCAACTTCCGTCGCAGCGCATTCCGAGTTGGGATGTGCTGGTTCCGCCGCGTCGGTTTGGAAGCGGTGGAGATGACTCCGAGGAAGCACAAGAGCAGTTGCTCGAAACGCTGCGCGGACTGGGGTATGTGGACGATGCCCCGTCGAAACCGAGGCAATCGGCGTCTGCCGCTCTGAGCGGCGACTCGCAAGAGCTGATGCCGGGCATAGGCTTTTGGCGCAATCTCTCGACCTGGTTCATGAACGAAAACCGCTTCGAAGAGGCCGAGGAAACTCTGCTCAAGGCCAACGCGACCGAGCAACTTCCGAAAAACTACTGGCTGCTGTCCGAAGCGCGCGCGGCGCGCGGTGACCTCCCTGGTGCGATCAAAGCCTTGGATGACGGTTTTTCGGTGATGCCGGATCGAATGTCGGCATCGAACCTGGTCTGGTTGATCGAGCTGCACCTGAAGCGACAAGACACCGATGCTGCGATCAAGTCGTTGGCCGCTTACCGAAGCGTCGCCGCAGGCTCACCGTCTACGCTGGAACTCGCCGACGGATTGATCGCGCATGCCAAGGGCGATCTCGATGGAGCACGCCAGCACTACATCGCAGCGCTTAAGAGAAACGCCCGTGAGGTGCGCGCGGCCGAGCGCTTCGGCGAGATCGCACGCACTCCTGCGGAGCGCGCGTCACTGCTGCCGTTTCTGCAACAGGGGCTCCATGACGATCCACGGATCGAGCAGTACTGGAAGATGCTCGGACTCCTGATGCTGGAGAATAACGATCTGCCAGGCGCGCTGCGTGCGCTTCATGAAGCGGTCGAACTCGAGCCTCGCGATCACTCGCTGCGATTGACCGAAGCGCAGGTCGCTGTACGAGCCGGCCGCTTGGACTATGCCCGTTCAGCACTCGAAGCCCTCGCGCGCGAGGGGACCGAACTCGCGGCGGTGTGGCTGAACCTCGGAAGCTTGCGAGCGCAAGCTTCCGACTCGCGAGGCGCGGTGGCTGCCTGGCGTCAGGCACAGAAGCTGGGCGCCGATAGCCCTGCACTTCAACAAGCGATCGCCGACGCAGAGAGACGCCGCTAGCGGAACGACCGTCGCGTCATCGCCGCACCAGGTCCTTGAGGGCCAGCGCCGGACGGAATGAGGCGACGCGCGTTGCGGAGAGCTCGCGTCGAGAATGAGTACGCGGATCGATGATCTGCCTTGGCCCTCGCTCTCGTACCAAGAACACTCCAAAGCCGGCCAGGCTGATTCGTTCACCGCGCACCAAAGCGGCAGCGAGCACCCCTTCTCCTGCGGCACCGCCGAACAACGTCTCGACCGCACGTCGGGCCTGAACTGGATCCAATGCTGCGTGCGCTACCAAGGCTTCGATCAACTGTCGTTTTGTCATTGTTGACTCCCGCGCCAAGTATCCAGCCAGCGGGTAGGTGGACGGCCGCAGCTCGAGCGACCGAAGCAACCGCCCTTTCGCGGGTGAGAAGGGCCATAATGCCGGCGTCACAGCGAGGGCCTCATCGTGGAAAACAAGATCGTGGCGCACACGCGCGACGGGCGCGTGATCAAAGGGATGACTCACGACTTCGATCCCCAGCAGGAAACGTTTCATGTTCTGCCCGCCGAGGGGGGCGGCATACCGATACGGCTGCAGGTTTCCGACCTGAAGGCACTGTTTTATGTCAAAGACTATTTCGGCAACCGCGAGTACCGAGCACCGCGCAGTTTCGGTAGCGGCGCAGGACGCGGACCGCGCTGCGTGGTCACGTTCTTCGATGGCGAGGCGATCTTCGGCACGACCCCCGACTACGAGGCCAGCCCGGTCGGTTTCACGCTTTACCCATCGGATCCTGAGGACAACAACGACCGACTGTTCGTCGCCAAGTCGGCGGTACGAGACATCGTCTTCCCCTAGTCACTCAGTTCCTAGGAGGGTCCTGCATCAGCCGCACCGCGGTGCGCAACAAGATCTCGGCACCCGAGGCGAGCGTCTCCTCGAGCACCAGAAACTGCGGCGAATGGTGCGGGTGAATCACACCCTGCGCCTCATCGCGCATGCCAAGCAGCATGAAGGCTCCGGGGCGGTGCTGCAGGTAGACAGAGAAATCCTCCGCGGCCATCGTCGGAGGACCTTCCAACACACCGTCAGCACCAAGCACGATGCGTGCGGCCTCCCTCATCGTGCGCGCCACCGGAGCGTGATTGACGGTCGCCGGATACGCGCCATCGACATCGATTGATAACGTCAGATCCAAACTGCGTGCGACACCGTCGGCAATTGCCTTCACGCGGGCGAGCATCGCGTCGCGAGTCTCGATGTCCGGAGCACGGAACGTCCCGTGCAACACCGCGCTCTCGGGTAGGACGTTGGGAGCAGTTCCAGCGGCCACGTGTCCAATCGTCAGCACCGCTGGCTTGAGCGGATCGACATTGCGCGAAACGACGGTTTGCAGTGCCGAGATTGTTTGCGCCAAACCGACGACCACATCCTGAGCCAGATGCGGCAGCGCCCCGTGCCCGCCCTTGCCGCGCAGCGTGATATGAAACTCGTCGGCCGATGCCATCACCGTGCCGTCGGGGATGATCGCCTGTCCGCGCGGCAGATAGCTCCACAGATGAAGCCCCAAGATGTAGTCGATGCGAAGCTCATCCAACACGCCGGCCTGCACCATCTGAGCGGCTCCGCCGCCCGATTCTTCTGCCGGTTGAAAGACAACCACCAGTCGACCCGGCAACACCGAACTGCGGCCCAGCGCCGTCACCGCTTCGGCCACGCCCAGCGCGACGGCCATGTGGCCATCATGTCCACAGGCATGCATCCGCCCGGCGTAACGTGAGCGAGTCGCATGCTCCCGATTCTCTTCGATCGGCAATGCATCCATGTCGGCGCGGATCATGATCGTCGGACCTGGGCCGGAGCCGGGAAGCTCAACCAACAGCCCGTGGGTTCCACCGATGCCGGTGCGTGGTTCGAGCCCTAGGCCACGCAACGCCTGCACGAGGTATTGAGCCGTCTCTCGTTCTTCGAAACTGAGCTCCGGAATTTCGTGCAGTGCGCGACGATGCGCCACCATGGTTGCAGACAAGCCTGAGGCGAGAGCGGACAACTGATCGGCAAGCGCGGACATGAATGAGTCTCCGCGCATAGTCTAAGGTCCCGGCTGTAAAACTACTTCAAGCAACCGAGAGCCTCGACGATCTGGACTCGTCGCTCTGCGGCCGACTTGCGCTCGCGGGGACGCTCCTCGCGGCGCACCAGATCTTCGATCGCCGCCAGCACGCCACGAAACGCGCGGCCGGAAGCGTCGTCGACCGGCGGGTCTGCTGCCAGATCCTCCCACAGCAGGTCGAAGCCTCGGCGTGAAACACGCCCATCGTCTTCTTCGTGCACAGAGGCAGCGATTCTTCCTGCCCAGCGGGACATCCATGCCTTGAGCTTCGGCGTTGGTGGTTCGAGTGCCTCCGCCAGCGCACGCAGGGACCGACCCGCCGTATCGTCACCAAAAGCAGGGACCAAACAGGCGCCCCATCCACGGACGGGGGGCTCGATCAACGAGACTGGCGCTGGAGGAGTCTGGATGTTGGCCTCCGATTCTTGCGCAGGGGCCGTTACCGTCAGCCAACCGGTCATTGGTCCGCGCGCCGTGAAGGGCGCGAATCGCACGATCAACTTCTGATCGATCGGCAACGTTTGGCCGTCAACCGGCAGTTCCAACAAGAGCGGAGATGACCCCACCAGTCGGCGGACCGTCTTGCCGTTACCGTCCTCTACCCACAGACCGGCCAACGCACGGCCGGTCCATGTCGCCTCACACGCCCACGTACCTGTGCTGCCCGGAATAATCAACACTCGGAAGGCGCCGGGAACACCATCGCCCGCCTCGAGCGCATAACGCTGCGGGTCACCGGCCAGCGCCGTACCAATCAACGTCGCAAGGCTCAGTAGGAGCGTAGCGATACCTCGAAGCGTTCCTGCTCGACGGCGGGCGGCGTCCCCGGCTTGGCATCGGCCCACGTGCGTCGCGTCGAAAACACAATCGCCTTCCCCGCTTCCTTGCGGGTCGCCGAGTAGTCGAACTCTCGACGCATCCAGAGTCTGTCCTCGGGTTTGGCTTTTGGATCGCGTCGCGCGTCGCGTTCGATCGATCCTTCCCAAACTTTTCGAGGAGCGATCGGGTCCTTCACCGAATAAATCTCGCACCATCGGTCGACCCCTTTATCGCTGAGTGCGCGATCCCAACTCAGCACGACTTCCGAAGCACCATCGCCATCCAGATCGACCGCCTCGACCTCGCCGTCGTGTGCCGGGGCGGCGGTGTCGCGCGCCACATGACGCGCCCACAACAGCGGTCCCGACGCTTTCCCTTGGTCGGGCGCCGCGATACCGAGGATCACCTCGGTGGCGCGGGCCGGGTCGCTCTCACCTGTCATGGCGTTGACCAGGACCAGCGTTTCGGGACGACGGTCCCCGTCAACATCGGCCTTGGACTTCGTCAGAGTCAACTGTCGGCCTCGTTCGACCTGGCGCGGATCGTTCGGCAGCGAGCCAGTGGCGGCCAGAGCCAGCGCAGAAGCCAGGACAAAGGCGGCAGCGCCACCTGTGACGAGCAATGAACGGGTCATACGGCGTGTCCTCTACCGCGGCGGTCGCGGGGCCTCTCGGGTGAGGTGGATTGTAGGTTCCGAGCCTGAGCCAGGCCCGTTGTTACGTTCCGGCACGAAACCCGCCGGCTCGTGGAGCGGGCGGCTACATACCCCCCTGGGCGTGGTCTTCTGTTTGCTGCGGCGGGACGAGTCGCGCCGGAGCTGGAATCTCCGGCGCCAACTCAGGGCGATCTCAGTGGGTTGCAGGGGCGGGCGGCGTCACGGTGATCGTCACCGGGATCTCGACCGTCGGCGCGATCTTCAGGTCGGTCTTGGCAACGAGCTTCCCTTGGTGCACACCCGGTTTTAGCTGCGCGGTTTCGGGCACGGTGAGTCGCACCCGCTGAACCATCATCTTTTGATCGGTGACGAGTTGCGCGTCGACGCCGTTGAGATCGCCTTCGACCGTGAGTGCGGTGACCAAAAACACTCGATATCCGTTGTTGCGCATGTCGATGGTAATCGTCGCGAGGGGCGTCTGCGGCCCAACCTGTAGATCGACGCGCGGTGGCGTGATCTGCAACACCGGCTGGATCTGAATCTGCAGCGGCATCGTGACGCTCGGCCTGTCGGGGTGATTGGTGACGAGCGTCAACGCACCTGCCTCGCGGCGCGGTTGCGAGGCATCATCGAGCATCACCCGAACACGCCAGTCGCCATTGTGTGCACCGCTAGGATTGTCGACGGGATCGGTGGTCTTGTCGGTTACCTTCTCCAACTCGACCGAAACCCCCTTCGCATTTCCAACCTGCGCATTGGACAGCTCGAGCGGCTTGCCGTCGGGGCGCTTGAAAATGAAC
Organism: Acidobacteriota bacterium; assembly: GCA_046331425.1. Taxonomy (GTDB): domain Bacteria; phylum Acidobacteriota; class Polarisedimenticolia; order J045; family J045; genus JANNUT01. The sequence continues at coordinate 44,951 of JAXLQU010000017.1, forward strand.
TCCTGCATCACGGAGTCGCCTTGCACACCCTGCAGATTGATCTGCATTGCCGGCCAGATCGAAATCGGCGCCGTCACCGTAAACTTGAATTGCAACACCATCTGCGGTGCCACCGGATCGCTGGTCTCCAACGTGATCGACTTCACGTTCTCGCCCAATCGACCTTCGGTGTGTACTTTGCCAACCACTTTTCCCGTCCCGCCGGGAGGGATAGCCGCGTCGAACTCGGCGACGGTGCAGCCTCAGCTGGGGGCCGCTCGTAAGATCTTGATCTCGGTACTGGACGTGTTCTTGAGGCTGAACTGCGCGACCGCCTCTTTGCCCTCGAGCAGCGTTCCGAGGTCGAGCATTCCTTGGTCGTTCACCAGCGCAGGCCTGGCCGGCGCGGAAGGCGCAGGCGCCACTTCCTGAGCGTTCCCCAACTGCGGGGCGAGCCCCGTGATTGCCAGTCCAGTACAAAGCAGAAAACGGTTCATTCCGGCTCCTGACCCTGGGGGGCCCGCTCGACTCGGACGGGAATTGTACGTCCGAGCCGTTGTCGCGGCATCGTATCCTCGGTACAAGTACAACGTACTCGGTGTGAGGACGGGAGGATCGTGTATGTCCGGTTTTTGTCGAACCTCGCTCGCTCTGGTCGCGGTGTGCCTGGGCGTTGGTGCACGGCCGTCGTGGTCGCAAACGACATCGAATCCCGCAACCTCGGACCAGGACGTTCAGCAGGCCGACGGTCAGTTTCCCAAGCCGACCCCTCAGGGGCTCGAGTTCAAACGGCTGACGCCGATCGATCCAGCCGAATGGCATGTTCCTGATGCGCATTTCCGTTGGTTGCTCAGCCGAATCGACCAAGGCATCGCCGACAAGCGTGTGATGCGCCAGTACTACTGGGCCCGACAGCGTCTGATCCCATTCACGTCGACGATTCCGTTCGAGTGGCGCGAACCTGCATGGGATCGCGTGAGCCGTTCACCGGCACCCGCGACGCGCAGCAACGACGCCGCGACGATCAGTTCGATCGGCCGATGGATCAACGTAGGCCCAACGACTATTCCAGGCCGCGTCACCGGGCTGGCACGGCCTGCCAATCGACCCAACGAACTCTTGGCAGGCATGGCCGACGGAGGCGTTTGGCGCTCGCGCGACAACGGACAGACATGGGAACCATTGAGTGATCGCGAGGCCACGCTCGCGTCCGGTGCGCTCGCTGCGGACACGCAGGATTCCGAAACGTTCTATTGGGGAACCGGCGAAGGAAACGGCGCGATCGATAACTACGGCGGCATCGGCGTGCTGCGAACCAGCGATGGCGGCCGCACTTGGCTGCGCTCCAGCGCGTTCTCCGGTTCGTTCCGAGGCGTTACGGTCAACCCTCATGATCGAACCGAAATCTGGGCTGCGGGCGATCGACTGTTTCGCTCCAACGACTCGGGCGCGACCTTCGCGCGCGTCAATGGCGGCACGCCGGAGAACGGTGCCGTGACGGTGATCGTGCATCCCGCCGACCCAAGCAAGATCTTGGCCTCGTTCTGGGGGCCTGGCCTGTACAAGAGTGGCGACGGCGGCACGACCTGGACTCCGATGGGGAACGGCCTGCCGCAAGGGACCGGGCGTACCGAGGTTGCGATTTGCGCCGCAGATCCAAACGTCGTCTACGTCTACGGCGAGGTCGGCGCGGGCGACATGTGGAAGTCGATCGACGGCGGCACCACGTGGACCACGCTGTTCACATCCGGTTTCGATCCATGCGGCGGCCAGTGTTGGTACGACATGTCGTTGAAGGTCGCACCGGATGACTGCAACACGGTGTACATCGGTGGTGTCGACGCCTTCGTGTCACGCAATGGAGGCTCGAGTTGGACCTCGGTGGGAGCGGCGGGCAGTTATGTGCACGTCGATCATCACACGATGCTCGTCGGCCCAGGCGGTGAAGTGGTGATGGGTAGCGATGGAGGAGTCTTTCGCAGCACCAATTGGGGCCAAACATTCCAAAACATTGGACTCGGACTGCCAACCACGCAGTACTACGGGTCGTGCGGCAGCGATGTCGAGGCAGGTTATTTGTTCGGTGGCACACAAGACAACGGCTCGCATCGTCGTCGCGACAGTGATGGATGGGCGTGGGTCTTGGGTGGCGACGGCGGAATGTGCGCTGTGGGAGGCAACAAGGTAATCGGCGAGTACCAGAACACGAACCTGCAGCGCTCACTCGACAGCGGGTCGTCTTGGCAGGACGCCAACGGCGGTATCGACAGTCACGATCCGCGTTCGTGGGTCGGCATCATCGAAAAGGACCCGCTCAACGCCAACACGCTGTATGTCGGCACCAACAAGGTCTACAGAACTCTCGATTTCAAAAACACCGCTTGGAAACAGATTCTCGGCCCGGTCTACTTCAGCCGTCAGGTGACCGCGCTGGCGGTGTCGCCCGCGGATCGAAACGTGCTGTGGGTCGGTTTCGATTTCGGCGGTTTGTATCGCACCTCACAAGCCACCAGTACCGGAACAGTCGCGTTTCAAAACGTCAAGCGCGATCTGCCCAACCGCGGCATCCGCCGCGTACAGCCGCACCCTACCGATCCGAACAGCGCATGGATCGTGCTGGGCGGTTACGGCAATCCAAAGCTGATGTTCACCAGCGACGCTGGTGGAAGTTACGTCGACAAAACCGGCGATCTACCCGATGTGCCGGTCAACGACCTTGTGATCGATCCGGGCGATAGCAACGTGCTGTTGGCCGCCACCGACCTGGGTGTACTGCGCAGTGATGATGGTGGCGCGCACTGGTTTGGCTTTAGCGACGGACTGCCGGCAACAGCCGTGATCGAAATGTTCCGTCACCCCGCCGACGGGACGATCATCGCCGGCACTCACGGTCGCAGCATGTATCGGTTCCGACCTTCCGCATCGACAGCCGTTGCCGTTCCGGACGGTGGCACGTTCGCCGGCGACATGATGCGAGCGCAACGGACGGCCGATGGTCGATTGTGGCTCGCATGGGACACCACGCGATGCACGGCACAGACGTACAACCTGTTCTTCGGCGAGCTGGGTCAGGTCGCCAGCGGCACCTATAGCGGTGCAACGTGTGGTCTACCGCGCAGCGGGGTGAGCGTTATCGACATGCCGGGCGCGGCCGAGACATCGATCTTCTTCTTGATTGCCGGGGCAACCACGGGCGGAGTCGAAGGACCGCACAGCGTCGACTCGAATGGGGTTACAACCGCCAACAACGGGATCGGTTTCTGCGGCATCACCACGCACGTCGCGGCGGCGAGTTGTCCGTAGCCGGACGACTCGCCATGGCGCGCGTTCGCCGGCAAGTCAGATTCGGTGTTCTTTGCGTTCGACCATGAGCGCGACGAACTGATCGAGGAGCGCCGGGTCGAAGTGGCCCTGCATGTCACGCTTCATGGTCCAAAGCGCTTGAAATCCGCTGAGCGGCGGCTTGGACGGGAGGCTCGAGGTCAGGGCATCGAACGTGTCGACGATTGCAACGATCCGAGAAGCCAATGAAATGCGCGCCAACTGCAGGCCGCGCGGGTATCCCGACCCGTCCGCGCGCTCGTGATGATTGGCGGCGACATCCAAGCAGGTGGGATCATCCCAGCCGGCCTCACGCAGGCGCGCGACGCCTCGGTCGACGTGACTCATCACCTCGGCCCACTCCAAATCGGAAAGTCCAGTGCTGCGATGCAACAGATCGCCCGGGATATCGCCCTTACCGACGTCATGTAACAGTGCGGCTCGACCGATCAACCCGATGTCGTGAGGATCATCCATCCCCGTGGCAATCGCGAGCTGTGTTGCGTAGAGCGAGCTGTTGATCGCGTGCGTGTACGCTTCGAAATCAGGTTGCAGCATCAGCACCAGACGGGTGTATGCCGCAGGTTCTTCCATCAGGAATCGCGCGCTGCTTTCGGCCACACGAAACACGCGCTGCGGTAGTCCCGGCGAACCAAGATCCGACAACGCCACCTCGACGAGCTGCTGCTGCACGGAAAGCAAAAAAGCCGCGCGGGAATCGACCAGGATCGTTCGATCCTGGAGCATCTCCCCAAGCGCACGCTCCTCACGTGAAACCTCCTGCGCGACGGGCACAGGCACCGCCCCGCCGGCGGCATCGGGTGGAGCGACTGATTGTCGGTAGCTACGGTACTCACCGAACTGCGCTTGGGGCACGAGCAGGTCGACGACACCGTTGTCTTCCAGCTTGCGACGGGATTCTTCGGTGAAGATCAGGTTGCGTTCGCGATACAACACCGGTCCACCATCGCGACGCAGCAAGTAGATGTCGAAGGCAACCACGGTCGATGTTTCGACATGGCTCAGCGGGATCGTGAAGTACCCTTCGACCACTGTGGAAGTCATAACCCTCCGGCAGGCCGCATCAACCGAGCCAACGGGCTTATCGACCGACGGCTGGCTGAGCTTGACTGACGAAGGTTGGCGGAGGGGGTGGGATTCGAACCCACGGTGACATTGCTGCCACGGCGGTTTTCAAGACCGCTGCCTTCAACCGCTCGGCCACCCCTCCACAGGGCGGCCGATTGTAGGGGACGCCGAGCGATCTGGCGCGTCAGCGCAGCAACGGTTCGACTGATGCAAGCGCGACCTCTTCCTCGGCGCCGGCCTGCGCTGCGGTCGCGAGTTCGGCCCAAAGCGTGGCGGCCAGAACTTCGAGTGCCTCGGCTGCTTGGTCGTTCGCATCGAGATCGATCGGAGGCTGATCGGTAGCCGACCCAGGGTTGCGGGTCGCGGCATTCGGTACGGCTGCGAGGAACGGGATGTCCAGATCCAACTCTCGGCGCCAATGGCGGCGCTGTTGGTCGGTGGGTTCCGCGCCCCGATTGAGCACCAAAGACGGCCGGAACCGCCCACTGCCCCCCTTTTGCTCCTCGCGGATCGCGTTCATGTCTCGAACCAGGTCATCGAGGTTGGTGTAGACCTTCAAGCGCTGCTTGCCGCGAGTCCCGGCTGGACCATGCGCGCCGCTGCGGAGCCGGGCGAGCCGGACAAAGCGCGCAGCGTCCTTCAGAGAGTCCTGCTCGGAGTTGCAGACCACCAGGGGTAGGTCGGCAGCCAGAAACAGATCCAGGAGCGTCTGGCCGATCCCTGGCGCGAGATCGAGCAGCGCCAAGTCCACCGGCAGATCGCGCAGCGCCGTCATCAAGCGTTCGATCTCCTCGCTGCGCAATGCATTGGCCCGCACTGTTTCGTCGGAGCCCGGAATCAGCCAGAGCCTTGGGCGATTGGGAACTGGAATCATCGCCGACTCGAGTGACTCACAGCGGTGATCGAAGAAATCGAGCAGCCTGAACTTAGGGTCGAGCAGGCCGAAGGCGAGATGCAGATCACTGGCATCCAGGTTCAGGTCGACGACACAGGTTCGTACGCCTTGGCGCGCCAAACAGGCTGCCAGGTGGGTCGCTATGAAGGTTTTGCCCGTTCCGCTCGAACCCGAGCCGAACGCGATTGTACGCATGCCTGCCTACCCTCCCGTTGGCCAGGAAGATTGGCTCCCAGGCGCAGGGGGGCAACCGACAAAAGCCGTCACCGCGAGGCGGCGCGACGATCGACCGTCGCGCCGCGAATTGGGCGAAAAATGGGCTTGATGCGACTCTCAGTTGGTGTTGAAGAACTGATTCGACTGAATCGCGGAGACTATTGCTCCCCAGGCGAAGATCACGACGGCGCAGCAGCACAAGAGCGCCAACACCGCAGGAATCAGAATGGTCAACACCGCCTTGGTACGATCCAGGACGTGCACTTCCTCGGTGGAAATGATCATGGTTGGGATCGCCCACAACTGGATCAGACCGCCGATGAACGGGATGACACCGATCCACGAAACCAAACCGGCACCAAGTCCCGCCGATTGCAGGTATTGGCCGAACGTCGCTTTCCCGCCGAATGCGAGTGCGATCAGGTGATAGATGCCGACCATGATCACGGTGGCGATTGGGCCGAGCACCAAACCGGCGGCCACAACGGCCGGATTGAAGATAGAGCCACCGGCCGAGGAGAGCGCACCACCGATGGCGATTACCAACAGTGTCGGAAACAGTCCTTGTGGATCATCCGCGGCCTCACGCGATGCCGGCTTCTCGAGCTTCACGATCCGCCAAGCGAGATTGATCGTCTTTCCAAAATCCATTGCCCCTCCTCCGCGCCGCAACGCGTCAGCGCGAGCGGAGTCTAGCGCGAGACACCCAGGTAGCGACGATACCGTTTACACCCGGACCCGAACCGACGGACCTATTCCAAGAACATCGGCAGCCCCAACGTGGAGTCGAGCTTCGGTCGATACTCCTTTGCATCGTAGTGGCGCTGGATGTCGACCTTCCGCGCCGCACCCCCGACGATCGTCAGCGGTTGCGTGGCGTAGCATCCGTCGACGATCGCCATCAGCGTTCCCGCCTTGCCGGCCAAGAGCAGCGCGGCTGCGTTGCGCGCGAAGTTGAGTGCGACCATCCGATCGAGCACATCGGCGGGTCCGGAACGCATCAGATACCCCAGGTGTTGCGACACCGTTCCGATGCCGGTCTCGCGCTGAAGGTAGTCGGCCACGACTTGCCCGATGCCGCCGAGTTTGCGATGACCGTACGCGTCGGCCTCGCCCCGCAGCATCACCTCACCGTCCGTCGGCTTGGCACCCTCGCTGATGGTGACCACGGCATAGCTCGACGGGTTGCCGCGTCGATCGGCGACCAGTTTCTCGCACAGAAGTGCCATGTCGAACGGGACCTCGGGGATGACCGCACGCTCGGCGCCAGACAACAATGCCACCGTCAGCGATGTCTCCCCCGAATCGCGACCGAACAGTTCCACCACCAAGAATCGCTCGTGCGATCCGGCCGGCGTTCGCAGCGCGGTGATCATTTCCACCGAGCGACTGACGGCGGTCGAGAATCCGATGCAATGCGTCGTGCCCGGTACATCGTTATCCATGGTCTTGGGTATGCCGATCACCGGCACCCCTTCCAGATGCAATCGCTTGGCGAAACTGAGCGTGTCATCGCCACCAATCGCAACCAGCGCGTCCAAGCCCAATCGCTCGATAGTGCGCGCAGCGATCTTGGTCAGATCGACCTTGCCTTGCTCGTTCGGGAGCGGCGCGATCGCTGCGAGGTGCGCCGGCACGTCCTTTGATTTCACCGCAGCCGGGTTGGTGCGGGAGGAGTGCAGAAAGGTGCCACCGGTACGATCGACGGTTCGCACCCTAAGACGATCCAAGGGGACGACCCACTCGCTCGGCACGGCGCTCGAGCCTTCGGCGAGCGCGAGCAAGGACGCCCAGCCACGTCGCAAACCGACCGTCTGCACGCCGTGGTCTGCCAACACATCGGTGAGCGTCTTGATCGCAACATTCAAACCGGGGACGTCGCCGCCCCCGGTGAGAACACCAACCTTGCGAAGGATCATGCCAGCGCCCCCAATCGTGCGATCAGATCGACAACTCGTTGCGAGTAACCCCATTCGTTGTCATACCAAGACAGCAGCCGGAAGTCGCGCGGCGAGAGTTGCCGTGTGGAGGGCGCGTCGAAGATCGAACTGTGGGGGTTGCCGATGATGTCGCTGCTGACGATCGCTTCCTCGCTGTACTGCAGGATTTGGCGAAGCGGGCCATCAGCGGCAGCGCGCTTCATCGCTGCGTTGATTTCGGCCGCGGTGGTATCGCGCTGTAAGCGGACGACGAGGTCGACGACCGATCCGTCGGGTACCGGAACTCGAATTGCGGTGCCATCGAGTTTTCCCTTCAGCGCCGGTAGCACCTTCCCAACCGCGCGCGCTGCACCCGTCGTGGTTGGGATCAGGTTCTCAGCCGCCGCCCGTGCGCGCCGGAAGTCCTTGTGAGCGACGTCGGCCAAGCGTTGATCGTTGGTGTAAGCGTGGATCGTGGTCATGAACCCCTGCTCGATACCGAACTCACGGTTGAGCACATGCACCACGGGAGCCAAGCAATTGGTCGTGCACGACGCGTTGGAGACGATGCGCACGCTGGGCGTGATCACCTCGTCGTTGACGCCGAGCACCACGATCGCATCGATATCGTCCTTGGGTGGGACCGTCAGAATCACACGGCGCGCGCCAGCGTTCAGATGCGGTTCGAGTTTGGCTCGATCGCGAAACACTCCCGTGGCTTCGACCACCACATCGACCCCCACCTCACCCCATGGAAGCTTGGCGGGATCTTTTTCGGCCGTGAGACGGACCTTCTGTTTGTCGACGAGCAGCGCTCCCGGCTCGTACGAGATCTCCCGATGCAACGTCCCCATCACCGTGTCGTACTTCAAGAGGTACGCCAGCATCTTCGGTTCGAACAGGTCGTTGACCGCGACGACCTCGATGTCGTCGCGCTTGCTGACGATGCGATAGACTGCGCGGCCAATTCGCCCAAACCCGTTGATCGCGACGCGCATCACGCCGCCTCCTTTCCATCGAGCGGGGCCAGCGCGGCGAGCAAGTCGAGCACCCGATGTGCGTAGCCCCAACTGTTATCGAACCAGGCCATCGTCTTCACCATCCGCTCACCCAAGGTCATCGTGGCGAGCGCATCGAAGGTCGATGAGTATGGCGAGCGGGCCACGTCGCTGGAGACGATCGGATCTTCCAGATACTCCAGAATTCCGGCAAAGCGAGTTTCCGCCGCCAGCTTCACGGCGGCATTGATTTCGTCCTTGGAAGCCCCGCGCTGCAACCACAGGGTCATATCGACCAGCGATCCGTTTTGCACTGGCACCTGAATCGCGGCTGCGTCGACTTTCCCTTTCAGACCAGGCAGCACCTCTCCGAGCAACGAAACCACCTTGGTCTCCGAGGGGATGATGTTCTCGGCGGCGGCGCGTGACATGCGCAGATCGCCTGCGGGGACATCGGCCAGCCGGGCGACGCTGGTGTAGGCGTGGACCGAGGACACATAGGCGCGCTCGATTCCGAAGGCCGAATCCAACGCCGCGAGTACCGGAGCCGCCGCGTGCGCTGTGCACGATGCATTGCTGACCACACGATGCTCAGGCCGCAAGGCGGCATGGTTGATTCCGTAGACGACCGAAAGGTCGGGCGGGTCCTTGGGTGGCGCACACATCACCACACGCGAGGCGCCGCGCTCCAGGTGACGTGCCATCTCGGCGCGACTCCGGGTCTTGCCGGTCGCTTCGACGACATAGTCGACACCGTGAGCAGCCCAATCGACATCGCCGGGGTCGCGGCCGTTGAGGACCGGGATACGAGTTTTCGGTGTGACCAGATGACCCGACTCCAACGTTGCACGAGCGGGGTATCGACCCAGCAATGTGTCGTATCGGAGCAGGTACAACAGCGCCTCAGGATCGGCGATGTCGCTAATCGCACCAACCTTGAATCGGCGGTCCTGCTCGAGGATACGAAACAGGTTGCGTCCGATTCGACCAAAGCCCATCAATCCAATTGTGATTGCCATGTCGGTAATTTTAGTGCGAGTCGAGAACGTTTCGCCGCTCCCCTCCATGAACGATTAGACTGACGTACATCAATGGCCAACCCACGACGATCGCTCGTTCGACTGATCATTCTCGGCGCGCTGCTCCTGCTCTACCCGGTAGCGGCGCTGGTATTGCACGGCGTGATGCCCTTGGAGATGGCGGACGTCGCCTCGTCAGGTGTAGGCAACATCCGCGCCCTTTGGGAACCTGGACCGGCAGAAACCGGCCAAGTCCATGTCACGCTCGAAAACGGCTCGGCCTACGGGTTTCAGATCCAAAGCGTCACATCGCAGGTCGTGCATGGTGATGCCACCGTCTGGAGTGAGTCTTGGGAGCTCGATTACTACCAGCAGCAACCTGTGACGATCGCTCCAGGCACCACGTGGTCGCGGGATTTCACCGTTCCCTTCTCGGCCCCCCTGGCGAACCACACATGGCTATTGACCGTCGAAGTGCTGACCGGCGCTACATCTTCGCCGCAAATCCTCCAAACAGGCCTTGACCTGAACGATCCATCGCATCCTCTCAGCACGATGTGAGACGAGGGCCTACTTCCGCGGCATGATCGCATCCAGACGCCGCTCCGCTTCAGCCACCCTCCCGTCGGGCTTAGGGTAGAGGCGACGCGCTTCATCCAACTGCCGCCGCGCTTCGTTCAGATAACCCTGATCGATCAGCGCCATCGCAAACGATGCCCTCAATCGTTGATTGCATCGGTCGGCGGCGACCCCGCGCTCGAACGCGGCCCGCGCTCGATCCCAATCGCGGTGCCGCATCCAATACAAGCCCAAGCCTTGCCAGGCCACATCGGCGTTCGGCTGCAACACGACCGCACGCTCCAGGTGCGTGCGACCCTCGTCTTCGCGGCCGAGTTTGCTCAGCGCCAACCCGAGCGCGAGGTGCAAGTCCGCGTTATCGGGAGCCAGTGTCAGCGCGCGCTCGTAGAAGCTGGAGGCGGCCTGGGAATCACCGGCTTGATCGCGATCGATACCGATTGCGTAGAGCGTTTCAGCGGGTGGAATCGGCGGGATCCCGGCCGGAATCAAACCGAGGGCCAAGGCTCCGGCGGCCACGAGCCAATCGCGTTTCGAAACCCGTGGCAAGCCGGCTGCCGCCAGGATGATCATCGCGGGCAAGGCCGGAATCCGATATCGGGCCGAGGGAAAGAACAGAACCGCCGCGAGCAAGACACCCAACGTCAGATAGAACGCCGGCCACGACAGCGCGCGGTGACGCAGCGAGGCACAAACTCCCGCGGCCGCCAGTGGCAGCAACAGCAAGAAGGGCCAGCCCCAGCGCTGCAGCAGCAATCGCATGAGTAACGACTCCTCTCGTGCGTCGTAGTCATCGCGATTGCGTCCGATCTCGTAGATCGAAACGCTGGCCGCTAGCTTGCGGGCGAGTTGGGTCACGAAGTCGACAGGGTGCTCTCGTGCAAAGCGACGAACCTGCTTGGAAAACCAAGCCGACTCCTGCGCCGACGTGCGCGCTCCCCCCTCGCAGCGTGGTTGCTCGACCAAATGTCCCCATTCGATCCCTGGTCGAATCGCCACGGTCCGGGGGTAGTCCGGATTGTTGCCGATCCACAGGTTGACACCGCCGTTGTACGAGATCGCGACCAGATCCGGTTCGCGTTGCCAGTTGCGAATCGTCACCGGCGCAATTACGACGACAGCAAGAGTCGCTACCAGGAGTGCCCGGCGAAACCCTTCCAGACGCCACAACCAAATCAAGAGCAACGCCCCCGCGAACGCGAATGCGGGAAGAAGCAGTCCCATCGCACCCAACAGCAACCCGGTGAGCGGAAGCCGCCAGCGCATCCAGCGAGGCGACGATGTGGGCGGCGCCGTCAGCAACGTCAGCAACAGCGTCGAAAGAAGCGCCGCCAGGCTGGCCGGCAACAGTTCGGTATCGTAGGCGATCAATGGGCCATAGAGCGCCGTTCCGAGACCGGCCCCGATCGCCCAGCGTCGAGCCGCAAGGCGGGAGACACAGATCGCCACCAACACCGCGACGAGCGCCCCTCCCAGCGATTGCACGACCCGCGCGGCCCGCGGATCAGGTTCACCCGCGAGAGCGTAGATCCCACGCAGGAACCAGGGATAGAGCGGTGGTTGCCAGAATGGACCACGGGGATCCCCCTCGATCGCGATGCGGTGATAGGTGGCGGCATCGAGGACCAAGTAGCGGTGGTAGTCGTGGCTGCTGCTTTGCCAAACCACGGCAAGTCGAGCCAACAGCGCGATCAGGAAGATCGCGATCAAGACGATCCGTCCGAGCTGCGGCAGTGAGGCGGGTGGTGCGGTCGAGTTCACGGGCGAGGAGGATACGCGGCCGCCTCGCTCGTGGCATCAGCCGGAGGTGTGCTGTTTCAGCCCGAGGTCGGCCAACACCATCGGGCGCTCGGAGAGTCGCCGATCGGGGGCCACGGTCATCAAGATCGAAAGCGACAGCACCGTCGTTGATGTCGAAGGATCGACTTGCCACAGGCACTTGGCCCCCAAGCGAGCCGCGGCATGCAGCGCCAGCGGTAACGCCAGCGAGGCTTCACCGCCCGATTCGCGCAGCAGCACGGCGGCGGCGCGCATCGCATCTCCACTTCGCACCGCCTCCGCAAGTTCGGCTCGATCGTGGTGTCCAGCGCTGCACTGAATCGTCAGCAGCACCATGTCCCCGCGCCGCGGCTCGGCGTCGACGACGAGAGTCGGCCGGAGCTGCGCACTCTCCGCTTGAATCAACAGTTGCTCGATCAGCGCAACGAACAGTCCACGATCGCAGTACAAGAGCGTCGGTACGGCGAGCCCAACCCGCAGATCACCGCGCTCTGCCATCAACGTGCTGAGCGACTTGCGAAGGTCGAGGCGCTCCGGCCGCAGCGGCTGGGTTTCGGCCTCGGCTCGCCCTAGCGTCAAGAGTGCCTGCATCAGGTGTTCGGTCTCACGCAGTGTGCTCAGCGCCTGGCCACCGTAGCCGCGCCGCTCGGCAAGATTGGTCGTTGGATCGTTGTCGGCACCACGCGCGTCCAACAGCGCTTGGACTTCCCGTTCCGCACGTTGCAGTCGCGGCAGAACCAGGTTCCCGAGGTCCTGTAGGACTCGACCATGTTCGAGCGCCGAAACCTCGGCTGCACCGAGTCGCTGCATGGCGTGGCGCAACTCGGCATCGGCACTCTGCAGCAGTCGTGACATACGAGCAGCCTCGGTCGAGGCAGGTGCCGGCTCTTGTGCTTCCGTCGCGGCCGGCGGCAGCGCTGTCGGCCCCTTGAACCACCCGACATAGACACCCACCGCCAGGGTCGCGATCCCCGCAAAGAGCAGTGCTTGGGTCGCTGGCGTTCCGGCGATCGTGGCTCCGGTTGCTGCCGTCAATCCCACAGCCAGGACCAGTTCCACCCAGGTCAGGCCGCCCAGTCGGTCCAAATACATGCACCACCCTCCGCAGTCGGTCGGAGGGAATATCGGCCTTGGGGCGAATTAGTGTAGGGGCGGGCCAAGATAGGTCAGGGCCCGCCCAGCGACTCAGTCGAGGGTCATCGAGACCAAGCGGCTCACACCCGGCTCGGGCATGGTGACGCCGTAGAGCAAGTCGGCCATTTCCATCGAGCGCTTGTTGTGCGTGATCAGGATGAATTGCGTCCCTTCGGTGAAGCCTCGGATCGCATCCGCAAACCGGCCGACATTGGCTTCATCCAGCGGCGCATCGACCTCGTCCAGCAAACAGAACGGCGGCGGCTGGAACTTGAAGATCGCGAACAGGACGGCGGTCGCCGCCAACGCCTTTTCGCCACCTGACATCAAGGAGACCGACTGGAGCTTCTTGCCCGGCGGTTGGCAGATGATCTCGATGCCGGCTTCGAGTGGATTTTCTTCGTCCTCCAGGACCAAGTCGGCTCGACCGCCACGAAACAAGATCGCAAACTGCTCGCGGAAATATCGGCGAATATTGGTGAAGGCATCGAGGAATCGCTCGCGGCATTCCCGGTCCATCTTCTTGATCGAACTGCGCAGTTCCTCCATCGTCGACTCGAGGTCGGCTTTCTGACCGTCGAGTTCCTCGAAGCGCGCGTTCAGCTCGGTGAACTCCTGTTCGGCAAGCAGGTTGACGGGGCCGACACGTTCACGCTTGTCGCGCGCCTGCTGGATCCGATCCTGCAGCGATGTGTCGTCGTCCCAAGGAACCGGCTCGAAGTCGCCGGCCGGCAGTTCTGCCGGGAGCTCTTGGGGCGAAACTCCCATCGCCTGATAGCAGTCTGTGAAGATATGCTCGCGCTCGATCCGTGCACGCTCGGCGCCCAAGCCAGCCGACTCGCGTCGCGCACGCGCCTCCTCCCACAGCTCGCTCGCCATCGAGACGCGCCGTTCTGCCTCACGCACGCGCGCCGTAACCTCGTCGACGTGGCGCGCGTGTTGTTGGGCTTGAAACTCGTTGAGTGCTCGAGCGGCGGCGAGCCGGTCTTGCTCCGCCTTGCTCTGTTCGGCGCGTTCGCGCAGTACGCCAGCGTCGGCCATCGCTTGGCCGCGCAGCTCCTGTCCGCGGCCGCGACGCTCGTCCAGATCGCGCAAGTCACGATCGATTCGCTCGCGATCGCGATCCATCGCGAGTCGGCGTTCGTCCAAGGCGCGCAACTCCGACGTGCTGCCGGCAAACGCCTCGGCGGAGGCGCGAGCCGCGTCCTCTTGCTGCACGATCTCGGCTCGTCGAGCATCGAGCGTCGATCGCAGCGCGGTGACGCGATGCTCGAGTTGCCCGAGCTGCGACTCCAACAACTCGGTGCGACCGATCGCTTCGTCGTGCGCACGCTGCGCCATCTCGCGCATGCTGGCGGCCAAACCGATTTCGCGATCCAGTCGAGCCAATTCGCGCTCAGCCTGCTCGGTCGCCAAGCGCGCGGTTGAAAACGCTCGGCGAGATTCCGCCAAGGACTCCTCGGCATGACGGCGCTCTTGCCCAGAGAGCAGCAATCGATCGCGCGATTGCGCCAACAACGCCGACGCCGCGGCCAACGTCGCCTCCAATACCGCCACCTCGGAGGCCAACTCATCGCGTCGGCGCGCTCGTGCCAACAACCCATCTTGCGTCGATGCACCGCTGCCGTTGAGCGTCACCACACCGCTCGAGTCGACCGCGTGTCCATCGAGCGCCAAGAATGAAAATGCGGGGAACTTCCGATGAAGGTCGAGTGCGGCATCGAGCGTATCGACCAGCACCGCATCGTCGAGACGATGCGCCACCGCCGCACCGTGATCGCCCCTCGCCGACAGCGCGCCCAACAGCGTGCCGCGGACACGGTGATCTTGGCGCAACTCCGTCGGGATCGTCGGCGCGATCGCCCTGACCGACGGCGAATCCAACGGCAGGAACGAGACACGACCCAAGGGAACGAGCGCGGCCGCATTGCGCACCTCGCCGTCGCTGTCGACCACGATCGTGGGCAACAACGGAGCCAGATACGATTCGGCGGCTCGCTCGAACTCACGCGGGGCGCTCAACAGGTCGGCCACGAGCCCGCGCGAGCGAACACCGCGCTCCAACAGGTCCCGGGTGGCGTCGGCACCGGCCAGCCGCATGTCGAGCGAATCGAGCGCTGATTTCTCACCCGAACGAGAACCCAGCTCAGCCGCGGTGCGCGCCTCGTGGGCGCGGGCCGCTTCGAGCGCGGCCTGCGCTGCATCTTCGGCCGCGCGCGCGGTTTGAACCACGATCGCCAGTCGATCGGTCTCGGCACCACTGCGTGTCAGCGACTCCGACGCATGCTGCGCCGCGGTGTGAGCTTCATCGCGCTGTCCTTCCAACTTGCGGCCAGCCGCCTCGGCTTCGGCCAATCGATGCGTCTCGCGCTCGACCACTTCACGCACGGCAGACAACCGTGCGCTGGCATCGGCGCGTTGGTGCAGCGCTTCATACAGCTCGCGCTCCGCCGCGGCGCCCGCATCCTGCAGCGCTTTCAGTTTCTGACGTTCCCGATCCGCACCTTGCTGCGCTGCAAGCTGAACCGCAGCGGCCGCTTCGCGCTGTTCTGCCAACAGCGCCAACCCTTGAACCAGGTGCTCGCGTTCATCGGCGCTGCGCTGTTGATGTTCTTCCAGACGCTGTTCTTCCCCTTCTTGACGCCCGGCCTCATCCTCCAGCAGTTGTGCGCGCGTCAGGCCGGCTTCGATTTCTCGGGCCAGTCGCTCTTCATCCAGCCGCGCACGGTGGGCCGCATCAACCGCTTGCGCGCGCTCGCTGTGGGCCTGCTCGAGTTGCACGCGCGCCGCGCCGAACAACTCGGCCAACCGCGCGCGCTCACGCTCGAGGTGCGCCGATTCACGCTGCGCAACCGCAAATACCTCACTCAACTCTTCGGACTCGATCGTCAAGCGCTGCGCCCGGCGGCGATACCAGACGGTCCGCAGCGCGCGTAACTCATCGTCCAAGCGACGCGCGCGGCGCGCCAAGGACGCTTGCCGTTGCACCTGCTTACGCTGACGATCGACCTCGCGAAGAATGTCGTCGACGCGCAGCAGGTTGGCGCGAGTCGCCTCGAGCTTCAGGTCGGCCTGGCGGCGGCGGTCTTTGTATCCCGCAATACCGGCCGCTTCCTCGATGAATAGCCGTCGCTCCTTCGGCTTGCTGACCACGAACGAGGCGACGTGCGCCTGGTCGATGATCGCGTACGTCCGCGCCCCGGCGCGAATCTGTTCCAATAACTGACGGATGTCGGTCAGTCGTGAGCGGGCTCCGTCGACCAAGTACTCGCTGTCACCGGTGCGATAGAGACGGCGGGTCAAGGAGACACGAGTGCGGCCATCATCGAGCGAACTGCCGTCGCGCGTGACCAAATGCAGCGTGACTTCAGCCATCCCACCCGGACCACGCTTGTCGCTACCGGAGAAGATGACGTCTTCCATCCGGGCACCGCGCAGCGCGCGGGCCGATTGCTCACCCAGCGCCCACTGCATGGCGTCGGCGATGTTGGACTTGCCGCATCCGTTGGGTCCCACGACGGCCGTGATGCCATGCGGGAACTCGATCACCACCTTTTCGACGAAACTCTTGAAACCCTGGACTTCCATCCGCTCGATCCGCAGC
This sequence comes from Acidobacteriota bacterium, assembly GCA_046331425.1. Lineage (GTDB taxonomy): Bacteria > Acidobacteriota > Polarisedimenticolia > J045 > J045 > JANNUT01. Next base: position 61,480 of record JAXLQU010000017.1, read on the forward strand.
ATCGCGGTGAGTCCTCCCCATAGCGCCTGGTGTCAGTCGGTCGTGGTCAAAAGGGTCAGCGATCGCGCGACAGGATTGTCGCCGGCAAGTCGATCAACACGTCCTTGTACGGGCTTGGCGGAAAGCGTTCCACAACCGCGCGCGCGATCTCGGCGTGCTCGACCGCCATGCGGCGCGTGGCCTCGATGCAGCCATGCCGCTCCAGCGCCGCACGCAGCTCAGTGAATGTTGCCCGCGAGAAGGCTCCATCCTCCAGCACGGCCCGTACCTGGTTACGCTCCTCGTCGCTGCCGCGCTCCAACAGATCGATCCACGGCAACGTCAGCCGACCCTCGCGCAGATCCGACGCCACCGGTTTTCCAACCGTCGCTTCATCGCCCGACAGATCGAGCAGATCGTCGACCAATTGGAAGGCGATTCCGAGCGACATCCCGTAGCGCGCCATGTCTTCTTCGGTTTTTGGATCGGCACCGGCCAGCACCCCCGCGGAACGGCAGCAGGCGGAGAAGAGCCATGCGGTCTTTCGTTCGACGATTGCCAGATGCTGCTGGCGTGTGACGTCGGCTCGCCCGCGCAGGTGCGCACCGAGGATCTCGCCTTCGATCATCCGTTCGGTCGCTTCGGCCAGAATGTCGACGAGGCGGATCTTGCGCGCGCGAAGCGCCATGTTCATCGAACGGATGTAGAGGTAATCGCCCAACAACACCGTGAAGTGATTCCCGAACACGCTGTTGACCGACGGCCGGCCGCGGCGGGTGGTGGCCTCGTCGATGATGTCGTCGTGCACCAAGGTGGCGGTATGGATGAACTCGAAGACCGCGCCGAGCAGCACATCATCGGTGCCTTGATAGTCGAGCAATCCAGACGTGAGCAGCACCAGCGTCGGGCGAATTCGCTTGCCGCCGGCCTGTCCGATGTAGTGGCCCGCCTCGTCGATCGGACCGAACTCGGAACGCAAATTGCCGAGGATTTCGGCCTCGACACGCGCTAGCTTGTCGCCGACCAGAAGGAGCACTTGCGCCATGCCGGGAACCGACCCGGGGATGGCGGCCTGTCTCGGCCGTTTGGCCTCGCCATTCAAGAGGTCACCTTGCGTGGACGCGACTCGATCAACTGACCGGCCACATCGAAGACGTAGGTGACCGACGGATAGCGCCACTCCAAACCACCGCCGGCAAGCTGCACGGTTTCGTTGGGAAAACCGTGCCGCCGGAGAATTTTTCCACGCGAGGTCGCAACCCCAACCTGGTCGAGTTCACGTTGAAGCTCGCGCCACCCCGAGGCGTCAGCCAGCGCGATCGTCACGACCGCATGATTGCGGCGTCGAAAATCGCGCGTGATGTCGACATCGTCCTCGGGAGCGTAGCGCACGGCGTCCCAGTCGGAACTGTCGGTAGCGCGCACCAATAATCGATCGGCGCCGCGATCATCGGGCAACGAGAAACTGAAGAACCCCTGTGAATCGGTGACCCCCTTCAACAACTCACGCTCCTCAGGTTGCTTCGAGGAGAACGGCAGCTTGGAGACACCGAACTGTCCGATCAGACGCACCGGAGCGCCCACTACCGGCAGCCCCTCGGCGTCGAACATTTGCCCCTCGATCGAGTTGCCGGCATGAACGGCGGTCGAGACCACCAGTGCGATGGCGGTGCAGGTAAGTGGTCGGCGAACGAGTGCGCCCACGCGCCTCGTCGACTCTCGGAGTGTTCTCTGTAAACGCACGGCGAGCGCAGGATAACACCGCCGTTCTCGAGCCATCAAGACAACGTGATGTCTCACTCCTTCACGACGTCGTACCCCTTGGGCACCGTGAGCGTGAACGCTTTCGCAGGAGGGATCGAGCAGCGTTCGGGAGGGTCGAAGGAAAAGGACATGCGATTGCCGAGCGTGTCGACGATGGTGACCCGCACCAGAGTGCCCGCCGACGCATCGGTTTCGATCAGCAGCCGTTCGAGATCATCACGCGGCGCGAGCGGTGTGAGTTCGATCAATCGATTGCCAGGGGAAGTCTTGGCCTCGTTGGCGTCCTTGGCAGCAAACCCGTCGAGCGTGCGAATACGCCCCGTAAGCAAGCGCGTCAGCGGGCCGTCGGTCGCCTCGGGGCCCTCTCGAACGATCACCTGCCGATCTCGCGGGTCGAGCATCCACCAGACCGTCCCGTCGATCGCTCCTCGCCGCCCCTCGGGTTTCCGGTATTCCCAGACCATGCGGCCGTCGGCGACGACCGTCACCGTCCCCTGCCCCTGCACCTCGGAGCCGAAGTTGCTCGACTCATAGCGCTGCTCGAAGCGCGTTTTGAATGTGCCGAATTTCGCGTAGCGCTCGGCCAACCGCGCGATCACCGCATCCGGTGGCACGGCCGGCACCCCGCCAACGGCGGGCACGTCTGCGCTCGCGCCGGGAGCGAAACAGACAGCCACGATGAGACCGATCCAACCGATGACGAATCGCACGCGCACACTCTACGCGTCGGCCATAATCTCCGCCGCCTGCGCCGAGGAGCGCTGGAGGGGCCTTGATGACGATCGTTCGCACCACCACGTTGGGGATCTTCGCGCTGCTGTTCACCATGACCGGGGCGCGAGCGGCAAACGAGGCCGACGCGCTCATGCTGGCGGCCGCCGCCTACGAAGCTGGCCGATGTGCTGAGGTGCTCTCGCTCTATGCAGGGTTGCCCGCCGACACGGCGCTGGATGGCGTCTCGCAGTACCGCTGGGGATTTTGCTTGGCCGAGCAACGACAGCCGGGGGCCGAAGAGCGCTACAGCAAAGCGGCCGAGCAGTTGGGACGCGAGGCTGACCGTCCCGGATCGAACCTGCTCGTGCACTTCTATCGGGTGAATGCGTTGCTGAATCTGGATCGGAAGGACGACGCCAAAGCGGCCGCGCTCGCCGCGATTACCGCCTGGAAAGGGGCGCGATTCACCGTTCCCGCCGACGATGCGGTCTCGTGGTTTCGGCTTGGAAAGCTCACAGTCGACAGTGGCGATGCCGGGCGCGCTCGAGCCATTTCGTCGGCATAGCCGTTGCCGCCGCCCAACCGGGCGCGTTGCGACAAGCCTATCTGGAGCGGATCGCAAACCACGCACGCGAGCAGGGTGACACCGCGTTATCGACGGCGGCGCTCGCTGAGTTGGAGAAGGTTGCACCGTCCTCGCCGCGAACGCCGATGCAACGCGCACTGACGATGATCGAAGCGCGGCGGTGGGATGAGGCCAAGGCGATGTTGGATCCCGCAGGGCGAGGTCAATCCGATGAAGCGGTCGCCGCGCGTTACGCCGCTGGTGTCGTAGAACGGGCCAGAGGGTCGATGCGTGAGCTGCCGTTCGGCACCATGAACGCGCAAGGCAAACCGTTCGCCTCGTTATCGGATGAGGATCTGCTTCAGGCGGTCGGCGAGGCCGGGGCTGCCGGCTATCGTGCGATGGGAGGTGCCTCGCGCGAGCTCGCGCGCAAGCGTCAGGGGGGAACGCGGGCGGTGCCCGCGCCGGAAACCGCCGAGCAAATGCACCAGGCACAAGCCACCTTCGTCGGTGCGTTGCTCGAAGCGTTACGGCGCGGCGCCCCGTTGCAGGAGTGGGCGGTGCAGGGAGGATTCCCGCTCGATCTATCAACCGTGGGAAATACTCTTCGGCCAGCGGCTCGATCAAACGGGCGAGCGCCTTTCGATCGAGCCCAACTAGCGAGCGGACTGCGGGCTGTGACTACTGAGAGAGCAACGCGATGACGGCCGCGAAGCGGCGAGCAAGCGCCATCAAGTAGGCGGCGCGGATCGGACTCGGCGCAACGGCCCACGGTTGCCATACCAACAGCGGCCAGCCGCCGGGAAGCGCTCGCGCCCGGTCGATCAATCGGGCCATCGCCACGAGAGTCCGCGGCTCGGCAAACTCCCCTTCTCGCGTCCTGACCTCCGCCGGCCAACCACCGGGGGCCAACTCCCCCGTGTTCCAGGCTTCGGGTCGTTCCAGGGAGCTGGCATCGATCCCAAGCTGCGCCGCCAACTGGCGGGCAATCGCCAGAACCTCCCCCGTGTGGGCCCCGATCCCTTGCGCCATCGGCCCCTGCTCCAGTCGGGTCGCAAGATCCCAGGGGTCGCTGTATCCAGCCTGCAGCGCGAGCTGTCTGGCGACGCGCTCGACCTCTGCTGCCTTGCGCCCGAAGTGCGAGAGCCTGCCTTCGATCTTGTCTCGCTGCCGGCGGCGTGCCCCTTGCCCCATCCGCTCCACTGCCAATCCAGCGACCCCCCCTGCAAAACACCCGGCGCTCAACACCAATAACCAATGCCATTCATTCGGCGTCGCGAAAAAGGCGGCGACCAAACCAAAAGCGGCCACCGCACTCAGCCAGCGCGACGCGCGCCGTCTCGCGTCAAGGTGCGTGTCGCACCGCATCAGCTCCTCTTCGGCCCGACGATGTGCAGCCGCGAGCGCGCGGCAATCGTGTGGATAGTGGCGAATCACGCCGACGCCTTCCGCACCGATCAGCGTGGCGATTCTGGCGGTGAACCGCTCGCGCCCGAGGGTTCGTGCTGGAAATCCGATCGATCGGCCGGCCTCGTCGCCCCCCAGGATCAACGTCGGCGATTCGTCGGGCCACTGCAGTTCGGCCGGCAGCTCGAGGAACAACTGCAATCCATCGCGTCCGACCTGAACTCGCCGCTGTTTCCGCTCAGTGGCCAGATCGAGTGCTTCCAACAGCGCGGCCGCGAGTGTCGCTCCGTGATGGCCCGCGGCAATCACCGCGGGCCCCTCACCTGTCAGGGGTACCGCCAACTGTTGCACACCCGTTTCCGTCACCCAGCGCAACGAAATCGGTGGAACCGAGCCGAAGGTCGATGGCGCAGCGACAGCCGCGTGATCGGGCTTGATCGCTGGATTAATCCCCTGCTCACCGCGCGGGTCTATCACTCTTGGTCCGCCAATTCAGAAAGCCATGGAATTCGAAATCGACTGCCGTTGACGGCACGTTCGATTGCCAAGGCAACCACACCGAAGTATCCGATCCCGACAAAGATCTCGGCCGCGCGGAACAGACGGCCCAAGACCGGCACCAAGCTGAACAACCAGTCGAATGGCGAGAGGACGATCAGCGCCGCCGCCAAAAGCAGCGTCAGGCCGGTTCCCTGTCGCGCGTGCCAGCGGACGAACGGGTCGCGGCTCCCAAACAAGGGGACCAAGCACAGCGGCCCCAAATAGGCGAAGACCAACAACAGGCGGTCCTCGTCGCGGATCGAGACCGGCGCGAGGCTCGGTTCGTAGCCTGAGGACTCGCCCCCGCCGTCTTCGTGTCGAGAGCCGCCTTCCGTGTCCATTGCATCTCCTGAGTCCTGAATATCCAAACCGTCACAGGATACGGATTCCTGTCGCGTGGAGAAAGCACGTCACACTGCGCTACGTCGGTCGCGTGCAGATTGTCAGCGATGCGCGCCGCATGTTAGCTTCCCGCCCTTCGAGTGGGTCGCACACACGATGAATCGAACCGAATTGCCGTCGGCGTCGTCCGCGCAGCCGAGTCCAGAGCGGCTGACGCCGATGTTCGTCCAATGGAAAGAAGCCAAACGCCAGCATCCGGGCACGATTCTGTTCTTTCGGATGGGCGACTTCTACGAGCTTTTCTTCGAGGACGCGCAGATCGCCGCACCGATCTTGGAGTTGGCCCTCACCGCGCGAGGCAAAGGGACCTCGACCGAAGCGCCGATGTGCGGTGTACCTCACTTCGCCGGTGACGGTTACATCGCCAAGCTGGTCGAACGCGGCTATCGCGTCGCGATTTGTGAGCAGGTCGAAGATCCCAAGAAGACCAAGGGGATGGTCCGGCGCGAGGTGGTGCGCGTCGTGTCACCAGGTGTGTTCACCGACGCGGAGCGAATGCACCCCTCCGAGTCGATCACGCTGGCCGCGGTTCATGGCCGCGGCCCGTTCGGGATCTGCTTCGCCGATCTGTCGACGGGATCATTATCGCTAGCGCGCGCCAGCAGCGATCGCGAGCTGGGCGATGCTCTGGCCCGCCACGAAACGCGCGAACTGCTCGTAGCACAAAGCCGCGCCGCCGAGGCCGCGAACTGGGTGCGCGCCAGCGGCCGATCGATACTGATCACGCCGCTCGTCGATGATCGCTTTCACCCGCTGCACGCCGTCGATCGTGTCCTCGAGATGTTGGGGGCGCATTCGCTCGGATCGTTTGGCTGTGCCGACGATCATCCAGCGCTCCCGGCGACCGCCGCTGCGCTCGCGCATCTTCGCGAGACTCAGAAAACAACACCGAAGCATCTCGATCGACTCACCGTCGAGAATCCCTCCGAGTCGTTGCTGCTGGATGCCGGCACGCGGCGCAATCTCGAGTTGGTCGCCAACATGCGCGATGGGTCGCGCCGCCACACGCTGATCGAAGCGCTCGACGCCACCGTCACCGCGCTTGGCGCGCGCGCCTTGCGCAGTTGGCTGCTCGAACCGCTGGCCGATCCTGTCGCGATCAACACGCGGCTCGAAGCGGTCGATGCACTCCGCCGGGACCCCGAGCGTCGCCGCGCGCTTCGCGAATCATTGAGCGAGATCCGCGACCTCGAGCGCCTGCTCTCGCGCGCCGCACTCGGCAGCGCCACGCCACGCGACCTCACCGGCATGCTCAGCTCGTTGCGAGCGCTGCCAGCGGTGAAGCGGTTGCTGGAACACGCGGGCAGCGCGCGCACCGATCGGCTGTCGATGGCGCTCGATACGCTCGACGATCTGGCCAGCGATCTCGGCGCCGCGTTGTTCGATGAGCCGAGCGTGCAACCGGGCGATGGGCGCGTGATTCGTGACGGGTTCGATTCGTCGCTGGACGAAGCCCGCGACCTGGCCCGCGGCGGCAAGCGTGTGCTGGCCGAGATCGAGGGACGAGAACGCGATCGCACCGGGATCGCCTCGTTGAAAATCAAATACAACAAGGTCTTCGGCTACTACCTCGAGGTCAGCAAATCGCAGTTGGAGAAGGTCCCTGGCGACTACGAACGCCGTCAAACCGTGGTCGGTGGAGAGCGCTTCGTCACACCCGAATTGCGCGAACTGGAGACACGCATTCTGTCGGCCGAGGAGCGGATGGCCGAGCGCGAACTCGAGTTGTTCGCCACGCTGCTGCGGTCGGTTGCGGCCCGCGCCTCGCGCTTGCGTGAAACGGCGCAGGCGGTGGCCGAGACCGACGTGCTCGCAAGTTTCGCCGACACCGCGGCGCGTGAAAACTACTGTCGTCCCGTGGTCGATGATGCCGATCGGATCGAACTCACTGACGCACGTCACCCCGTGGTCGAGCGACTGCTACCCGCGGGCAGCTTCGTGCCGAACCCGTGCCGGCTCGACAGCTCGGCGCGAATCGTGATCGTCACCGGTCCGAACATGGGAGGAAAGAGCACCTACTTGCGCCAGGTCGCGCTCTTGACGCTGATGGCGCAGGCCGGCTCGTTCGTGCCGGCCAAGAGCGCTGCAATCGGTGTCGTCGATCGGATCTTCTGTCGCGTGGGCGCGAGCGACAACCTGGCGGGCGGGGAATCGACCTTCATGGTCGAGATGACCGAGACCGCGAACATTCTGCACAACGCAACGCCCAAGAGTCTGGTGATCCTCGACGAGATCGGCCGCGGTACCGCAACCTGGGACGGCATGGCGATCGCGTGGGCGGTGGTGGAGCACCTGCACGAGGACAATCGCCTCGCGCCCAAGGCGTTGTTCGCCACGCACTATCACGAGTTGACCGAGCTCGAAGGGACCCTGCCCCGCGTGGCCAACGCACATATCGCGGTGCGCGAGCACGGGCACGACATCGTGCTCTTGCATCGCGTCGAACCGGGACCGTCGGATCGATCGTACGGAATACATGTGGCGCGCTTGGCGGGACTGCCCGATCGCGTCGTGGCGCGCGCGCGGGAGATCTTGGCGCGATTGGTCAGCCAGCACACACCTGCCTCGTTGGCGACCCACCCGCCAGCGCCGCTGCAGCTTGCTTTGTTCGACGCGAGCGGACCCACGAGCGCCGAACGTGAGGCGCTCCAACGATTGCGCGAGGTCGACCCTAATTCACTCTCGCCTCGCGATGCACTCGAGGTGCTGTTCGAACTGAGCGAAAAACTCCGCGACCACTGACCACCGGCCGGGAGTCTCAGAACAACTCGGCGTCCTCGCCCTCGGCCCAGCGTCCAACCACCTGCCCATCGTCCGTAGAGAACTGGGCCTGCTCGAACCCGGCGGCCTGTGCCTTGTTCGCAATTTGGGACAGCAGCGAGCGTCGGCTTTCGACCTTCGATTTCGTCCACTGTGCCGATTTCAACGTGACATACAACACCGGCGTGCGCGGCGTGACGCTGGCCACGCCGGGAAGTTCCGCAATGTCGTCGCGTGTCAGACGCGCCGACTTCGTCTCGCCGCCGATCGTGTTGGCCAACAACAGCGCAACCAACGCACACGCCCCGACAACCGCCCAAGCGCGCCACCGGCGCGGCAGTTTCGAAACCGCAGCGCGTGTCGGGGTCGAGGCCTTCTGCGTTACTGGCTCTGCTGTTTTGCGCTGCGAACCGCGCGGCGCCAGCAACGAACCCTGTTCTTGCTCGAGCCGATCGCTGAGCATCTGCGCTCGTTGCCGATCCTCCGGCTTCAACTCTGCTTGCAGATACCGCACCAATCGATCGAGTCGGGCGCTCGATTCCTCGACCAACTCGGCACGATCGGTGGAGCGCGCTTGAAGCAACGCGCGCCGCGCCGCTGCCATGTCGCGTGCCAGCGCCAGCCCAAGGCCGAGATCTTCCACGCTGACGCCACGCTCGGCGCTACGCATTTCCAGAGCGATCGCTTCGGCGAGCAGGTGGCAACAGTTTCTTCCGGTGCCGACATCTTTGAACGCCTGGATGATCGAGGCCCATTCCGAAGCCGACACTCGCAAGGCGCGCTGACCACACAGCACGGTCTTGGCGTCTTTGGCGGTGGGGTGATCGATCGTCTGCTGGCGTAGCCTGACTAACTGGGGCCGAAGCAACTCACGACGAGAGTCCGAATCGGTCTCAACGAGGTGGCTCAGTATCGACATCATCCCTCACTCGCGAAGTCACTCGCCTACCCGTCAACGATGCACATCTCGTCAAGCAATCCAATCAGAACATCTGGGTCCCGGTGCGCTTCAGCCAACGTGCCACCGCTTTGCCATCCGTGGTGTTGAAGTGCGCTCCAGCGAATCCGGCGGCCTGAACCTGGCGCACGACCTTGTCGACCAACGCTTGGCGGCCGGCCTGATCCAAAGACTCCCATTTGGAGGGGCTCATGCGCACGTAAAGGTTTGGCGCGCGCGATACCACCGAATCGATCTCCTGGAACGAGCTGAAATCGGCCGCTTGCATCTGCGGCAACTCGTGACGACTCAGAATCGGCAGCACGAACAGTGATCCGCCCACGATCATCCCGACGGCCAAACCGATCGTCGCCAACTTCAATCGGTCCTTGGCAGTGGTAGAGAGCTTCGAATACTTCGATTGTGACGTGGTGGTTTGAGTCGGCGGCGCCGCAGGCCGGGGTGTGACCAACGTCAGCAGCGATCCGCCTTCGCGTGGATAGCTCAGCTTGAGCTCATCCGCGATCGAACCGATCTCCGCGCCAGATGCCTCGCGCACCGTCTCGAGCGTCGCACGCATCCGGGTCGCGAACTGCATGACCAATTCGGCCCGATCGTTTCCACCCGCCTTGCGCAGTCCATCGACCGCTTCGGCAAGATCGTCCAAGAGCGCATCGCCGATTGCCAGATCGATCGCCAAGACGGGCGGGCCGTTCGTGGGACTCGGCGTCGCGCTCAACGCTGGGTTGTCGTTGGCCGTCGCAGACTGCGCCGCGTTGAGGTCTTCGAAGCTCTTGATTTGCAGAGCCACCGATTCGGCCAACAGCTGCGTCCAGTTTCGACTCGATCCACCTTCCTTGAACCCTTGGATCAGCGCCGACCACTCCCACGGATTGATGCGGAGCTTGTATCCCCCGCATTCGATCGTCTGAGTTTGGGTCGCTTCGGGATGGATTTGCGTCAGTTTGTAGAGCCGCATCAGGTGCGAAAGCAGCTCTTGCTTGCGCGAGATCGTGGCTGTCGGGGCGAGTGTAGCGAGGCTCACGCGAGGCTCTCCTTGCAACCGGCCGGTCTCCCGGCACGGAAAACGTCGCGGCGAATATGGGTCCCGGATCGGGACCGACGCAATGCGGGAATGCCCCAATCAGGAGCGGACGGACTCGATCGCCTCGGCAACCCCCGCCCGGACCGGGATGAGTTGATCGAGCCGGGTCAATTGGAGGATGTCTCGGACCTTCCCACGTGGCCCCGCCAGGACCAAGCCGCCGCCGGCGTCGACCGCGCTGCGGCGTAGCGCCACGATCTGGCCGAGTCCCGCCGAATCGACGAACTGCAGGCCATCCAAGTCGAGCACCAGTCGATAGCGCCCGGCGGCAAACTCCTCTTCGACCGCCCCGCTCAGGGCCTGGCAGTCGGCCCCGACCGCCAAAGACCCGGACAAGCGCACCACCGGGACGTCGCCGACGTGTTCGATCCGAAGCGTCAAAGCTCCCCCTCGCGCCCCGTCGCGGTGCCGGCATTGGCCGGCCGTCGCTTGGTGAGCACGAGTTCCATGCCGCCTGTCGGGCGTCGCTGGAGGTCCAACCCGTCGACGAGGCTTCGAATCAAAAGCAGCCCTCGACCCGACGTGTTCCAGAGGTTCTCGGTGAGGGTCGGGTCGGGAAGGTTGGAAGGATCGAATCCGGGGCCCTGATCCAGGATCGACATCTCGAGTACGTCGGGCGCGATCCGCATCACCAGCGTGACGGTGCGATCGGGATCGAATCGATGCGCGTGCTTCATCGCGTTGATCGAGCCTTCGCGTACCGCCAGCCCGACGTCCATCTTGCCGTCATCGCCAAAACCGGCGATTTGAGCCGCTTCCTCGGCGACATTTTGAAGCAGATCGAGATAGGGAATGGCGCTTGGTACTTGCACGGTGATCTGGGCCTGGTCGTCACGCACGCGCCACCCGCACCTTCAAATCGATCAGGAAGGCCCGGATCGTAGCAGACCTACGACCCGATTGAGTTCACGAACCGCTGCCGGATCCCGGCGCCACCGATGCTTCGCCGAACAGTACGGCCGAGAGCGCCCCCTCCGGTTGCTCCCAAGAGATCTCTTCGATCCGCGCCACGACCTTGCCGCCCTGTCGCACCAACCCGGTCGGCAGTCCCGTGACCTTGTTGAGGCGGACCTCAGGATCGTCATCGAACTTGTGCGGTACGCCGTGGAACCTGAAGGTCAGGTTTTTCCCCTTCAGCGCGGCCACCACGCTCAACAACCGCGGCACGTACTTTTCGCAATGCGGACACCAGCTTCCGAAGAAGACTTCGACTTCGGTGGGGGTTTCGATGGTGTCCAGCAAGCGGATATCCCCGATCCCCGGTTTGTAATGGACGATGTTGCGACGCCACTCGGGAAGCGCACCGAGCACCGTCTCCACCGACAGATCGCCCAACAAGGGATCGGCCGGCTCGATCGCAGCCCTCGTCGTGCCGACCGCAAAACGTAGATTGCCGCCGTCGACGATCGTCGCAATCGGGGCACCCACGGTTTGGTCCGGGTCGAAGACCACGCTGTCGGAATCGCCCTCGACCGGCTTGAGCGCAGTCGGGTCGAGCAGTTTTGCGGTCTTGGCTCCGCCACCGATCAGGACCGGGTTGCTGAGCGCCGAAGAAACGACCAACACCTGCGCGAGCTTCTCCGAGCGGTAGATCTTCGCGCTCTTGTCCAGCGCATCACCCACCCGCAGTTGATAGCGACCGGAAAGAATCATCGTCATCGGCTCTCCGGCAAACGCCGAGGAGATCGACAAACCAACACTCACGAGCAGCGCACAGCGCGTGATACGAGTCACGGGTTTTCTCCGCGGGCGAGTGCCTGCAATGTGGCCTCGTCGGGTATTTCGTTCCAGACCTTGATGACCTGCCTGTCGACGATCAGCGCTGCCCGCGGCAGCGTGCGATACATCGGCCGCAAAAGGGCCAAAGGAACGCTTCTGATCTCGAACGCAGGCGCGGCCACCCAGAAGAATTGGCCGGCGAGTTCCTCGTTTGCCTCGGCGAGCCCCCAGACATGCGTCGCCACCGTGTCGACGTTCACCAGGATTCTGTTGACCCGCTCCATCGCTTGCTTGGTCGCCTCGTCGTCGCGTGCGCGATCCAGCAGCAAGATCAGATGGCGACCCACCTGGGCTTCGGGAAACTGGTTGTCGAGAGCCTGGTCACCAACTTTGACCGTCTCGATCGAAATCCCTGGCTTGAGTCGAGTCGCAAGGTTATCCAGCGGCAAGTGTGGGGACGCTAGACAGAATGCAAGTCCAGCGGCAGCACCAAAACCGATCGCCGGCAGGTGCCATCGCGGTGCGGGCGCCCCGGCAACGGGTGCGCGACGTCCGACAAACGCAACCAAGGACAACACCACGAAGATCAGGTCTTCGATCAGAGCCTGCCGTGGTGTGCGTTCCACCAGAGTCCCGAAACAACCACAACTGCTCTGCTCGGATTTCGGGAGATACATCTCGCGAATCACGACCGCGGTGAAGAACACGAAGGTGAGCAACGTGATCGCGAGCACAGGCTTCGTCCGGATATTCAGCACCAACGCCAAGCCGAGTGCCGCCTCGAACGCCACGGCACCGAGCGCGGCGTACGTGGTCAACGACTGCGGGACGAAGCCTAGCTTGCTCAATCCCTCTGCAAACAACGCAGGGTCGAGCCCCTTGGCGAAGGCCGCGACCAGCAGCACAGCTCCCAAGATGAAGGCTGCCAAATAGCCCATCCAGGGGCCGAATCGCCCGAGCGCCTTGTCGATCCGTTCCACGCGGCAGGCCTCCCGGAAAGGGTGCGCGGAGGATAAGGGCGCCTCTTCGCCCCGGCAAACTCGCGGGCTCGATCGGACCTGGGCCGCCGTCGCGCTGGCCTCGCGGTACATGGGTGCTCGCGGATCGCCAAGGATGCCGGCGCATGGCTGCGCTAACCTCGCCCGATGCGAGACGACGAGTCGACACCGATCGACGCAAACAGATCCGGCACCGAAACAGATCTCCCACTCGTCGAGGTCTGGAAGGTCCACCCGTCGGCGGTGGAGGATCGTGTACAACTGCTGGTCGCCCATGGGTTGAACCCGGTGGTGCCCCACATCCCGTCGTCGATCCTCTCGAAGTTCTACGGCTCGATCACGGTCAAGATTTATGTACCCGAAAGCGAACACGATCTCGCGCTGGAAGTGATTCGCGATTACGAAATGCAGGCCGGCGCGCGTGCCGACGCACTCGTCAGGCAGATCGTCCCGGTGTTCTGGGGTGTGGCGGTGCTCGCCGCCGGGGTCGCGCTGGCGGCGGCGTGGTCAGGAGTTCAGACCGGCAGTTCGATCGTGCTCGGGTTTTGGATCTGGTTTCTGACGCTGGCCGCGATCGGCGTATGGCAGCGGCGCTCGCGTTAGCGATTGACTTATCGCAGGACCCTCGCGAGCCACACAGGCGTAAAAGCAAGTCGACGTCTGCCGCTGGAGGTGCGCATGTTCTCATCGAACAAACCGGAAGTGCTGATCGTCGGGGCTGGCCCCGTTGGATTGCTGACCGCGCTCTGCCTGACCCGTCGCGGAATCAACGTCAGGATCATCGACAAGGACTCGGGCACAGCGGCGCACAGCTATGGTCTGGCATTGCACTCTCGCGCGATGCAGGTATTGCAACGGCTCGATCTGTTGGAACCGGTGCTCGCCGCATCGACGCCGATCGATTTGCTGTCGATCTACGACACGCGCACGCGGCGCCTCGAGATAGGGCTGCCTCCGACGGGCGCGCCGTTCGTCACCGTCGTGCGGCAAGACACGCTCGAATCGGTCCTGATGCACGAGTTGCGGCGGTCCGGTGTGCAGGTTCAGTGGATGACACGCCTGGCCGAGTTGGAGCCCCACGGCGGCGCCATGCAGGTCACGCTGGACCATCTCGAAAAGATGTCGGTCGGCTATCCGTTCGCGGCGACCGAACTGCTGACTCGCAAGCGCGAGCGGCTCGATGTGCCGTTGCTGGTTGGTGCCGATGGCTCGGCCTCGAACGTGCGCCAAGCACAGGACATCGCCTTCATGAAGGTAGGCCCCGAACTGGAATTCGCGGTTTTCCAGTTCAAGAGCAACGTCGACATGGAACGGCGGCTGCGGCTGATGTTCAACGACGGCTTGATGAGTGTCGCGTGGCCACTGCCTGACGGTTACAGCCGGTGGAGCTTCCAACTCCCCACCAGCGGTCACAGCGCCCACGAACGTCGCAAGAGCCGTCAACCGGTGGAGCGCGGCGCAGTCGATGACCCCGAGCTGAGCGATGACGCGTTGCTTGCTTTCCTGAGAGATCGCGCCGAGTGGTTTGGCGGCGAGGTTCACGAAATCAACTGGCGCGCGGTGGTGCCGTTCCAGCCTGGCCTCGCCGAGTCGTTCGGCAGCGGGCGAGTTTGGCTGGTGGGCGATGCGGGCCACATGACGTCGCCGGCTGGAATCCAGAGCATGAACGTTGGGCTGCGCGAAGCCGAGGACCTGGCGATTGCCATCGAAGCGGTCTTGCGCGACGGCCAACCGTTGGCTCGACTCGAGCGCTATGGAGCCGAGCGACGGCAGGAATGGCGCGAACTGCTGGGCCTCGACGGCGCTGCGACGCCCGAACCTGGGTGTGATCCATGGATCGCCGAGCGAGCCTCGCAGCTCATCCCTTCGGTACCGGCATCGGGGGATGACCTGCGGGTCCTGGCCCATCGCATGGGATTGGCGATCGGCCACCCCAAGGCCCAGGCGGTCTAGCTCGAGCCGTTTTTTGCAAGCCCCGTGGGCCTGTGCCAGGTCAACTGCAAAATGCAGGCAGTACGCGCATAAACACTCTGAAATTCCGGAAGCGATCAGCGCCCGGGAAGAGGAGTGCCGTCATGGCAATGGAACGTCCCAAGGTCGTGCTGCAACCGTACCTCTGCAAGGGTTGCGGACGATGTATCGAGGCTTGCCCGAAGCATGCGATTTCAATGGGCACCGAGATCAACCAGTCCTCCGGTCAGATCCCCGTGATGATCGACGAAGAAAAATGCAATCACTGTGGATTGTGCATCTCGGCCTGCCCCGAACCGTTCGGGTTGACGCGCGGAACGTACGAGTTGGAAAACCCGGCGCACCTGTACGGCGAGCGAGAACGACCGCACGCCGCACCGCGCACCATCGAGCCGCGCGAGATCCCGCTGCCGCCATGCGAACCGCTGGTGCTGAAAGGCAACTACGCCGCCGCGGTCGGTGCGCTGTTGGCGGGCTGTCGCCACGTCTTCGGCTACCCCATCACACCGTCGACGGAAGGGGCTGAATTGCTGGCCAAGTTGTTGCCCAAGCTCGATGGCGTGTTTCTGCAAGCGTGCTCGGAGGTCGCGACCGTCAATCACATGTATGGCTGCGGCGGCGCGGGGCTCCCGACGCTGACATTCACCAGTTCGCCCGGCTTCAGCCTGATGCTCGAAGGCATCTCCTACATGATCGGCGCCGAGATCCCGGGCGTTTTCATCAACGTGATGCGGCCCGGCCCGGGTCTGGGTTACATCGGTCCCGAGCAGTCCGACATCAAGCTGATGGCGCGCGGCTTGGGTCACGGCAACACCCACGCGATCGTGCTGGCGCCGTCCTCGCCGCAAGAGATGCTCGACATGACCAAGGACGCCTTCGAGTTGGCGTTCAAGTATCGCAACCCGGTGGTGGTCGCCGCCGACGGTTACCTCGGCCAGATCACTGGCCGCGTCACCTTGCCAACGCACATGCGCGAACCTGGGCTGCCCGATTGGGCCGTGTGGGGCGACGCCGAGCATCGCAACAACCTGATGAGTTCGATCTTCCAGGATTGGAACGAACTGGAGCAGCACAACGAGCACATCTGCGCCAAGTACCGCGAGATGGAACGAAACGAGCAGCGCTCCAGCGGCTATCGACTCGACGATGCCGAAACACTGGTCGTGGCCTGCAACTGCCCGGCCCGGATGGCGAAAGCGGCTGTCGAATCGTTGCGGCGCGAGGGGGTCAAGGTCGGCTTGTTCCAGCCGCTGACGATCTGGCCGTTCCCGATCGATGCGCTGCTACCGCTGCTGTCGCGCGCCAAACATGTCGTGGTGGTCGAAGCCAGCGACGGGCAACTCGAGGACGAGATGCGGCTGGCGTTGCAAAAGGCCAATGTCACCGGAATCCAGATCAGTCACGTGCGCCACATGGGCGGCATCCTGCCGGTACCACTCGAGGTGGTCGAGCATGTACGCCAAGTGGCGGAGGTATCGCGATGAGCGCCGGCAATGCATTCTTCGAACACTTCGATCGCCATGCGCACGGCAAGGGATTGAAAGGCGGCACCACCCATTACTGCGCCGGATGCGGCCACGGCTTGGCTCACAAGTTCCTTGCCGAAGCGTTGGTGGAACTCGGCGTGGAAGAGCGCACCGTGATGGTCTCGCCGGTCGGATGCGCCGTGTTCTTGTTCTACTACTTCGACACCGGCAACACGCAAGCGGCGCACGGCCGCGCACCGGCCGTCGCGCTGGGCCACAAACTCGCCAATCCCAATTCGATCGTGGTGAGCTATCAAGGCGATGGCGATCTGGCCTCGATCGGCTTGGCCGAAATCATTCACGCCGCGCAGTTGGGGATTCCGATCAGCGTGGTGTTCATCAACAACGCGATCTACGGCATGACCGGCGGTCAGATGGCTCCGACCACGCTCATGGGGCAGAAGTCGAGCACGACTCCTTTCGGTCGTGGCGCGATGCAGGGCGCGCCGATGCACGTCTCGGAAATGATCGCGGGAATGGACGGCGCCATCTACGTCGAACGATGCGCCCTGTACGACCAGCGCCAGCGCAAACGCTGCAAGACGGCGATCAAGAAAGCGCTGCAGCTACAGGTCGAGGGGCGTGGCTTCGGGTTCGTCGAGATTCTCAGCGAATGCCCCACGCATTGGGGCCTCACGCCGCAAGAGTCGGAAGACTACGTGCGCACCGTGCTGGAGCCGGTCTACCCGCTGGGGATCGTCAAGGATCAGGTCCGCGAGCCGTGGTTTCATCTGGAAAAACCGTCGTTCGAGCCCGAGACGCTGTTGTCGGCGTTGGAGGCCTCGCGCGAAACACCGCCGCGCTTCTGCGCCGGCAAGTTCCCGACCCACATCGATCCGGTCGATGTTTCGCTGAAGCTGGCCGGCTCGGGTGGTGATGGCGCACAAACGGCGGCGCTCTTGGTGTGCAAGGCTGCGATCAACGAAGGGTTCGACGCAACGCATATCCCCAGTTACGGTCCCGAGTCGCGCGGCGGCACCTCGTACGCCGATGTGCACTTGGCGAAGGACGAAGTCCTCTCACCGTCCGCGCCCAATCCGCACGTGCTGATCGCCTTCAACGCGCCGAGCCTGGATCTGTTCGGACCGAAGGTTCAGGCCGGCGGTGTGGTGATCTACGACTCCAACAGCATCACCACCCCGCCCCGGTTCAACGCCGACGTCAGAGTCTACCCGGTGCCGTGCAGCGACATCGCGCGGCAACTCGGCACCATCGTCGTGAAGAACACCGTCGCCTTGGGTGCGCTTCAAGCCGCGACGCATCTGATGCACGACGACTCGTTCTTGACCGCGCTGAGGATCTCCTTGGCCAACAAGTGCGCCATGCTCGACGTCAACGAGGCGGCGTACCGCTGGGGCGCCAAGGCGGTCAACGAGCAGATCACTTCGTTCGATTGACAGAGCCGGCGGACAGCGACCGCACGACAGGCTTCTTCACACCAACGGCCGGGTTGACCCCGGCCGTTGGTGCTTCGAAGAAGAAGCCGGTTGGTTCGCGAACGCATGAGCGCCCAATCAAGAGTCGACGGCTCCGCACCGCAACGCTACCACCTCCGGGGGGCAGGTCGTTTGGACCATGCTTTTCATTCCAGCGGCTACCGTCCGAGCGGCATACGTTCAGTTTCTTTCGCGCCGGGGAAGTTCAACCTGGAGTACGAGGACAAAGGAGTACCGGGCGTCGCGTGAATACAAGGTCATTCAACTGATCGCAGCGCTGTCCTTTCTCATGACGTTCTGCTTTTGGCTTCGCGACTTCTTGAGAGCAGGAAAATGAGTTGCTTGCTCCGAGCGACCTACGCCGGATGCCATGGAGATTGCTCAGCAAATGCGACACGCCGGTGTATGGGAACTGCTAGCAGCTTCCATCGCTCCACCGGGAGCGGTCAGTTCCGCTTTCGGACGCCAGGATCAGACAACACTGCTTTGACAAACTCGACGCCCGCCTGGTTGTTCAGGTCTACGGGATAGTTCCTTCCGTCAGGGAGTACGAGGACAGTGTGAGGGATCGAAGTGATGCGAAACGCCTTCACGATTTCATGCTCCCATTCGTTCCCCTCCGTGAACAGGTACGTCGCCGACTCGATGGCGGGCTCACTCGCTCTCTTTGCCTCGATAGGTGAACGATCGAGCGAAACCATGACGAAGTCTATCGGTGCGATCCTGGCAAGTTCCGGAGCGAGCGCTCGTAACGTGGGCAACCCTTTGACACAAGGTGCACACCAACTGGCCCAGAAGTCGATCACCATGAATCGGCCGGGTCGAACAAGCGGGAGCGTGAAGGGTTGGCCTTCCAAGCTACGCAACGTGAAGTTGTGGTTTTGCGCGGGAAAGAAACCCGCCAGATCTGGTCGTACTCGCGGGCCTGTCCTCTCCTGCGGGATGGGAAGATCCACCGAGGTAGTCGGACCCTCTCCGAGACGCATCGGCCGAGTTGGCGCTCGAACGTCTAGGAGAGCGACTGCTACCGCGAGAGCGCCAACCAGGACAAACACCTGGGCAAGACGATGCCCCCAGGGCCGAGTGCTGAGGCACCGTGAGAGCCTCAATGCGACATAGAACCCTAGTGCCAAAGCGAGAGTCTCTGTGAGTGCGAGCCTAATCTCACTCAGAGGCGCATCACGCGCACGCTCAATCGCAACATCTGCCTGTTGGCCTCCTTCGTCAGATCCCGAGTTCATTTGCTCATAGCGCGACAACAACGACGATTGGATTGCAGTCTCAATGACCACGGCGCGTAGGAGGAGCCAAATCGACACGAAAATCCAAACTGCGAAGAGGACTCGCGCGAGCCTCGTTGTGCCTGACTCAGGATCATTCATACGTGCGCACCGTCCGCCTCAACTTGGCGATTCTAAGCCCAGCTACGTGGGTCACCTCCGCCAGTCCTTGAGGCCCTCCCAAACGATCTAGCAGCGTGAACCGCACTACGCCAGGTTGTGCGCCTCCGGTCGTGCCGCTCCCTGCCCCCGCTTACGTCGGTTATTCAGCGCGACAGTCCCGCCACCGCGGTCGGGCCATCAAACGACGGTCGCTTGCGATCGGCCCACCAGCCCCAGCCGATGAACAGCGCCTCGGCCACGGCCACCGCGATCATCGCTTGAACCACGGACGAACCACCGAAACCGTACGAGTGCAGTCCCATGGCAAGCACGAAGTTGACGCCGAGGTAGGTCATCAAGATCGTCTGAAACGCCACGATGCTCCAGGCCGCGACGCCGAACTTGCCGAGCAACTGATCCCAGCGCGCGTGCAGGATCGCGACGTACGCCACGAATGCAACCAGGGACCAGACCTCTTTCGGATCCCAACCCCAGTAACGACCCCACGAGCCGGCCGCCCAAACCGAGCCGGTGATGATCCCGGCAATCAACAGGATCGACCCGACGTGCGTGTAGAAGTACAACAACTCGCTCATCTTCGAGATCAACTCTTTGCGCTTCGGCGCGAAGATCGTGAACCCGATCTGCATGTGAGCGAACACCACGCCCAGGGCCAACACCGCATAGCTGGTCATGATGATCGGCACATGAATCGCGAGCCACGGCGTCCCCGACAAGACCGGCGGCATCGGATGAATGAAGCCGTCGATCGGCAACAGATCGGTGAGCATCATCGTGATCGTCGCCATCGCCGCGGCATTGACCACCACGATTCGATTGCGCAGAACCAGATACGCGATCAGCGCAAACAGGCCGATGCCCCAGCCAAGGAACAGCAACGACTCGAAAATGTTCGAGGCCGGAATCCTTCCCGCGATGGCCCAACGTGTGGCGATCCCCCAAGTCATGATCGCGAAACCGAACACCAGGCCGATGACCGCCAGGCCATCGAGCCAACGCTTCCCCAGGTTCCAGGCCAACACCGACAGCAACAAGGCCGCGCCCAAGAACCACCACGCCAACCGCGTCGGCCGCATCGCGTTGTAGCGCAGCTCGCGCTGAATCGCCGAATCGTTGGGCCATGCAGCGGGGCGCGTGCCCGTCATCAGGGCGCGCAACTCGTCCGCACTGCCGCCGCCCGGTGCCAAGCCCCATTGATCGGTGGGTTTGTTTGGGTCGGGAATCGGCCGAATCAGTTGGCGCTCGAGCAACTGCTGCAACAGCGACAACCGGCCATCCAATTTCTGCGCGTCCTTGAGGACACCGTGCAGCGGCTTGTCCTCGTTGCTGTGTTGCCGCGCCTCTTGCATCAGCTGCAACACCGGCTGATTGCTCACCAACTGATGAAACGACGCATGCGTGGTTTGACCCGGCCAGCCCGCGGCTCGAGCCAGATCGCCGCTCCCGAGTTTGACCAGCGGGAGATCGGCCCAGGCTTGCGGGTCGGCGGTAGCCTTGAGCACCAGATCGACAGGATCCATCCCTTGCCAGGCACGTTGCCCCGAGATGTTCAGCACCGTCTCGCGGGCCAGCGTATCGAGCGGCATCACACGCCCATCGTGTTGCACCGGCAGTCGGCGCAGCGTGTCGGCCGGTTCTGCAGCGTGCGCGATGCTGTTGGCGAGCCCCAAGAGCAGCAACACCATGGCCGAGGCGCTGGCGCGCGCTCGCAGTGTCATCGGCTTCGGCGCGCTCACCCCCGAACCGGGCATGCCGCTCGCCCGGACCTGACTGATTCTCGTTGCGAGTACTGTGCACATCCCGATTAAAAGCAGAACGTAGCCGATGAAGACGATCGGTTCGCCGGGGTCTTTGGACACGGTCAGCACCGTCATCTCACGTCCGTCTTGCTGTTGGTAACTGGACTGAAACAGTCGCCAACCGTGAAACGCCAGCTCTTGGTTCATCTGGATATCGAACGGAAAACTCTTGCTGGTTCCGGGGTCAGCCACCTCGACCTTGCTGCGAAACATCGCGGGCCGCATCGTCCCTTGGTAGTAGTCGATCTGGAAGTCCTTCAACGTCACGGTGAAGGGCAGATCGTGCGGTACCGTCGCCGGTGTCGGGCCGGTGCCGATCACCTGCTCGAAGCGACTGGCACTCTCCCCCTCCCTCAGTGCGAGTTGCCCTTCGGTCTTGGCCAAATAGGTCACCGCGGAACCGGCCACGATCAAGACCAGCGCTCCGTGCGTCATCAAGAAGCCGAGCCGACGCTTACCCCATGGATACAGCGTGGCAATCGACGCCACGATGTTGGCGGTAAACAGCCCCATCAGCAGTTGGAACCACAGGGCGTAGTACACGGTTCTGCCGGCGGTTTCGGTACCTGCCGCCGACTCCACGATCGTGGCCGCCGCCAACGCGAAGAGCGACAAAATCAGGAGGATCACGGCGAGCTTGAGTGAGGCGAGTTTGGCGAGCAGCGGTTTCATCGAAGACCTCCGGTAGAGCCAGTCGACGGCACGTGATGAGTTGCAGTGGGAGCTCGAACGAGAGCATGCCGTGCGCCGCGGGTCGATCGATTGTCCCAGGTCAATTCAACGCTTGCGCCGGGTCAACGAGGCACGGCTCCCGAACCGGTCTTCGGCACAATTCCATGTCACGGAACAGAACTCGCGCCATCGACATTTGACCGACGTCAGGCCTTGGCGTAGTCGCCAGCAGGACGTTTCTGCTAGATTCCCCCCTCAACCCGGGGCAACCCGCAGCTCTGCGCGCCGCTCGCGGAAGGCGCGGCGAGAGACGGAATGATCAAGCCTGATCCGTACGTTGGACTCGCGGTACATGCGCTCATCTGCCTCGCGCTCGGCGGTGGGCTGATCGCGGCCGCGATGTTGCTGAGATATCGAGCCAAACTCAGCCGCCATGAAAAACACGAGACCTACGAATGCGGCGAGGTCCCGTTCGGACCGGCGTGGCGCAAGACTCCGGTCGGTTTCTACCTGCTGGCACTGCTCTTCATCCTGTTCGATGCCGAGCTGGCGTTTCTATTCGTCTGGGTGCAGAGCCTGCGGCAGGTCGGCATGTTGGCGTTCTGGGCGATGGTGGTGTTTCTCGCCGTGCTGCTTTTGGGTTGGGCGTACGCGTGGCGCAAAGGGGACTTGACGTGGACGCGCTGATCATCGGGAGTCGCACTCATGACTGACGGCCGTCTCCCCTCGCTCCACGCGGAAGGCGTCGCCAAGTCCGCCACCAGCCTCGAGCAAATTTCCGAAGAGGTGGTGCGCTTCCCGGGCGGCGGCGTGGCTGTATTGAAGTCGGAGGTGCTGTTTCATTGGGCTCAGAAGTCGAGCCTGTGGCCGCTCACCTTTGGACTGGCCTGTTGCGCGATCGAAATGATGGCGACGTTCGCCGGTCGCTTCGATCTCGATCGCTTCGGCGTGATCCTGCGGCCCACGCCGCGTCAAGCCGACGTGATGATCATCGCCGGCACCGTCACGATCAAGATGGCGCCGCGCATTCGCAGGCTTTACGACCAGATGGCGCATCCCAAGTGGGTGATTTCGATGGGAAGCTGCGCCAACTCGGGCGATCACTACCGGCACGTCTACTCGGTTGTTCCCGGTATCGATCATGTGATCCCGGTCGACATCTACGTGCCGGGCTGCCCCCCAACCCCCGAAGCGCTGATGGAAGGGATCTTCGCCTTGCAGCGCAAGATCATGGAAGGGTCCGATGCCGGCCGCTGATGTTGTCGAGATGCTACGCGTCAGGTTCGCCGCAGAGCCGTTCGTGTTGGGCGTGCAACTCGGCGCCGAACACCTGCTCGAAGCGGCGCGGGCCTTGCGCGATGCGCACGGTTATCGCTACTACATTTCGGGCACCGCCGTCGATCGCGCCGAGACGATCGAAGTTCTGCACGGCGTGCGCAACGTGCAAACCAACGATGAGCTGTGGGTCAAGGTGGTCCTGCCGCGCGAGCAGCCGGTGATCGAGAGCTTGGCTTTCGTCTACGCCGGCGCCGAATGGCACGAGCGGGAGGTGCTCGACCTGTTCGGCGTGAGCTTCAAATCGCACCCCGATCCGCGCCGACTCTTGATGCCGGACGAGTACGAAGGTCACCCACTGCGCAAGGACTTCCCGATGGACACACCGTGGGGCTATCGACCCGCGACGGCCGTGGAGCCAGGCGAATGAGCGACCTCGCGCGCGGCGCTTCGGACGAAATTCAGGTCGTCGATCGTGAGTTTGGCGAGCTTGCGCTCAACATGGGGCCGCAACATCCCTCCACGCACGGCGTGCTGCGGCTGACGTTGCATCTGCGTGGCGAAACGGTCGTGAAGGCGGTACCGAGCATCGGGTATCTGCACCGCGGCGTCGAGAAGTTGGCCGAGAGCTTGGCCTACGATCAACTCGCGCCGGTGTTCGAGCGCAACGATTACCTCGGCCCCACCGCCAACTCACTGGCGTTCGTGATTGCCGTCGAACGCTTGGCCGGCATCGAGGTGGCGCGACGCGGCGCGTGGTTGCGCACGTTGGTTGCCGAGTTCCAGCGCATCGCCTCGCATTTGGTGTGGTTGGGTACGCTGGGCCTTGATTTGGGCGGCGCGTTGGGCGGCGGTACGACGCTGTACATGTACTGCTTCCGCGAGCGCGAGAAGCTGATGGACTTGATGGAAGAGCTCACCGGCACGCGCTTCCACACCAACGTCAACATGATCGGCGGGGCGCGTTACGACCTTACGCCCGAGTTGGCCAAGACGTGCCATCGGTTGGCCGACGAAATGGACGCGGTGCTGAACGAGCTGCACAGCATGACAACGCACAGCGGGGTGTTCGTGGCGCGCACGCAAGGCGTTGGCGTGATCCCGCGCGAGTTGGCGCTGGGCGTGGGCTGCACCGGTCCGACGCTGCGTGGCTCGGGTGTCCAATTCGACGTGCGCAAGGCGATGCCCTACGACGCGTACCCCGAACTCCAATTCGACGTGCCGGTGCGCACCGCCGGCGACTCGCAGGCCCGCTTCGAAGTTCGCATCGATGAAATCTCGCAGTCGGTACGACTGATTCACCAGTTGCTCGACGGCTTGCCGACCGGCCCGGTCTTCTCGCGCAAGCCGATCAAGAGCCCCACGGCGACCAAGGTCAAGCCCGGTGAGATCTACGCGGCGGTCGAATCGCCACGCGGCGAAATGGGGTACTACCTGGTGGCCGACGGTACCGCGCAACCGTACCGGCTCAAGATCAACGCGCCCTCGTTTTGCAATCTGCAAGTCATTCCCCACATCGCGCCCGGCTTGTTGCTGGCCGATGTGATCACGACGCTGGGGTCGATCGACCCTGTGCTCGGAGACGTCGACCGATGATGAGGAGCTGCGCATGAGTTGGTTGATTGCGCTGTTGATGTCGGTCGCCGTGCTGGGCGTCGCGATGACCTGCGTGGCGTACCTGACCTGGATCGAGCGCAAGGTCGCGGCCCGCTTTCAAAACCGCATCGGCCCTTACTGGGTCGGGTATCCGCACGGTTGGCTGCAGCCGTTGGCCGATGTCGTCAAGTTGATCGTCAAGGAAGACATCACACCGCGCAGCGCCGATCGAGTGCTGTTCAATCTGGCACCCGTGTTGGTGATCGTGCCGGCCTTGATCGGCTTCGCGTTCGTGCCGTTCGCGGTTGGCTGGGCGGTGGTCGATCACCCGTACTCGTTTCTGTTCTTCGTCGCCTTCGCCTCGCTGACACTGTTCGGCGTGTTCGCGGCCGGCTGGTCGTCCAACAACAAGTACGCGCTGCTGTCGGCGTTGCGCATGGTCGCGCTGTTGGTGAGCTACGAGATCCCGCTGCTGTTGTCGCTGCTGGTCCCCGCACTGTTGGTCGGCTCGTTCGATCTGGGACAACTCATCGAAGCGCAGCGCGGTTTGTGGTTCATCGGCTATCCGGTGATCGGGCAGGTAGCGTTCGTGGTCTTTTTCATCGCGATGCTGGCCGAGTCGAACAAATCGCCGTTCGATCTGATCGAAGCCGAATCGGAACTGATCGCTGCTTACAACGTGGAGTACTCGGGGATCAAGTTCGCGATCTTCTATGCGGCGGAATATGCCCACACGCTGGCGATCGCCGGCCTGGCGGCAACCGTCTTCTTCGGTGGCTATCTGGGACCATCGTTCTTGCACACCCCGATTTGGTTCGGGCCGATCTGGCTCTTGGCCAAGATGATTGCGCTGTTTCTCTTGGTGTTGTGGGTGCGCTGGAGCTTCCTGCGCCTGCGCATCGATCACGCGCTGTGGCTCAACTGGAAGCTGTTGTTTCCGATCGCGTTGCTCAACCTGCTAGTCGCTGCTTGGTGGGTGGCCTCACGAGGGATCGCCGCATGAGCACCGCCGCCTCCCTGCTGTTTGGCTCGTTGCGCGCGATGGGCACCACGATGCGCAACTTCTTCAGCCGCTCCAACACCATTCAGTATCCACGCGTGCAACGGCCGATCCCCAAACAGTGGCGGGGCGGTACGTTCGCACTGACGATCGACCCCAAGACCGGCGAGGAAAATTGCATCGGGTGCCGGTTGTGCGAGCACGTCTGCCCCTCGCGCATCATCACCGTCACGATGCGCAAAGGGGAAAAGCGCGAGAACGGCTTGGGCGCCACCTACCACGATGTGTTCACGCTCGACTATCAAGCCTGCATGCAATGCGAGTTGTGCATTCAAGTCTGCCCTACCGACGCGATCGTGATGACCCGCTACTTGGCCGACTGCCCATCGACGCGCGAAGGGTTGTACCTGAGCAAAGAGCGGCTGTACGAGCACGGCAAACGGCTGCTGGCCCACCCCGATCAAGAGTCGTTCGCCACCGGCACGCGCTTGCGCGAGTGGACCGACCGCGAACGCGGCGTGGTCAAGCCGCCCGAATCCGAAGCGCCCGGTGCAGCGTCGTCAGGCACAGAGGAGAAAAGCTCGTGACCGATCTTTTGTTCTGGCCGCTCGCGGTGCTGCTCGTGGCCGGCGCACTCGGTACGGTGCTGTCGCGAAGCCTGTACCGCGCCGCGTATTGCCTGGCGGGGACGTTGGTGGTCACCGCGGTGTTCTACCTGATGCTGACTTCCCCACTGCTCGCCGCGGTGCAGATCCTGCTTTACACCGGCGGCGTGCTGACCTTGGTGGTGTTTGCGCTGGTGATGACGGCGCAATCCGATGACCCGCATCCGTTCCGCAAACCGCTACCGGCCGTGTTGGTGGCGACGTTGGTGTTCGCCGCGCTGGGATCGACCGCAATGCACCTGAGCGCCGCCGCCCCTGCCAGTGGACTGGAGAACGGAACCTCGATCGGCATCGACCTGTTTTCGCGCTATGTGGTGCCGTTCGAACTGCTCTCGGTGTTGTTGCTCGGCGCGATCTTCGGCGCGCTGATGGTGGCCCGAAGGGACACTCCATGACTCTCGCTCGGCTTCTCATGCTCTCGTTCGTGGTGTTCGCGATTGGTCTGTTCGGAGTGCTGGCGCGACGGCACGTGATCGCGGTGATGCTCTCGATCGAACTGATGTTCAACTCGATCAACTTGGCGATTCTCTCGGTGGCTTGGGCCCACGGCTGGCTCAACGGCGTGCTGTTGGTACTGTTTGGCATCGCCGTCACCGTCGCCGAGGTCGCGGTGGGGCTGTCTTTGTTTCTCTTGGCCGAGCGCGTGCGGCGCACGACGCGCGTGGACGATCTGTCCATGCTGAAGGGGTAGCCGGCGATGCTGTTGGCACAACTGATTCTGGCCGGGCCGTTCGTGGCCTTCGTGCTGTTGGCGCTGCTTTCGCCGTTGCGACGTTCGGGACGACCCGCAGCGTATGTCTCGATCTTGGGGATCGGCGTCAGCCTGGCGGCGGCGGTGATGCAGTTGCTGCGATTCGCCGCAGCCCCCGTTCCTTCCAGCGCCGATTTCTTGTGGGCGCCGCTCTCCGGCGGCTCGGGCGGAATTCGCTTCGGCTTTTTGCTCGATGGGTTGTCGGTGCCGATGGCGGCGATCGTCTGCTTGGTTGCGCTGGTGGTGCAGATCTACTCACTCGGCTACATGCACGACGAGAAGCCGGGTTCACTCGGTCGCTACTACGCCTTTCATAGCCTGTTCTCGTTCGCGATGTTGGGCTTGGTGCTGTCGCACAACACGCTGCAAACCTATCTGTTTTGGGAACTGGTCGGACTCGGCTCGTACCTGCTGATCGGCTTTTGGTATCACAAACCCGAGGCAGCACGCGCGGCGATGAAAGCGTTTTGGACCACGCGACTAGGCGATGTGGGGTTTGCGATTGTCGTGGTGTTGTTGTGGACCGCCGGCGGCACGTTCTTGTTTTCGGAACTGTTTGCACGTGCCGACGACGGGTCACTCGCCGGGACGTTTCTCACGCTCGGCGTCGCCGGTTTGTTCATCGGCGCGATGGGAAAGAGCGCGCAGTTCCCGCTGCACATCTGGCTGCCCGACGCGATGGAAGGCCCCACGCCGGTGTCGGCGTTGATCCACGCGGCAACCATGGTGGCCGCCGGTGTGTATTTGATGGCGCGAATCTCACCGCTGTTGGCTCACACGCCTGCGGTCGCCGCCTGGGTCTTGGGATTGGGAGTCACCACCGCGTTGCTCGCC
Organism: Acidobacteriota bacterium; assembly: GCA_046331425.1. Taxonomy (GTDB): domain Bacteria; phylum Acidobacteriota; class Polarisedimenticolia; order J045; family J045; genus JANNUT01. Next base: position 89,298 of record JAXLQU010000017.1, read on the forward strand.
GCCACGATGGCCTTGGTCGCGCGCGACGTGAAGCGAATCCTCGCCTTTTCCACGGTCAGTCAACTCGGCTACATGATGACGGCGGTCGGTGCCGGCGCGACGGTCGCGGGGTTCTTCCATCTCACGACGCATGCCTTCTTCAAGGCGCTGTTGTTCTTGGCCGCAGGAAGTTTGATTCACGCGGTGCACAGCAACGACATCTTCGAGATGGGTCGGCTGTGGAAGAAGATGCCGGTCACCGGTGTGTACTTCCTGGTCGGCGGGTTGGCCTTGGCTGGCGTCTGGCCTTTGTCCGGTTTCTTCAGCAAGGACGAGATCCTGCTCGAGCTGTGGAGCAAGGGGCATCTGCTGGCGTTTGCGCTGCTGCTGCTGACCGCCGGGCTCACCGCGTTCTACATGTTCCGCGCCTTCTTCGTCGTGTTCTTCGGCGAGCGCGAGGCGACGGGACACGCGCACGAATCACCGGCCGTGATGACGGTGCCGATGGGACTGCTCGCGGTGCTGGCGGTTGTCGCAGGATTCTTCGGACACTCGCTGTCGGCCATGATGAGTCACTCGATCTCGATCGGCAGCGAAGCGGGCACTGCGGTCGAAGGGGGCGCGTTGGTTCCCGCCATGGGGCTGTCGGCAGCAGTCGCCGGCATTGGCCTGGCGTGGCTGGGGTATCAACGGCGCGCGTTCCGACCCGAGGCGATCGCACAGATATTCGCGCCGATCACCACGTTGCTACAGCGTCGCTACTTCATCGACGAACTCTTCCTGGCGCTGTATCGCGCCTGCTACTTGGGCGTGTCGAGCCTGGTCGGTTGGACCGACCGCTACATCGTCGACGGTGTCGTCAACTGGGTGACGTGGCTCACCTACCAAGCGGCGCAACGCTTGCGCGCCACGCAAAACGGCAAGGCTCAAGACGCGTTGTATGCGGTGGCAATCGGATTTTTGTTGTTAGCCTGCCTCGCGTGGCTGGGATGATGGTGACGCGATGAATCAGCATCTGCTGTCGATCGCCTTGGGCTCGCCGTTCATTGGGGCACTGCTGCTTTTGCTCGTGCCGCAAACATCGAAAGGACTGCTGCGAGCCGTTGCGCTTGCCTCGGCCATTCCACCCTTGGTCGTCTCGCTGGTACTGCTTTGGCTTTACGATCTGAATACCGGTGGGATGCAGTTTTTAGAAAGTTACCAACTGGTCCCGAGCCTGGGGATTCAGTATCGACTCGCGGTCGATGGGTTGAGTCTTGCTCTATTGCCGCTGACCGCCGTGATCTACCTCACCGCGATCACCACCACCTGGTATTTAGGTACGCGCGAAAAAGAGTTCTTTCTGTTCATGGCGCTGCTCGTCACCGGCGTGTTTGGCGTCTTCACCTCGCTCGATCTGTTCTTGTTCTTCTTGTTCTATGAGCTCGCCGTGTTGCCGATGTACGTGCTGATCGGCGTCTGGGGTTCGAGCATGCCGGTCCAAGGAAAAGGGCCGTTCGGCTTTACCTACAGCGCGGTCAAGGTGGGGATCAAGGAATACGGCGCGATGAAGCTGACGCTGTATTTGTTGGCCGGCTCGGCGTTCATTCTGGTGGGGCTGTTCATGGTGTATGTCGAAGGCGGCCGACAGCTTGGGCAGGCGACGTTCGACTTTTCGCAGCTTCAGTCGCTGCAATTCACCGGCAGTTCCGCGCGCGCCATGTTCTTGCTGTTCTACGTTGGCTTCGGGGTCTTGGCCGGCATCTGGCCGCTGCACACCTGGTCGCCCGATGGTCACGCCTCGGCACCGGCAGCCGGCTCGATGATGCACGCGGGCGTATTGATGAAACTCGGCGCCTTCGGGATGCTGCGACTCGGCTTCCAACTGCTCCCCGACGCGGCGCACGACTTGGCGTGGTTGGTCGGACTGATCGCCGTGATCAACATCGTCTACGGCGCGTTCGGCGCCGCCTGGCAGACCGACATCAAGTATCTGATCGCCTACTCTTCTGTGTCGCACATGGGCGTGGTGATGCTGGGAATGGCCACGATGACTGCCGCTGGTTTGTCCGGCAGCGTGTTTCAAATGGTGGCGCACGGCATCATGACCGCGCTGTTCTTCACGCTCGTCAACATGATCTATCACAAGGCCCACACGCGAGACATGACCACGATGGGCGGACTCGGCCATCGCATGCCGGGCATGGTGACGTTCTTCGTACTGGCCGGTTTGTCGTCGTTGGGATTACCGGGCCTGGCCGGCTTCGTGGCCGAGTTCTTGGTGTTTCTTGGCGCGTGGGGCAGCGCGCACTCGTGGTGGCTCTTGCCTGCCGTCGCAGGAGCGTTTATCACCAGCATCTACGTGTTGAGGGCGGTCACGCGGATCTTCTTTGGTCCGCCCAATCCCAAGTTCGGCGAGATTCGCGACGTGCACGGCATGGAGTGGGTGACGTTGGTGGTCTTGGGCGGCTTGCTCGTGTTGTTGGGACTGGTCCCGCGCTTGATCCTCGATTCGATTCACGTCGGTGTGGGCGAGTTGCTCGCCCGGTTGGGAGGCTGACATGGATTGGCATGCGATCGGCCTCGAACTTGGCGTTCTGGCACTCGCTGTTTTGATCTTGGCGTGGGACTTGACCGTGGCACACGGACCGCGCGCGTCGCGCCGCAGCGCCTTTGTCGTTGGATCGCTCGGTCTCGCGGCGTTGATCGGTTTCTCGTTTACGTTACCCACCGGCGTGTCGTTCAGCGCCGCCTTGGTGCAAGACGGTTTCGCACTGTTCACCAAACAAGTGCTCTTGGTAGCGGCCTTCTTGGCAGTCCTCGCCGCGTGGCCTTACGCCGAACAGCGTGGCTGGTCGAGTCGCTCGGGCGAGTTCTTGGTGCTGTTGCTGTTCTCGTTGGTGGGCGGCATGGCGCTGGTGAGTTCGCGTGAATTCCTCACCATGTTCGTCGCCTTCGAGTTGTTGTCGCTGCCGATCTATTCGCTGGCCGCAATCGAAAAGACGCGGCCTGAAGCACCCGAGGGTGCGCTGAAGATCTTCTTATTTGGGTCGGTCTCGTCGGCGTTTCTGCTGCTGGGCTTTGGACTGGTGTTCGCCGCCACGGGCACCACCTTCTGGCAAGAGTTGCCCCCCGGCACATCGCTCGGCGCGCCGTTCGCATTGGCGTTGCTCTTGGTGCTGGTGGGCTTTGGTTTCAAGATCGCGATGTTCCCGTTCTACATGTGGGTGCCCGACACCTATCAGGCGGCGCCGACGCCGTTGGTTGCCTTCCTGTCGGTAGCGCCCAAGGCTGCCGGGATCGCGACGTTGTTCCGCTTGTACTTCGAGGTGTTCCAGCCGCAAGCGCCCGACCTCACGCATTGGTATGCGGTGCTCGCCGCACTGACGATGATCGCCGGCAACCTGCTGGCGTTGCCGCAAACGCACCTCAAGCGGCTTTTGGCTTATTCCGGCGTCGCACAGATCGGCTATGTGCTGTTGGCGCTCGCTGCCGGTACGCCGTTCGCGGCCGGCATGGCGCTGTTTTTCTTTGTCGCTTACCTGTTCTCCAACATGGGCGCGTTCTTCTGTGTGGCTGCAATCGAAACAGCCGGCGAAGAGCCGACCATTCACGGTGTGCGCAACCTCGTGCGCCGATCCCCCGCGCTCGCGGCCGCCTTCTTGGTGTTTCTGTTGTCGCTCGGCGGCATCCCGTTCGTGTTGGGCTTCTGGGGAAAGATGTACGTCTTCATCGCGGCCGCGAAGGCCGGCCTGTGGTGGCTCGTATTCTTGGGCGCCATGCTGGCCGTGGTAGCGCTGTACTACTACCTCAACGTCGGCCGCGCGATGTTCATCAACCAAGACGATGGTCCCGAGGTCGCGGTGCCCCCGATGATCATGCTGGCGATCGTGATTTGCGTTCTGCTCGTGGCCGGCGGCGGACTCGTCCCCCAGTGGTTCGTCGAGCCTGCCCTACGAGCGATCGCGTCGTTTTGAATCTGCTCGACGGCCGCCTCCTCGGGGGCGGCCATTGTCGATTGACGAAAGTCTGTCGCATCGAAACAACGTTTCGGCTAGAACACTTCCGTGAGCCCGGACCCGGGCCGTCGCAGAAAAGAGGATCGCCATGAGGTGTCGCTTCGGAGTCGCACTAGTCGTGATGGCGCTGGCAGCGCCGACGTTGGCCGACGATAAGCCGATCGAAGTCGGCGCCACGAAACCTGGGCTCACGCGGATCGGCGCAACAAAGTGTGCCCCTTGTCACAAGGAGCAGTTCAAGAGCTGGTCCGAAGGGAAGCATGCCGCCGCCAAGCCACCGCTGGACTGCGAGTCCTGCCACGGGCCCGGCAGTGAGTACAAGGTGATGGCCACCATGAAAGACAAGGAAAAAGCCAAGGCGGCGGGACTCGTGATGCCGACCAAAGAGTTCTGCATCAAGTGCCACACGAAGGACTGGAAAGACGAGATGATCGAAAAGACTCACGCGCACAAGGTCAAGAAATAGACCCGTAGATCCCCCTGCCACGCGGCCAGACCTGAGGCGTACTCGGGCCTGGCCGTTGTTGCGTTCAGACGCGCCACGCATCCCCTCCCTCGCCAACATCTCGTTTCACAACTCTTGGTTTCTGTCGTCGCAGAGAGTGTGACAACATCCGCGGTCATGATCTCGTTGGGAGTCTCCCCATGACGCCATTGGCCCGCATCGTCACTGTCACAATCGCGCTCGGCACCGCAAGCGTTGCGCTCGCAGCGCACGGCTATTACCGCTTCCCTGCGCTGTTTCGCGACACGCTCGTGTTTACCGCCGAGGGCGATCTGTGGAGGGTCCCAATCACCGGCGGCGTCGCGCAACGACTCACGACACACCCGGCCGAGGAGAGCCAAGCCGCGATCTCGCCCGACGGTTCGCGGGTCGCGTTTGTCGCCGCCTATGACAGCGGCAACGAGGTGTACGTGATGCCGCTCGCCGGCGGCGCACCCAAACGGTTGACGTTCGATGCGACGCGGTGTTGGGTGCAAGGGTTCACGCGCAGTGGCGAGGTGGTGTATGCCACCGAGAATGTGATCGGTCCGACGTGGCGTCGCGTGCTGCGAATCGTCAATCCCGACTCCGGCCAAACGCACGACCTGCCGCTGGCCGATGCCAACGAGGCGGCGTTCGACGACACCGGCAGTACGGTTTGGTTCACGCGCTTCGGGCTGCACGTCACGGGCGACAACGCGCGCGATTATCGCGGCGGCGCAATGGCGCAGATCTGGCGCTGGAACATCGGCAGCAACGACGAGGCGCAGCGTGTCGCCCCCGATCTCGCGGCAAACCTCAAGCGTCCGATGTGGTGGAAGGGTCGTATCTACGCGGTCAGCGATGCAGCCGGTAGCGACAACCTGTGGTCGATGGCGGCCGATGGCACCGATCGCCAACAGCTCACCCACCATCGCGGATGGGACGTGAAGGGCGCTACGCTCGACGATGGCCGCATCGCCTACCAACTGGGGGCCGATCTGCATCTGTTCGACATCGCCACATCCACCGATCGCATCGTGCCGATCGAGTTGGCGTCCGACTTCGATCAAGAGCGCGAGCGCTACCTGCGTTCCCCGCTCGACTACTTCACCAGCGCCAACTTCGCGCTTATGGGCGACCGCGTGGCGATCAGCGCACGTGGAAGCGTGGCGCTCGTCGGCACCGGTGCGCTGCGGCGTGTCGACATCACAGGGCCGCACGCCGCGCGCGTGCGTGACGCGGTGCTGACACACGACGGCAAGTCCGTGCTCGCCATCACCGACCTGGAGGGACTCAGCCAGATCTGGCGCTACCCTGCCGATGGATCTCCCGGTGCCGAGGCTTTGACCGCGGAATCGGCGACCCGCTTGTGGCGACTGTTCCCATCGCCGGACGGGCGCTTGGTCGCGTACTCGGATACCAACCGTGATCTGTGGCTGTTGGACCTTCGCGATCGCAGCACGCGTCGCATCGAGCACGCCGACTACGCCGGCGATGATCCGTACGGCGACGTGGTCTGGTCACCGGATAGTCGTTACGTGGCGCTCTCCCGCCCCGATTCGTTGCGCCTGCGATCGCAACTGGTGTTGTACGAGGTAGCCGGCGGGCGTCACGCCGTGCTCACCACCGACCGTTACGAGTCGGCCGCACCCGCGTTCTCGCGCGACGGCAAATGGCTCTACTTCCTCTCCGACCGCACCTTCGTTTCGACCGTGCCCGGACCATGGGGCGATCGAAATACCGGAGCATTCTTCGATCGACGTACGCGGATCTACGCGTTGGCGTTGCAGCCTGGAACGCGCTTTCCGTTCTTGCCGATCAACGAGTTGGTGGGCGAAACGCCTGCCCCCACAACCGTCGATGCGCCCCAAAGCGCCGCGAAACGCGATGTCGCGCGCGCGCCAAAGGACAAACCGAAGGTCGCGCCGAGCGGCAGCGAGACCGCGCGCTTGCCCGAGATTGCGTTCGATGGGTTGGCCGAGCGACTGTTCGAGGTGCCGGTTGCGGCCGGCAACTACAGCAACCTTGCCGTCGACGCGGACCGGCTTTACTGGCTCGAGCGCGAGACCGCGCTGGCCACCAAGTTGCAACTCAAGAGCCTCGCGATCAATGCCAACAATCCCGAGCCAGAACTGTTCGCGGCCGACGTGCAAGCGTTCTCGTTATCGGCCGACGCACGCAAACTGTATTTCATGAAGTTCTCCGGCAAGGGCGCGGGCGACATGTTCATCGTCGATGTCGGGGCCAAGGCGCCTCCCGATCTTTCCAAAGCGGCCGTGCGGGTCGGCGACTGGGTGCTGCCGATCGATCCAAAGGAAGAATGGCAGCAGATGTTCGACGATGCCTGGCGGATGCATCGGCAATTCGCCTTCGATCGCTCGATGCGCGGGCAAGATTGGGACGCGGTGCGCCGACAGTATCAACCGTTGGTGGCGCGACTCACCGATCGGCGCGAACTCGACGACTTGCTAGGGCAGATGATCTCCGAGTTCGGGACGTTGCACTCGCAGGTCCGCGGCGGTGAACTGCGCGCCGAGGATGAGTCGGCGGTTGCGGCGACGCTGGGAGCGGTGCTTCAGCCCGCCGAAGACGGCGTGCGCATCGCGCACGTCTATCGCACCGAGCCCGAACGTCCGTCCGAGCGCGGGCCGCTGCAACAGCCGGGCGTCGACGCGCGCGAGAACGATCTGTTGCTGGCGATCAACGGCCAGCCGGTGCGCACGCCGGGCGAGGTGGCGAGTCGCTTGCAAAACCAAGCGGGTCAGCAGGTCTTGCTGACGTTGCGACGTGGCCAAGCAGCGCCGCATCGCACCGTGGTCGTGCCGGTTCCGATCGATCGCGACAGCACACTGCGCTATGGCGATTGGGTCCAGTCGACGCGCGAAGCGGTCGGGCGCGCCAGCGGCGGTCGCATCGGTTATTTGCATTTGCGAGCGATGGGCTCGGGCGACATGGCGACCTTCGTGCGCGAGTTCTACGCCAACATCGATCGCGAAGGGCTGATCATCGATGTGCGTCGCAATCGTGGCGGCAGCATCGATAGTTGGGTCATCGAGAAACTACTGCGCCGCACGTGGGCCTATTGGCAGCCACCCGGAAGTCCGCCGTACTGGAACATGCAGCAATCGTTTCGCGGTCACCTCGCGGTGCTCGCCGATCAGTTGACCTACTCCGATGGCGAGACGTTCTCGGCCGGGATCGAGGCGCTCGAGCTTGGCCCCGTGATCGGCATGCGCACTGCCGGCGCCGGCGTCTGGCTCTCGGATCGAAATCGACTCACCGATAACGGTATCGCGCGTGTCGCCGAGTTCGGTCAGTTCGATCGCGAGGGCCGCTGGATAGTCGAGGGTCACGGCGTCTCCCCGACGATCGAAGTCGACAACCTCCCGCTCGCAACCTACCGCGGCAGCGACGCCCAACTCGACGCCGCCCTCGCTTACCTCAACTCCCGCGCCGCCAAACAACCCCTCACCGACCCCCGCGCTCAACCAATCCCCCCCCGCGGCCACCCCGCCCGCTAACCCAATTCGGGGACGGTTTACCTAAAGCCGAGTTAGTCGGGCGTTCGGCGCGCGACTGACTCTGCTTTCGGAAGACGGACCGAAATGCGACGACGAAATAGGGGGACGGTCTACCTATTACATGTAGCCCGCACGTACCGACGCGAGCGATTCTTGTAATAGGTAGACCGTCCCCCTAGTTCGTTGCCTATTACATGTCGCTCGCACGTACCGACGCGAGCGATTCTTGTAATAGGTAGACCGTCCCCCTATTTCGTGGCGCGAGGTCTAGGTCGGTCGCGCGTTGGTGGGGAGCGTGATGGTGAATCGGGCGCCAGCGCCGGGGTGCGAGTCGACGTCGATCGTGCCGCCGTGCGCTTGAACCAGACGCTCGACGATCGCAAGACCGAGTCCGGTGCCTCGGCCGCCGGTGAAGAAAGGCTCGAAGATGTGTGGCCGCATCTCGGGCGAGATGCCGCGACCATCGTCGGCGACGATCAACCGCACCGCCGCTGGCTCGTCGGATCGCTTCGCAATCAAGCGAATCGTGCGCGCCGCACCGTGACGTCGCGCGTTCTCGACCAAGTTCACCAACACCTGCGTGATCCGATCGCGATCGAGCGAGCAACTCCCGGCATCCGGCGAAACCTCGACCACGATCGACGACGCATCGTCCCCTTGCACCGCGCGACATGACGCCGCGACCTCCTGCAACAACTCGCCCACCTCGGTCGGCGAGCAAACCAAGGCCGGCTCGCGCGCAAACACCAACAACTCGTCGACCAGCCGCGTGATCCGATCGGTCTCGGTGCGCATTGCGGCCAACGGTGCTTCCAACCCAGGCACGCTGCGCTGACCAATCATGTAGGCCGCCGTGCGCAGCGCGAACACCGGATGTCGAACCTCATGCGCCACACCGGCCACCAGTTGTCCATATGCCGCCATCCGTTCCGACTGCCGCACGCGCTGGATCCCCTCCTCGACACGCCGCTCCAATTCGCGATTGGTGGCATCGAGTTGTTGCGCACGCTCGCGCTGAACCAAGCGGCGCACGCGCATTCGGTAAGCGATCGTAGTCAGCAGCAGCACACTCAACAGCGCAACCCCGCGCACCCAGTTTCGCTTCCACAGCGGTGCAATCACCTCCACTTGCACCACCGCCGGCCGCGAACTCGGAATGCCATCGCCATTCAACGCGCGCAACTCGAGTCGATGTTTGCCCGGCGCCAGCGATGGAAACACCACCTCGTCCAGCTCGTTGACATTCGACCAGTCGTTCCCCCATCGGTACTGGAAGCGCGAACGATCACCCGGCGCCAGCCCCAAGCTGATCAGCGACAGATCCAACGCCGTGGACTCGGGTCCGATCGTCAGCGGCCCCACCGACGATGTGCCGAGCGCCGGCAGCGGCACATCTTCCCCGCCGGCCCGCAAGCGCGTGACATACACCTCCGCCTTCGGAAGCGGTCGATCGACACCCGGCTCGAAGCGCGAAACGCCGTGCGATGTCGCGAACCACAATCGTCCCGCCGCATCTCGCTCACACGTCACGATCTCGTTGCTGGCCAGCCCGTCCGCCACCGTGTAGCGGCGCAAGCGACCGCTGGCGACATCGAGTCGAAAGACACCGCGCGCGGTTCCAATGAACAAGCGGTCGTCGAGTCCCTCGACCAAACAGGTCACACCCGCAGAGGCCAGCGGCTCGGACAGCGCCAGCGCGTTGAATCGCGGCGCGTCGCTGTGTGCGTTGTCGATCCGCACGATTCCGGTCACGCTGCTGCCAACCCAAAGCGTCCCTGAAGGTCCACGATGCAACGCCACCGGTCGCCTCAACGTCAGCTCCGGCGCCGTGAACACGCGCAGTCGGCCAGCGCTCCAGCGAGCCAGCGCGCCGTTGGCGAGCGCCATCCAGACATCTCCTTCCGCGCCGTCGGCCAGCGCGTAGATCGCAACATTCTTCAGGCCAACCGCCTTCCAATCGACCGGTGTGAACTTCTGCGTGATTCGATCCCAACGCACCAGCCAAGCGTGCGGCGCCGCGTTGCAGAGAATCCAAATTCCGTGTCGCGCGTCTTCCCACACGTAGGTCGCCACATCTCCCGGCAAACCGTCAGCGCGTCGATAGATCTTCCGTGGCTGAGCGCGGCCGAGTTCCTCGAAGCGTTGCGTGGCGTCGAAACGCCAGACACCGTCGACGGTCGGAATCCACCATTCGCCGCGATGATCCAGCAGCGGATATTGATCGGAACTCGGTGGAATCAACGCGGCCGGCAAGGGGGATCGCGACGGCGTCGCTTGATCTTCGTGAAGATGTGTGAAGCCATCGACGAGCGTGGTGGCAATCACGCCGCCCGGCCCGTTGGGTCCTCGTGGATCGGCTTGCAAGCGCGTCGCGTAGTCGTGAGCCAAACCATGTCGTCTGACAAACGTCGTAAACCCCGTGGGTGGAAAACGAAGCGCGCCACCCACGTCGGTCGCGGCCCAAATGTTGCCGAGTCGGTCTTCGAGAAACGAACGAACGGTGGCGTCGGCAAGATCTTGGCTGGTGGCGTCGTCGAGCGCGAAGCCGGAGGGGCCGGTGCGCACCAACTTGCCGATGGCGCCGATCCACAGATCGCCCGACGAACTGCGCAGCACCGAGCGAATCGGGACGTTACCGAATCCGAAGGCACGCAGTCGCCGATTCTCTGCCGGTAACGTCAACGCCTCCTCGCCGCATCGTTGCGGCATCAACAGCGCCACGATGCCGCGGTCACCTGCCGCCAACACATGCCGGCCATCGAACGCGATGCTCAGCACCGTGGTGACGACTCCCGCAAGCGCTGCGGTGTGGTCGACGACAGTCCCATCGCTGCACACACGGTGTAGTCCGTTGCCGCCACCCACCCACACGCTTCCGCTGGAGTCCTCGGCCAAGGCGATCGCGCGGCGCTCGAGCGACGGGTCACGCGCGAGCGGCACGTGCGACCACTGCAGCTCATCGCCCGACGCAACGCCGCGATACAACCCGCGGTGCGTTGCGGCCCACACCGTGCCCGTCGCATCGCGATGCAACGAGTAGACCGTCCCCTCGTGCCCTTCGATTGGCATCGGCTCGAAACGCGCCGGCACGCTGTCGGGCCGGAACCGAAACAGGCCGACGTTGTCGGTTGCGATCCAGTAGGCCTGCGGCCCTGGCAGGACGTCCCACACCAATTGGTCGGTGAGTCCGTCGGCCGACCCATAGCCGACGATCGAGCGACCATCGAAGCGGGCCAGGCCGTCGGCCGTTCCGAACCAGAGAAAGCCGCGCTCGTCTTGCCGAATGCGCATCACGCGATCGTGAGGCATCCCTTCGATCATGCCGTAGGAGTGAGACGGCGGCCGCGCCGCCCATCCAGGCGCGATGGCAAGGCAGCAAAGGCCGACGACACCCAGGAAGGGGACTCTCACCGGCGGAGTCTAGCCGGGGCATCGGTTCGGATCAGCCCGCGTGAGCCGAGTCGCTCAGGGACCCGATTTCTCGCGACCCACGGGGCGGGAGCGGAGTTTTCGCCCAGCCGATCGGAGCAACGGTCCGTTATGTGTCGAGGCGGTCACCGAAACTCCTTGCAGACTGCCGCCTTCAGCGTATTTGCCAACCGGCTGGGAGGCCTGCCGGCGGTTCGCCGGTAGCACCGAGGGAACCCCAGGGGGGTCCGTGCGCAGCGTTGGCTGCGAGTGAAAGGGTCTGTATGAGGACAAAACTGGCACTGTTGGGAGTGGGTTTGGGTCTGCTGCTGGGGGCGATCGCTCCGGCGTCGGCGAACATCATCGCGAGGGGCGAGATGAACGCGACATGCGACAGCTACTCGGTCACGTTCTACGGCGACATCTTCTTGCCTGACGAGTCGATCAACATCAACTGGCAGATCGTGCGTCGCGTCGGTGGCAGCCGTTATGTCGACACCGGCTCCACCGTGTTGCTCTACAACGATGGTGGTACCGGCGCGCAGCCCCAGAAGACGATCACCGTCAACTGGGCGACCAAGCAGTGCGGCAGCATTCAGATCCTGACGCCGTTCGAAGATGACGGTCAGGGCAGCAAGTACAGTTGGCAAAGCGTCAACAACACGCAAGCCAGCGGCGCCGACAAGCTGTTCATCATCAAGCCTCCGGGCGATGCCAACGACTTCAACCACTTCTTGAACTGTTCGTGTACGCCGATCGTGGAAGAGTGTCGCCCTGCCGACTTCTGGGGTAGTCATGCGGGGACTGAAGATGGTGGAAGCTGCGGCAAGAACAAAAGCGGCGTGAATATCGTCCAACAAATTCTCGACAAGGTCGGCACCATTTCTGTCTGTGGGCGAAACATCAACAATACGAATGTCGCATCGGTGATGTCGGCCGAGGAAGCGCTCTGCACGCCAGGGGGTTGCAATTCGGACCAGCGCGTGGAGTTGGCGAGACAGCTCACGGCAACGGTGATGGGTTGCGTGATGAGCGGCGGCGGCTCGACCTGCTTGGGCCTGTCGGTACAAAACCGCTTCCAGCAGTGCGATCAAGCCTGCTTGTCGAGCGACTCCGCCAAGTACGGTTCATGCATCGAGGACCTGAGCTGCTGGAACAACGGCGGCACCAAGCTCGGCAACGGCATGTGTCAGATTGGAACCTGCGGTCACGACGGAATCACCGCGTGCGGTGGCGACTCCGACTGCTCGCGCGCCAAGGACGACGACGACGACGAAGAGGACTCGCGCGACGACGGCCACAGCAACCACGGTGGAAAGTGCCGTCGCTCTCCAGGTAGCTGCGCCGCCAATGCGCTGGTCAACAGCTCGTTGGCGCTCAACTTCGATCCGCCCGGCGCGGAGAGCAGCCGCAAGTCCTGCAAGTCCGCCAGAAAGAACACCTGCACCATCTTCAGTTGCCCGTAACCAGCTCTTCGTGTGCGGCGGCCCCCCTTCTCCGGGGCCGCCGCAATTCGGGGACGGTCTACCTAAAGCACAGTTAGTTTCGGAGTGCGGGGCAACGATACACACACAAACGCGATGACGAGGTGCGGGTACTGATTCCCGATTGCTCGCGACTAACTCCGCTTTAGGTATGACGTCCCCGAATTTGGAGCGAGGCGCTTACTCGGTGCGATCGAGGCCGCGGTAGGTGACGGCCTCGGCGATTTCGGCGACGTCGATCAGCTCCTTTCCGACCAGATCGGCAATGCTGCGTGCCACCTTGATCACGCGATCATGAGCACGGGCCGAGAGCTTCAAGCGTGTCATCGCCGCTTCCAACGCGCGCTGCGCGGCGGGACTCAGGGGACACAACAGCGGCAAGTCGCGCGCGCGAATCTGCGCGTTCCACAACACCCCATGCGCTGCGTTGCGTTCACGCTGACGTTCACGCGCCGCGCTCACACGCGCACGCACCGACATCGACGATTCGCCTTGTGCCGCATTCGATACCTCCGTCGCCGCCAAGGCCGGCACCGGCACGTGCAGATCGACGCGATCGAGCAGCGGCCCACTGATCCGCGCCAGATAACGATCGACCACGTTCTTGGTGCACAAGCAGTCCTTGGCCCCCGATCCATACCATCCGCACGGACACGGATTCATCGCCGCCACCAACATCAATCGCGCCGGAAATCTGGCGCGCCCCAACACTCGCGTCACATGGATCTCACCGTCCTCCAGCGGTTGCCGCAACGTCTCCAACACCGCATGCGAAAACTCCGGCAACTCGTCCAAGAACAACACGCCATTCACCGCCAACGACAACTCACCCGGCCGAGGATGCGACCCGCCTCCCACCAACCCCGCCGCACTGACACTGTGATGCGGCGATCGAAACGGTCGGCTGCGCACCAACCCCTGCCCCGACGGAATCAACCCCGCCGCCGAATGCACGCGCGTGACTTCCAACGCTTCATCGTGCGTCAGCTCCGGCAAGATCGTCGGCAGTCGTCGCGCCAACAGCGTCTTCCCCGACCCAGGCGGCCCGATGAACAGCAGGTTGTGCGCCCCCGCCGCCGCCACCTCCAACGCGCGCCGCGCCGAGCGCTGCCCGCGCACCTCCGCGAGATCGCAGTCGTCGACATGCAGGGCCGGTTGCGCCGATGGCCAAACCGCCAGCGCCTGGCGATCACCGCACAGCGCCCGCACCGCGTCGGCGATCGTGCGCGCCGCGAGCACCTCGAGCCCCTCCACCTCCGCCGCCTCGCGCGCCGCTTCGGGCGGCACCAACAGACGACGCATTCCCATGTCGCGCGCCATCATCGCTACGCTCAATGTTCCGCGCGCCGCACGCAATCGCCCATCCAAACCAAGTTCGCCAAACGACGTCACTTCGCCCAACGCGGGCACCAACTCGTGATGCTTCAACGCAACGATCGCCAACGCCATCGGCAGATCCAAACCGGTGCCCGTCTTGCGCCAACCCGCCGGCGCCAAGTTGACGACCAGCGGCGCCTCGCCATTCCACGGCCAAAACCCCGAGCGCTGCAGCGCCACGCGCAAACGATCGCGCGCCTCGCGCACCTCGGCATCGGCCTGCCCCAACACACCGCTGCGCGGAATGCCGCCGGTTTCGGCAACCTCGACTTCCACCGCCACCGCATCGACGCCGAACAGCGCCGCACCGTGCGCTCGCACGACCGCATTGCTCATACCGCGAAGCTAGCGGCTTGACGCGTCACCGAGCCAAGCGAACGTGCGACGACCGTCCCGCGCGCGGGATCGCGGCGCGTCACGCCAACCAAGTCTAGAGATCGTCAGACCAAGAACTGCACGCGCCACCGACGGCGCGCCCGATCGAGTTAGCGATTCACCGTCAGCGTGTCGCCAGGGAAAATCGTGGCGTCGGCGTTGAGGCCGTTGAGTTTGCACAGCGACGCGATACTGGTGCGATATCGCTCGGCAATCGAGGCCAAGGTCTCGCCGCGCTGCACCACATGCACCACCTGCGACACCGGCGCCGTCTCACCGCGACCGCTACTTTGCTCGCCGTTTCCACCCGGAATCTTCAACCGCATCCCCGGCTTGATCACCGAGCTTTTCTTCAAGCCGTTCGCGCCCAACAAGGCGTCGATCGACACGCCGTAGTTTTGCGCGATGCGCCACAGCGTCTCGCCCGCGCGCACCGTGTGAAGCTTGTCCTTGGGAGTTGCCGCCGGCGTTTCAGCCACCTCGCGCACGACCGGTGCCGACCCAACGCCCTCGGGTGCCGCCACACGCAATCGCTCGCCAATCGCGACACGCGAGCGCGAGCCCATGTTGTTCCAACGCTGAATCTCGCTGAGCTCGACATCGAACTTGGCCGCAATCTCGGTGAGCGTGTCGCCACGTCGCACGCGATAGTAGGTAGCCTTCGGTTGCGGCGTTACCGTGCGGCGCGTCGACGAACCGCTGCGCGAGGCGCTGGCCTGCGCGGTCGACGGTGCGGCCGACGGCCCATCGTCCGGAATGCGCAGCGTTTGCCCGGCGCGCAGCGAGTTGCGATGCAGTCCGTTGGCGCGCTTGATGGCGCTCGAGGTCACGCCGTATCGCTTGGCCACCGACGCCAGCGTTTCACCGCGCTTGACCTTGTGATACGTGTCGAACTGAATCTGTCGATCGGCCGGTGTCAGCGACGCGTACTTCTCGGCAAACCCCTCGCCGCTGCCAACCGGGATCTTCAGCTTGTAGACCGACGTCGGCGGCGTATGACCACGACGCAATTCCGGATTCAGCGACTGCAGCGTTTCTGTTTCGGTCCCCAACAGCTTGGCCAAGGCCGGCAGCGGTGTAGCCTCGGGCACGTCGACGGTGTCAAACCCCAACGGCGCGAACGGCTTGACGTCGGTGAACCCGAACTTTTCGGGCTGCTTGGCAATCAACGTGGCCGCAAAGATCGCCGGCACGTAGTTGCGCGTTTCCTGCCTCAAATAGCGCTGAAAGCGGGGATCCCAAAAATCGCGCAAGCCGGTGCTGCTGATGATGCGGCGAATTTTTCCCTCGCCGCAGTTGTAGGCCGCCATCGCCAGCTTCCAGTCTTGAAACTCCTCGTACAAATCGCGCAGATACGCGGCCGAGGCACGCGCCGACTTTTCGGGATCGGCGCGCTCGTCGATGAAGCGATCGATGCGCAATCCATAACGGCGCCCCGTCTCCGGAATGAACTGAAACACGCCGCGAGCCGCCGCGCGCGAATAGGCGCTGGTCTTGAAACCGCTTTCGACGTGGGCGAGGAAAACCAAATCTTTCGGCAACCCCTCTTGCGCAAAAATCTCGCGCAGCTTTTCGGAATACAACCCCGATCGCTCGATGCTGCCGGCAAAGTAGCTGCGCAAATTCCCGGTCCACGCTTCGAGCCACGCCAAGACACGCGGCGTGGTTTCCACTGGATAGTCCGGCGTGGTCACTTCCTGCGCCGCTTCTTGCACCTCCTCGACATGCGTTGGATCTAGCTCCGGCTCGGGCGATTGCAAGATCACGATTCGCTCGGTGCGATCCGGTTGCTCGCCGACGTACTCGTCATCGTCCGAGGCGTCGCCTTCCGCATCACCCTCATCGCCCGCCACGGCATCGGCTTCGGCCGCCGCATCGGAACGCCCTTCGACCTCGGTCAGCGCTTTGTCGCGCTCGGCGACAATTGCGCGCAGTCGCCCCGTGATTTCGGAATCGACCACCGCCAGCGGGGCCAGAATGTCGATCGCGCGGTTCCAGGCCGTTTCGGCTTCGTCAGCCAGCCCCAAGCGCAACTGCTCCCGCGCCAACAGCACCTGGCTCATCGCCTCGTTCAGGACGCGATCGCGCTCCGAAACGCTGGGCGCCGAATGCACCGGGACCCCCGCCGGCGGCAACGGGCGGGTGAGACTCTTGCCGCTCCCGCAGCCCCACAAAAGAAATAAGGAGAAGCCGACGGCCGAGGCGGCTAGGGCTCGACGCACTGGGCTGGCGTTGGGACGAGCGCTCGGGAACAAAATCGCCCCCCTTGGGTTGCGTGAGTGTCGTAGTGGCCGCGTCAGGCTCCGCGAATATAGGGATGGCTTCCCGGACCGTCAACATTCGCGGGCATTTCTGCCGCCGTTCGTGTTGACCCGCCCGGCCCTCGGCGGGTAATCTTCGGGCTCGAGTTTTCGCCGCACTTTTGTTACCCATTCCCCGACGGATCCCCGGAGGTTCCCCTCGTGAGCACTCAACAGACCCCACCCAGCAAGCCTGCCAAGCCCGTCATGCCCCCCCTCGACCGCGAAAAGCTCAAGACCCTCGAGGTCGCCGTCGGCCAAATCGAAAAGCAGTTCGGCAAGGGGTCGATCATGCGGCTGGGGAGCGACCGCATCGTCGAGGTCTCGGTCATCCCCACCGGATCGCTTTCACTCGATTGGGCGCTGGGGTGCGGCGGCGTCCCTCGCGGCCGCGTCATCGAGGTCTTCGGCCCAGAGTCCTCGGGCAAAACGACGCTGGCGCTGACCATCATTGCGCAGGCCCAGAAAATGGGCGGCATGGCGGCGTTCGTCGACGCCGAGCACGCGCTCGATCCCGAATACGCCACCAAGCTGGGCGTCGATGTCGACAACCTTCTGGTCTCGCAACCCGACAGCGGCGAGCAAGCGTTGGAAATTGTCGAGGTGCTGATTCGCTCGGGCGCGTTGGATGTGCTGATCGTCGATTCGGTCGCCGCGCTGGTCCCGCGCGCCGAGTTGGAAGGCGAAATGGGCGATTCGCACGTCGGCTTGCAGGCGCGCTTGATGAGCCAAGCGCTGCGCAAGTTGACGGCGATCGTTTCCAAGAGCCGCACCTGCCTCATCTTTATCAATCAACTGCGCGAAAAAATCGGCGTGATGTTCGGCTCACCCGAAACCACTACCGGCGGCCGCGCGCTGAAGTTTTACTCCAGCCAGCGCATCGACATTCGCCGCATCGGCTCGATCAAAGAAGGCGAAGAAGTGGTCGGCAGCCGCACCAAGGTGAAGGTCGTCAAGAACAAGTTGGCGGTTCCGTTTCGGCAGATCGAATTCGATTTGCTGTACGCCGAAGGGATCAGTTTGGAAGGCGATCTCATCGACTTGGGCATTGCGCACAAGATCATCGAGAAGTCCGGGTCGTGGTTGTCGATGGGCGATGTGCGGATGGGTCAGGGGCGTGAGAACGCACGGCAGTTGTTAAGGGACAACCCCGAAATGTCGAACAAGTTGCAGGCCAAATTGCGCGAGGTGTTGGGGCTTGCGCGCAAGGCCGAGCTGGCTGACGGGAATGGGGCTCCTGCAGGGCATGCGGCAACAAATGCGCCGGTGGTTGCACCGGCCGCGGCAGGGCCAACGAAGAAACAGCCCAGCGCGTGACCGATCGCTCGCATTGGCCGGTTCGCAAGCGACGCCTCACGGATGAGGATCCTCCCGATGAGGCGCTGCTTGCGATGACCGTGGGAGAGCGGCTCGAAGCTGTTTGGCAGCTTTCGGTCGCGGTTTGGACCAACTTGGGGAGTCCCGTGGATGAGCAACGATCTCACCGACATGTCGTCAGGGTGATTCGCGGGAAGGGTGGGCCGAGTCGCGATCTGCCTGTGGCCGCGAAGAGTGACGGCACGGCGCCGTCAGGACGGATGGAAAAGGACCCACCTCCGAATCCTTGACGAGCCCGCCTCGCTCCCCTACCCTTCCGGGTCTTTGTCGCCGTGCCCAGGTAGCTCAGTTGGTAGAGCACGTGACTGAAAATCACGGTGTCGGCGGTTCAATTCCGTCCCTGGGCACCAACTCGATCAGCTAGTTGGGTCGGCCAGTGGTCTGCGACAATTTTTTCTGCCGAGGCGTTGCCTGGCTTTCAGATCGTCGGTGCCTTGACTGGAACCGAGCGCATTCATTACGCCCCCGCCCACTCCCCTGACAGCAACGCCGCCTGCTCCAACACCGTCTGCGTCGCACGCTCCTGCTTGTCGGGCGGATACCCGTACCGTCGGAGAATGCGCTTCACCAGCACACGCAACTGCGCACGCACGTTCTCGCGCATCGTCCAGTCAATGGTCACGTTGTTTCGCACCGTCTCGACCAACTCCCGCGCGATGGTGCGGAGCGTATCGTCGCCCAGTACCTTGACCGCGCTGTCGTTGGTTTCGAGCGCGTCGTAGAACGCCAGCTCGTCCTCGGAAAGCCCGAGCTTCTCGCCGCGCGCGTTAGCCTCGCGCATCTGCTTGGCCAGTTGGATCAACTCTTCGATGACCTGCGCTGCCTCGATCGCGCGGTTTTGGTATCTGCGAATTGACTGCTCCAGCATCTCGGCGAATGACCGTGCCTGCACGACGTTCTTCTTGCGCCGCGTTGTGATCTCGCCGCTGAGCAGTTTCTGCAACAGTTCGACGGCCAGGTTTCTGTATGGCATGCCGCGGACCTCGGCAAGAAACTCATCGGAAAGTATCGAGATGTCTGGCTTTGCAAGGCCGGCAGCGGCGAAGATGTCGACGACGCCTTCGGGCGCGACCGCCCGCGAGATGATCTGACGAACCGCGTAGTCGAGGTCCTCCTCCGGTCGGGCCTCGCCGGGCGTGCGCTTGGCAAGCACCGCCGCAACCGCTTGGAAGAACGCAACATCGTCTCGAATGCGCAGTGCCTCCGCGTGAGGCACGGCCAACGCGAAAGCCTGCGACAGCTCACGCACCGCGCGCAGCAATCGGTCCTTGCCGTCCTCCTGCGCCAGCACATGCTCTTGCGCCGCGGGCAGCAGCCCAAGCCGCTCCTGCGCTGTCCCGGTTGTCCACTTCGCCCAGTCGAATCCGTGAAACAAACCGCAGCAGACCTCGTGCTTTTCCAACAGCGCAGCGACCGCTTCGTTCTGATCGATGGCCGTGCGCCCCAGGCCACCACTTTCGGTATACGTGGCAAGCGCCGCCTTGAGCTCGTGCGCGAGACCCAAATAGTCGACCACCAACCCACCCGGCTTGTCCTTGAAGACGCGGTTCACGCGCGCGATCGCCTGCATCAGGCCGTGCGCTCGCATTGGCTTGTCGATGTACATCGTGTGCAGGCTCGGTGCGTCGAAGCCGGTGAGCCACATGTCGCGTACCAGGACGATCTTGAGCGGGTCGCTCGCCTTCCGGAACCGGTTCGCTAAGGCCTCGCGCCGCGGTTTATTGCGAATGTGATCTTGCCAATCCGGGGGATCCGACGCAGACCCGGTCATCACGACCTTGATTGCGCCACGGTCATCGGCGTTGTCGGCCCACGTGGGCCGCAGTCGTACGAGTTCGTCGTACAACTCCACGCAAATCCGCCGGCTCATGCATACCACCATCGCCTTGCCGTCGATGGCTTCGCAGCGCTTCTCGAAGTGATCGACGATGTCTCGCGCCACGATCTGCACGCGCTTCTTCGCTCCGACGACGGCCTCGAGTTGCGCCCACTTGCTCTTGAGCTTCTCCTTGCGCTCGACTTCCTCGCCTTCCGTGGCCTCATCGAAGTCGGGGTCGATCTTCGGTCGCTCGGCCTCGTCGAGCGCGAGCTTGGCGAGCCGGCTCTCGTAGTAGATCGGAACCGTGGCCCCGTCTTCGACGGCGCGTTGGATGTCGTAGATGCTGATGTAGTCACCGAATACGGCCCGTGTGTTGGCGTCCTGTAGCTCAATCGGCGTGCCGGTGAAGCCAATGAACGAAGCGTGAGGCAGTGCGTCGCGCATGTTCTTGGCGAAACCGTGCCCCATGTACAACGTGCCGTCCTTCTGCTTGACGACATGCGAGCCAAACTCGTACTGGCTGCGGTGCGCCTCGTCGGCAATCACAACGATGTTGTGTCGGTCGGAGAGCATCGGGTGTTCTTCGCCCTTCGCTTCGGGCAGGAACTTGTGGATGGTCGTGAAAACGACGCCCCCTGCATCGACCGACAACAACGCGCGCAAATGATCGGCGCTGACGGCTTGCACCGACGGCTGGCGCAGCAGTTCCTTGCAGCGCGAGAAAGTGGCGAAGAGCTGGTCGTCGAGGTCGTTGCGATCGGTGAGGACGACGATGGTTGGATTTCCCATTGCCGGTTCGCGGATGATGCTGCCCGCGTAGAACGCCATCGTCAGACTCTTGCCCGAGCCCTGCGTGTGCCAGATAACGCCGACGCGACGATCGCCTAGTTTGCCGCCCGACCGCGCACCTGACTCGTAGCGACCCGCTCCACCTATCCTGTCGTGCGGGCGTTCCAGATTGGCGGCGCGCAGTGTCTCCTCTACCGCTACTTGCACTGCATGAAACTGATGGTAGCCCGCCATCTTCTTCGTCAGCAGCCCGCTACCCTCGTCCTCGAACACGATGAAGTCGCGCACCAGGTTGAGGAACCGACGACGCTCGAGAAGCCCTCTTGTCATCACTTGCAGTTCGGGCAGGTGCGGATCGGCCACGCTCTTGCCTTCAGCGGTGCGCCAAGGTTTGAACCATTCGCGCCCGGCGGTGAGCGTACCGACGCGCGCCTCGATGCCATCGGAGATCACCAGCAACGCGTTGGTGGCGAACAAGGCCGAGATCTCCGACTTGTACGTTTGGAGCTGCTGAAATGCGGACCAGATCGTCGCATGCTCGGCAGCAGCATTCTTCAGCTCCAGCACCGCGAGTGGCAGGCCGTTCACCATCAGCACAATGTCGGGCCGGCGGGCGTGCTTGTTCTCCTTCACGGCAAATTGGTTGACCGCGAGCCAATCGTTCGCTTCCACGTTATTGAAGTCGATCACGCGCAGTTGCGCACCGCGGATCTCGCCCGACGAGTCGCGATACTCCACCGCCACACCGTCCACCAGATAGCGATGCACGGCTCGGTTGCGAGCCGTCAGTTCCGATCCGTCGGGTCGCGTGAGCTTGCGAAAGCCGTCTTCCAGCGCTTCGATAGGCACGGTGGGGTTGAGTCGTGCAAGCGCATCGCGGAATCGTTGCTCCAGGACAACCTGTCCGTAGTCGATGCGCTCCGCGGCAGGTTCGCCGGGCGCGATCTCGGCCCCGTTGCGCACCGTCCAGCCAATGCTCTCCAGCCAGGCGAGCGCGGCTTCTTCGACGTGCGACTCCGAGAACGCTCTCACATGACCCGCCGTTGCTTTCGATACTTCAATCGTCGATTGTTGAACGCTGGCATTGTCCCTTCGAGAATCTCTATTACAGCCTGATTGATTCGCGGCTCCTCGATAGCTCCGGAGAAGAAGTCAAAGTCGTGCTTGCCGTCTTTCTTGTCGATCGACACATGAATAATCTGTTCGGCATCGGCAACGACGGCGAGATTCGGGTTGTGCGTCACCAGAATGATCTGCCTTCTCTTCTTGGCCTGTTTGATGAATGTGACCAGGATCTCGTAGACGCTCTTGTTGTCCAAGTTGTCCTCGGGCTGGTCGATGACAAGCGGGATGTCCTGCCGGTCCAGCATCAGATAGAAGATCAGCAGCAGGCCGCCGCGTTCTCCGGGCGAGAGTTCGCTCAGGTCTTTGCCATCGACCTTTAGATCGTACTTCGTCTCGAGATACTCAAAGCCGAAGAGGTAGTCGTATAGCTCTTGAACAGGCTTCTGGCCTTTCATCTGCTTGAAGACGTCACGGGTCGCATTCTGCGGCGACACTTCCGGGCGTCTGTCGCAGTGCAGCGCGTCGACGATCGTCGCGAGCGCGTCGAAAACTTGCTGCTCATCCTCCCAATCGGTTACGGCATCGGTCACCTCGCGTAGCTTGGCCCGCCCTTCCTCCTGCCCGTAGAAGCTGCCCTTGGCGCCTTGATTGATGAACTTTAAGAATTCGTCGAAGAAAAGGGGGTTGAACCGCAGCCCCGCCTCGATGGAGATGTCGTACTCCCCGAGATGCTCGCGGCACTTGGCGATCTCGCCGTCAATTGATTGCTTGACGGCGTCATAGAATTCTGTAAGTCCGCGCTTCTTGCTGAAGACTTCCTTGCTGATCCGTTCCCGCTCAGCATAGGCCGCGCGCAGGCGTTCCGGATAGAGCGTGCTGATGTTGCCGCGTTCCTTCTCCAGCCCGCTCAACGTCTCTGTGCCCGGATTCTCGTCGTCGCCCCGTAGCTCCTTCTCCCGGTCCGTCCAGAGCTTCAACTCGCTGAGATACTGCTGATACTCGCGCGCCGGCTTGCCGAGCCGTTCCACGACTTCGGCCTTTTGCCCCTCTAGCGTTGTCTTCTGGCACACGAGGCTTGCGCTTCTAGCGGCATCGCGAGCCGTTTGTGCTGCGGCTTCATCAGGACCGTCTATCGCCGCGATGTCATCCACGGTGAGTAGGAGGGCTTCGATTCCTCGCAATCGTTGTCCCTTTGCCGCGATAGCCGCGTCGATCGCGGTGTAGTCAGTAATGAGCTTCACGATCTGGGAGAAGC
>JAXLQU010000018.1:0-111536 GCA_046331425.1 Acidobacteriota bacterium
AGCAAGTTGGTGAGCTTCGGCACCGGGGTCACGGCGCTCGGCGATGGTTCGATCGTCATCGCTGCCAACGATCTCTTGCGATTCGAAGCGCAGGCAGAACTCAGTGCTCCGCAATCCGTCACAAGCATCGGCAAAACACAGGGCCTCGACTACGGCGAGCTGATCGTTGGTCTGGAAGATCGGTTTGGGAACGTGTGGGTCACCGATTCGAGGCGCGGGCTGTGGCGAGTCGCGCTGCGCGGCAGTCGTTCCTTCGACTCGGGACAAATCTCGAGTCCACTGATCGTCCAAGCACTCAAGCAACTCCGCGATGGCACGATGCTAGCGGTCGGAAACAGCCTCGAGGAAACACGCGAGCCTCATCGAGTGCTGCACTGGAATGGCAGGGAGTGGTTGGAGTCGCGCTATCCACATCCGGCCGGCCAGGTGGACACCGCTTGGGGGGTCAATCAGATCGTCATCGAAGACGCGAATGGAGCAGCCTGGTTTGCAGCCGACGATGGGCTGCGTGGTTATCGCGCTGGGACTCGACTCGACCAACTCGACGCCGCGCATTCCGACTACTTCATCGGCCCGAAGCAAAACCTCCCGGCCGACCAACCGATGCGAGTTTGGGCCGACTCTCACGGCCTGTGGTGGATCACGTATCTCAATCACGATCCCTATCGATTCGACCCTCGAACCAAACAGTCGACGCGCTTGAATCTCGACAGTCCACCCGGTGAATCCGACCGGAAACGCCCTCGCGCCTATCTCGAAGATGATCGAGGTCTCGTGTGGTTTGCCTATGCACGCGGAATCGGCCGCCCGAGAGCCGACGACAGTTGGGAGTACGTGCCGATCCCGGACCTTGCGGGCTTCGGCAACACGGAGGACATCGCGTTCGACTCGAGCGGAGCGCTGTGGATCGCAACCGGCGTCGGCCTGTTTCACACGTCCGATCCACGCGCGGCGAGCCCATCGTTCACGCGCGTCTGGCCTGCACCTGGTGTGATTCCGCGCATCGTGCTCGCCATCAAGGTGAGCAAGACCGGGCAGCTCTACGCGGGGTCCGATGTGGGCGTGCTGGTATTCGATATCACGACGCGAATGATCGAGCAGTACGGCGCTGGTTCGGGACTACCGGGGTCGAGCGTCACCGCGCTCGAGTTGGACGCCGATGGAAAGATGTGGGTGGGAACGACCCGCGGCATCGCGATCCTCCCCACGCTGGAGCTACCGCCGAGCGAAGTTCCCGACCCGCTCCTGGTGCGCGTCACGACACCACTGCGACAGCTACCCTTGATGCTTGCCGGACAGCGGTTGTTGACAGGACTCACACTGCAGCCTGACGAGCGCGCTCTCGATGTGTTTGTGCGCTCGATCGTCATGCAGGCCGACAGGCGCGTGTCTTATCGCACCCGACTCGACGGAGTCGATCGCGATTGGTCGCCGCCGAGTACGCAGCGTCAGTTGCGGATCGCGGGATTGTCGACCGGCCACTACAGCCTGCGGATCCGCGCCGAAGACCAGACCGGAAGAGTCAGCAACAACGAGGCACGCATCGACTTCGATGTGCGCGCGCCGTTCTACGAGCGACCGTGGTTTGCCGCCGCGATCCTGGGGGCGATTGCTCTGGGTGCACTGGTGTGGCAACGCCAACAAGCGCAACGCGCTCTAGCGATCGAACGCACACGCACCACGATCGCTACCGACCTGCACGATGAGATCGGCGCCGGGCTGTCGCGAATCGCGGTGCTGAGCGAGAGCCTGGCACGCGGTCGTCGCGCGGCCGATCGCACGGATCGCGATCGCTCCGACCACGATCGCAGCGAACCGACGCGCGCCGACTCGTCGCCAGAGGTAACGCCGAACCAGATTGCCGAGATCGCACGTCGCTTGGTCGACCGCATGAGCGACCTGGTCTGGGCGATCAACCCCGAGCGCGACCGCGCCTTCAGCTTGGTGCAGCGGATGCGTCGATTCGCCACCCCGCTTTTGCGTGCGCGCGGCATCGCGTTGCAGTTGCGCGCCATTGACGAGGAGCACGATCGCGCACTCGATGGCGAACTGCGCCGCGAACTGTTGCTGATCTTTCAGGAGTCGATCAACAACGCGGTCAAGCACAGCGAGTGTTCGCGTGTCACGGTCGACCTGGCGTTCGAAGCGGATCGGATTGTGCTCACGGTGGCAGACGACGGCCGAGGTTTCGTCGTCGAAGGAACAGCCGAGGGGACCGGCCTCTCATCGATCCGCAAACGAGCTGCTCGACTAGGCGGGACCTGCGATATCAACGCCGTCGCTGCGGAAGGGACGCGCATCCGGGTGAGTGCCCCCTTGAAGCGCAGGAGGTAGGCGTATGGCAGCAGATCCCTCCCTATCTATGCAGGGATCTTCCGGCCCGTTCCGGCGTACTCTCCCCAGCGGGCAAAGAATGAGGCGCGCGTGACCGGAGAAACGGTAAGCACTGACAGCGAGGCGCGGACGATTGCGGTTGCGATCGTGGAGGACATCGTCGAGATCCGCGAAGGGATCGGCGACCTGCTCGACACCACCGCCGGTTTTCGCTGCGCCGGCCGCTATGGGTCGATGGAGCAGGCACTCGCCGCTGTTGGCGTCCAACCACCCGACGTCGCCCTCTGCGACATACAGCTCCCAGGAATCGACGGCATTGAAGGGATCCGTCGTCTCAAGGCGGCGCATCCGACGGCCGTGTTCATCGTGTTCTCGGTGTATGACGACGATGACCGGGTGTTCGACGCGCTGTGCGCGGGGGCGTCGGGATACCTCCTGAAGAAGACGCCACCCGATCGATTGCTCGAGGCACTTCGCGATGCGGCATCGGGCGGCGGACCCATGTCGCCCGAAATTGCGCAGCGCGTGATTAGGTTGTTTCGGCGTTTCGCGCCGCAGCGCAGCGAGGTTCAACTCACGCCGCACGAGGTTCGCCTGTTGCGGCTTGTTTCGGAGGGGCATGACTACCCGTCGGCAGCAAGTGAGTTGAACGTGGCGACCTCGACCGTGGTCTACCACATGCGGCAGATCTTCCAGAAGCTGCAAGTGCACTCCAAATCCGAAGCGGTGGCGCGCGCGCTGAAGTCAGGCTTGCTGCGCTAGGCCAATTGCAGGAGCCCGGCTGCCCGGCCGAATTGCGAGACTCGCCGCACGAACCTGACGCGGGTCATTTACTGCGGTGCCTCAATCACCTGATAATCGGCGCGCCTGGAGTTCATAAGGGGGGAGGCGCGATGATCGCGACTCGGCTTGGCTGGTGGGCGCTTCTGTCGCTTGTTGCCGTTACGCCGTCGTTGTCTGCCGAAGAGCCGTTTCCTGAAGCGAAGGCGCTGGTCAAGCAATGGAACGTGGTTTGGTCTGTCGAGCCGTGGGCGCAGCGGGCGGTAGTCAAGGTCTCCAAAGACATTCTGGTGCGCGATCCGCTTGGTACCGACGCCAGCAACCAGGTCATCGCTTACTACGCCAACAAAACAGAACTTTCGAAGTTCGACGCCAAGACGATTCACGCCGACGGTCAGGAGACCCCGGTAACCGAAGGGCTCAAACACGAACGTCCCGTGCTTCGATTCGGCAACACCGAGTTTCGAGCGCTGCAATTCACTTTTCCCGATGTACAACCGGGCAGCACTCTGCACTACGAGTACGAGCTCCGACTCTCGGAGTTGCGCTATGCCCTGCCTATCGATGGCGGATGGTGGGAGCTACAAGGCGAGCTACCGGTTCTGGAAGCCAAAGTTACGACTCGAGTGAAGGACGACCACGATCAATGGGAGCCTCGTACCGCCACCGTCGTACCGTTCGACTCGTGGTGTACCGCAGGCGATGTCAAAGACTTCGGATACTTCAGCTACGAGATCAAGTGCAACAACGTTCCGGCCTTTCAGTCCGAGCCCATGGCGCCGCCCGACACCGAGCTGCGCGCCAGGGTCTTCGTTTACGCTTGGCCCAAGCACGAGAGAGGAAAGAACACCCTCAACAGCGTCGTGGCTTACTGGGGCCGGGCGATCGCGATTCAGTTGGAGACCAGTAAGAAACTCTCCGAGGTCGCGGCACAGTGGGCCAACTCGGAACTGACTCCCACTCAACAACTCGGCGAGATCGTCAAGTGGGTGCGCGACAATATCGCGCTGACGAGCGAAGGAAGCGAGTCGCTTGACGAGGTACTAGAGCGCAAATCCGGCACCGGCAACGAGCGCAACTTGCTGGCACTCGGATTGATGCGGCAAGCGAAAATTGTGGCGCGACCTGCAATACTCTGCGACCGCACATCGAAGGCATATCACCCCGAAGTTCCCGATGCGTCACAACTCGACCATCTGTTCATCGCCGTCGGAAAGCCCGAGCTGGCAAAGTACCTCGACGTCAACTGCGAGCACTGCGTACCGGGTGTGCCTCCGTGGCAGTACATCGGCCCCGGGGGCGGCGGAGTGTTACTCGATCTAGCCAGCTCAGCCGCAATCATGCTGAGCGGACTCGTCTCGGGCATGTCGTCGGACCCATCGATCATCTCGGCCAAGACCGACGCACTCCCAGCCAAGTACAACTCGGAGATTCGAAAGCGGACGATCACTCTCGAGTCGACAGGAGCTGCGCAGGTAAGAGGCTCCATCACCTGGCAGATGCAGCAGGATGTCGACAAGCGAGAGTTATGGAGCGCGATGACCCCTGCCGGGCGGCGTCAAGACTGCATCGGGTACCTGCCTGTCGAGGTCGAGGACGCAGCGGTGACTACCGGCGACCCGAAGAACACCGATGACTATTTGACGTGCGCTTACGAGTTCCGTGTTCCTGACGCCGCGTTTCGCCTGCAAACGCGTTTGCTCCTACCTGGAGTTGACGACTTCACAGCCGCGATCGATCTACCGATCCAAACGGAACGTCACCATCCGGTACTCTGGCGCTACGCGCGATCGGTGCAAAGCGACGTGACATACAAGCTCCCACCCGGTTCGGTGATAACGACGCTGCCGGAACCGACTACCTTGAAGGGCCCCGAGGGAATCAGCTTCCAGGCGCATTGGCTACGCACTGACCAGCCGAACGAGGTTCGTCTACGCGGCTTGTTGTTGGTCGACACACCCCTGCTGTTGCCGGCCGACTTCGCCGCGACACGTAGCTTCATCGCGGCCGTTCGCTCCTACCTCAGCAATGGGGTCGAGTTGGAGGTTGGCCCATGAAACGACTGATTGTCGCCTTGCTGCTGTGCTCGATTGGAAGCGCTTCAGAAGCCGCGAGCAGTCTTCCCGATTGGGCCAAGGACGCGGCACAGAAACTCGATCAACTGAAGTACGACGATGCCGATGCCGTCGTGCTGTTGGACGGATGGAAACTCGAGGTCGGCAAGAACGATCGAACAGCAACGCGTCAGTGGGTCGTCGCGGTCCTCACCGAGAAGGGAGCCGCGCAGGCAATGCTGCCGCTGGTTCGAAACCAGTTCACCAGAATTCGCGGCATCAAAGCCTGGAGTCGGGAAGCGAACGGCCGCGTTACTCGTTTCGACGAATCGGACGGAACCCTCTGGAGCGCGATGGACAGCAAGCTCTTTGCCGACTCTGCGGTGCTCCTGCTTCACGCACCACGCGCCACACCCGGCGCCATTTTTGCGGTGACGTATGACGTGACCTTCGACGGTGCCATTCCGCAAGATATCTTCGAGGTGCAAGGCGACGCGCCAGTGGCGTTGTTTCGACTACAGGTCAGGGCGCGCGGCGAGAGCACCGCACAAGTGCGCGTCGGTCAGGCGCCCAACCCAGGGCCGAGCCAGTTGCAGGACGAAGCGACGTGGGAGTTTCGTGATCTTCCGCCGATCGCGGTAACAAGCGACGCTTACGCCGCGAAACCACCTCGCGTGCAACTGGCATTGAACTACGCGCACGGCGGCTCCACGCCCATGAGCGATTGGCCCAGCGTCGCGCGCTGGGCAGACGACCTGTTTCGTACGGCATCGCAGCGTGCCGCCAAGTTCAATGCACTGGCAGCGACCGTCAAGGACGCACCATCAGTCTTCGAGGCCGCCGGCCATGCCGCGCGTTCAGTGCGTTACTTCGGGATCGAGTTGGGCTGGGGGAGTTGGGTTCCTCGAGCGCCGGAGGTAACGCTGAGCCGTGGCTTCGGCGATTGCAAAGACAAAGCGCTACTGATGGCCGATCTGCTGCGTGCCGCCGGCGGTGAAGCGGTTCCGGTGCTGATTTCGAGTCCATCGCACGAATTCGTCGATCCCGATCTTCCTACGCCATTTCGCTTCAATCACGCCATCGTTGGCGTCCCATGGTCGGGCAAGAAAGTCGAGCCGAACATGGTGGTGGTGGACAGCCCGGGCCTCGGTCCGCTACGCCTGTTCGATGCGACATTGCCCGATGATTCGTCGCAGGACCTGTCGTTTCTCCACAACGGCGCGATCGGTCTGGCGGTCGACCCTCGCACCACAGGTGTGCTGCGCGTGCCCGACGGAGATGCCGATTCCAATCGTTGGGACACACGCTGCCTGTGGTCGTGGGATGCGGCGAAGGGCGTCAACGCCGACTGCACTCGTACGGTGACCGGTACGGCGCGCGTTTGGTTGGAGTCAGAGCAGGACAACCGACCCACCGACAAGCAGGTCGAACAGGTCACACATGAGGACCTGTATCGGGACTGCCCTTCATTCTCGGGAGTGCAGATCGACCCGCTGCAAACGGCGTCGAGCGAAGGTTGGCACTACAGCTTTCGTTATGAATGCCCAGGTGCGTTGTCACGCTTCGGCAGCACGACGTTGATGCACTTACCGGAGCTGGCCCCGCTCGACTACTTCCCGCTCCCCGGTCTGACCAAGGCCGAGGCGGTGTTTCAACCGTATCTGCGTTCCCGCACCGTTGAAACCTCGGTCACCAACCCTGCAGGCGTGAGTCAGGCTCCCGCACCGTTCACGGTGACGAATCCGTTGGGTACGGTGGCGCTGGCCGTTGCGACCACCGACGACCGGTTGGTGATCACGTGCACCGTCAAGACCACGCAGCGGGTGATCACCAAGAGCGACGCCGCCGCGGCCAAAGAGTTGCGCGCTGCGCTGGCCCGCGCCAACGCCGGAGTCGTGGTGTTGAAATAACCAACACCGCCGGTGCCCCGTCCGCGCGGCCCAGGATCCTCGAATCGTCCCCCGATACGGGGAGATTTTGCCGCCACGAATCGCTATGTTCGGTTCGCCCCTGGCTGTCGTTATTACAGGGGGACACGGCACCGAATCGCACAGAGCGATCCCGGATCGTGGGCCAAATGTGCGACGATCTGCGCCGAGACCGCCTGTAGCCGTGCTCGGGTGGGGTTTTCGGCGGAGCCGGGCACGAGATACCGTTTGAGATGGCAACTCAGAGGAGGTAACGCATGACCTATCGAAGCAAACAGCTAGCCGCGTTGACGGTGGCCACCGCGCTTGCGATTGGAGCGGCCGTGACCGTCAGCCTGGCGGCGCCGGCCGCGAAGCGACCGATCCAGGGGGTGGTGGCGCAGGCCCGCACGCTTCGCGGCCCGACGTCCGGGTTGATGAAGGCGCCAAACCCGAAACTGTTGGACAAGGCGCGCTCGTTGACTGCCGAACTGGGGACCAAGCACGCGATGATGTCGGCCCCTAGTGCGCGCCTGATCGGTACCGTCAAGGGAGGTGCCAAGAAACCGACCCTGATGAAAGGGCCGGAGATCAAGGCGCTCCGCAGCGCGAATCAGCTCAGCGACACCGTAAGTGGTAAGGCCGATCGGGCTCGACTCGTGAAGCTGGGGCGCGGCAAGAACTCTGCTCGACCCAAGCGCTGAGCGCCAAGGAGAACTCATGACTTGGCGAACTACAGTGCATGCGTTTCTGCTGCTAGCCGCGGCATGGGCCACGACCACACGGTCGTCGCTGGCCGAGATCAGTGCGGCCGACAAGCAGATGGTCGAGACCGCGTTCGCGCGTCTTGTCGCAGTCTCCGAGAAACCTGAAGGGTTTACCGACTGGCCTCCGCAATTGGGATTCATCGATGAAGACACGTTCAACGCGTTTGCAACCTTCTTCGAGCAAGACGGCAAGCAGATGCCGGTCGTGCGCGTGTACGCGGGCCTTATCAAGCAAGGCCTGATCGGGAAGATCGATTACGCGGCGTTGACCTTGGGACACGAGATCGGTCATCACGTGTTGGGTCATACCAAAAACTCGCACGCCGGCGCCACGAAGCTGATGGAGACCACCTTCACGCGCGATCAGGAATACGCGGCCGACATGTACGGCATGCAGTTGGCGCTGAAGGCCGGCTTTTCGTTCAAGGGGTTGGTCGGTACGTTCCGGCGTTGGATCGAGCTGGGTCAGGATTATTCGTCGTTCGAAGGGTCGCAGCTCGATCATCCGGCGCCGACCGATCGCATCGCTGCGCTCGACAAGGAGCAGATGTCGTTGTGGCGCTCGATGGGCGCCTTCGACTCGGGCGTCTACTTCCTGCTAACGCAGCAGTACGGTTTGGCCGAGCGTTCGTTTCGATCGGTGACCAAAGAGTTTCCAGACGCGTACGAGGCGTGGGCCAACTTGGGCTACTCGGTGTTGATGCAATACGCCGATGCGCTCGAGCCCGACGATCTTCGCAAGTTCGATCTAGGGCAGATCTTGGTGGGCGGCTTCTATCGTCGTCCCGCCTCGCTCTCGGCCAAGGTGCGCGGCGTCAACGAGGACATGTGGTGGGAAGCGG
Organism: Acidobacteriota bacterium; assembly: GCA_046331425.1. GTDB lineage: Bacteria > Acidobacteriota > Polarisedimenticolia > J045 > J045 > JANNUT01. The sequence continues at coordinate 8,685 of JAXLQU010000018.1, forward strand.
TCGGCGCGCTGCGCGAGGCGCTGCGACTCAACCCCACGCTGGCGTTGGCCAAGGCCAACCTGGGGGTCGCGTATCTGATTGCCCCTGGTGGTCGCGATCCGGGCAAGGCGATTCCGTTGTTGGAAGAAGCACAGACGTTGGCCGGCAAGGACACGTCGCTCGACGCCATGGCGCGGCTCGGCCTGGCGATCAACCTGGCGGTAGCGTACGGCGCCGGTGGCAAGGAAGCCGAATTCGAAACGTTGCTGGCCAATGCAGAGAAAGCACTTGCGGGCGCGTCGGAAGCCGAACGCTCAGGGCTGGCACTCGCCAGCAGCGCCATCGCGTACAACCGCGCGTTTGCCATGGCCGGTTCATCCGATGGTGAGCGTCGCAAGCAGGCGCTGACCGAACTCGAAGGGTATCTGCGCACCACGTCACCTTCTGTGGCGTGGTGGTCGATCGCCTACGATCGTTATGCGGCGCTCTGCGCAGCGCTCGGAACGCAAGCCAAGAGTCGCGACGGCTTGATCGCGCGCGCACCCAACAAGCTGCGTCAGGTGGCGTCGGTCGAGTCTCAGAAGACGGTGATCGCGATTGGCGACAAGCTTGTCGACGTGCAGAAGACGTTGGGACCCGGCGTGGTCGCTCCAGTGGTTGCCGGCACCAACTTGGTGCGCGTGACGTATCTCGATCGAGGCCTGGAGCTGTTGGCCACCGATACGATCGTTGCGATTCAACTGATCAACGACAAGTCGCCCGCACTTCCGCTGAAAGCTCAAGGGCTCAGCAGCGGTAAGCGCGAGCTGAAGGTTGGAATGACCGTCGACGAACTCGATGGTGCGTTGGGCGATGCAGGACAAAACTTCGACTACCGGCCGCTGGCCGATCCCAACGTGAAGTACCGCTTTTATTCCGAGATCGGTCTCGCCGTGCGGGTCCAAAAAGGACACGTCACCGAGATCGCGCTGGCCATGATTCCTCAAGAGAGAGTGCTCTAGTCGCGGCTGAGCCGCAGGAGATGAAAGATGCGTATTTCCAAGCAACTGTGGGCTGTGGTCGCGGTGATGTTCTTGCTGATTGGAGTGGCCACCACCAACGCTCAGGCCGCCGGCAAGATCGAATCGTTGTTGAATGAGCTGGGCGTTCCTTCCGCCGATGTGGGCGATGGTGTACGCAAGGCGGTGGTCGATCTCGACGGCAAGAGCGAAACGCTGTTGTTGCGCGAGATTCAGTTGGGCAACGACCCGAGCAAGGAAGGGCTCCGGCTGATTCAGACGTTGATCGTCCTGGTTCGCATGCCGGAAGATGCCAAGCCTTCGGCGGCGGCGATGAACAAGATCAACGAACTCAACGTCAACCTGTCGTTCGGCAAGGTGTCGGTGTGGCCCGGCGCCGTCGTCTATGCGTCGACCATGTGGTACGCCAGCGCCACCGCCGAAACGTTCGGCACCGAGGTGGTCATCGGCGCGATCAATGCCGGCAGTGCGCGCGAAGCATTGACGCCGTTCTTCAAAGAGGAGTAACTGCAGGCGACGGCCCAGGTCTTCGTTTCGGCGCAGATCTGGGCCAGCCTTTCGGCGTGCCGTCGCCGGTCGGCGTTGCAAGCGGGCCCGCTGTTCATCTGCCAACGGTCTTCCCACTTACCGAGGTAACCATGACAGCGGCCGCGAGCCTCAGTTGGCCGGGTGTGCGCGTCCTCGCTTGGAACTGCGACCGCGTGTCGCGGAGGCCGCGCCCGTTGGATTCCGACGAAACCGTCAAGCGCCCGAGCCGCCACGACGACAGCCTCGAACAGTCGATCGAGTTGTTGCGTCGCGCCCACCAGGGGGACGCGCGTGCGCTCGACTTGTTGCTCGCGCGCTACTTGCCGCGCCTGAGACGCTGGGCGCATGGTCGATTGCCGCACTGGGCGCGTGGCCCGTTGGAGACCGACGACCTGGTGCAGGAGACGGTGTTGGGAGCGTTGCGCAACATCGGCAACTTCATACCTACGCACGACGGTGCGGTGGGCGCGTATCTGAGGCAGGCGCTCTTGCACCGGATTCAAGACGAGATCAAGAAGGCGCGTCGCAAGCCGGCTGCCGAAGAGTTGCCCGAGTCGATCCGCGAACCGGGCCCCTCACCGTTCGAGCAAGCGGTGGGGAGCGAGGCCTTGGCGCGCTTCGAAGCGGCGCTGGCCCGCTTGCGCGATGAAGAGCGCGAAGCGGTCGTGCTGCGCGTGGAGCTGCGTTACGGCTACGCGGAGATCGCCGCCGCAATGGGGAAGCCGTCGGCCGACGCGGCCCGCATGACGGTGGGTCGAGCGCTGATTCGCTTGGCACAGGAGATGGGCCATGTCCGCTGAAACCGAACGCTGGTTGCCACTGGCGCTGTCGGTCTCGGATGGCGCAGTCGTCGATTGGGAATCGGTGCATCGGAATGCGCAGAGCGACGACGAGCGCGCACTCGTGCAGCAACTGCAGGCGCTGGCGTCACTCTCGAACGTGGCGGAGTCGCTGCAAACCGGTGCCTCCCGCGACGACATCGCCGCCGCACCGGCCAGCGACGGATCGTGGGGCCCATTCGAGCTACGTGAGCGATTGTCGGCTGGGTCGTTTGGCGAGGTCTATCGCGCCCGCGATCCACGCCTGGATACCGACGTGGCGCTGAAGCTGCTGACGCCGTCGGCGACGGCCGAGGCGCTCGGTCAACGCGCGATCGAAGAAGGACGGCTGCTCGCCAAGGTGCGGCATGCGCATGTGGTTTCGGTTTACGGTGCGGACATTCACGAGGGTCGCGTCGGAATCTGGATGGAGTTGATCGAGGGGCGCACGCTCAGCGACGTACTCGCCACGCAAGGAGCGTTGGGGGCGCGTGAGGCGATTGCCATCGGTAGCGACCTGTGTGCGGCGTTGGCAGCGGTGCATGCGGCCGGCCTGATCCATCGCGATGTGAAGGCACAGAACGTGATGCGCGAACATGGCGGGCGCGTGGTGCTCATGGATCTTGGTGCGAGTCTCGATGTGAGCCGCAGTCACGAGGTAGCCAGCGCAGCCGCAATCTCCGGCACACCGCTCTACATGGCGCCCGAGTTGTTCAAAAGAGAGGCGGCGACGGCTCGATCGGATCTGTATGCGTTGGGTGTGCTCTTGTTTCATCTGGTCACGCAGCAGTTTCCGGTGGCCGGTCAGAGCGTAGCCGATGTCATCGCCAAGCATGCGAGCGGCACACGACGGCGATTGCGCGACCTGCGGCCCGACCTGCCGGCATCGTTCATCGCCGCGATCGAGCGCGCGATCGATCCCGATCCGAATCGACGCTTCGCCAGCGCCGGTGAGTTCGATGCGGCGCTGCGTGATGACGTGCGCGTCGATGCATCGACACCCGAGCGCGGAGTTCGGTTGGGCGTCTCGTTCGGGTTTCTCAAGTTCTCGCTGGCGATTGCGTTTGCCGTGACTTTTGTGCTGCTGTTGGGGAGTTTCGACCGCCGAACCAACACGTTTCGCGTGCCCTCGGGCCTCGATCCGGCGAGCGCGATCGGGCACCCTGCCGGTTCGCCGCTACCCTCAACCCTGCCGGGCGCGGGTGATGGCGAGGTCGCTCACGCCGCTCTTTTCAAGGCGCAACTGCTGCGCGACAAAGCGGGCCGGATCACGCTGCGCTACACCTGCACGACCCCGATATGGGCGTACGTTCTCGCTGAAACGGGAATAGGAACATGGCGCGTTGCGTTCTCCGGTACGGCACCGCTCCCGGCCGCCGTCGCCGGCGAGGTGCTGCTACCGCCACTTCCCGACGCACCACGTTGGCGCGTTGTCGGCAGTCGTGAGTGTTGGAATCAGGACGTGGCTTCGCTCGATGCCGACACGGTAGCTGTCACGGGCATTCGCATCGTCGATACGACGATCGAAGAACAAACGAAGGATGGTCGATGAGGATGCTGAACTCTACGCAGAACCGATTACCTGCCGCGACGGCGGCAATCTGCCTGGTGTTGACCGCTTTCGTTGGCCACGCCGCCGAGACCTCAGCGCCGCGCGCCGCCCAAGCGGGGGTTGAGGCGGCCGCTCCGCCCGCCGCACCCACGGAATCGTTCGTGGCGGTGGCCCGCATCACCGAGGTCGTTTCCGAAACGGAATTCATCGTCGGGCGCGGCACCGCTGAAGGTCTACTGCAAGGGGCCAAGGATCTGCAGGTCAATCCGATGCGCGCCCTCGCCGAAGGCGATGAGCGCGAACTCGAGGTCAGCGTTCGCTTGGGAATAGCACGTGTAGTCGAGGCGAATGAGCACAGCGCTCGCTTGCAACTGACGATGCGACTGGCGGCTGTCACCGTGGGTGACGTCGTGTTCTACACGATACAAGTACCGCCAGCCTGGCAAGGGGACCCGCTGTTTTATGTCGCAGCCAACGACACGCGATTTGGCCCGATCGATGGGGGCGAACCGCTGTACACGTTCGGCGCCATCTTGGCCGACACCGCAGCGCAATCCCGTGATGCGCTGATGGGAGCGTTGGTAACGGAAATCCGATCGGTTGCAGATCGCGGGCGCGGCAAGCTGGTCGAGGGCGGACCGTATCACGGCCTCGATTTGGGCGAGGTGCTGGCTGCCACCACGGTGTTGGAGCTGAAGGCGTTTTTGGACTACATCAACGAGTACGCCGGAACGACGGTGGCACGCGATTACAGCATCGCCGAGAAGTACGCCAACTGGGTTACCAATGGCGCACCGACGGTGGAACTCGCCCGGCGCAAACGCGAGTCCGATCAGCAGCGGAGCATCGGCGACAAAGCGATGAGCGCCGGCGATGTGGAATCGGCCGAGGAAGCGTACCGGGCCGCGCTCAAGATCCTGCCGGAGGATGCCGATCTACGCGCGCGCTTGGACCGCGCACTCGCGATCCGCACCAGCCGCGAGCGATTGATCAAGGATCCCGACGACACGGCAACGCGTTGGTCGTTGGCGATGGCATACATGGCTGCCGACGCCAATGCGCAGGCGATGGTGGAACTCGATGCGGCGCAGAAGTCGGGGTACGACCCTGACAGTTGCCTCCGCTATCGGGGATACCTGTTGGTCAAGCTGGAACGCTTCTCCGAGGGTGCTGCCTTGCTCGAGTCGCTCGCGGCGCGACTTCCCGACGACAAAGATCTTGCAGGCTGGGTCGACTATGCAAAGGCCCGCGCGCGATTGCAGGCTGAGCCTGACTCCTTCGAGGCGCAGATGGAGGTGGCTCGTGTGCATGAGGATGACCGAAGCTGGAATGACGCCGCTGTCTCTTACCGCACCGCGATCACCTTTGCGAAAACGCCGGAGCAAGCCGCTGAAGGAGCGAAGGGGCAGGAGCGGATTGCGGCGCTGCGCGAGGCCGATCGTCAGTTCGAGATCGCCGAAGGGGAGATCCGCGACCACCGCATTTCGGCGATAACCGAGAGCGGAAAGCGAGCGCTCGAGAATTGCCAACGCGCCGGCGATACCCGCTGCATCCTGCGTGGAATGGAGCGAATGGCCGACGCAGCCAACACTGTCTGGGAGATCCCAACGGCGATCACACTGCGTCGCGCTCGCACCGAACTCGATCCGACACAGATCCAAACTTGGCTCGATCTCGCCGACTCGCTGGTTTCCGATGGCCAGTTCGAGGAGGCGCGTCAGGCTGCCGACAAAGCGCTGGAGATCACACCTCCCTCGCACATCGCGAGCAGGATTCACGCCCTCGCTGTGCTCGGGCTGCAGGATCTGAGTGCGGTTGCCAAGGATGCCGACAGGGGAGCGGCGCTCGCTCCGAAAGCGGAATGGCCATGGCGGATGCGCGCCATCGTTGCTGCGGCGGCCGGCGACTGGGCTGCTGCGGAGACTGCGGCCAAGCAAGCGTTGGCACTCGATCCGAACGAGACCAAAGCGCAAGACGTGTACATGGCGGTCTCGCTCGCCAAACGTGCTGCCGCTGAGATCGCCGCCCAGAAGGATGTGCCGCGCAACCGGCTTCGCCTGGTGCGCGCGTACGTGCCGCTCAAACTCTATCGGCTGGCCGATCAAGAGGCCGCGTTGCTGAAGGGCGATTCTCACTACCGTGCCGCGATGTCGACACTCGCCTCGATCACCTTCGGGCAACGGCCCGACGCGACCTTGCTAGCCGCTGTCGAAGCGACGGGCGCAACGACCACGAAGCTGAAGCGGTTGCGCGAGATCTTCCAGGCTCGGATTGCGCTCGCCCAGGAAAACACAGCGGAGAATCGACTCCGCCTGGCGCGCGCGTGGATTCTTGTGGGGCTCTACAACCGCGCGCTCGAAGCGTTGGGCGACGATGCATGGAATAGCGATTCCGCCGCGGCACGCGACGCCGCCGATAGCGCGAGGCGCGGACTATCGGCCGATGCGATGGCAAGTAACGCGTCCGAATCGCTGTCGCGCGAAGACCCGGGCACCGCGCTGAAGATCTACCTCGAGGCTGGTCAGATCTATGCCGCGCTCGGTGCGACCAGTGACATGTTGAACACGCAGTTCTCGATCGTTGGAGCGTTGAGCTCGATGCAGCGAAACGACGAGGCGATCGCGCTTGCCGAGCAGACAAGCAAGTTGGCGACCGAGTACGGAGAGCCGGTGACAGCCGCACGGCTCGCAGCATTGAAGGCCCAGGTCGAGGCGGCTTCGGGCCAACTCGATCCAGCGGCCAAAGCGCTGGCCCGCCAGGTCGAGGTAGCGCTGGAAGAAGACAACAGCCTCGAAGCTTGGCCGGCGCTGGCCGATGGCGTCTCGATCGCCACCGAACAGGGCCGCATCCGCGAGGCGTTCACGCTCGCCGATGAAGCGATGATGCACGCCCGCAACTGCGGCCGTCCGTTTGCGTATCGTGCAGCGATCTTCACGCTAGCCAATCTGAATCTCACCTCAGGAAGGCTGGCCGAGGCCGCGCGGCTGGGCGAGGAGTTGCTCGACTTGGCCCGCCGCGACAAATACGTTCAACACGAACGATCGGCGCTATCGATCTTGGGTGCGGTGGCAATGCGCCGCGGCGACGCGCCGAAGGCACTGGACTACCTCGAGCAAACCTACAAGCTGGGCCTTCGTGCCGGAGTTACCGGCGACCGGATCACAGCCCGGCGACTCCAAGGCGCGACGTTGCTAGACGTGTCGCACGATGCCGCTGGCGCGGTAGCACGCTATCAACAAGCGGTTGAGATTCCCGACGATGATCCAGGAAGCAAGGCGGTGACCTGGTTCGGATTGGGTCGGGCGCATGCGGCGGCCGGTGCGCTCCAACCGGCGCTCGAGTTTCTGAAGCGAGCGCGCGATCAATTCAGGGCCCAGGGCCGAAGCGACAGTCTGGGAAACACGCTCGCCGAGTTGGCATACACCGAATTGCAGGCCGGACATGTCGATGCGGCGCTTGCAGCAGCGACCGAGGCGACGCAAATCGCCGACAGCACGGACGACATCTCATTGAGTTGGATGGCGTGGCATGTAAACGGCCGTGTCCAAGAAAAGCTCGGCCACAACGAATCGGCGGCCGCAGCGTACGAGAAAGCGGTAGCGGCACTGGTCGAAGAGATGGGCCGAGGCTCCAGCGACGCCGACGCCGAAGGGTGGTTGAAGTTCGGGCGGGTGCGCGAAGTGTTCAGCGACGCCGTCGACCTGCTATTCCGCATGGGGCGGGTCGACCGCGCCGTCGACGTGGCGCAACGCTCGCGCGATGCACAACTGCGCAGCAAGCTCGACCCCAGCAAGATCAAGGCCGATCAACCTGAACTGCAGAAGACCTTGTCGGATGTGGGTGATGCCAAAGCGCGCGCCGAAGCGGCGCAAAAGGCGCGCGCCGAAGAGCTGGCCAAACCGGAAGGGGAACGGAACGCACAGCGCTTGGAGACCTTGTCACAGATCGCGGCGCAGACCGAAGGCCAACTGCGCCAACTGCTGGCCCAGCTTCAGGTCAAGCATCGCAACCTGTACGCGATGTTGGCGTTTACACCCGACTCGGTGGAAGACCTGCGTGACGCGCTCCCGGAAGATGTCGTGGTGGTGCAGTACTTCATCACCAGCGAGGCGACCTACATCTTTACGCTCCGCAAAGATCGGAAGCAGACGCGCGCGATCAAGGTTCCGCTCAAGGGAGACGAGCTGAGCGCCACGATCGACGACTACCTGGAGGCATTGCGCACCGAAATGCCGCGTGCGCCGGAACTCGGGGCCAAGCTGTACAGCTGGTTGTTGGCGCCGATCGATGAGGAGCTAGAGGCTGCCCACACCGTGCTGTTGGTTCCGTTCGGCAAGCTGCACTACGTTCCATTTCAAGCGTTGAATACGTTGGATGCCGATGGAACGCCGCACTACGCGATCGAGAAGTTCCGCATGGGTTACCTGTCGTCGCGAACGCTGTACAAGTTGGCCAAAGCGCATCAGAAAGAAGCCGGCACGCTGTTGGCGTTCGCCAACCCGGATGGCTCGCTGCTCGGCGCCCGCGCGGAGATGGAAAGTGTGATGCGCAACGGCTTCCCCACCGCGAAGGTCTTGTACGAGAAAGATGCCGTGAAGGACAGCTTCTTCAAGCTCGCCAGCAGCTATCGCATCATCCACTTCGCGACGCACGGCATCGTGACATCCGACCCCACCACCTCCTACTTGAAGATGGCCGACGCCGAGCTGACGGTGAACGACATCATAGGTTTCGAAGGGCTCGAAGGAAGAACCGACCTGATCGTGCTATCGGCTTGTCAGACGGCGCTCGAGAAGGGCCAGAAAACAGAAGACGAGCCGATCTCCATCGCCAGCGCCTTCGCGAGTGCCGGGGCACCGTCGATGGTGGCGTCGCTGTGGTCTGTCAACGATGAGTCGACGCGCGAGTTGATGAGCCGCTTCTATGAAGGGTTGAAGCAAGGTGGCGCCAACGGCATGGATACGCTCGAGTCGCTGCGCCAGGCGCAGTTGGCGGTGATGAGGATCGAATTGAACGGTGGGCGACCGTACGAGGCGCCGCGGTATTGGGCCGCCTTCGAGTTGGTAGGGGACTATCGGTAGGAAAAGCGTCGCCGTTCTCCCTGTCGCCGGATTGTCATTGTCTGGTCGCGGCGGCTTCACACCGTCGCGGTTCAATCTGCCCGTGATGTGACTCGTACCACTCAATCGACAGGGAGACTGAATTATGAACAAGCGTTATCAGGCGGCACTCGCCGCAACGGTGGTGGTGTGCGCGGGCTTCTCGACATGGGCGGCGCGCCCGCTCAGGACCGGCGGTGCCGTGAAATTCGAAGGGCGCCCGAGCATCGTGGATTCGCGCGATGACACAGGGCTGGATCTTGGTCAGGCGCGCGACCGAATTCTGTGGAGCCTGACGCAGTCGCAGTTCGGATTCGGCACGCCGTTGGCCGCACCGGCAGATGCCAGCACCGTAATCGCACGCGAAGACGCCGACGTTGCAAGCAAGCGCGTGTTGCTCGCCGGCGGGCTGACCGCACGCTTCATTTCGCGCAAGGTTGCGATTGGCGGCGACATGATCGCGTTCTGGCCTAACGACACCGAGTACACGCACCTGATTGTTTGCAATGAGCAAGGCCGAAGCGGCAGTACCACACCGCAAGGGATCAACTCGTCGGTTCAGCGCGTCAACGTCGACACCGGCGATGTGGAGATCATCCTGCGAGGCATGACGGCCTGCGACGGAATCCGCACCACACCGTGGGGCACGATCTTGGCGACGGAAGAGGCCGGCACCAGCGGCCGTGCCTACGAGATCCTCGACCCGCTCGGCACCACCGACCAGTGGATCGCAAACCGCACGACCGGCGACGTGCGTGACGGTGTGAGCAGCAGCACCGCCAGCACCAAGGTCGTGCAGCGCCCTCGCCTCGGCGCTTTTTCCTGGGAAGGAATCGCAATCACGCCAAGCGGTGTGGTGATCGCGGGTGACGAGCTCCGCCCTTCCAGCGGCAACGAAGGCGGCGCGATCTTCAAGTTCATCCCGACAACGCTGCGCAGCAGTGAGGCCGGCAACATCAGCGACCTCGCACAATCGCCCTTGGCGTCGGGCACGCTGTACGCATGGGTCGGGGGTAGCGGTTCCGGCGAAACCGGTCAAGGCACGCAGCGTGGTGCCGGTCGCTGGATTGGCCCTGCCGACTGGGACGACCCCAGCAACCCCAACGACAAGTCATCGACGCAATGGGCGCGCGACAACAACGCGACCGGTTTCTATCGCCCGGAAGATCTGCACATCGACAGCGGCTACACCGGCGCGGGCGTACGCGTGCTGTGGAACAACACGCAGAACGAAGACAGCCAGCACTACGGTGAGACCCTCTCGCTTACCGATAGCGACCCGGACTCCAGCGCGAGCAAGCCAGTGGTTCAAACATTCGTGGAAGGGAACGTGCGGTTCAATCAGCCCGACAACCTCGATATTCAGCCGAAAACCGGGATTGTCTACGTGATTGAGGATCATCCCTTCGGAGAGATCTATGCCTGCCTACGCGATGGCGCCGATCAAGATCTTCAGAGCGACGGTTGCGTGCCGATGCTGTCGGTGATCGACCCTGACTCCGAGCCGACCGGCTTCATCTTCGATGGCACCGGGACCCGCGCTTACCTGCACATCCAGCACGGTCAACAGCCGGCCTCGCTGTTGGACTTCGATTCGAACCCGGTCAACGGTCAAACCGACGATCTGATCGTGATCGAAGGGTTCAAGACCGACAACGTCCCAGCCCAGTTCCCGGCTTGGACTGTCGACTACCTGATCAAGCTCAATCGTTGAAGTCGATCCGCGAAGGCACCCAGCCTTGCAACGCGGCTAGGGGGCGGGGAAAAACCCCGCCCCATTTTTTTGATCACGGGCAGTGCGTGTTGATGGCGCGCTCGGCGCCATTGCTTTTGCGCCCGAGTGAACCTTCGATCCCTGTGCTGCCGCGACGCGCTACGAGATAGAAGAATCCATCGGCCGGCCCTGGGAGATCGAGGTCGATGGCGTACGCGGTGCGCAGGTCGGCGATCTTGCAGGCGGCCAGCGGCAGCAGCGGTGCCGCGCCGAGGTCACCGCGATAGAGGTTGTAGCCGGTGGAGTTCGACTCCTTCTCCCAATCGATGCGCGTGCCGGTCAAGCGCACGCCAAACACCTCGCCGTCGTTGCCATCGCACGCATCGCCAATGTTGTTGGAGTCGCGATCGCTTTGGAGCGCGTTGGCAACCTCGAGGCAATTGTCGGAGCCATCCAACACGCCGTCGTTGTCGTCGTCGGTGTCGGCGGAGTTGGTGATTGCGTCGCCGTCGAGGTCGCTGTCGCACGGATCGCCGAGCCCATCGCGGTCGAGGTCGCGTTGCGCTGCGTTGGAAACGGACAAGCAGTTGTCACCCGCATCGCCGACGCCGTCGCCATCGCTATCGAGCTGCGAGGCATTGCTGTTGCGTGGCGCATTGTCGAGATCGCCGCAGATTCCGTCGCCGTCGGCATCGTCAAGGCCGTCGCGCGAGCAACTGTCGCAGGGGTCGACCGCGCCGTCTCCGTCAAGGTCGGTCAACGCGGTGTTGAAGCGCGAACGGCAGGCGCGCACCACTTGGAAGTCATCGAGACCGGCTTCCAGCACCGACTGCGCATACGGTGTATTCGGCCGCGCTTGGAAGCGAACCTTCGTTTGCGCGGTGAGCGCAACGAAGCTGCTGAGATTGAAGCGTGCGCGCTGCCACTGGCTCGCGCTGACGGTGATCGTTTCGGCGACCGTCCAGTTGGCGCCGTTATCGGACGAAACGCCGATCACCAAGGAACCGCCATTGAAGAAGCCACCGTTGTTGGTCATCCAGCGCCAGTAGTCGATCTGCGCCGCACCCAGATCGGCGGTGTTGATCGCCGGCGTTACCAGCGAGGTTGGCCCACCGTCGACATCGCCCGTCTCTGGCTGTGCACCGACCGCGGACTGACCCGTGATGAATGCGACGACTCCGGGAGCCGCGGTGTGATCGTCTTCCGGCTGCACGAGTCCGCCGCCGGTGCCGTTGGGATTGACCCGCTCCCACTTTCCGGACGTCGCCGAATCGCCAAGTTGATTGCCGAGTGCCCACCCTTTGTTGGTTTCGGCATCGTCGACAAAGCGCGCCGGCTCCAGGTTGATATCACCGCCACCACCATTCGTGCCCAACACCACACGCTTCTCATTGGCCGCATAGCCGAACGCCTCGGCAGTGATCACGTGACCGCCGATCGGAGCGGTGCCGAAATCGTAGGAGCCATCGGCAGTGCTGACGGTCGACAGGCCAAGCGCAGGCACCTGCACTACGGCGCCAGCGATGCCGCCCAGCGTGTCGCTACGACGCACGCGACCCGTCAGCGCTCCTCGCGGCAACGACTGCAACGTTGCATCTTGATCGACGCGACCATCGAACGGCATCGTCGGCGCCGAGATCACCGAGCTGATGTAACCCGGTGCAGTCAATCGCAAGTTCACCGCGCCCTGCGGCACATACAGACCATACACACCGTCGGTGCCGCTGATTGCGACCTCACCGGACGCGAGGTCCATCACGCGCACGCCGGAAAGCGGCGAGTTGGTGGTTGCATCGCGCAACACACCGCTGACAACGCCGCCGGTTGGGTCGTACCGAACGATGTAGAGGCCGGTTTGAATGTCGCTGATGTAGAAGTATCCACGCGGATCGTAAGGGTACATTCCCCACGCACCGACGAAGCCGTTGGTGCCGCCCGGGTAGCTGTCGTACGCACCGAGGCGCACAGGGTAGGTTGGGCGGCGCACATCAACCAGGTGTCCACCCGAGCCGTAGTACGACATCGCCACGCGCTGTGGATCGCTGGCGGTGAAGTAGGCGTTGTGCACGGTGGCGCCAGGCTCACCAACGTACCGACCGACCAAAGCGGCACCGCTCGCAAGATTGCTGATGTCGTACACCGCCAAGAAGCCCGCGGGATTGGTGGTCTCATCGGTCGTTACCAACAGGCTCTGCGTGGGGTTGGCCCAGCAGTTGTGCGTGAACGCGTTGGGCGTGGTCCACGATCCGAGTTGCACCAAGTTTGCGGGGTCGCTGGCGTCATAGACCTCTTGCAAGCCGTCGTAGATTTCGGAAAGGAACGCGCGTCCGTTGGCAGCGTACATGTCGTGCACGTAGCGCGGCGTCCACGAGCCAACCTCGACCGGGCTGGCGGGGTTGGGCTCCAGCGTCAGGATCCGCATGCCCGAAGAGCTGCCGTTGTTGTTGGTGCCGTTGATGTAGGCGCGGCCGATCGCTTCATCGATGAACAGCGTGTGCGCGGTCGTGAAGTTGACGGCATACGTGTTGACCAACGTGGGGCTCAGCGGATTGGTCAGGTCGACGATCTGCAGTCCTTGTCCGGTGCCCGACCCTTCGGTCACGATGTACGCGAAGTTCTTGTACGTTTTGATTTCGCGCCAACTGCTGTCCGGCCCGTCGATGAACCCGACTTGCACTGGGTTGGCCGGATCGGTGACGTCGAAGAACGTGGTGCCCAGCACGTTGCCGATGATCGCAAGGTACGTCGTTCCGTTGTTCCAACCCCAAATGTTGGAGTAGTTCTCCGGCTCGACCGGGTCACGTTGGCTGAGCAGCGTCATTCGGATTGCGCCGAGATCGTTGCCCGGTGTGAACGGTGGATCGAGGTGCAGATCGGCGAGCGCATCTTGGATGTCGAACATCACATGCACGTTGGCGGGGATCGGGGGCACAGGGCACTCCTCGCCACCATGCTTGGTGCCAACCTCGCCATTGCCGACCTGCGGGCCTTCGAGTTCAAGTTCGAGCGACATCGATTGGCTCTGGTCGTCACGCATGCCATCGCGGATTGGCGCGCGATTGTGGTACGCAGGGCCGGTGTCGGTGAGGCCGAGCGGCAGTGCACCGGAAGCGATGAGGCCGCGCTCGTCGCTCAACCGGTAGCGCACCGTGAGCTCGGGCACGAACGTGCCGGGCTTGACACCGCCCGTGCGCGGGTCGCTCGATCCGGCCTGAAGCACCAACCCCAAGCCGCTAATTTCACGGCTCGCGCCATTTCGATCTTTCTGCGCGTGAACCACCAGCGCGTACTCGCCCAACGTGAGCACCTGATCCAGAGATAAGGTCACCGGGTCGGGGAGGATCGGGCATTGACTGTTCGGTCCGGCCCACGCGGCCGAGGCAGAGACGACGGCCAGTGCCGCCCAGATCATTCGGTATCGACGCATCAGTGACCCCTCTAGAGAAAATGCTGAACGGAGTTACCCCGAGGCGGTGATACGGTCAAGCGGAAACCACAACAAGGCGGAGGAGAAGTTTGCTATGGGGGCGGGGGACGCTTCGATCAGCAAGGGGGGAGTATCGTCAAAGCCCACGCGCTCGCCACTTCTTCCCGCACGCTTCGCAGATCATCAAGCTGCGTGGAATCAACACCAGGAGCCCAAGGAAAAGAAGGAAAGGCAGGCTCAGCCAGGAGAAGAGGTGCCGATAGGTCCGACGGCTCGAGCACTGGGGGCACGGGGGATAGCAACTCTCGTCATCGGAGAACTCGACATCACCAGGTTGCAGCGACCAGTCCTGCGTCAGCAGATCGCGCACGATCGTCGCGTGCTCGAGCGGCACCTTCACCTTCACCCAACCGCAGGCAATCGCCTTGAACCAGTCGACCGAGATGATGTTCTCGTCCATGACGACAGCGTCGAAACCGCGCCACCTCAGTGCGCCGCACAGCAAGTGCGCGTCGTGCCGGTTGAGGAATCCGGCTACGGTCGCCATCTCGCGCCAGTAGCCCTGCGGCTCGCCTCCGCTCGGTTCCCACGGTCGATGCGCAACCAACCGTGTTCCACACTTCGCGCAAAACTCGACGCCGTCGATGTACTCCTGCGGGTCGCGCATTGGGTCGGCGTCGGGTCACTCGAGATTCGGGCAATACATGCTGGCTCCCCCCAGCGCTTGACGGCGTTTCGCGGCGACAGTAGCGGAGGTTCGGCGATCGCGTCAATTGAAGATTGCTCGATGGGAGCGGATGACCCTCTCCCATCGCCAGCGTGGTTACTTTGGCGCCTCACTCGGGCCCGCGGGTGGATAAGCTGCGATTCGAAATCGGATGATGACTGTAATGTAGACGGGCACCGCGACTCCGTCTTTGAGAGCAGGCTTATAGCGCCACCGGCTGACAGCTTCGAGTGCTGAAACAACCAGATCTTCGCCTCCTTCCGGCACTCGCAGGACAACGGGGGAAGGACGGATCTCTCGTATCGACGCAACGGCGACGTCATCGACTACTCCTTCTGGAGTGTCAAGCACTCCGCATTGTTCCGGAGCATCGAACGCCTCGCCGTGATTCGAAGTACAGGCTCTGCGACCGAGTGCGCTCGGAGCTCCGCTCAGTGCAGCTCCGCCTGGGCGCGATCTGATTCAACGACCGCAACCTCCTCGGGATTCGCCGTGCCTATTGATCGCTGAGGTGCTTGGAGTGCAACGAACACCGCGAGCACCAGTGCTGCAACCATCGCACTCCCACGAGCAACGATGGATCGGTTGCTCAGAAGAGAGGGAAGTCGTGCCAGTCTGCTTTGGTTCTTCACCATGCACCCTCCAGCACACCGACTCTTCGCTCCCTCTTGGCGTTCGATGCATCGGACCAGTGCAGGCGCTCCGCATCGCCCGAGATCTCGCCTCATCGCTTCATCCAATGCTTTCGAGGGCGCGACGACATCGACTCTTCATCGCGAGTCGTTGACGACCGCGGCACCTTGGCGATCACCTCGCCGCCCCGATACGCCAGCGCGCTCCCCTGCGAACACTCCTCGCGGCTCGAGAGGCGCAAGACCCGTCCGGCGAGACCCTCCGGCTGTCGCGATCAGATAATCGGTCGGTCATGGCGGCCGAGCCGCACCGTTCTTGTATCTAGTGGATAGGAGCGGTCAACGATGCACCAGGCTAAACAATCGATAAGTGGGGTGGGCACACCGACCGGTCACCCTCGCATCATCATGCGAGCCGCTTGGCCGATGCATCCGAACCGCCGTCGTCGTACTCTCCTGCCGAGGTCCCTATGAGAAAAACCATGATTCGCGGAATCGTCGCTCCGGTCCTGTTCGCACTACTCGTACTTGCGTCGCCACGGCTGGCCGTGGCCCAGTGCGATACGACGCCACCCAACCTCACGGCCTTCAACTTCACGCCGACGAGCATCAACACCACAAGCGCCGCGCAGAACGTCACATGCAACATGACGCTCAACGACTCCCCCGCCGGCGTTGCCAGCGCGTCATGCACCTTCCGATACATCGACTCAGGAACGGGAGCATTCCAGTCGCACGGCTGTAGTACCACGACCGGGTCGGCAGGTGTCTACAGTTGCGTCGTGTCGATGCCCAGATACTCGGCCGCCGGCGTATGGAAAGCGCAAGTCACCGCGGTGGACAACGTCGGCAACACCAAGAACTTGACCGATATCGACTTGCTCATCGCTGGATTCCCCACCGATCTCACGGTGACCTCCGACACGGACATCGTGGCCCCCAACATCACGGCGCTGAGCTTCACACCCAACGCTGTCACCGTTTCGACCGGTGCGAAAACCGTGACATGCACCATGACACTCACCGATGCGAAGTCGGGCGTCGACACCGCGAGCTGCTTCTTCTCGGCACCGACCGCCAGCAGCCAGCAAGCCCAAGGGTGCACGTCGAATACGCTCAAGTCTGGTACTCGACAAAACGGAGTGTTCGAATGCGTGTTGACCATTCCGCAGTACGCTGACGCCGGGACATGGACGGCGAATGTGATCGCCAACGATGCTGTTGGCAACAGCGCCGTCTTCGACCCTGCGGCGCTTCAAGCCAAGGGACTGCCGACCAATCTCACGGTGACCTCCAGCCCGGAAGATATTACCGGCCCCAATCAGACCAGCTTCACCTTCAGCCCAACGACAGCCAACGCCGGCGCCGGACCTACCACTATCACGTGTACCTTTGGCTTCACCGATTCACCGGCCGGGGTCAGCACGTCATCCTGCGACTTCGACTTCAACGATTTCACGGTCTTCCCGCCGGTCAGTCAGTCACAAGGCTGCACAGCCACCGCTCTGGCCAGCGGCACAAGACAAAGTGGAACGATGAGCTGCACGTTCGTCATACCGCGCTACAGCGCGCCGGGGAATTGGTTCGCAACCACCAACTACACCGATGCGGTGGGCAACAGCTCGACGTTCAATCCAGCCACGCCGCTGAGTGTCACATGCGGTGGTGGTGGCGATCCCGAATGCACCCTGACATGGAGCAACAAGACAACGCTTACCTGGAACGCGATTGCCGGCGCCACGCGATACAACGTCTATCGCGGCGATCCCGCCACGCTGCCCAACTACGGCACCTGCCAGAATTCGCGTGATCCGAATCTCACCGACACGCAGTTCGTGGAGACGCAGAACCCATCGCCGGCAGGGAAGGGGTTCACCTTCTTGGTGAGCTACCTCAGCGGCGGTGTGGAAAAGGGGCTGGGGAAGCGGAGCAACGGAACGGCGCGAACGGTCAGCCCGCCTTGCCCGTAACGAACGGCGCCTGCCAACAACAGTTCGACGAGGGCGTGAGCGAAAAGCTCACGCCCTATTCAATTCACTAAAAGTGCGCGTCGCGTACCACCTGCACATCGCTCATCCAGACACAGCCGGCGTAGTTTTCCAGCAATGGTTGCGACCGTTCCACGATCCGCATGGCGACGTCGGCCTGCGCGACGACGACGATCATCACGTTGCGGTACAGGTCCGACACGTGCGCCTCGTCGCGGACTCCACGCACTCCCTTGCCAGCAACCTGGGGAACAACCGTGTAGCCGGTGGCGCCGGCTTTCTCGATCATCTCGATCAAGCGTTTGGCGCAGGCGGACTCGACCACGATTTCGATCTTCTTCTTGGCGTGAAGTTGCATCGATGCCTCAGCCGGCGATCCAAGCCGCGATCGCGTAGTAAAGAGGAATCCCTACCAGCAGGTTGAATGGAAACGTAACGCCCAACGACAGCCCGACGTAGAGCGCGGGATTGGCCTCGGGTATGGCGGTGCGCATCGCGGCGGGGACCACGATGTACGACGCGCTCCCGGCCAGCACCGCCATCAAACATGTTCCACCGACCGAGAGTCCAAGCACCGTCGCCGCGATCAGACCGATCGACGCACCAATCAGCGGCATCACCACGCCGAACGCAATCAGCATCGCTCCGGTTTCGGAGAGCTTGGGGAGTCGCCGCGCGGTAAGCAGTCCCATGTCGAGCAGGAACAAGCACAGGATTCCTTTGAACGGTTGATCGACAAACGGCGCGATCGCCGCTTGCCCCGCTCCGCCGGTAAGCCACCCGATACCGAAGCTTCCCAACAGCAGCACGATGCTCCCCGACAGAAACACTTCGTGCATGAGCTCCTTCGAGAGTCGCTGCGAGCCGCCTCTGGCCAGGAGCAACCCCGAGACAATCGCGGGCGTTTCCATCAACGCCATCATCGCCACGAGATACGGTTCGTAACTCACCTCACGCTGCACCAGAAGGGCGGTGGCGGTGACGAATGTGACCACGCTGACCGAGCCGTAGTGCGCGGCGATTGCGGCACGATCGGTGAGCGGGAGCTTGGTCACGATTCTCAGGAGCGTACAGGCCAACCACGGGAGCGAGAAGCTGATCAACACCGCCAACAGCAACGCTGCGACAACGCTGCCGGAGATTGCACCGTGGCTCAACTCGACGCCGCCACGAAATCCAATCGCCAACATCAGGTAAAGAGACATCCCTTTGCTGACCGCCTCGGGAATGCTGAGGTCGGACTTCAACCGGCCCGCCAGCAATCCGAGCGCGAAGAACAGCACCATCGGCGTGAGCAGGTTCGCAACCGCGAGCGAAAGCACATGGCTCATTCGGCAGGGCTCCTGCAAGGTACGAGGAACGCTCTACTACGCCTCATGAGAACAGCTCCTGACGAGCAGCTTGCGTGATAGCGACGACCCCAGGGTGTTTGATCCGCCGCTCCGGCGAGATTACGTAGAAGCGCTCTTTCACCGCGGCGATCGCTCCCAACGACTTGACCTGGTACATCGACTCGATCTCACCCGCGATGATCGTCGGCGCCACGAACAGCCCGACTCCATGTCGTCCGAAGGTCTTCAAGAGCGCGCTGTCTTCGAACTCCCCGACGACATTCGGTTGTATCCCGGAGTCCTCCAGCCAAAACCCGAGCGAGCGGCGCAGCGGGCTGTTCGCCAACGGCACCAACAGCGGCGCTCCGGTCAACGATTTTGGAAAGGAGCGCTTGTATCGACGTACGAGGTCTACGGTTCCAAACACGCTCACCGTGCATTCACCCAGCAGGTGGCTGTAGGCGCGAAATCCGGAGCCGGCCGGCAACGGTGAGTCGGAAAGCACGACATCGAGTTCGTGCACGGACAGTGCCGACAGCAACTGCTCGTGTCGTCCCTCGCGACACTCCAAGCGCAGTTGTTGGCTCTGCGACAAGGCCGGCCTGAGCAGCCGGTACGCCACCAGTTTGGGTACGGCGTCGGCGACGCCGACCGATAGCGAGACTGCGTGCGGGGCCGCGCGTCCCTTGACGCTCTCGTGTAGTTCCTGTCCGAGGGCAAAGATCTCCTCGGCATATTGCAAGACATTGCGTCCAGCTTCGGTGAGCACAAGGTTGCGTCCGCGCTTCTCCAGCAGTGTCTCGCCGAGGTCACGCTCGAACGTGCGCAACTGTGCCGACACCGTGGGCTGAGCCAGTCGCAGCCGTTGACTTGCACGCGTAACGCTGCCCTCTCGAGCCACCATCCAAAAAAGTTTCAAGTGGTGGTAGTTGAGCCATTGCATCGGTCTTCACCCCGCAGATCGGCTCCGTGTGTCACGGGCCAATGTATAGACAGATCCGATTCGAGAAACGCAAACTATCTCTTTTTCTAGATCGATCGCAACCCGTACCTTTCCTCCCGTCGACGCTCAATCGAGTCTGCATCGGGCGCCGCAGGGAGGCTTTCATGACACTCGAGATCAGAACGCATCAACTGGCTCTCCATCCGATTCTTCGCACCAAGATCGAGGAACGGATTCTGTGGTCGTTGGGACGCTTCGCCGATCGGACTGCCAAGGTATGCGTGAAACTCGCCGACATCAACGGGCCACGCGGCGGTGTCGACAAACATTGCCGGATCGAGGTGACGGTCCGAGGGCAGCGGCCTCTGACGGTAGAGGACTACGACGCCGAGATCCTGCCCGTCGTGGGCAAGGCTACCGAGCGGTTACGCCGCGCGTTGGCCCGCGCGTTTCAACGGACGAGAGTGTTTCGACGCTCTTGGATGTCGGACCGGAAGGACTGATCAACGCGCTCCCTAGTTCTTGAACCGTTACCGGACCGAGCGGCGAGCCAGGCTGGTAACGCTGCACTGCAACCACAAAGGTAGGTAGAGATCGCAATGGAAATTGTTTCGATCGGTAGTTTTTGGATGTACGCCGGGTTCGTCGCGTTCGTGCTGGTGATGCTGGCACTGGACCTGGGCGTCTTTCACCGCAAGGCACACGAGGTGCGCTTTCGCGAGGCGCTGAGTTGGAGTGTGGTGTGGGTTGTGCTTGCGATGGTTTTCAATGCCGGCGTGTGGGCACTCTATGGCCAGCAGAAGGGGCTGGAGTTTCTCACCGGCTACCTGATCGAGAAGTCGCTTGCGGTCGACAACATCTTCGTGTTCGTCGTGCTGTTTTCTACCTTTGCGGTCCCACCTCAGCTTCAACACCGTGTCTTGTTCTGGGGAATCCTCGGCGCCCTGTTGATGCGCGCCGCGTTTATCGCTGCGGGTGCGGCGCTGCTCGGAAGTTTCCACTGGTTGATCTACGTGTTCGGAGCGTTGCTCATCATCACCGGCGCGAAACTGCTGCTGAAGCCCGACGTGCATGTCGATCCGACGCGCAACCCCCTGTATCGACTGTTTCAGAAGCTCGTCCCGTCAACGCCTGACTACCGCGGCCAATCGTTCCTCGTGAGAGAAGGCGGTCGCTGGTTGGCAACGCCGCTTCTGGCGGTGCTGGTTGCGATCGAGGCAACCGACTTGGTGTTTGCGGTCGACTCGATTCCGGCGATCTTCGCGGTGACGCGTGACCCTTTCATCGTGTTCACCTCCAATATCTTCGCGATTCTCGGCCTGCGGGCGATGTACTTCATGTTGGCCGGCGTCATCGATCGGTTCGTCTATCTGCGGCTCGGGTTGGCGTCGGTGCTGATGTTCGTCGGCGCCAAGATGACCCTCGCAGGAGTCGTGAAGGTGCCCACGGCGATCTCGCTGGCAGTGATCGCGCTGCTCCTGGGCGGATCGGTGGTGGCATCCCTGCTCAAACGCCCCTCGGCGACGATTCCGAAAGGACTCGCTGCCCCCGAATGACCGATCGGAGCGATCGTCGCGGTTGCGCCCTACGCGGCGGTCGCAGAACATCAGCGCTCGATGACCGTCTCGTGGCGACTAGTGTGGCTGATACCTCTCGTGGGGCTTGTGCTGGGGGCCATACCGGGCCGGTCGCCCAAGCCAGTCCTGCCCGATGTGGTCGTGATCAGCATCGACACGTTGCGCGCCGATCGTTGCTCGCTTTACGGCTCGCCGCGCACCACGACGCCGTTTCTCCAGGAGTTGGCCAAACGTGCGGTGGTGTTCGAAACCGCGTACCCGACTTCCTCGTGGACACCGCCGTCGATGGCGTCGCTCTTCACCGGCCTGCCGCCACGCGCCCACGGCGTGGTCAAAGGCACGATTCGCGACGGCAAAGCATTCAACCAAGAGCTGCTCGACAACGGCTTCACCACGTTCGCCGAGGCGTTTCTTGCGGCCGGGTATCAAACCGTCGGTATCTCCAGCAATGCGCACCTGGCCAAGCGCACCGGTTTCGCTCAGGGCTTTGAAACGTTCCGTGAGTTGCCGTGGCAGGACGCCAGCGCGATCGGCATCGCGGCGCGAGAGTTGGTCGCGGCGCGCAAGCCTGGCAAACCGCTGCTGTTGTGGCTGCACTATTTCGACCCGCACAACCCGTATCGTGCGCATGAGCGATGGATCGGAGCCGCAAGCAGCGATCGGGTCGAAGTGGATGCACAGCTACTCGAGCGCTTCGCCGGAGCAGACCAGCGGGATTTGCTGCAAGCAGCGCGCGAATCGACCGACCGGGTGCGAATGAAGGAAGCGCTCTTTGCGCTGTACGACAGCGAGATCGCTTACGTCGACAGCGAGTTGCGCACGCTCTTCCGAGAGCTGCCGATCAAACCGGACGCACTTGTCGCCATCACGTCCGACCACGGCGAATCGATCATGGATCACGGGTGGATCGGTCACGGCAGATCGTTGTACGAGGCCGAGACGCGCGTGCCGTTGTTGATCCGACCGCCTGGTGGGACAACTGAAAGCCGCGTCTCGAGGCCGGTCAGCAACCTCGACCTTTTCGCAACGCTCGTCGAGCAAGCCGGTATTCCGCGTCCGCCGCAGCTCAAACGGCCGAGCCTTCTGACAGTACCTGCAACGCCACAGCCGGTGATGCTCGAACTCAATCGCGACACACTCGATCACGCGGCGGTGCGCGCCGGCCGCTACAAGCTCTACCGCCGATTCGCGCCGCGCCAAACCATCGAGTTGTTCGATATCGAAGCCGACCCCAGGGAGCAACGCAACCTTGCGGCCAGCGATCCTGCGACGCGAGCGAGGTTGGGGGATCTGTGGACGCAGTGGACCGAGGCGTGGCCACGATTCACCGCCGCGCAGAAGGTGACCGATCCGCAAGACCCCGAGTTGATCGAGCGCTTGCGATCGTTGGGATATGTGGATGGCGGCGAAGAACAGTAGTTGCCTCTTCGTGTTCTCTTCACTCGGAGGCGTGCCCGAGCAATTGGCAAAGTGTGCAAACGCCGGCTGACGTGCGGTTCTCTCGTCGTCATGCAAATCGTGCGCAAAACGGCTCGTAGATTGTCGAGAACGTAATCTCGACAACAACTGCCTTTCATCTCGACCTGGTGAAATCGGCAGCGCATCGGCTGGATGCGCGAAGGTCGAGGAGCCTAGGTCATGAGAGTCATCAAGCGGCAGCGCCGGTTGTTCTCGCAGTCGATCGTCAGCGTCGTGCTTGCCATCGTTCTGACCACGGGAACGAGCTTGGCAGTAGGCCCCGGCACGTGGACCGAGACCGGACCGATGAGCAAGGTTCGGTACGCCTTCACGCTCACGGCACTTGCTGGCAACAGGGCGGTGGCGATCGGTGGCCAAAGCCAAGAGCCGGTGCCGCACGGATACAAAATCACCTACCTGGCTACCGCCGAGATCTACGACAAGGCGACGGGACTTTGGACCGCTGCCGGTTCGATGAGTCGTCCGCGACAAGATCATGTGGCCGTTGCGCTCTTGGATGGCCGCGTGCTGGTGCTTGGTGGAGTCGACGGCACGGCCGGCGCGCTGTTGTCCTCTGCCGAACTGTTCAACCCGTCCACGCGGACGTTCTCGCCAGCCCCACCGATGAGCACCGGGCGCTACTTCTTCACGGCAACGCGTCTCAACAGCGGCAAGGTACTCGTGGCGGGCGGCTGCATCTCCTATGGCTGTGGATTAGGCACGACATCGGCCGAACTGTACGACCCAATCACAAACAGTTGGTCGGCAACCGGCAGCATGGCGATGACACGCGCCGGGCAGACCGCCACGCTATTGCAGGATGGTCGTGTGCTGCTGGTCAGCGGCGATAGCTTCACCTGGGATTCAACCGAAATCTACGATCCTGCGACAGGCACGTGGTCGGACGGCGGCTGGCTCAATGTCGGTCGATCGGCGCAAGCAGCAGCGCTCCTTACGACAGGGCAAGTGCTGATCGCCGGCGGACTCGATCCCAACGGCGCGATCATCGCCGCATCGGAGACCGGCGATGCCTCGACCGCGACATGGACGCCTGTTCCCGACATGTTCGATCCACGCGAGTACCACGTGCTGTTGGCACTGAACAACGGGCGCGCACTCGTGATCGGCGGTCAACGAGTTCAGGGGCATATGTTTGTCGATATCCCGCGTTGCGAGCTGTTCGACCCTGTGTCCGGCACATGGTCGCACACGGGAAGCATGGCGGTAGCGCGCGATGGTCACAATGGCGTTGTCCTCACCAATGGGGAAGTGTTGGTATCCGGTGGCGTCGACGGTGCGGCAGGCCTTTACACGGCCAGAGCGGAGCTCTATTCACCGGAGACGTTCCCCTCGAACTTCATAGAATCGTTCGATGGTTACAGCGAGTCTTCATCTCCGTTCGCCGGGGGATGGCACGCGGAGATCGGAACGACCAACCGTGCGATGGCCTCGCCGGACTTCTGCATCAACGACATGAGTAACGTCACCAAGCTCAGCGCGATCAATGACCTTGGAGCGCTGTTCACGTCGGGCCATCTGTTCATCGAGAACGACTTTCTTCCGACCGAGCCGGCCGGGTCGGGCCGCGGTGACGCGCTCATTTTCACCAACAAGTTCCTGCGCGCGAACAATGCGTCGAGCATCGATCTCAACGGCGCATCGGTATCCGTCGATTACTCCAACGGCGATGCAACCAATATCGGCCCCGCGCTCCAATTTGCGTTCCAACTCAGCTCGGGCTCGTGGTTTGCGTACGCAACCCCGATCCCCGGCAACACCACGCAAGCGGTGACTCACGCCGTCATGTCACCGGTACCGATCAACAGCAGCTTCAGCTTCGTGCCGTTGATCGTCGACCCCACGGCGCCGGCCGGCGATGCACGATTGATTCCCAATCTCGCCGGCACGCGTACGCTGTCTTCCACCGAACTCTCCAAGATCATCGCGGCCGGGATCTACTCCAACCCTGCACCGCAAGACATGTCGCCCACACGAATCGACAACTACCAGATCAGCAATTTCGCGATCGGCTGCAGGCCCGGTCTTTCGAGTGCGCTCGCGGTGACCTCGCTACCGGCCGGTGTTTCGCGGCTCACCTGGGGAATGGGCGCGCGCGGGAGCAGCTCCGATGTCGTGCGCGGTTCGCTCGAACTGCTGGCCTCGACACACGGCAACTTCGGGACCGCCGTCAACGACTGCTTGGCGAACAATCTGAGCGGGAACACAGTCGATGATCCAATCGTCCCGACTCCTGCCGGTGGGTTTTTCTATCTGGTGCGAAGCGTTGGTTGCGACAACGGCAGCTACGACTCCGGCTCGGTCGGGCAGGAGGGATCGCGCGACGCAGGCGTCGCCGCCTCGATAGCGAGCTGCCCCTGATAGAGACAGCCTGACAGACACCACGCCGGGTGATCACGACACCGGCTGGTCGAGTTGCGCAACGGATCATTCGCCAGCAAGTGCCGATCACGATCGGCAACTCGATTTTGCTATTTCTCATGGCAAGCGAGGGTGGCGTATCGCGCATCGATGGGGTGGTGTTCGTCCTGCCGTACTTGATCGTGGATGGATTCATCGTCTTGGTATGGGGCGCCGACCTGGTGGTCGATTCGGCGATCGTCTTCGCCCACGTGTTCGGTGTGAGTGAGCGAGTGATCGGGATCACGATTGTTGCCTGCCCCCATGTTCGTGCGTGCCGGCACCCTCGATCGCTGGGAAGGTCTGGTGTTTCTCGGGTACTACGTGGCCTCAGCCGCGTACCTGGTTTGCCGTTCCCGGCCGAAACGGTGCAGGCCAGGCCGTAACCGGCGACGGTCTGCAGGATCTAACCGAGGTCAATGCTGCCCCATCGAGCTAACTAAAGCGGCAGTCGGTGCAGACTTTTTGGGTCAACATGACTACGTTCTACTGACCGGAGGTGAGGGGTGGCCGAGGCCGAACAGAGGGGCACCGATTCTTCGCTGCGCCGCGGTTTGCCGCTGGGCGTGACGCTGCTTGGGCAGTTCCCGACCGGAGCCGAGCGGGTCCTCACACCGGCGGCACTCGGCTTTGTGGCCGAGCTCTCGCGCCGTTTCGGGGCGCGGCGCGAAGAACTGTTGGCGCGACGCCACGCACTCCAACACCAATGGGATTCGGGCTGGCGCCCGGACTTTCTCGCCGCGACGGCAGCAGTACGCGCCGCGGAGTGGAAAGTCGGGACACTGCCCGCCGATCTGCTCGATCGACGTGTCGAGATCACGGGGCCTGTCGACCGAAAGATGATCATCAACGCGCTCAACTCCGGCGCGAATGTCTTCATGGCCGACTTCGAGGATTCGAATTCGCCCACGTTGGAAAACGTGATCCTCGGTCAAGTCAATCTGTTCGATGCGGTGCGGCGCACGATCCGCTATGTCGCGCCGGAAACTGGGAAGTCGTACGAACTCGGCAGCAATCCAGCGGTGCTGATGGTGCGGCCTCGCGGTTGGCATCTCGTCGAAAAGCACGTGCTGGTGGACGGGCTGCCGGTCTCGGCCTCGCTCGTGGACTTCGGGTTGTTTGCGTTTCACAACGCGCAGGAGACGATCGACCGAGGAAGCGGTCCTTACTTCTATCTGCCGAAACTCGAGAGCCACCTCGAAGCACGGCTGTGGAACGACATCTTTCTGTTTACGCAAGAGCAGCTTGGCTTGCCGCGCGGGTCGATCAAAGCCACGGTCCTGATCGAAACACTTCCCGCCGCTTTCGAAATGGACGAGATACTGTACGAACTGCGCGAGCACTCGGCCGGCCTCAACTGCGGCCGGTGGGATTACATCTTCAGCTTCATCAAGAAGCAACGCGCCGATCGCACGGCGATCTTGCCCGACCGATCGCAGATCACAATGGATCGCGGCTTCCTGCGAGCCTATGTGCAGCTACTGATTCGCACCTGTCATCGTCGCGGCGTGCATGCGATGGGCGGCATGGCGGCGCAGATCCCGATCAAGGGCGACCCCGACGCCAACGCCGCGGCGCTGGAAAAGGTGAGCGCCGACAAGCGGCGCGAGGTTGCCGACGGCCACGATGGAACTTGGGTCGCACACCCCGGCCTGGTGCCTCTGGCGAAGGCGATCTTCGACCAAGAGATGAAGTCCCCGAATCAAATCGACAAGCAGCGCGACGACGCGGCAATCGAAGCGCGAGACTTGCTGGCGATCCCCGCAGGGACGCGCACCGAAGCGGGGCTGCGTCACAGCGTAAGAGTTTCCGTCCAGTACTTGGAAGCGTGGTTGCGCGGCAACGGATGCGTGCCGCTGTACAACCTGATGGAAGATGCGGCGACTGCCGAGATCTCGCGCGCTCAAGTCTGGCAATGGCTCCATTACGGCGTTGCCTTGAGCGACGGTACCGCTATGACGCTGGCTTTCTTCAACCGCATTCTGGACGACGAGCTGTTGCAGATTCGAACCGAGGTCGGTGACGAGCGCTTCGCTTCGGGGAAGTTTCAGGCGGCACGAGACCTGTTTGCACAGCTCAGCACGGCCTCGGAGTTCAACGAGTTTCTTACCTTGCCGGCGTACGATCTGTTGATTCAACAGACGGGCCATTTGCCGCGGTAGATCCCGCGGTCAAGAGAGGCGACAACACCGTGAACGACGCATTCGCACCGACTCATCCTGATCCTCATCGCTGGGACGGCATCGTGCGCCCTTACACACGCGCACAGGTCGAGGCGCTGCAGGGGACCGTGCAGATCGAGCACACCTTGGCGCAGTTGGGAGCGCGGCGATTGTGGGAGTTGATGAAACAGCGCCCGTATGTGCCCGCGCTTGGTGCGCTCACCGGAAACCAAGCGGTGCAAATGGTGCGGGCCGGCCTCGAGGCTCTCTATCTTTCGGGTTGGCAGGTAGCGGCCGATGCCAACACGTCGGGACAGACCTATCCCGATCAGAGCCTTTACCCGGCGGACAGCGCGCCGAACTTGGTGCGCCGGCTCAACCTTGCGCTGCAACGCGCCGACCAAATCGAGCGCGCCGAGGGGAAGTCCGGCCATCATTGGTTCGCGCCGATCGTCGCCGATGCCGAGGCGGGGTTTGGTGGCCCGCTCAACGCCTTCGAACTGATGAAAGCGATGATCGAGGCCGGTGCGGCCGGTGTGCATTTCGAGGATCAACTCGCGTCCGAAAAGAAGTGTGGGCACATGGGCGGCAAGGTGCTGGTTCCGACCAGTCAGTTCGTGCGCACGCTGATCGCCGCGCGCCTGGCCGCCGACGTGATGGGTGTGCCGACGATCTTGATTGCGCGCACCGATGCCGACTCGGCGCAGTTGCTGCTTTCGGATGTGGATCCCAAGGACGAGCCGTTCATCATTCGGCAACGCACACCGGAAGGATTCTGGAAGCTCAAGGGCGGGCTGGAGTGTGCGATCGCACGAGCGCTTTCATACGCACCGTATGCCGATTTGATCTGGTGCGAAACGTCGACGCCCGACCTCAACCAAGCGAAGCGATTCGCCGACGCCGTGCATGCCAAGTTCCCAGGCAAGATGCTGGCCTACAACTGTTCCCCTAGCTTCAACTGGAAGAAGAACCTCGACGACGCCACGATCGCCAAGTTTCAATCCGAGTTGGGCGCCATGGGGTACAAGTTTCAGTTCGTCACATTGGCCGGCTTTCACTCGCTCAACATGGCGACTTTCAGCTTGGCCGCTGACTATCGCGCGCGCGGCATGACCGCATACACGCAGCTGCAGCAAGCAGAATTTGCAGCCGAAGGTGCGGGTTACACCGCGACGCGCCATCAACGCGAGGTCGGCACCGGGTACTTCGATCTGGTGACAGAGGTTATCTCCGGCGGGCAGGCCTCGACGAAGGCGCTGGTCGGATCGACCGAAGACGCACAGTTTCAGGATGAGCATCACCCATGAGCCAGGGCGCTCCGCCAATCGAAAGCGTGGCGGATCGTGGAGCGGCGATCATCGAAGAAGCGTTTTTGGTTTACATCAAAGAATTCCATCGCTACACGCTGAACGCGCGCCTGTGCTTCGAGGCGCGCGATTGGTTGGGAGCGCTGAAGGATTCCGCAGATCGCCTCGACGTCTACTCCAGCTTGGTGGTCGGCACGGTTGAACGGCTCGAGCTCTGTTTGGATCAGGACGCTCGCGATCGGGCGACATGGGCCGCGATGAAGAAGGCCTATCTGCGTTGGGTACGGCAACGCACTGACTGGGAGTTGGCGGAGACGTTCTTCAACTCGATCACGCGGCGGGTCTTCACCACGGTCGGTGTGGACGAGGACTTGGAGTTCTTGGCGGCGGGGATCGTTGCGCCCGAATCGTCTGAATCGAGCCACGATGTCACCGAGTTCTATCCCTGCGCGCCCACGGTTGCCTCGGCCCTGAAGCGCCTCTTGCGGCGCCACGAATTCAGCGTCGGTTACGCCGATCTTGCCGGCGACGCAGCCCGCGCGGCACAGGCGATCGAGGCACATTGCGGCGACGTCGCCATCGAGACGATCGAAGCGATACGCGTTGTGTTCTATCGCAACAAGGAAGCGTATCTGCTGGGCCGGGTGCACACCGCCGGAGGAAGTCACCCGTTGGCGCTGGCGCTACTCAACCCGGAAGGCCGCGTCAAACTCGACGCCGTGCTACTTACCGAAGAGGAACTCAGCATCGTCTTCAGCTATGCGCGGTCATACTTCTTTGTCGATGCCACTCGGCCGGCCGCCTTGACAGCGTGTCTGAACCAGTTGATGCCGAAGAAGCGACCCAGCGCCTTGTACATTGCGCTCGGCCACAACAAGCACGGGAAGACATTGCTGTATCGCGAGCTACTGGACTATCTGTCTCACACCCAAGAGCTGTTCGAACATGCGCCGGGGATACCGGGGCTGGTGATGATCGTCTTTACCATTCCGTCGTTGGACATGGTGTTCAAGGTAATTCGCGACTCGTTCGGTCAGCCCAAGACCACGACGCGACCCGAGGTGATGGCCAAGTACCAACTGGTGTTCAAGCACGACCGTGCCGGGCGCTTGGTCGATGCTCAGGAGTTCGAGAACCTTCGTTTCGAGCGTCGTCAGTTCAGCGACGAGTTGCTGTACGAACTGCAATCCGCGGCGAAGAACAGCGTCACCGTCAATGACGACAGCGTGATCATCAGCCACCTTTATGTGGAACGAAAGATGACACCGCTGGACATCTATTTGCGTACCGAGTCTCCAGCGCGCGCCGCTGCCGCAGTGGTCGACTACGGCCGCGCGCTCCGCGACCTGGCGGCGTCGAATATCTTCCCTGGCGATTTGCTGATGAAAAACTTCGGCGTCACCCGCCACGGACGGGTCGTGTTCTACGACTACGACGAGCTTTGCCTGCTCAGCGAGTGTAAGTTTCGCGCGCTCCCGCAGGCCCGCTTCGACGAGGATGAAATAGCGGCCGAGCCGTGGTTTCACGTCGGTCCCGACGATGTGTTCCCTGAAGAATTTCTGCCGTTCTTAGGGCTGCGCCCCGATCTGCGAGAGCAGTTCGTGAGGGCGCACGGCGACCTGCTTCGCCCCGAGTTTTGGCAGCAGATGCAGGACAACCAGCGGCGCGGCGTGGTGCAAGATCTGTTGCCGTATCAACCGTCACGCAGACTGTTGTCGTAACGACACGCACAGTCCGATACCTGCCAGGCGCGCGACAACCGAAAGGCCTACGAAGCCGCCTTCAACCCCGCCTCGAATATCGACAGTCCCTGCGCGCCCAACTCGGCCGGTCGTGGATGACGTCGCCAGTCGGGATGCTGCCAAGCATGCAGAAACGCGTCCGGATGCGGCATCAAGCCGAAGCACCGTCCGCTCCGATCGCACACACCCGCCACACCGCGCGCCGAGCCATTGGGATTTTCGGGCCACTGCTCCGTCGCGCGCCCCTCGGTATCGACGTAACGCAACGCGAGTTGGCCACGCTGGTCCAAGCGATCGAGCGTCGCATCGTCGGCCACCAGAAACTTCCCCTCACCATGCCGCGAGGGGAGATCGAGCGTGCCGATATCCTTGGTCCACACACAGGGCGACTTGGTATCGGCGGCGACGCGAATCCACGCATCGCGATAGCCCAATCGATCGTTGGGAGCCAAGTCGGCGGACGCGATGAAGTCATGCGTATCGCCTTCGGGACCGGGCAACAGCCCCAAACGGGTCATGGTTTGAAAGCCATTGCAGATGCCGAGCACCAGGCCACCTTGTTGCAAGAACGCACGCAGGTCTTCCAGCAGGTGGGCGCGCACGCGCGTGGCCAGAACAACCCCGCCTCCAATGTGATCGCCATATGCGAAGCCGCCGATTAGTCCCAGCACCTGATAGTCGTTCAGCCGCCGATTGTGGCGATGCGCGAACAGGTCGGTCCAGTGCGCGCGCTCGACCTGCGCGCCCAGCATCCGAAAGGCGTGCTCGGTTTCGTCTTCGCAATTCAAACCGAATCCGAAAGGAATCAACACGCGCACATTTCCGAAGCGAGTCTCGTTCATGCCACGCTGCCCCACGCACGCGCCAACAGCGCGAGCTCTGCATCGACCAAGGTGCGCTGCACACCCAAGGTCAACTTCAAGCGCCCCGATCTGTTGGTCTCGCCGACTACCTGCAGCGGCTCACCCTCGAGTGCACCGACCAGCGCGGTCAACTGCTGCGGCGTGCAGGTGAGCAACAATCGGCCGCACGACTCGGAGAACAGGCGCGCTTCCCAGCCGAGCGTTGCCGGCCCCGGCAACTGCGCCAGATCCACAGTCAGGCCCACGCCGCCCGCGCGCGCGATGCGAAACAGTGCGGGGAGCATTCCGCCGAGGCCGGGCGCATGCGCCGACTGCACCAACCCATCAGCGATGGCGCCGGCAATCTTTCGATACCGTTCGATGAACGCCCCAGGATGACAACGCGGCACCGATGTCGCGGCGACGCCACGCGCGGCAGCCCACTCGCTGCCGCCCAGCTCATCGAGGGTTTCGCCGACAACCAGCAGCAGCTCGCCGTCGCCGCGCGGCTCGAGTGTCATGGCGCGACGGGCATCGTTCAGCAACCCGATCGCCGAGATCAATAGCGTCGGTGGAATGCTGATCCGCTTGCCGCCGATCACGGCATCGTTCTTCATCGAATCCTTGCCGCTGATCAATGGCATGCCGTAGGCGATGCAGATTTCCGACAATCCCGCGCAGGCACGCACCAGTTGCGCCAGCTTGTGGAGCGCATCGGGGTTGCTCTTGCTGGGAAGGGGATCGGGCCAACAGAAGTTGTCGAGTGCTGCGATTCGATCGAGCCGCGCACCGGCCGCCAGCAATCGCCGGATCGACAGATCCACACCGGCTTGCGCCATCGCATGCGCGTCGATGTCGGAATAACTCGGAAACACACCCTCCGCCAGCGCGTACGCTTCCCAACCGTCGTGTGAGATTTGAAACACCGAGGCGTCGCTGGGCACATCGTGCTTGACACCGATCCACGGCTTGATCACGGTCAGCGCCTTGACCTCGTGATCGTAGGTGCGCGATAGAAGTTCGTTGCTTGCCAGGTTCTGTCGCGCCAGGAACTCCGCGGCGAGTGAGGCGCCGGCGTTGCCGTCGGCCGGTGGTTCGCCGGCAATCCACGCGCTGACTGAAGGTGGTGAAAATTCGGCCTGCAATTGCATCGCAGGAAGACCGTCGTGCAAAAACGAGAGCGGCAACCACAGCACAGACACACCGTGGTTCATCACATGAAACGCACCGTCGTCGGTGAATCGACCCAGGTCGGTGGCTTCGACCTCACGTCGCGCGGCCAACGCCAAGAACTCTTCGAGCGTCTCTGGCGGGACCGCCACCGTCATGCGCTCCTGCGCTTCCGAGAGCAGCACTTCCCACACCGCCAAGCCTTGGTACTTCAGAGGCGCTCGCGACAACTCCAATTCGGCGCCGCCGCAAGAGCCAGCCATCTCTCCCACACTCGACGACAAGCCACCGGCGCCGTTATCGGTGATCGAGCTGTAAAGACCCAGATCGCGCGCTTCCAGCAGAAAGTCGAACATCATCTTCTGCGTGATCGGATCGCCGATCTGAACCGCTTGCACCGGCGACTCTTCCGTCAACTCAGCCGAGCTGAACGTGGCCCCGTGAATTCCATCCTTGCCGATGCGGCCGCCGACCATCACCACACGATCGCCCGCACGCGCACCCTTCTCGTGCGCCGGCTTGCCCGCCACCGTCACGGGCATGCGACCCACTGTCCCGCAATACACCAGCGGCTTGCCGATGAATCGCTCGTCGAACAACTCCCAACCGCGGCCGTACGGAATCCCTGACTGATTACCGCCGTCGATCACACCGCGATGCACACCCTCGCGAATCCGCCGTGGATGCAACAGGCCTTTGGGCAGTTCCTGTTTCCAGTCGCTCGGCCCGAAGCAGTAACCCCAGACGTTGGTCAGCAAGTCGCTGCCGATGCCGGTGCCGAACGGATCGCGATTGACGCCCACGATGCCGGTGATCGCGCCGCCGTAAGGATCGAGCGCCGACGGGCTGTTGTGCGTTTCGACCTTGTAGACCAAGTGATGACGAGGCGTCGCTGCAATCACGCCGGCGTTGTCGTGAAACACCGATACCAACCAGCTCTTCCCCTCGCGCGCCACGATCGCGGCATCGATCGCTTCGGTGGTGCCGCGAATGTATGTCTTGAACAGCGAGCGAATCTGCTGCGCCGCTCGACCCGGCTCACGGTACTCGACAGTGGCGGCGAAAATCTTGTGCTTGCAGTGCTCCGACCAGGTTTGCGCCAAACACTCCAACTCGACATCGGTCGGCCACTGGGGTAGGCCGCGCGCGACCCGTTGCGCCGAGGCACCATGCTCGCGATAGAAACGCTGAATCGTTTGCATCTCATCGAGCGTCAGCGCGAGCAGGCGCGCGCGACTCAGCTCGATCAAGGCTGCGTCGGAAACATCCAATGACACGATTTCCACGGTCGGCGACGACAGTTCGCTGACGCGGGGCACCGACAGATCGGGCGGATGTGCGCGCCACTCACTCTCGGTCTCGACCGTTACGCGTTCGATCATCTCGTTGGCCAACAACTCGCGCGCGATTCGCTCGGCCTGCGACTTCGATACGCCGGACAACAACACCACGCGCGAGCTGAAGACGGCGCTGCCTACACCGAGCGTCCGCCCCAGCAGGTCTTCGATGCAGACCTTGGCGCTCTTGGCTACCGGATCGGTGACCCCCGGCTTGTAGCCGATCGTGACGGCCACATCGAAACCACCATCTTCGAGCCGGCCGACGGCGCTTTGCCGCAGCACCGGTCCGGCAAACTCGGCCGCGATCCGGGTGGCGTCGGGATCGCTCAAGGCCGGGACCACGTGATAGACGTCGCGAGTGCGGACGCCTTCAACGTTAACCCCCAAATAGTCAACGATTTGTCGTGAAATGCTGACTGCCCGGCTGTCTTTGAACCCCGGCCGGGTGCCGACTTCGATACGAGTCGCGATGGGCAAGGTCTTACCGCTCCGAAGGGGGCTGCGAGAGGAGTGGGCAGTCTACCAAATGCGGCGGGGCCGTCACGTATCGATCCGATCGGGGGGCGGGGTTGTCGGACCGCCAGTAATAATCGCCGACGATGCCCGCGACAGCTCAGTCCGCGCGATTCGAGGCCCTGGCCGAGCAACTTCGGCCGGTGCTGCGGGCGGCGTTGAACCGACTCTGCCGGCCCGGCACAGGGGTCGACCCCGATGACGTGCAGCAAGAGGCCCTGCTTCGGCTGTGGCGAGCGGTGGAAGCTGAGAGAGAAATCCATCAGCCTGCGTCTTACCTGTGGAGGGCGGTCTCATCGGCAGTGTGCGATGCGCGCCGCCGCGTGACGGCGCGGCGCGAAGAATCGCTTCAGGCCGGAGCGGATCAGGACACTCCGCGTGAATGGGAAGCGCCCGGGGCGACGCCGGAAACAGCCTCCGCGCAGAACGAGGTGTTTCGTGCCACCGAAGAGTTCTTGCAGCGTTTCGATCCGCAACACCGGCGCGCGGTGGGGCTGCACTTGCAAGGTTTCAACACGCAAGAGATTGCCGATCTGTTGGGATGGACCGAGCCGAAGGCGCGAAACACCGTGTATCGCGCGATCGGAGCACTACGACAAGAACTGATGCAGCGAGGTCTTCAGCCATGAACGAAGACGACCTCAAGCGACACTGGCAGGCGGGAACAGCAAGCAACGCCGGCCCGCACCTGGACGACGAGATGTTGCTCGCGCTTTCATCCGGCCAAATTGCCGACGCCAGGCGCGGCGCTGCTGTCGACCATGTGTCGAACTGTCGTGACTGTGCGACCGCCGTACAGGTGTTGATGCAAGCGCGGCGCGACCTGATGAGTGTGCGGACGCCGCCCACTTCAATCGCGCTGCATCGGATGGCCGGACTCAAGATCGCAGCGGCGCTTGTGTTTGGTGCACTCGCGCTGGGGGCGTGGTGGAGCGTAAGGCAAGCCCCTCAGGTTGCGCCGGTGCTGCGCAGCGATGCGGCAGCCGTGATGCAGCTCACCGCAGAAGGTCAAACGCTATCCCGAGCCGAATTCACGCTCACATGGGAGTCGCCGCCCGGCGCTCGGAATGCCAACGTCACGCTGTTCACTGCCGACACAACCGTGGTGTATCGCAACGATCATCTGACCGGGAATAGCGTGACGGTTCCACTCGAGTCACTAAGAAATGTCGCCGATGAAACGCCATTGTTCTGGACGGTTGAGGTCACCATCGGCGATGGCCGAGTGCTGAGCAGTGGATCGCGAATGGTTCGCGTGCGCTGACGATGCGTTGGTCGCTCTGGTTGGTACTTGCGCTTGGCGTCGTCATGCCGGCGCATGCCGAGATCTTCCCTGCGTCGATCGACGATTGCACCGACGATGGCCCGCCCCGTTGCTATGAGCAGGCAGCACGTCGCAGCGGCAAGTGGGAGATCGCCGAGCGGCGATTGCGTCAGCGGTTGAGTCGCAATCACGACGATGAGACGGTGCTTTATGCGCTGGGCCAATTGCTCGCCGATCGTGATCAACCCGGCGCCGAGAAAATGTGGCGCGCAGCCGCGGCACGCTGCCGATCGCTCGACTTGGCAACCTGTGAAGCGCAGGTCGCGTTATCGCGGTCGGAATGGGCTGCACGACTGGGGCGACTCGCAGAGAGTGAGCAGTACTTGGCGACGGGGCGAGCCGCGGCAGGCCGAAGCGGCAACAAGATCGCTCAGCTAATGGCCGAGGTTCAGTCGGCGCGCCTCGAAAGCATGCGCGGCCGGACTGCAGAGGCCGTGGCGCGTCTCGAGGCGCTGGAGCCAGGAATCGAGCAGGCCGAATACGACGAAGCGCGATCAGATTGGCTCGGCGCCTTGGCCGTTGCACTCTGGGGCGTTGGTCGCCTCGATGACTCGCTGGCGCGATTTCAGGCTTTGCGTGCGCTCCACGAGCGGCGAGGAGATCGATTCCAACTCTCTCAAACACTCCACAACTTGGTCCTGCTGATGTCGCAGTTGCGGCGCGGGGTCGACAGCGAATCGCGGGAGCTATTGGAGCAGGCGCTGACGTTGGCGCTGGAGAGCGGCAACCGTAGGAGCGAGATTTCGATCCGCCTCTCGCAGGCCCAAGATCCGGCGCGTCCGGACCTGGAGAGAGTCCGCAACCTGGATCTGGCGATGCAACAAGCAACTGCCACCAGCCGAATCGAGGACCTCTGCTTCGCACTGCGCTTGAAGTCGCAATATGCGGAACGCGACAAACCCGCTGCGCAGCGCGAGGCGGTGATGTGGGCCGAGCGTGGCGTCGCGTGTGCCGAGGAACTCGGTAGCCCGTTTCACCTCGCGCGCGCTCACCTGGTTCATGCGCAACGACTGTGGGATGCCAACCTGAATCAGCAGGGGATTGCCGTCGCGACGGTTGCGCTCGACTCGATCGAACGGATCCGCGATCTGCAGCCCGACTCGATGTCTCGCGCCGGCACCTTTGGTCGCTGGGTGTTCTTCTACGAGCGGTTCATCGGGAGCGTACTTCGCGACCTGAAGAGCCCGAGCTTCGAGTCGATCGAGTTGGCGCTGACGATTGCCGAGCGTCGCCGCGCACGCGCGCTGTTGGATCAGCTGGATGCCGCCGGCGGGACCGAGCGGGTGGCGCAGCGTCATCCGTCCTCGGCCCCGCGCACAGAATTGCTATTACAGGCGTCCGATCTGCAGCGGCAACTCGCAGCGAGCAGCCTGACCGCAACCGAGCGCTCCAGCTTGCGCCAAGCATTGGACAAGACCGAGGTCAGAGCGGCCGCCCTAGCTCGCGAGATCGCAGCCACTGACGCCGCCTTCTCGAGTTTGCGATTGCCCTCGATCCCTCGCCTGAGTCAACTCCAAGGGGCGCTGGCTACCGATGAAGCACTCTTGGTTTATCTGGTGCCGGAGACTCTGCAGTACGGCAGCCGGCCGAGGGTCTTCGTGATCACCCGCTCGACCGCTAGAGTCGAGACCTTGGCGCTTGAATCTATCGAACAGCGCGTGGAGTTGTTCGAACATCTACTGCAGCGTCGCGACAATAGCGATATCCCGGCTGCGCAGCGTCTGTATCGCGAACTGCTCGCGGTGCCACTGGCGTCTCTCTCACCGCAAGTCAATCGACTCACGATCGTCCCCGACGGAGCGATTGCGCGACTGCCTTGGGGTGCATTGCGCGACGAAGCGAATCAACCGCTCGCAACGCGCCTCACGCTTGCGTTGGCGCCGTCGGCGAGCGTCTGGTTCTCTTGGCGCGAGCATCCCGCAACGGTGTCTACGATGGCGATGGTGTTTTCCGATCCGGTGCCGCCCGAGGATGCTCGCGGCCAAGGACTCCCACGACTCCCCTCGGCCCGCGCTGAAGCGATGCAAGTCACACGACTGTGGGGTTCGCGCAGCCAGTTGTTTGCAGGCCACGCAGCCAGCGAGCAAGCACTGCGCCGCGCGCTCGGCGCGAGCACCGGCCTGGTTCACATCGCCGCGCATACCGTGATCGACGAGCGACACCCCGACAGGAGCGCGATCGCTCTGACTCCGGGTGGCGGGGAAGACGGCTGGCTCGATGAGAGCGAGTTGGTGGGTTTGAACCTGAAGGATCGTTGCATCGTGTTGTCGTCGTGCGCCGGCGCCGGAGGTGCCGAACTGGAAGGCGAGGGGACGCTGAGCCTGGCGCGAGCCAGTTTCCTGGGCGGTGCACGCGCTGTGGTCGCCGCAGCCGCTCCGATCCGCGACGACGAGGCGCGTCGGGTGATGGAACCGTTTTTTCGTGGGCTGGCCGATGGCCTCGACGTCTCGACCGCGTTGACATACGCGCAACGCGAACGGTTCGTTGCCGGGGATACCACTTACGGTTGGAGCAGCGTCGCGATTTACGGAGACAGTGCCTGGCGAATGAAGCCGGTCGATCGACCCACGAGGCGTTCGAGTTTCACGATTGTGTTGGCAGGGTTCATCGCCATCTGCGGACTGACATTTGCACTGAACTTCCATACAAATTCCTGAGAGCGGATGGTCGAACGCTGCGTCCTTTGTTTGAGCGGTGCACCTAGATCGGGGCCATCGGTGCAGACGCCAGGAGGACGAGATGAGTTCATGCAGTGTGAAATCGAGCGCGCACAGGTTCGCGCTGTTGGGTGTTTGCTGCCTACTTGCAGGTGTGGCTCAGGCTGCAGATCAAGGGTGGTTCGCCACCGCACATGCCGGGCCGACAAAATTCAAGGGATACGAACTTGAAGCTGAGGCTGACAAGCTCGACGACAGTGACAAGGGCTGGGCAGTCGGCGGCGGATATCGATGGGGGCTATTCGCGCTCTCCGTCGGCTACGCCGACCTGGGGCGACTCGAGGCCAGCGCTGGGAGTGACTATCAGCCACCCGTAGGACGACGACCGTATCGCGGCACACCCGTGCCCAGCTTCACGTCGTTTGACGATCGGATCGAGGCTTCAGGCGTCGCAGTCCTTGGCACAGGGATTCTTCCGCTGGGCCCACGCGTGCAACTGCTCGGCCAAGCAGGCCTGTTTCATTGGAAACAGAAAGTCGACTATCGCGAACCTGGTTTCGCTTCCAACCTGAGCGCGTCGGGCACCGATCCGATCTTCGGCGTTGGGGTCAATGTCTTTCTTGTGCCGACCGGCGTCTGGTCGATTCAGATGCTGTATTCAAAGCACCTGAACATTGGCGACCTCGGCAAGACCGGCCACGAGAACGACATCGGAATGATTTCGATCGGCACGGTTTATCACTTCGGTAAGCACTGAGCCGACAGCAGAACAGACCGACTCCACGGCGTGCGTCGCCTCGCTCTCCTGTGAGGCGGCGCGCGTCGGCTACGACAGAAACTGCGATCGATCTCCCAGGTCGAGTGCGTCGCTGCGATAGATCAAGCGGGACCGCGATGGGCGCAACAAGCGCACACCGGCTTTTGCCAACAACAACCCAAGCAGCACCGAGCCGCCGCCGAAGATCGCGGGGGCCAGCGGTTGCGTTACCGAATGCGCCGAGGCTTCGGTCATCCCCAACACTGGCAACGTGACGGCCGCGGTCAGCGCGAC
Organism: Acidobacteriota bacterium; assembly: GCA_046331425.1. Taxonomy (GTDB): domain Bacteria; phylum Acidobacteriota; class Polarisedimenticolia; order J045; family J045; genus JANNUT01. Next base: position 48,003 of record JAXLQU010000018.1, read on the forward strand.
GAAGCCCATCAACGCGCGACGCGCACGGCGAGACGAATACACATACATACCCAAACCCTCCCCGAGGCCGGCGCCCGTCACGCGAGCCTCGTGGAGAAGTTAGGTTTCGAAATGAAACAGGCAAGTCGTTTCGGAACAGCTAGGCTCGAATCGAGCGGAAGCCCCAGCGTCCCAAACAGAGCGCAGCGAGTGACCCACCACCGCCGAAGATTGCCGGAGCGAGGGGCTGTGAGAGTGACTGGGCAGCGGCGAACAAGATGGCGAGCCCTGCCACGACGAATGCCGAGCCGACAGCGAGTACCCCCAGGCCGCGCTGGGTCGCGTGATGCTTTTTCATGCTGGGAACTCCAGACACCTTCGTCTCCCGGATCGAAGGTGACCGACCTGTCGGGAGAAGTACTGCCAAACGGAGCGCGGGCAAGCTTCGTTTTGGAGAGAGATTCAGAAACGAGAAGGGCGACCCAATGCGGATCGCCCTGGAACTCTTCGATCACCCAGCGCCGACTACCAGCGAATCAGCGCCGCGCCCCATGTGAAACCGGCTCCAAACGCAGCCGTCAACACTAAGTCGCCTGGCTTGATGCGCCCTTCGCGGCGCGCATCCGCCAAAGCCATCGGGATCGACGCAGCGGACACGTTGCCGTACTTGCTGATCGTTACGTAGACCTTTTCCATCGGCAGGCCGGCACGCTGCGCCGTGGCTTCGATGATTCGCAGGTTGGCTTGGTGGGGAACGAAAAGATCGATGTCGTCGGCGGTGACCCCCGCCTCTTCCATCACGTCGGCAACCGCTTGCTGCATCGCGCGCACGGCGTGTTTGTAGACCTCGTTCCCTTGCATCTGCACGGTATGCAGCGATTGATCGACCGACTCGTGTGAGGCCGGATGACGGGTTCCGCCGCCCGGCTGCCACAACAAGTGCGCCAGCGAGCCATCGGCACCCCAGGTGTGTGCAAGCACTCCGTCGCCCGCGCTCTTGTGAGGACCATGCACGCTGACGCCGGCGCCATCGCCGAACAGCACGCAAGTGGTGCGATCGTTCCAATTGGTGATGCGCGACAACTCCTCGGCCCCGGCCACCAACACATGTTGAGCGGTGCCTGATCGAACGAGTGAGTCGGCGAGGATCGTGCCGTACAACCAGCCCGAGCAAGCTGCGGTGATATCGAACACCGGGATGCCGCGTCGCAAACCGAGCTTCGGTTGCGCCCACGCAGCGCAACTCGCGACCATCGTGTCGGGGCTGACCGTGGCCACGATCAATGCATCGATGTCGTCGATGGTGAGTTGCGCGTCGATCAGTGCGTTCTGCGCTGCCTCGACTACCAGGTCAGAGGTGTCGACACCAGGCGGTGCGACGCGACGTTCGCGAATTCCGGTGCGCGTCACGATCCATTCGTCGGAGGTATCGACCTTCTTCTCGAGATCGGCATTGGTAAGCACACCCGAAGGAATCGAAGAGCCGATACCCATCACCCGAGAACCCAACGCGACCGGAAATCGATTCGGGCGTTTGGTCTTGACCTGCGACTCAGGTAGACGAACCGTCGTGGCCATCACGTTCCTCCCGGGGACCCCGCCGGATTACCGACGAGTTAGCTCCCCGTGACTGGCGCGATCATGCCCACCCAATGTCACGGCACGGTCAGGAAGGACAGATTCGGATCATTCCGGATACAAAAAGAACGCTCGTCTTGCGTCCTCGAACTGGGACTGCTCGGCCTGCCAACCCTGCTCGAGCTCACGAGCCGACGCCCCGGCCTCGATCATGTCCCGCCAATCGGGATTGCCCGCCAGCAGATCGATCGCCGGTGGGTCGGTCCGGAACTCGTACGCCTCGCGGCGCCAGGAGAAGTCATGGGGCGACTGATCGCGTGCGGCGATGATCACGGCAAGGCCGGTGACCAGGCTTCGGAACGAATGCCGATCCGTGACATGGATAAACACCCCATGACAGTCCGAGCCGCGATGTTTCTGGAAGGCAGGTAGGAAGCGGACCGGGCGAAACCGCACCCCAGGGAGTTGAAGAGCTTCAAGCGCGCCGGCCAATCGCGAGGCCGAAAGCCACGGCGCGCCGATCAACTCGAAGGGCCGCGTGGTGCCGCGCCCCTCGGAAAGGTTGGTCCCCTCGATCAGGCAGCCGCCGGGATAGACGATCGCCGTATCGAGTGTCGGCATGTTGGGCGAGGGCGGAATCCACGGCAGGCCGGTCTGATCCCACCACTGCGAGCGACGCCAGTTTTGGCACTGGATGACTTCGAGCTGCAAGGCAAGCGACTGCTGTGTGCGTGCCATGACGCACAGCTCGCCCACGGTCAGTCCATGCCGCTGCGCGACGTTCAACTCCCCGACGAATGAATGGTAGCCATCGCGTATCGCGCCACCTTCGACCTGGCCGCCGAGCGGATTGGGGCGATCGCAGATGATCAGCGGCACACCGGCAGCGGCGCAGGCCGGCATCGCGCGCACGATCGTGGCGTAGAAGGTGTAGTAGCGCGCGCCCACATCCATCAGGTCGGCGATGAGTACATCGACGCCGTCAAGCGCAGCTCTCGGCAACGACAACGAGGCCTCGTCATCGCCGTACAAACTGACAACCGGCGCATCGAGCAAGGGGTCGTAGGTTTCGCAAACACCCGCCATGTCCTGATGCCCGCCGCCGGTTCCATGTTCGGGTGCGAAGACGCGCACGACCTTGGCGCCGGCAACGTGTCGCAGCAACTCGACCGTGTGCGAAAGACTGGCCCCGACCGACGCAGGGTGTGCAATCAATCCGACGCGCCGCCCGCGCACGAGGTCGGCGCGATCGAGACACAGGCGATCGACTCCAACCTGAACGCTCACGGAGTCCACTCCACGATCAGCCGATGCGTGTCGCTCGCGGCCGGCGGTGTGCAACCGCATACCGCGCTGAGGGCCGCCGCGAATTCCAGGGCATCGCCGGCAGTATCCCAGATCGAGGTGAGCCGAATCCGCGCCTGACCCTTGTCATCGTGAAACAACTCGACGAGATCACCATCCCAACCGGCGGCGGCGCGTTCCGCGACATCCGCTGCGGACTTGGTGGCAAGCAACAAGCGCATCCCCAACTCGCCCAGCTCTGTTGAAGCGACGAGTCGAGACTTGTCCGGAGCGCTACTCGCAGAGATGCGTTGCGGTGCATCGCTCTGCTTGTCGGCGTGCAACAACTGCTCGGTGGAGTTGGGCGGAGATTTCCACAAGGCGTCGACCGCTGCCCAACCTCCTCGCTTCCAGGTGTCGCCGACGTAACGCAATCCCAACCGATACGGTTCGATGATGGCAGCCCGTACGATCTGGGGGGATTGCTGCAGCGCTGGCGACGCGGCGACACTGGCCTGCGCGATCTGCTCGACCATTGCATCGAGCGGAAATGTCTCCGGCTTCGGGTCACTACCGGCCTGCTTCAGCGCATCCAGCATCATGGCCAGCGTTGCGTCCCCTTCCGCCAATGCGCGACGCGCCATCAGTTGGTCGTCGCGGTCGCGATGCTGCTTGGTTCCGAGCATCTTCAAGATATCGAACTGCTGGTCGGTGAGTGCATGATCGAGTTCGTGAATCAAAATCGAGTCGCCGGCAGCGTCGATCGCCGCCTTCATGGGGTGATTGTCGGGAAAGTCGACAATCACGAACTGTTTGGAATACGGATCGTAGAACCCGGCGACCTGATCGGAAAGCAGTGCAAGCGTCCCGCGATACAGATCGTAGTCGGGCGGTATCAACCCGAGCGCCGCCAACAGTAGTTGGTCCGATTTCATGTCGGACTGGGGCGCATCGCGCTCGACGATCTCGGCGATGGCTGTTGCAGCGACATCGACCGAAAGATGTCGGCTCGGGACCGGATGCTTGAACGAGAGTCCTCGCGTGCGTTCCAGTCGGCGGCTGAGGGTCGCGATCGGGTCGTTGCCGGCGGGTGAGGTTGGTGGGGATTGAAGCGGTGCTGTCGCGGACAGGAGAAACATCACGATGATCGGCGTCATACGCTATGCGTCCAGCGCGCGGCGGCGCTCTTTGTAAGCCTCTGCCATTTTCGGGGGAAGAATGTTGGACGCTGCATCGACGATCGTCAGCACCGCATGCACGCTCGTGCTGTGTTTCATGGCGCCGGTGCCCGGCGGCAGAAAGCTCACCATCCCCACCAGCGACGCCGCGACGACCAGCACGCCGCCAGCCAAGCCGACCGCCCCGCCCACCAAGCGATCGACCCAACCGATCTGCGCCGCCTGAACCAAGCGAAACGCGAGCCATGCGAGCAGCGCGGTAAAGACCAGCCCCAAAACCAACACTGCGAGGAACGCCGCGGCACGCGCCACGTGATCGCTCTTGAAGATGTCGGGAAACCAGACCGGTCCTCGCTCGGCCAAACGCAGCGAAACGGCGAGACTCGACAAGAGTCCGGCCACGCCGATGGCGATCCGCACGAACCCTTTCCAAACCCCATACGCCATGGTGCCTAGCAACACGATTGCAATCACGATATCGAGCGAGCTGATCATGCTGCGGAGGATAGACGCAAACCGGTCACCGAGTGCAACGGGCGCCTGACCTAACGACGCCTGTTCATGTCGACCTGTCGATCACGCGGCATCAAGGAAGGGTACTCGTGGCGCGGCGCCGCTCGGTTGAAGATCGAGGCGCTCGAGTTCTGAGCGCAAACCACGCGGCAGCTACCTGCCAGAACGAAAACGGGGCGGACCGATCGTCCGCCCCGTGGAGAAACCGTGGAAGCAACCGTCGACTAGAAACGCAGCGTGTAGGTCGACGATGGCGGTGTCGTGATGAATAAGAAGATCGGCTGACCCTCGCGCACGAAGTCGAGTTTCGGCGGCTCGGTGCGCAGCGTCACCTCGGTGTTTTGGTCGACCACGATCTTGTCGGGCAGACGCTGTTCGCATCCCGGCTGACGCTGCACGTGATACGTGCCGTAGGGCAGGGTAGCGAAGGTCTTCATGGCCAAGCCGTTGAGCACCAGCGTCGGACGGCACTTCTCGTTTTCCGAGGCCCACGAGAATGCAAACGTGTTGGGGTTGACGTAGATCGGGTCGGGAACGCCGCCTTCAGCAAGCTGCATCTCGAACGGCGGGAAGGTCAAGTCGCCGGCCGACACGCGATACCTGCCGGGCGGCAACACCACGCGGAACTCATCCAGGCCATCGGCGACGCGAGACGTGAAGCGCGTGGCCGCGACTTGGAACGCCGCATCGCTGAAGCCGTCGTTGCGTCCGCCGATCCGCTCGATCTTGATCGAGGCGCGCTGCGTTGGTGTCAGGTCGCGCGTCTTGAATCGTGTCACCACGCCCGAGGCCCAGAACGTCTTCAGGTCGTCGACCGCGGCGCGCGGCGTTGTCATCTGGAACAAGACCTCTTGCGCCTGCGGCAACAGCCCCGGACGCGCGGTGCGCTCCAGCTCTTGCTCCCAATCGGCAGGGTCCATCTTCAGCAGGTCGAGCGTCTTCTCGTACTGCGTGATCGACGCTTCCAGATCGACGCCACGGGCGTGCAAGATCGCGCCCTGAAAATGTGCCTTGGCGACAGTCTTGGTAATGTCGGCCAACGCCTTCTGATCCTTTATGAACAGTTGATCGGTGGCGTACTTGCTGTCGATCTCGTCCAGGTAGCGCTCCACATCGTAGAGCGCGGACTTGACCGTATTGCTGGTCACGCCTTCACCCTGCAGCAGCAGGTGATAGTTGGTGAGCGCTCGATACAGATCGCTCATCCGCTCGACCTCGCTCAGCACCGGATCGTAGCCGGCCACGTTGGGCTCGGCCGGCGGCGGTGCCGGGGTCTGCGTTGCCGCCGGTTTCGCGGCCGGCTTGCCCTTGGCGGCAGCATTCGTGTTGCTCGCCAGCGCCGGCCCAGCCAGGCATGCCATCACGGCGAGAGTCGTCAGTCGCAAGAATGTCGTGTGCTTCATGGATCAGCTCCCGCTTTCGATCTCAGCCGCTTTTTGCGACAGGCCGAACTGGCGAAGGATGTTCACGTAGTTCTGTTTGAAGGGTTGTAGCTCGGTGCCTTGGAACTTCTTGCGGGCCTTGTCGAAGGCACGCTCCGCATGTTGAATCGCGTTGATGCGATCGCCGAAGTTGGCCTGAGCGCGCGACAGATCGAAGTAGCCGACCTCATCGCCTCCCCATTCGAAACTGGTTGCTTCCTCTGCAGCGTGCAGCGCTTCCTTGAAACGGTTGGCGTTGAAGTGCGCATACGAAATCACGTGCAGCGAGCTGCCGTACTGCATCTGGATGTCCTGATTCTCGGGATCCAGCTTGAAGGCCAAGCGACCATATTCGACGGCCTGGAGCTTGTAGGCGTGACCTTCCTGCCGGCTCGAGTAGTCGGCCATCTGGCGGTAGACCTCGGCGCGTTCGATGTGCCCCTGGGTCGCTTCTGCCGCCTGCCGGAACACCTCCAGTGCTTCGTCCGGATTCGTCCCTTCGGTATTCATCAAGTCCAGTGCGATCTGCCACAACACACCCGCGCGCACGTTGCCGCTGTCGAAGCCGACAACCTGATAAAGCTGTGCGAAACGGTCGTCGTACTTGCTGGCGAACCCCATGCGGCAGGCTTCGCGGACACGAACCAGATACAGATTCGGTACTTGCGAGTAGCGCGCCATCTCGAACGTGCGCTGCACGTATTGCAGTACGTACTTGGCGAACGTTTCGTATTCGGCGCCGTCACGGGATTTGCCCGAGAGCTCTTCGTAGCGCGCCATCAGCGCCTTGTACATATGCCAATTGGCGGCGTTCTCGAGCTCGACGTTGTTCCAGTGCTCGGACTTGAGCTTCTCGAAGTAGGCCGTCCCGATCACGTTGTGCTTGAAGAACGGATCGTCCTGCAGGATCGTGAGGCTCTTTTCCATCGCGCCCAGCACGTCTTTGCCGAAGTCGTACTTGAAGGTCTCGGGAGCCGCTTTCCACAACTCGAAGCGAGCGTGGCCGCCCACGAACGACACGAGCGCAAAGTCGTTACCTGCGCGCGGTAGTCCGGCGGTGTCGATCGACGTCACGAACGCGTCGGCGGCTTCGGCGGCCGCGGTCCAATTGCGCGCGTTGTAGGCGTCGACAGCGGTCGTGCGCAGCATTTCGAGATTCGCCGGTGGTGCCGGCGGTGGCGCGTTGTCCGCAGCGCGTGCAACGGAGGCCAGGGCGAGTGCGAGCAGCGCAAGCGGGGTGGTCTTGGTCATCACGAGGCACCTCTGATGTAAGCGTAGAGAGCGCTCCGAGCGTTCTCGGCTTCAGCGACTTTGGAAGTGACGGCGCGCGCATTCCCTTGGCGCGCCACGAACAGAGCAGCGAGACCATCGTCCCCAACCGTGAGAACGTGCACGATCCCGTCGTTATAACGAATGACGAAGTTGCGGCCATCGCGCTGCAGTGACACCACTCTGGCCTCCCCGCCTCTCCATGCGCCCCGCGTCAGCGCCTGCTTCAGCAGGTCGGTCAACTCGGGAAGCAGAAGGTTCCAACGCGCGGCGTCGACGGAGCGCTGGCCGATGTCTCCAACAGCGACCAACGGCAGGCCGTATTTGTTGGCCAACGCCGTGCGCACTGCATCGAGTCGCGAGTTGCCGGATCCGCGCGAAGGTGCTCCCGCAGGTCCGGTTCCAGGTCCCGCATCGGCCGGACCCGCAGCGTACTTGATCGAATTCCCTGTTCCACCAAAACCACCAGGGTTGAGTCCGGGGCCCGGCCGTCCCGCGGGGGCGCCGCCGCCCTTTCCACCAGGACCGCCGGCCGGCAGTGTGACATCGGGATCGCCGCCGCTTTGTCCGCCATACAACACGGTGGTGCTGCGGCTCATGCGATCGCCCGAGAGCGTTGGCAGGCCAGCCGGTTTGGGGCTCTTGCCGTTGGCCACTCCACCAAGTGCCACGTCCGGTGCGTCGAGCGAACCGGTGACGCCCGCTCGGCCTTTCAGCTGATCGGCCGCCATCATCAACTCCGGTCGACCGGCCTTGCCAGGCGTGCGCGATGTGGTCAGCACATCGGGCGCTTGTTCCTGCATTCGTTTGGTGTCGAGTTTTGAGACAGCGAGTTCTTGCTTGGTCTGCTTGAGCTTCTCTTCAGGCAGATTGATCTCGGGAGTCTCTTCAACCGGTCTGAGCTTGACGATCTTCGGCGGTTCGATCTTGAGCGGCTCCGGTTTGGGGAGCTCGATCTTCTTCTCCGGTTCGGGTGGCGGCAGCCGTTTCGCGATCTCGATCTTAGGTACGGGCGGCGGCGGCGGTATCTCCGGTTCCGGAATGAAGCTGATCAGTAGATCCGGGACCAACGAAGGGTCCTTGACGGCTTCGACCGTAAACCATGCGACACCGACCAGAAAGGCGATCACGCAGATGTGGACTGTGGCGGAAACAGTCACACTGCGCACGCGCTTCCGATCGACACTCGTGTTTTTGCTGACGAGCATCTTGTCAAACAAGGTACGGCCCCTTCCCTCGGTCCCCCGACCCAAACATGGTTACCAACGCAGCCAACCGATGTCCGAACGCTGGTTCGAACTCAGAAGCGGCGTACTTACTTGGCGGTGCGAACTACGGTGATTCGGTGCAGATCGCTGTGGCGACTATCGGTGGCAAAAGCGCGCACAGTGAGATCGTTGGCACCCAGACGCGGCAAGCCGGCATCGGGCACTTCGAAATAAGTGCGATAGGGTGCGTCAGAGGCGCCTTCAGGAGCGCGGTCGATCTTCACCAAGTCTTTCGGCTCGGCCTGACGCAAGACTGCCGTTCGATTGCCGACCTCGACGCGATCGATCGCTGAGCGCGAGAAGATCACGCCCGACAAGGTCACGAATGCAGCACTCGTGGTGCGCGGCATTTCATGCAGCACGATTCGAGGGCGGAATGCCTCGGTGTTGAATACGAGCCCCTTCTGAGCAGGCGGTGCTTCGGCAGCGTTGTCGGCCTTCTCTTGCGCATAGAACAGAGCGCCCGATGAGACAGCCATGGCTGCGGCGAGACACGTGATTACCTTCACGGCCCTTCTCCTTTCTCTTTCGCGATCCCTGCCGCGAATATGTGTCCCGCCAACTTTTCGGCAAGCGGTTCGGAGAAAGCAAAAGAGGTTCGTGAAGATCCGCTTTGGTTGCGGTGTTTCGTGATTCGGCGCGCGAACGGCGCCGGCCACGAATTCGTCAGTGAGTGTTCAGGACTTGAACATCGTCTTGCTTCGACACAGGCACCAGCGCGACCTCGAGAATGCGCGGACCCTGCACTGCCGACGCGACCAGTCGGTGCATGCTGCCGAAGGGAATGCTGTCACCGGTTTGCGGCAGTCTGCCCAGTTCCGATTGCAGAAAGCCGCCGACGGTGTGGACGCCCTCGGGAAGGTCAGGAACATCGCCTATCAAGTCGAAGGCCCGGGCTAACGGAAGTGCAGGGTCGAGCAGATAGCCGCCACCCGGTCTGGCTCTCACCGGGTCGAGTTCTTCGGCGTCGAATTCGTCGCGCAACTCGCCGACCAGTTCTTCCAGCACGTCCTCGAGTGTGACGATACCGACGGTGTTGCCGTACTCGTTCGCCACCAGCGCCATGTGAGCGCGCGATGTTTGTAGCTGTGCGAGCAGTTTCTCCAACGGCAACGTTTCGGGAATGATCGCCACGGATTGCGCCAGTGCCGACAGGTTCGGCGGCTTCGAGCCACTCACCAAGTAGGGAAGCAGCGTTTTGGTGTGGAGGATCCGCCCGATTCGATCCGGATCGCCCAGATGCAGCGGATAGCGGCTGTACGCTTCGTCGCGAATCTTCTCGAGCAGGGTCTCCCAGGGCTGCCGCAGATCGAGCGTCGCGACTCGCGCCAGCGGGACCATCACATCGCGTGCGCGACGTTCTGCAAACGGAAACAGGTTCTCGAGCAGTCGCGCTTGAATCGGACCGATTGCGCCGCGCTCCTGTCCGCGCAGGATCAGTTGCTTCAGCTCATCCAGGCTCGGATCGGCGTGCTCCGAAACATCGACCAGGTTCAGCGGCCGCAACACGGCGCGCGCTGACAGGTTGAGCAGCGCGACCAACGGGAACAGTGCGACCTGACAAAACCGCAACGGCGCCGCGACGGCGAGCGAGACTTTTTCCGAAAGCGTGATTGCCATCGACTTGGGGACGAGCTCACCCAGCACCACATGCAGAAACGTGATCAGCACGAAAGCGGTCGCCATCGAAACGATCGGTGCGGCGGTACCGAGCCACGGATCGGCAGGCGACAGCACGCGGCTCATCAGCGATGCAAAGACCGGTTCGCCGATCCACCCGAGTGCAAGGCTCGTCAACGTGATCCCTACCTGACAAACGCTGAGCGTCTCATCCAGGTTGTGTGCCAACTGATCGGCCAACTGTGCGCGGCGCGAACCGCGGCGCGCCAACGCCCTCAACCGGCTGGGGCGCACTCGTACCAGCGCGAATTCTGCCGCGACGAAGAACGCGTTGAGCGCCACGACCACGACCGCCAGCAGGATCCCGAGGGTCGTGCTCGAGAACGGACCGACATGCGCTTCGATCACGGCGATGTTCATGCACCGGCCCTGTGCATCATCGTGCAGCGATCACGGCCATCGCAAAACCGGCGATCGGCAACAACACCATAGCCAGTGCAGCCAAGGTCCAGAGTCGGTCGGCGAGGGGCGTGCGAGGTTCGGTCGCATCGATCACGAGTCCGAGCATACAGCCGGAGACAAAGCCGCCGAGATGTGCGGCGTGATCGACACCACTCATGAAGAACATCAGTGCGCCGAGCAGTGCCCACTGCAGCAAGTAGTTCGAGGCACCTTTCAACCTTGCCAAGCCGGAACGCCTGCCGTACACGACGCCAAATCCCATCAGACCGAACAGTGCTCCCGAGGCGCCGATGCTCAATCCAGGATTCCACCAAGACGAGAGCAGAAACGATAGCGCTCCGGTGACCATGAAAATCACCAGAAACTTGCGAGCCCCAACCTCGCTCTCGACGAACGGTCCGAGCATGGTCAACGAATAACCATTCATTCCAAGGTGTAGCAGGCCACCATGCAGAAACACCGCAGTGACGAGTCGCCACCATTGGCCGCCGAGCAGAATTGCCTCGCCGTCCTTCGCGCCCAGCCGCCAAAGTGCCTCACCACTCGGTGCCCAGAGGCTGCCGCCGCCAAGCAGCACACTCACCCCGTACATCAGCACGATGGCGGTCAACACCGCAGTGCTGGCTGAGCCGAAGGTCGGCAGTATCCAATCGGCAAGCCGTGAGACGCCGCCCGTTGGGATTCCGCGCATCGCCGCACCACAGGCTGGGCAGCGACGTTCGCTGCGAGCGACCAGTTCGCGGCAATCTCGGCACATTCGATGAGACGCGGCCACCGATCGGCGAACCTGCTCCGCCTCGATGCTCATCGCCTCGGCACGTTTGGCCCAGCGTTGCCGCGTCCATGCGGCCCCGCCACGCAGCACGCCCACCGCGGCCAGAGCATCCAAGATCATGTTCAGGGTGTCGTTGAGGAACTTGCGAATCACGGCGCTAGTCTGGTTCATGCGCGCGCGACAGGCCAGGGGCAGGCGACGCGTGGCAATATGCACAGCCCGACCCGAGGAAGAACGCGATGATCGACCTGTTCGGTACCCGCTCGTGGACTGCAAGTTTGGCCGTGGTTTCAACCGTGTTGCCCGCCCTGGGTCTGTTCAAGGTGCCTGAGCCCGAGTTGATCTACTCGGGGGCGGCGCCCGAGCAGAAAGCAGGGGTCACGGTCCTGCGCGACCCGGCGACGTTCGATCAGGACGTGAGCGCGCTCGACCCGGACTTCGGCGGGACCAAACCCGATCTCGAGAAGCGGGCGGTACTGATGGTCGTCAGCCGGGGGCTCGAAAACGCGTGTCGTGATGCGGAGCTGCAGGAGGTCGGCACCCGCGGCATGAAGGCCACCGTGCGGCTGGTCGAAAAGGTTCCTGAGAAGGGGTGCACGTGCCTCGGTCAGCCTCGTCCCCCGAAAGCGTGGTTGGTCTCGGTGGCGCGCTTGGTCCGTTCGGCGGACCTATCGATCACCGACGTCGTCGTGCCCTGTGTCGAGGCGCAGAAGACTCAAGCCGCGGTCGCCGGTGTTCCGGTATTGATCTACGAAGGTTCGTGGGACGCGTCGGCCGGTGCGGAGGTCGTTCAGGACGCGGCACGTTACGGATCGATCGTCGCCAAACTCGGCCTGGGCGCGCGCGCCCCGAAAATCGATTTCACGGTGCAGCATCTGTTGGTCGTGACCGGGCGCGCACGAGAAAACGCGTGTCGCCAAACACGCGTGGTGGGTGCCGCCCTGACCTCCAACGAGGAAACGAACGTCGACTTGGAAGAGGTGTATCCCGGCCGCGGTCAGATGTGTGCTCAGGTCATGGGGTTGCCGCGACTGTTCATCTACACCGTGCCTTCCACCGTCCAGCGCGTACGGACCACGACCAAGGAACTGCGTTAACGCTGCTCAACGATCTCGGCACAGACGCCGAGCACTTGGGTCAACGGCCAGCCGCCCAATCCGGTGATCGAGGTGACGTGCCCTGCCGTGGTCACCGGTGAGTCCGCTGCACTAAAACGTGCCTCGGCGAGTCGCTGCCTAAGAGCGGTGCCGCAGTGGGACCACCACTCGGCAGGAGGTTCAGGCCAGGTCAGGCCACCCCCTGAGGCATCTTCGGCGGTACGGATCAACGCGACCGAGCCTCCCGGGTCCGGCTCGGGAACAAGCACGATCTCGGCATTGCCGAACGCCAACACGCGATCGAGCGGAACAGCTCCGGCGGCAAATCGCTGATGCAGCACCCATCGTTCGTCGACACCGTCGTTCGCCACGAGCACAGCGTGCGGCCGCCCTCCAGCCCAAATCACGCGCGACGCCGGGATTGGCCTTCCGTCCAACGAGAACTGCTGCGAGTTGCCTGTGCCGACGCTGGCGATGCGCGATCCGAGTCGTAGCTGCGCGCCACGACAGCACGCGCCCCGCAGCAACTCGAAGCTGAGTCGTCGCAACGAAACAACCGCCTCTCGATCGCGCACGAGGCTGCAATGATTCGCATCGCCGGCCAGTCGCACAGGAAATCCAGCCGATTGCAACGCATCGACGACCGGCTTCACGCTGGCTGCATCGATCGAGGGAGGGAGCGTGAGATGGTGCGTAGTCGACGTGTAACCGCAGGCGCGCGACGATTCCAGCAACGCGCTGCGAAGAACCTCGAATCCATGAGCGGCACGCTGCGCTGCGCGCTGCAGGCCGTGTTGCGATGCACGCTGCCAAGACCGAAAGCCCCCGGCTGGACCCAGGCCATGTACCGTGCCCGAGTTGAGCGCGGTTCCCTGACTAGCGGGTCGATCGAGCGAAACGACCGTGACCGCCACGCCCTGCCGCGCCGCGAGCCAAGCGATCGCAGCACCGGTCAGGCCGGCGCCCACGATCAACCACGATTCACGATGTTGTTCAGCGGCCACTCGCAGAGGGCTCCTGATCTGGCACACTCGGAGTGCCCGAGCCGCAGAGCGTGGGAAGCTTCCGCCGATGAGCAACAATTCGCCACTGCTTCTGGAACGTATCGTGCGCGCCTTGCGCACGGGATCGCCGCGTAGCAGCGGTGATCTTGCGCGCGAGTTCCTCAATCTCGGGATCATCGACGAGCAACTCGCAGCGCGGTTGCTCGATCCATTGCTCGCTGCCGATGCACGACTCGAGCGTGCGGTGACAGGCTGGACCCTCGCTGAATCATCGAGATATTCCGCGACTGCAACCGAGGCGGGACAGACGGCGCCACTGTGGCCTGCGCTGGCGGTGCTCGCTCCTGTGAATCTGCCGATCGCTGTTGAATTGAATGCCGGCGATGCGCCGGCAGCGTGCAGCGTGACGTTGACCGGCGAGGCGGAGTTGATCCGCGCCGAGGCGCTGCTGGGTCGACCGCTTCCGCGACCAGTGATTGCACTTGCCACCGTCGTGCGTCGCTGGCGCGGGTATCGCGGTGTGCCGGACTCGGTGGCGATCGCGGAGGCGCTGCACCTACCGCACCTGGAATCGGAAGGACCCGAGGGGGCTGTGCAGTTGGTCGCCACCATCTGGCGCGCGCTGACAGCGCAACTCGCTCTCGAAGCGGTGCACGACCACGCAGCACTCGAACAGTTGCTGCAAGACAGACTCGAGCTTCCCGATTTCGACGGTCGCGCCTTTGGTCCGGACGACTTGGCAGCACTGCCGAGGACACCCGGGATCTACATCTTTCGCGATCGATCCGACAGCGTGTTGTACGTGGGGCAGTCGATCAATCTCGCCATGCGCGTCGCCTCTTACTTCCAAGGGCCGCCCCGCGACGACAAAGACCGCGAGATACGAGCCGCAGCGCATGCACTCGAAACACGAGAGCAGCAGACCGCTGTCGATGCGCTGCTGGCCGAGACCAAAGCGATCCGTCGATTGAAGCCGCGACTGAACTCGCGCCGCGCGATTCATCGAGCGCCCGTCGAGGATGGTGTGTTGCTGGCGTATCGAGAGGACGGAGGTTCTGGCGCTGCGGCATTCGTTGTTTCGGGTGGAACCTTGATCGCGCGGATCGCGATTCCGGCGGGAGGACGGCGAGGGGCGCTGGCCGCGGAACGAGCCGCTCGAACGCTGTTCGCGGGGGGGACGCGGGTCCCTGGCGGTGGCGAGGGGGCGGCATTGATCGCCACGCTGCGTCGCCAGCGTCCGGAGCTGCCGTTTCTGCGCCCGGCCGTGGACGGGGGGGTTGGCGAGGTCGCCGCAGCGCTCGAGTCGTTCGCGCGATCGTTCTCGAGCGCCGTGTAAAAGATCCCAAATTATTCTGGAGAAAGCCTAATCTTGAGAAGATAATTCTCCGTCATCGCCAAGCGGAGGAAAGATGGACTCCACCGACCGCCGTATCCTGAAGGCCCTTCAAAGCGACGCCAGGATCCCCAACTCCCAGGTCGCCAAGCAGATCGGGATGGTCCCCTCCGGGACCCTCGAACGGATCCGCAAACTCGAAGAATCGGGGGTGATCGCCGGATATCACGCCCGGCTCAACCCAAAAGCAATCGGGCTGTCGCTGTTGGCCTTCGTGTTCGTCAAATCGACGGAGCGTATCGGCACCATGTCCACCGCGAAGCGGCTCTCGGAGATACCCGAGGTGCAGGAGGTGCATCACGTCGCTGGTGAAGACTGCTATCTCGTCAAGGTGCGTGTGGCCGACACCGAACGCTTGGGTCGATTGCTTCGCGAGCAGTTTGCCAAGATCGAATCGATCGTCTCGACCCGAACCACGATCGTGCTCGAAACGGTGAAGGAGAGTGGCGAGTTGCCAATGCCGATCGAAGACGCGCCGGTGAAGCAGAAGGACGGTGCCGCATGAACGCGACGGCGCGCGCGCGCCGCACCTCGGTGGCGTTGGCGCTCTTGGCCGTCTACTTGATTTGGGGTTCGACCTACCTCGCGATTCTCGAAGCGATCAATACGATTCCTCCGCTGGCGATGGCGGCGATGCGATTTGTCGCGGCAGGTTTGCCGCTGTTGCTGTGGGTGCGTTGGAAGAATGGCGCATGGCCGGCGCGCGCCGCGTGGGGCTGGTCGGCCGTTGCCGGCGTGCTGATGTTCGCCGGTGGCAATGGGGCCGTGGTTTGGTCAGAGAAGACGGTTCCTTCCGGATTGGCGGCGTTGATCGTGGCGTCGGTCTCGTTCTGGACCGTGTTGCTCGAAGGACTGCGACCGGGTGGTCAACGTCAGTCGTTGAGTGTGTGGTTAGGAATTGCGCTCGGTTTCCTGGGTCTTTTGGTGTTGATCGGTCCCGATGCTTGGAACGGTGCAGGGCCGGTACCGCTTCTCGGCGCGATCGTGCTGGTACTCGGTTCCTTGTTGTGGGCGATCGGCACGTTGATCTCGGTGACTACGGTCAAGCGTGGGCTTGCCTCGGGTTTGGGTTTGTCGGCGCTGCAGATGCTGTTTGGCGGCATCGGATTGGCGGTTGCGGCGGGGCTACATGGCGAGTGGCAGGTGCTCGACCTGAGTGCGATATCGGCGCGATCGTGGGCCGCGGTCGCCTATCTGATCGTGGCTGGGTCGTTGGTCGCATTCAGCGCTTACAACTGGTTGCTCGGCAACACCTCACCGGCGGTCGCCACCACCTATGCCTACGTCAATCCGGTGGTCGCGATGCTGTTGGGTTGGTTGTTCGTCGGCGAGCCGTTCACGCCGCGCATCATGGTGGCGTCGATACTGATTCTCGGCGCGGTCGCGACGATCATTCGCGCCAGGACGAAACCGCCAAAATTGCAGAGCCAATCGAGCGCCGTCGAGACCAAGCCGGCCGTAGCACGCGAAGCTAGCTGAGCGCTATTCGTGCAGCGCGCCGTAGATTCGCTCGCGGCAGCGACGCTCCGCGTCGACCTCACCGAACAGATGGTGCATGTCGGCTCGCTTGAGCCAGGCGAGCACGCGTGACGGATCAAGTTCCGTCGCGGCCACGTATCGGCGGAGCGCGTTGACGCGATCGCCCAGCAGGTACGCGGCGTCGCCGGCACGCTCGGTCCAGGTTGCGTCTCGGTCGTGTCGCCGGATCTGATCCAGCGCCACGTTCTGCGCGCCGCTGAAGTCGCTTCGTTGAATTGCGTCAATGAACAGCCGCTCGTTCTCGTCGGCGACATTGTCGGCCCGCAGGGTGCGCAACCACTCGTCGACGAACAACGCGCGCCGGCCGGGCGCCACGATCGGCGGCAACGGTGTCGCAGGAGAGAGCGCCAACGAAATGTCGTCGACGAACAGATCGCTGGCGTGAGCATCGTGTTCGACGTCGCCTACGAACGAGAACTTGTCGATCGGGCTGGCGATTGCAGCGCTCGCCCCGGGTTGGCGTCGAAGGTCGATCAGCGGCGCCTCGCGAGACTCCTCACGAATCGTCAGGTCGTAACTTCCGGCGGCAACGTCGTACCGCACGTCGATGAAGTACCAAACGAATGAGCGCAAGGACAGCAGACGCTTCGGGATGCTGTCCGAGACATGGCGCAAGACCCCGTCCTCGGCCTCGAGCCAAAAGGCGATGCCTCCGGGACGGAG
This sequence comes from Acidobacteriota bacterium, assembly GCA_046331425.1. Taxonomy (GTDB): domain Bacteria; phylum Acidobacteriota; class Polarisedimenticolia; order J045; family J045; genus JANNUT01. Next base: position 65,046 of record JAXLQU010000018.1, read on the forward strand.
CATGAAACCCTCCGGGCCGGCGAGCGCGACATTCCACGGCATCGCCGGATCGGGTGTCATGAGAGCAAATCGAATCGACAGCACACCGTCGGTGCGGAGCGGAAAGTACCCCTGCAACTCTGGGAAGTCGCCATCGCCGGGCACGTCATGCAATAGCACCGCGCGACGCCCCGAGACCCGAAACGCCGCGGTGAGCGTGACATCGCCATGCGCCGGTTCGAACACGGCGAAGCTGTCCGGCCCAGTGTCGAGCGCTTCGCCGGCCTCGAAGGCGTAGTGTGCGATCGGCATTGCGTCGTCGGCGTGCAACATTGGCGCGAACCACAGCGCCGCTGCACTCAGAACGAGGCGCGGTAGTCTTCGAGCCATTGGGTCCACTCGCGTACGCTACGGTCACGCTGTTCGGGGGGCGCGTTGTAACGGAACTGTTTGGTCTGTCCAGTGTGAATCTGCAGCGACTTGAGTGCGATCGCCCGGACCTGCGGATTCTCATCGCTCAAGGCTGCGATCAGGCGTTCGTAGAGCCTGAGCTTCTGCTTTTCGCTGAGGTGAATCTGATCGTAGGACAGAGCGCAGGCAGCCTTGTCGCGAAACAGCGGGTTGCTGTCATGGCGCATGTTGTCGATCAGGATGTCGACCACATCGGGGTCGTCGCTGACACGCCCCAACGCCCATTGCACCTGCAAACGCAACGCCTCGTCGGTGGTGTGAATGTCTTCGAGCAGCGCGCGCTTGGCGGCGTCGGACTTCCAACCCAACTGGTAGAACACGCGAGCGATCGCGACACGGTCTGGCAGACTCGATCGAAGGTAAAGCTCGGCGAGTTCGTCCACGACTCGATTGCCGCGCGCTTGCAGCGCGACCAGGTCGACCTCGGGAAAAACCAGTCGCTTCAGGTCGTTCGTCGATCTGCTCGCGGTCACGCCGGTGCCGGCTACCGAGAACGAAGCCGGTCCGAACAACATCGCGAGAGCCACGAACGCCGGCGACATCGATCGCGTTGTAAACATCGCACACCCCAAAAGAGCCCAACGGGACGGCCCTCACCGGCAATGTAGGTTCAGCGCGGGCGATGGTCCTGTGCGTGGTAGGAAGAGCGAACCAAGGGGCCCGCCTCGACATGCCTAAACCCCATGGCGAGACCTTCCGCGCGCCACCGCGCGAACTCTTCGGGATGGGCATAGCGATCGACAGCAAGGTGATCGGGGGAGGGTCGCAGGTACTGGCCCATCGCGAGCACATCGACACCAGCCTCGCAGAGAGTTTCCATGGTTCGTCGAATTTGATCCTCGGTCTCACCCAGACCCAACATCATCGCCGTCTTGGTGTGGCCGCCGAATTCGTCACGTCGTTGCGAAGCGCGACGCAACAACATCAGTGAATGTTCGAAGCGCGAACCGGGGCGTGCGACGCGGTACATTTCGGGGACCGTTTCGATGTTGTGAGAAAAGATTTCGGGCTTGGCCGTCAGCACCAAATCGAGAGCGTGCTCGGGGTCGATCTTGAAATCGGGGGTGAGTACTTCGACCGCACAGTCTGGCAACTCGCGGTGGACCGCTTGAATGCATTGTGCGAAGTGCGCCGCGCCGCCATCGGGCAAGTCATCGCGATCGACCGACGTAATCACGATATGTTTCAAGCCGAGCGCCTTCACGCCTTGCGCCAACCGTTGAGGCTCGAGCGGATCGGGGGCGGACGACGGCATTCCGGTCTTCACCGCGCAAAAGCCGCACCGTCGCGTGCAGATATCGCCCAGAACCATGAACGTGGCGGTCCCTTGCGACCAGCACTCGTAGACGTTGGGGCAGTGCCCCTCGGCGCAAATCGTGTTGAGTTTCAGGTCCTGGACCAGCCTTCGGACCTTGTTATAGGTGGGTCCCGTTTGGATCCGGATTTTCAACCAGGAGGGTTTGGGTCCGGTGACACCACCCTGACGCGCACGACCGGCTGGAGACTCGGGGTGCGGGTTGTAGGCGGGAAGTTTGGTGGGCGTGCTCACGGCTGGAATCCTCGGAAGAGCAAGAGTGTAGCCGCCCATGTTGCTTCGCGCCCCGAGGCTCGGGACCGATCGGGGCGCGGCTTGGTCCCCACGCCGTTGGAGTCCTGTTCTTCGCGCACTCGAGGTGGCAGGCCCGAACGCGGGGGATAGCATGGCGCCTGGCCTTATTCGGAGGCGCGATGCCGAACCCACGTCGAGAGAATCGAGTCGATCTTCAAGCGGTGCTCCGCGCCGGTTGCAGCCATGCGCCGGTCATCGTTCGCATGGTAAACGCCGCCAGTCATAAGGTTCGATGATGAAACCGATCCTCTGTCGCGGATCACTGCTGTTGTCGGTCGCGATGCTGGCGACTGGCTGCTGGGAACAAACGCTCGAAGAGCGCGTGGTGGTCGAGATCCACGCCGACGGCTCGTTCGGCGTTCGCGCCGAAACGCAGCTCAACGCCCCGGACAACGACGACAAGCACATCGCGGCGAATCAGCGTGTCGAGCAGCGCTCACGTGAGATCGTCGAGGGGCGAGATCTGTGGAGCTATCCGTTCTCGCGGCTCGAGGCGGGCGAAGAGAAGTTCGGTTGGGAGAAGTCGGGAGGCGCTCTACGTCGCTCGGTGCATTCCGCTTTGGTCGAAGACCCGCAGCAACTGTCACCGGTTCTGCGCGCGTGTGGTGCCGGACTTCGAGTCACCAAGGCCGACCAACGTGGCCGCTTGGAGATCTTTCCGCTGAGTCAATCGCGAGCCAGCGGTAAAGAGCGACGCGACGTCGAGATCGAACTGAAGCCGTGGGCTGATGCGGTGGCGGACTATGGACAGAGCGTCACCGCGTTGTTTCGTTACGTCGAGAAACATCCCGATCGGGCAGAACCGATCTTCGGCCGAGTGTTTTTCGATCATCTCTCCGAGTCGCGCCGCGCCGCGTTGCCGGAGCCGACGGAAGCAGAGAGTGAGCTGATCGATAGTTTCAACGACACACGGGGTCAGGTGATGAGTTTCGCAACACTCGCAGCAGGACAACCCGAGACACTCAACGAACGGGTGATGGCGGCGTTCTCGCCGTTGTGCGGCGAGATCGCCGTCGAGCTGCCGGTCGCGGCGTTGACTCTCGAGGGGTTCGTGGAGAAGAACGGCCTGCCGACGATTCCGCCGATCGATCTCTACTCCGCGTTGATGAGCGGGCGACTGACACCCGTGACGCCCGATCCGCTGCTCACGCTTCTGGAACGCGATCGCTATCGGCCGCCGACCGAGTTCGAGTTGGCTCCCTGGTTGGCGCAAGCGCGCGTGGTGCGCCGGAACCTCTCGGGCTTCGACGTGCTGGATCGACTGAGGACCGACTTGCAACCGGCGAGCATCTACCGCTTGGAATGGATGCTGCCGGCTAGCGCCGCGCCAGGATCGAGTACAACTGAGGAACCGCGATAGAGCCCTCCGGCAGATACCACCATCCGTCTTCGGCTTGTTTGGATCCCGGCAAGAGTGAGCAGATCCCGAACGGATGCTCGTGCAGCGCCTCGATCGTCAAGCCGGCCTCGATAAGCGCATTGACCACATCGCCGAGTGTGTGGACAAACCAATACTCGCCGCGATTGACGAGTTTGGCTCCCGCGTCCGCGTAGGACGATTCGAATTCGCCGTAGAGCGGCTCGGCCCCGCCAAAATACGGCGAGGCGAGTTTCATCCCCTGGGTCGAGTCATCCCATTCGAACATAAGTATCGCGGGGTGAACCTCTGCCAAGAAAAATCGGCCTCCCGGTTTCAACGATGCCGCCACCACTCGCCCCCAAGCGCCGATGTCGGGGAGCCATCCGACTACTCCGTACGAGGTGAATACCACGTCGAACTGCTCATTCAATACCTCACGAAGCCGCAGGACATCGCTCAACACGAAGCGGCCCTCGACCGCGATTCGGTGCGCCAAGGCACGCGCCGCCTCGATTGCAACCGGGGAGAAATCGACCCCCGTGACGATCGCACCGCGACGCGCCCAAGACAGCGTGTCCTGCCCGAAATGACACTGCAGGTGCAGCAGCGATTTCCCGCGAACCTCGCCCAGTGCGCGCAGTTCGAGAGGGCGCAGGGAACAGCGCCCGGCCTCGAACGATTCGAGATCGTAAAAACGAGACCGCATGTGGATCGGCACCAACTCGTCCCAACGGGCTCGGTTGACGTTCAAGCGTTCATCCATACGGTCCTCGCTGCGACGCGGATTGTATAGGGCTCGGGAGCCGCTCCAGGTTGGGATCTGCCGTTCGTGCGGCACGGGGCCGGTTGAAAAAGCGTCTCGGGCGGCGCTTGCCGGTTGACTCGCCTGTCGAACCCTCGTAGATATGCGCGCTGCCACAACGCGCACGATGGCGCGGAAAAAGGGGCCTTGATGAGTTCGTTCACAAAGCCGATCGGGCTGGCGCTGGCGATCCTGGTGTTTGGCGTGGCGGTGTTGGTCTTCGGCTTCTATCTCGCGCTCGCGCTTTTGATCGCTACGGTGGTCGTGCTCCAAGCGCTGATCTTCATGAAGCGTTCGCGCGGCGAGAAGGAGTTGTTCGGTCATCCGGTCCCACTGTTCATGCTGTTTCTCACTGAAATGTGGGAGCGATTCAGCTACTACGGCATGCGCGCCATCTTCATGCTGTACATGACCAACTACCTTGTGCTCGAGTCTGGATTCAAGTCGAGCATCTATGGCAACTACACCGGGTTGGTGTACCTCACGACTTTGATGGGCGGTTTCGTTGCCGATCGCTATCTCGGACTGCAACGCACGATCCTGATCGGCGGCAGCCTGATGGCGGCGGGTCAGTTCCTGATTACGGTGCACGCTTGGGGCGGGGTGGGACAAGAGGCCGCGCAGTCTCTGACGATGATGTTCTTGGGGTTGTTCCTGCTGGTCTTCGGCAACGGCCTGTTCAAGCCGAACATTTCGACAATCGTCGGCCAGCTCTACCCGAAGGGAGATCCGCGGCGCGATGCCGGTTTCACCATCTTCTACATGGGTATCAATGTTGGTGCCTACTTCTCACCGATCATCTGCGGCTATCTCGCGCAGGAGGTCGACTGGAAGTGGGGATTCTGTGCCGCTGGCGCCGGGATGCTGATCGGCACGGTTACCTTCTTCTTGGGCAAGCCGATGCTTGGCGAACTCGGGGTCGAGGCTGCCGGTGGCGCGCGAGACGCCGCTGGGAAGCGCGAGTCGGGAGTCGTGCGAACGCTGTCGATCGGCGAGAAGACTCTGTCCAGTGTCTTGTGGGTCGTGGCGCTGGTGGTCGCCGTCTATGGGCTGTATGCCGCATGGGCGAGCACTGCAACCGAACTGCTGGCGCGGATCGACCCGATTATCTGGTACACGATCGCCGCACCGTGTGCGATCGCCGTATTCAATTTCCTGGCGCCACGTTGTACCAAGCAGGAGATGTCCAAGATCACGACGATCTATGTGCTGGCCTGTTTCGTGATGATGTTCTGGGCAGCGTTCGAGCAGGCAGGATCGAGCTTGACGTTGTTCGCCGATCAACTCACGCTGAATGTCTTCGCGGGGAGGGAGTTCCCATCGAGTTGGTGGCAATCGGCCAACGCGATTTTCATCATCGCCATGGCCCCGATCTTCTCTGCGATCTGGTTGGTATTGTCCAGCAGCGGCAAGGAACCGAGCACACCGATGAAGATGGTGTGGGGCATCGCCTTCAACGCACTCTCCTTTGCGATCATGATCCCGGCCGCACTCGTGGCCACCACCGACAGCAAAGCAGCACCTGTTTGGCTGCTGTTGCTCTATTTCTTGCAGACATGCGGCGAGCTGTGCCTCTCGCCGGTCGGTCTTTCGATGGTTACCAAGCTGGCGCCTGCGCGCTATGCCGCGATGATGATGGGAATCTGGTTCTTGGTGGCCAACGCGTTCGGCAATCGATTGGCGGGACAAGCGTCGAGCTGGATCGAATCGTACGGCGCGTCGACGCTGTTCATCGGCGTCACCATCGTGTTGAGTGTTGCGGCGTTCTTGCTGATTTTCGTGGTCCCGTGGCTGCGGCGACAGATGCAGGACGTGCACTGATTACTTGGTCGATACCGACTGGTCCCACGGCAACGGCGCTCGCCTGATCGATGTTGGCGCAGCGTTGATCGGCGACGTGTCATCGGCGAGCCACAACTGCAGCGACGCGCGTTGCGCTGCAGCCACCGACTCGGCGGCGTCTGTTGCGTCGGTGTCGTCGCAACAGACGATCTCCCGCACAATCCCTGATCCCACGCGAACGAACGCGCTGGGGGCGTCGCCGCCGACCCGCCACCACTGATCGCCATCATTCCAAGTTCGGATCATTGCGGCGGGACTGTTGTAGCCGCCCGCCACCGTCAAGAACAGTTCGGTTCTTGGGTCCAGTTCGCTGACCCACTGCGCGGGCGAGTGCCCGTTGTCGGGAAGAACTGCCTGGCTGCGGCAGGCAACCAGCCTCGACTCTTCTGTCGACGCCGTGTCTCGTCGAGAGTCACGAACGCGCTGAGCGGCGGCGGAGGCTGCGCGTCGCATGATCCTCTTCAGCGGCGAAATCCATCCACCCACCATCGAGCGGCGTGTCGCCTCCAAGCGCTGGAGCGGTGGGGTCTCGAGACCGAGGTGATCTTTCTGCGGACCACGCCCCGGCAGGTAGTCGATCAATGCGATCTCGCCCGCTCCGAGCAACACCTCGTGCGCGTGCCACATCACGATCGTTCCGGCGGAGAGTGCGGCCAGTCGCTGGTCGTAAACCGTCGAATAGGCAATCGCAACCGAGCCGACGCGAAACCACACGATTGCAGCGGCTGGAACATTGGCGACGCGCATCAGGAACAGATGCGCCAAGCCGCGATCTCCCGCACGCTTCAGCAGCTCGCGACGATGCGACAACATCGGTTCGCGCAGCGACCCTTTCCAACCCAACGCGTGCAGCGCCAGATACGATTCGAACCCGTCGCTGGGCGCTGGCCCTGCTGGCCCAAAATACTCGGTCGTGACCGCACCCAACCGCCCTGCTTTGTTGCTGAAATTCTTGACGGTACGGTCGTACTTCTTGAAGGCGCGGCGATGCTCTTCCCAGCCCCCGGCGACAACCGGCGTCAAGCACTCTTGAGGTCCCGGATGCCGCGCCACCGCGTAGCCGCTGGCTTGCAGCGCATCGGCAAACGCGGTCGAGGCCGGATCGCGGGACGGAACGCCGGGAAGCGACAGCTCGCGCACGCCAGCGCGTGCAACGGCTTCGGCCAAAGCGGCGCAGGTTTCGTCGAGCGCACAGCCGCCCGCAATCACCGGGCGAAATCGTGGCCTGAATCCTTTGGCAACCGACTCCCACGCGCCGCGGCTCACCTCGAGGAGCGGAACGACCGCGCAAAGTGTTTCTTGATCGAACGCGGCGACCACGCGCACGCGCTGTCGCGTCGCTTCGGGCTGCGTTGCCGACCACGCCGCGAACCAGGTGTAGGTGTCGTACAGATCGGCTTGAATTCCGCGGCTTGGCGGTATCTCGTCCCACGCCGCTGCGATCGACGCGAGCGGCGCGGTCCCTTCCAAAATGCGGGTCGTGAGGCTCACAGTGATGTGACAGCTCCGAATCGGCTGGCAATCTAGGGTGAAGCCGCCGCTACCGCCACCGCGCGCGAGCCTCGGATCGTGTTCTGATCGCACTTCGCATCGAGGCTATTTCGTCGTACCTTTGCCACCGGCGCGGCGACTCGCACGCCCCTTTTCAACATGATGCGCATCGTCTTGCACCTCGATATGGACGCCTTCTTTGCGGCGGTCGAACAGCGCGAACGCCCCGAGTTGCGCGGCCGCCCGGTACTGATCGGCCACCCCGGCGCGCGCGGTGTGGTGGCAACCTGTTCCTACGAGGCACGTGTTTTCGGGGTTCGCTCTGCAATGCCATCGGTGCGTGCGGCTCGGCTATGTCCGTCCGCGGTTTGGGTTACGCCGCGCTTTGACCTCTATCGCGATTCGAGCGAGCGGATCTTCTCGCTGGTGGAGCGTTCTGTTCCGCGTCTTGAGCAGGTCTCGATCGACGAGGCGTACGGGGATCTCAGCGGTTGGTGTGCCGATTTCGATGCGGCCACAGCGCTTGCCAGGGCGCTGAAACAAGAAATCTCTGAAACGGAACGACTCACCGCGAGCATAGGCGTTGCCCCCAATCGTTTCCTGGCCAAACTCGCCTCCGATCTTGAAAAACCGAACGGTTTGGTAGCGATTCAACCTCACGAGGCGCAGTCGCGAATTGCAGGGCTCTCGGTCCGAGCGATTCCGGGCGTGGGGCCCAAACTGCAAGCACGATTGCGCCTGTTCGATGTGAAGAGCATCGGAGAGATCCTGCGAGTCCGAGAGGACTGGCTGATCGAAGAGTTCGGTGTCGAAACCGCGGCTTGGCTGCGCCAGCGCGCTCGCGGTGAGGACGACACTCCAATCGGGGAGGAGCATGAACGGCGGCAGATCAGCGAGGAGCGCACTTACGAGCGCGACCTCACAGCGGCAAAGACCATCGAGCGCGAGTTATTGGCGCGCGCGGAGGGCGTGAGCGCGGAGCTTCGTAGTCGGAACTTGGTAGCGCGCACCGTAACGCTCAAGGCGCGTGACGCCGACTTTCGCACGGTAACGCGCAGCATCACACTCGAACAGCCTACCGATCTCACATCGGAGGTGCACCGCGCAGCATTGCAGTTGTGGCGCGAGCGGGTCGATTTCGGCAATCGGGGTGTGCGGTTGTTGGGTGTCGGCGTGAAGGAACTGTTGCTTGCCTCGCAGGCTCCGCGGCTTCTGTTTGCCGACGAGCGCCGCGACAAGGAGCGGGCTGCCGAGCGGGCGGCCGATTCGTTGCGCGAGCGATTCGGTGCTGCCGCGGTGAAGCCGGCCCGGTTGTTGAAGCCGCCCGATCGTGACCATCACCGCTAGAATCGCTGCTCAGCGGAGGGGTTACGGTGGTCACACCGTGGTGGACATGGGCCGGTTGGATCGGCCTGGCACTGATCGCCGGTTCCGGCCTATCCGGTTGGTGGCGCTATCACCTCAAGCGAAAAGCAGCGTGGTCCGATTTGATTCGTACCCGCGAGTACTACCGACAGCTCCTGACCGTCTCACCTGATGCCGTGGTCGTCGGCGCCGGCGGCAGATTCAGATTTGCAAATGATGAGGCAGTGCGGCAGTTGGGCGCCGAACGCGTCGAGCAGGTGATCGGGAAGAGCTATGAGGAGTTTCTTTCGCAACAGCAATTCGGAGTGCTTGCGAACCAAATTCAAGCGTTGCGGGCCGAGCCTGACCGCAACCAGAGCTTCGAGTTGGTCGTGCGCGGTTTTGACGGCACGGAGCGCCTGTTTCAGATCAACGCGCGACCTTTCATGCATGAAGAAGAGATGTTCGTCGTTGCCGTGGCCCGTGATATCACGCAGCGAAATGAAGCCGAAAAGCGACTTCAATTCCTGGCGTCGATGCTGGAGCACAGTGCCGACCCGTTGGCGGCGATCGATCCAGCGGGGAAAGTCCTGTTCGTCAACGATGCCGCGCGCCGGTTATTCAAGATCGACGATCAGAAACTCGACTCGATGTCGGCAAACGACTTCTTTCCAGAGCGCGATCTCGACAAGGTAAGCCAGCTCGTGGCCCGCGTGCTGCGTGGCGAAGACGTACTGATCGAGGCGCAACTGCGTCGCGTGCAGTTCGACGACGAGATTCCCGTACAACTCCACTGTTTTCCAATTCGCGCCGCCGGTAGCGATGAAGTGATCGCTGTCGCAGGAATCGCCCGCGATTTGACCGAAAGTCAACGCACGCAAGGAATGTTGCGCGAACGCGTGGAATTCCAGGAGTTGGTGAATGGCATTTCCACGTTGCTGGTCAACGCTGGTAGCGACGAGGTCGACGATGTCGTGCGGGAAGCGTTGCGGCGCATCGCCGCCTACGCTGACGCCGACCGGGCCTATATCGGTCTCGTAAACCCCGATTCCGATGGACTCGAAGTGGTGCATCAATGGGTCTCGCCGAAAGTCGGGCCGTTACCGCCGATCCCGCGTCGCCTCGCCGAGATCCCGCTTCTGGGCAGCGTACTGAGACGTTTCGAGACCGTCCACGTGCACGACATGCTCCAGCTCGGTGAAGAGGCTGCCGCCGAGAAAGCGATCTTCGCCGCACGACGCCTACGATCGCTGCTCTTGGTGCCGCTGGTTTCGCGCCGCCGCCTGGGAGCCGTCATCGGTCTGAGTTCATTCGGTGAACCGCGCAACTGGTCCCCAGCGGTCTCGGCGTTACTTCAGATCGTGGGGGAATTGATTGCGTCCACACTGGCCCGCAGCGACGCAGAGGCAGAGGTGCGGGGTTACAGCGAAGCACTGGAGGCGTTGGTGCGCGCCCGCGCGGCACGCATCCAGCAACTAGAACGGCAGCGACTGGAGGGTGAAAAGCTGGCAGCCACGGGGCGAATGAGCGCGCGTATCGCTCACGAAATCAACAACCCCCTGGCTGGGATCAAGAACAGCTTCCGGTTGATTCGTGACGCGATTCCGCCCGCTCACCCGCATCAGCCCTACGTCGACCGGATCGACCGTGAAATCGATCGGATCGCCAGCATCGTGCGCCAGATGTACGACATCTATCGGCCGGAGCGGGAACGGCCTCACGAATTCGTTCTGGCCGGATCGATCAAGGAGGTGATCTCCCTGTTGGAGCCCAATTGGGCCAAGAGCCGGGTCAGCGTGGTGTTCAATTCCGACCCTCCTGACCTGCGGGTCGTGCTGCCCGAAACATCCCTCCGGCAGGTTCTATTTAATCTGATCGCCAACGCTATCGAAGCATCGCCACCTGATGGCACAATCGAGGTAATCGTCAGCGCCCGAGACGGGTTGGTTCGCGTCGAGGTCGCCGATCAGGGTGGTGGCATCCCAGAGTGGGCTGCCGAACAGATTTTCGAACCGTTCTTTACGACCAAGCACACGAGCGACGGTAGCGGACTGGGACTGGGACTGTCGGTTTCGCGAGGCTTGGTCGAGGCGATGGGCGGTTCGATCGGTTTTGTGTGCGTGCCCGCCCGCGGCACCACATTCCGAGTAACGCTCCCGATCGTGGGGTCGCGAGCTGAGGTTACCGATGAGTGATGCCGGCCGGATTCTCGTCGCCGACGATGAAGAGACGTTTTTGTGCTCCACCGCAGACCTCCTGCGCAAGGCCGGGTTCGAGTGCGATACCGCGCGCGACGGGCATGAAGCCAGCCGGAAGCTGAGCGAGGAGGAATACGACCTGCTCATCGCCGATATCAAAATGCCGGGCAACATGGACCTGGATCTGGTGCGGAACCTGCCGCCGCTGGCCGACGGCATGCCGGTGATCTTGGCGACAGGCTATCCATCGATGACCTCAGCGATCCAAGCGGTCCAGTTGCCTGTCGCAGCGTACGTGCTCAAGCCGTGTGATTTCGATGAACTGCTCGAGAAGGTGAAGGACTGCTTGGATCACGCTCAAACCGCGCGCGCGATCAAGAGTACGCACGAACGACTGGTCGACTGGCAACAGGAACTGACCAAGATCGACACCTGGATGAAGGGAAAGGTGGAGCATTCCTCGCGGCTCTCCACCAACGCCTACCTGAGCCTGACCATCGAGAACATCATCGGGTCGTTGCTCGATATCCGTTATCTCGTCGAGGCGATGGCCGAGCGTGCCGGACACGATGACGTTCTGCCGCTCCTCGCGGCGCGTCCTGAGTTACGACTCAAACGGGCCCTGGCCGAAACTCTCACGCTTCTGAAGCGGCGTGATCTGCACGCCCCGAATAACGATGTCAGCGAACTGCGAGACCAACTCGAGGCGTTGATGCTGCAGCTCGAGCACGAATGATTGAAGTAGAAGTCAAGTTCGCATTGGGTGATCTGGATGAGGCGCGGCGGCGCCTGCTCGCGGCCGGAGCCCAACCGATTGGGGAGCGACAGTTCGAAGACAATCGGCTCTACGACGATCCCGCCGGCTCCTTGCGCACCGCACGTCGGGTGCTGCGGCTGCGAACCGTCGGCAGTCGTCACCTCTTGACCTTCAAGGAGGGGCCGACCGAGGTCCAGGACAAGAGCCTCTACAAAGAGCGCGAGGAACTCGAGTCCGAGGTTGCCGATGGCCAGACACTCCACGCGGTGTTCCTGCGGTTGGGTTATCAGGTGCGCTGGCGCTATCAAAAATGGCGGCAGAGCTGGCGCTACGATCGGTTGCATCTCGAACTGGATGAGACGCCGATCGGCAACTTCCTCGAGCTCGAGGGCGAGCCGGCCGTGATCGATGCTGTTGCAGAGCGGCTCGGCTTCGATCGCAGCGACTACATCACCGCCTCGTATCGCGAGTTGTACGAGTTGCTCGCAGGGCCTGAGGCTGGCGATTTGGTGTTTGAATCGCCGTGATGCCGACACTCACCCACGCCATGATCTTGGCTGCCGGACGCGGCGAGCGAATGCAGCCGCTCACACGGCGGCGGGCCAAGCCGGCATTGCCTCTGCTTGGCAGCACCTTGGTGGGCCGCATCGTGCGGCACCTGTCACAGGCCGGCATTCGCACCCTTGCCGTCAACGCTCATCACGCTCCGGAGACAATCGAAGCAGCGGTCAGAGCCAATGCAGATACCGGCGCGCGAATCGAACTGTTCGTCGAGCGCGAGCAACTGATGGGGACGGGTGGAGCACTGTTTGCGCCGCGCATGTTGCTTGGCGAGTCGAGCCATTTCCTGCTGCACAACGCCGATACGTTGGTGCGCGCACCCGTGGCGGAGCTGTACGCCGCAGCGCAAGGCGAGCGGCGGTTGGGTGCGTTGCTGGTGCGTTCCGGCCCGACGGCCGGATACTCCGGTGCGATCACGATCCAAAACGGGCTGATGGTGGACGTGATTCGGGGCGCGGAGCAAATCGCCACAGCAACACTCCCGTTGGCGACGTACCTCGGCGTCGGCATCCTGCGACGAGATGTACTCCAACAGGTGCGCGGCGACATACCGTCCGATCTGTTCGGTAGCGTTCTGATGCCGTGGCTGCACGAAGGCTGGAAGCTCGCGGTCGTGCCTTACGACGGCCCGTGGTTGGAGTTCACCTCACCGCGCAGCTATCTCGCCAATCTCCGCCGCGCCGTGTCGGCGGCGCGAAAACGGGGTGCGGTCGAGCTTCCAGGCGGCCGTGTGGACGTGAGCGCCCATCGATGCGGGACGACGTTCTGCGCCGATGAGTCGGCAGCGATCGACTGCGGCGCAGAGTTGGACGGTGCGGTCATGTTGGAATCGGGAGCGCAGGCGCACCGCGGCTCGTTCGTGCGCGACTCCTTGCTCATGCCGCAAGCGGTTGCGGCGGCCGGCGCCTACCTCGACGGTGTGGTCGTCGATGCGGGCGTACATGTCCCGCCCGGCAACTACAAGCAGGGTTGCCTTTGCCTCGACGACAACGGCGCGCTGAGTTTCACACCGTTCGCGGAAGCGCCATGAGCCTCGCTCAACTCGCCGTCCGTTTCGGGCCGGGACGACTCGAGCCGCTCGCGCCTGACGCGTCGACGCGCACCTTCTATCGGCAGTTCCTGACGTCGGGTCAGAAACGGATCGTGATGTGCGATCCAAACGGTGGCGTCGCTGCGCTCGATCGACTCGTGGCCGCGCAGGCGCTGCTGGCGAGCATCGAGGTGCCGGTGCCGCAGATCTACGAGCGCGACGATGCGCTGAGCGCCGTCGTATTCGAAGACTTCGGCGACACGTTGTTGGCGGATGCACTTTCATCCCTGACCCCGGCCGCCTGTACCGCGGCGTACGTCGAAGCAGCTCGCATTGCGGCGCGTATCAGCACCCACGGCACGGCCGGACTGGCGCAGTTTCCATTGCTGAAGCAACCGATCCTCGGTGCCGAGCGGCTGACGTTCGAAATGAAGTTCTTGCTCGAGCATGAGTTCACGCACCGTCGCGGCATACGCGACGTCGCGCTCGTAGCGGAGCTCGATGCCGCACTTCAGCGCCTGGTCGAGCGAGTTGCGGCCTACCCTCGCGAGTTGGCGCATCGTGATTTTCACGCCCGCAACCTGATGTATCGCCCTGACGGACGCCTGGGTGTCGTCGATTTTCAGGACCTGCTCGAAGCGCCTCCGTTGTACGACCTCGCCTCGTTGGTGCGCGACCCGTACGTCGAACCCGACGAGGCGCTCGCCAACGCGACGATTCAGGCATACAGGGCCGAGGCCGGTTTGCAAGCGAGTCCCTCGGTCGATGTGCGGTTTGCGTGGGTTGCGCTCGAGCGCGACCTGAAGGCGATCGGCACCTACGCCTATCAGGCGACGCGACTCGGGCGCACGCGCTTTCTCAACTGCATCGCGCCGGCCGAGAGGCTGGTTCGCAAAGCGCTGAGCGAAATTGGTAACGACGCGAACGACCTCTTAGATCTGCTCGGGGCTGCGGGGTTCTTCGCCTAGCGTCTTATTCCCAGGCTAAGAGGACCGCGACAGCAGGATCAAGAAAAACGGTACGCCGAGCAGTGCGGTGACCACACCTACCGGAACGACCACCGACACCGATGCAACGCGTGCGATCAGATCGCAGCCGACCAAGAGCGCGGCGCCGCCGATCGCAGCGTTGGGGAGCAGCGCGCGTGCCGACGGCCCTGTCAGCGCGCGCACCATGTGCGGAACGATCAGGCCGATGAAGGCGATCGGCCCAGTGAGACTCACCGCGCAGCCCGCCACCAACGCAACCCAAGCAAACAGCAGTGCCCGCGCGCGCAGCACGTTGACGCCGACGGCTTGAGCCTGTTCTTCACCGAGCGCCAGCGCGTCGATCGAGCGTCGCATCGTCAACAACATCACCGTTCCGAACAGAATCGGCGGAGCGGCCAGCCAAAGGTCATTCCAGTCGCAGCGTTCAACGCTCCCCAGCAGCCACGCCACGATCTCTTCGACCCGATGCTCGCCGCCGGCCAAGAGCAATACGGAAACCAGTGCGGAGGACAAGCTGCTGAGCGCAACGCCGGTCAACAGCAATGCCACGGCACTGGGCCGCCCAAACGAGTGCGCAATGACATACACCAACAGCAAGGTGACGAGCGCACCCATGAAAGCGCTGGCGGGAACCCACAAGGGCGAGCGCGCGCCGAGCTTGAGCGTGATCGCAATCACCGCCCCCAGGCTTGCGCCGCTGGAGACTCCCAAGAGGCTCGAGTCGGCCAGCGGGTTTTGCAGGCACGACTGCAGGGTCGCGCCGCACACGCCGAGAGCCATGCCGACCAACGCCATCAGTGCGGCACGCGGCATCCGCAGCCCAAAGATCGCCATTCGGAGTGACTCTTCACGCGGACCGTGACCAGCGCTGCCGGTGAGCAGCGTCAGGACCTCGCTGACCTTGAAGTCGCTGCCGAACATCACGGCGGCAACCAGCATCAACGCCAACAGGCTCAGCAGCACGGATGCGGCACGGCGTGGGCTCGACACCGCTCAGTTCCCAGCCGTCGAACCGGGATGCAGTCGGTGAAACAAGTCCTTCACACCTTCGATCAGATACGGTGTCACGGTGGTCAACCACTTCGGTTGCATCAGCACGACGTGTCCATCTCGTACGGCGCGCAACGCGCTCAACTGTGGGTAGGCCGCCAGCAACGCTTCCTGCGATGGTGTCTCATCCAACCCCAACAACAGCCACTCGGGGTCGAGCGCCAAGAGCCGCTCGAGCGAGATCTGAGTGTGGCCCGAGATTCCCGCCTCGGCGGCGAGATTGATTGCCCCCGCACGGCGAATCAGTGCATCGACGGAGGTGCTCGTGCCGGCCACGACCAAGTGCGATACCGCCAACACGCGGGGAGCAGGTGGCGCGAGATCGGCCACGGCTCGATCGATCGCCATCAATTCGGCATCGAGTTTTGCCACCACGCGGCGGGCGCTTTCGGTTTGTCCTAGACGAGCGCCCAGCACCAACGCCTGAGCGCGGATATCTTCAAACCCGCGCACATCCTCCAGCATCAGCGATGCAATGCCGCCGCGTTTGAGGCCACGCAGAAACTCCTGATCGTTCCACGGTGCCGCGATCACCAGGTCGGGCATTCTCCCAATCACCGGCTCGAGTCGGGCCACACGTCGCGCCGCACTCGCAGGATAAAAGCCCACCACGTTGCTCAGCGATGGGTTGTCGGCGAATGTCGAGACACACACGACGCGCTCCGGCGGGCTCAATAGGGCCAACCATTCATCGCCAGCCAAACTGACCGAGCAGATGCGCTGCGGCGGCGCGGCCAGCGCCGTCGCGCACGCGAGCCATACCGCGACTCGCAACGTACGCCGCGTCAGACCTGCGTATCCCACAATTGATCCTCGGCGCCGCGCTGCTTGTTCTCGTAGCGCGCGAGGATGAACAGCAAGTCGGAAAGCCGATTGAGGTATTGAATCACCTCGGGTGGAACCGCTTTCGAGTGCGTCAGCGCGACCACGCGACGTTCGGCGCGGCGGCACACGGTGCGCGCCAGATGCAATGCGGTGGCCTGCGGAGTGCCGCCGGGCAGGATGAAGTTTTGTAGCGGCGTCAACGACCCGTTGAAGTGGTCGCAGGCGCGCTCGAGCGCCTCGACGTGCCGGGACTGAACGAGCGGCGTGCGCTCCGGTGCCTCACCGATCAGGCAAAGTTCGCCGCCTACGTTGAACAACTCACTCTGCACGCGCACCAACAGCGTAGCGGTGTCGGGCAACAGTCCGGTGGTCAGCGCCATACCGATCGCGCTGTTCGCTTCGTCGACCTCACCATAGGCATCGACCTGAGGATCGTCCTTGCCGACACGAGTCCCGCCGCCGAGGCCAGTCGTGCCATCGTCCCCGGTCTTGGTGTAGATCCGGGTTAGCCGCGCCATGCTTTTGCCTCCAGGGTTGATGGGGGCGCTATTGTCCCAGGTATCCCAATCCCTTCAAGGCATCTCGTGTTTCTTCTCCCAGCGTGACCTGAACAGGGGTGCCGATCCTGTCCGCCAGCGCGTTATCGCTCTGCCCGAAGCTCTCGAAACAAAATCTCAACTGCTGCTGTTGTGCATCGCTCGTGACCCCGAAGGCGGCGCCGGGTTGACGTTCCTGCGGGTCGCGCGTGAGGTTGTAGACCCGTTGAACTTTCGAATCGGTCAAGTGTTGGATCGTCATCAAGTCACCACAACGAATCGACCACAACCCCGTGCGCGACTCGGTGTAGATCGGCGTGGGCCCCGTCCAACTGCGCAGTGAGCGTCCCTGCACCGTGTCGGGTGGGGAGACCTGCGCGATCTCGTAGATTGCCCGCGTTACGTCGATCGTCTGCACGGGAGAGCGAGACCGCCCGGGAACGGTTCGCTGCGACTTGATGAACAGTGCGATCCTGGCTTGCTCGCCAAAGACCGACGTGCCGTGACCCAACCCGCCATGCTCCATGAACTCCTCACCGTGATCCGAGAGGATGATCACGCTGCGCGGGCGCTTGCCCGCCGTTTCCCAGCGGGCGAGCAGCCGTTCGAGCAACGAGTCGAAGTAACGAATGTCGCCGTCGTACTGCCCAATGCTCCAGGCCAAGTCTTCAGGAGAGGGATCGGCTGGCCCGTTGTTGAACACGACCTTCCCGCGCACGTCCGGAGCGAACTGCTTGTCGAATGGATCGGGCGGCGCATACGGGTTGTGCACGTCCATGAAGTGCACGTACGCCATGAGTGGGCGATCGCCCTCCAGCGGCCCTCGAGCGTCGAGTTCGCCGACGACCTTGGCGACCATATCCGCTCCATCGCGACTGGAGGTTTCCCACCAGCCGGAGAAGCCTTGATTGAAGTGCAACAGATGCGTGATGTGCGGATTGCTCGAAAAACCCCAGGTGCGATATCCAGCGTCTCGCAAACTTTCGGCGATGGTGATGAACCCTTCGTGCAGTCCATCCGTAACCAAAGGCTGCGCGTCGGTCTCTTCGTTTTCGAGCTTGTCGACATGCCGCACGCGATGCACGGTGGGGCGCGCCCCCGTGAAGAGCGATGCCACCGCCATCCGCGTGTGGGTCGCATTGGTAAAGGCGTACTCATAGCGACGAGCCTGCTGCGCCCATCGATCGAGATACGGCGAGGTCGGCTTCCCGTAGCCGTAGCTGCCGAGATGATCGGGGCGAAGTGTATCCACCAGCACGATCAAGATGTCGGGAGCCAGAGCTGATGGGGAGGCCTGCGGCTCCGGCCCCGGTATGGCGATCCAGGATGCCTCGGGGCGCGGCGGCTTGGAGCATCCAGTGACAAGCGCCAGCGTGGCCAGCACCAGCGCGCGGACAGCAACGAATCTGATCGATCGAGGTGAGCGCATGACCGCGTATTGTTACCGGCGATTGCCCCTGCAGCATCGGGAAAAGCGGCCGGTCAACCAAACCGCCGTGTGGGCGTCTTGAGGTTTGGAGGCGATTCGACGTGACCGGCGTCCAACTACAGTCCGACAGCGTCTTGGTGGCCCGCTCGCGGGCCGGCGATCAAGACGCCTTTGGTCAACTGGTGGTTCGCTTTCAGCGGCCGTTGATGGCCCGAGCCTTGCGCAGCACGCGGAAACTGGAGGACGCCGACGATCTGGTCCAGGAGACATTCATGCGCGCCTGGCGCTCGCTCGGTAGTTTTCGCGATGACGAACGGTTCGGCGGCTGGTTGTTTCGAATACTCGCCAACCTGGCGGTCGATCGAGGCCGGATATTGGGGCGCGAGACTCCTGGTGGCGACTCGGTCGGGGCTGAACTGTGCGACACCGGACCCGATCCGGAAGAATCGTTGCTCGCCGAGGAACTCGCGCACGCGTTGCAAGCGGCACTCGACGCGCTGCCTCCGGGCCGTCAGCGCGAGATCTTCGAGCTGCGCTTTCGCCAGCACATGCCAGTTCACGAGATTGCAGAAAAGCTGGGACTGCACACCGGAACGGTGAAGGTTCACCTGTTCCGCGGTACGCGGGAACTGCGCCGTTCGCTGGGGCGCTTCGAGGGGGCCCGATGAAAGACAGGCGGGATTCTCGCCGCGCCGCCGACGCGTTCTTCGCGCGCCAACATCGTGAGATCGCCAAGCAGATCGAGTTGGAACACCAACTCGACGCCTTTCTCGCGCGACAGCAACGCGAGATCATGACGCGCATCGCCGACGACAACGAGAGCCAACCGTTCTTCGAGCGACAGGCCGAGGAACTGCGTCATCGGATTGCTGCCGAGTCGAGGCGAGATGGCTTCCGCCGCCTGGCACTGACCGTCGCGGCCGCCTGCCTGCTGTGCGTGATCGGATTGGGCGCCTGGAAGACCACAGCCCCACCTCTGCAGAGCAGCCGCGTGGCCGATGCGTGGCTCAGTGAATGGCCGATTCCAGGCGTCGATGACATCGGCGATGACCCACTCGGCCCATTCGGTGAGTGGGAAGAATCGCCAACCCGCGAGGATGAAGCGCTCCCGTTCGACGACCCGTTGTTACCGCCCTCCGATGAACTCAGCCGCCTTTCGGAGCCGTACTCCGTTGACGATTCACTCGACGCACAATCGCGCTCGTGAGGACTCTGACCATGAAGCTCAAATTTCGAATCGCAACCGTTTGCTTCTTTCTCACCGTTGCAGGGCTGAGCCTGGCAGCCGCACAACAGCCGGTTCCGGCCGACGAAAACGGGGGGTTCGAAGGGCGTTGGTGGGCCAGCCCTCGCGCCCAGGCGCGCCTCGGGCTGAGCGCCGAACAGACGAAGCAGATCGAAGAGTTGACCTACCAGAGCGGGCAGCGATTGATCGACTGCGGCGCCGCGCTGAGCAAAGCGCGTCTTGAACTCGCGCGACTGCTCCAATCCGACACACTGAGCGAGAGCGCCATCGATCGCGCCGTCGAACGCGTCGTCGAGGCGCAGACTGCTGTGTTCCGAGAAGAGACAAAGACGCGCGCGGCCGTGGCGCAGGCGCTGACTCGCGAGCAGAGAGTGGAGTTGATGTCGTGGTTCGAGCGCCGCGCACGGCCGCTGCTGCGCCCAGGACTCGGGGGATTGCGACGTCGCTAGCAGGCCTGTTCACCAAAAACCATTGAAAACCGGTGGACTATCTCGGTTTGACGACGCCATCTTGCCTGTCGGAGGTAGTGACACACTGTGTCTGCGCAAGCGACATCGGCCCCGCACAGTCTCGAAGAGTTGAGGCGCATCTTCGATGCCCGACTCGAGAGCGGGGATCTCGAATTGCCCGTGCTCCCTGAAGCGGCCGAGCGAGTCGTCAACGCGACGCGCGACGAGACCATCGATGTTCGCAAGCTCGCCGCGCTGGTGACACGCGATCAGTCGATGGCGGCACACGTGCTGCGCATGGCCAACTCGGCGCTCTTCAACACGGGTACACCGATCGTTTCGTTGCAACAGGCTGTCGCACGGTTGGGGATGGACCGGATCCGTCAGATTTCACTGCAGGTTGCCTGTCAGGGTTCCGTGTTCTTCGTACCGGGGCGAATGCTCGAGGTTCGTGCGCTGTTTCGTGAAGCACTCGGAGCAGCATTCCTGACAGCCGAGATCGCCCGAATGCGGCGTCGCAACGTCGAGGAAGCGTATCTATGCGGCCTGTTCCACGCGGTCGGGCGGCCGGTGCTGCTGCAACTACTCTGCAAGATCGAGAAGCAATCAGGGGTCTTGATCGAGCCGAAGCTGAACTCGACGATTCTCCAAGAGTTTCACACCCGAACCGGCGCAAAACTGATTCAGCAATGGGGGCTATCGAGTACGTTGCAAACCTCCGTGCTGTGGCACGAGAACCCTGAAGCCGCGCCCGAACCCAACGATGGCGCGATGATGACGAACCTCGGTGCCGCACTGTCGCAGTTTGCACTGGGTCGCGGTCAATGGAGTGAACCTCAGATTCGAGTTCACACGATGATCGCCCCGCTGAATCTCTACCCCGAGGATGTCGACATGCTATTGGTTCACTGCGATGCGATCGACAGCCTCGTTCACGACCTGAGCTGAACCATGTTGAGCCAGACTCATGAGTTTCAGGTAGTGGTGCTGGGCACCGGCCCCGCCGGTCAGAAGGCGGCCATTCAAGCTGCCAAACAGGGACGACAGGTTGCGATCGTCGAAATGCAGACTCACGCGGGCGGCGCTTGCGTGCAGTACGGCACAATCCCTTCCAAAACGTTGCGTGAGGCGGCACTGGCACTGTTGGCGTTCAAGCGACGATCGGCCGGCTGTTATCAGGTCGAAGCCCGCGAAGAGTTGAAGATCCAGAGCCTGATGAAACGCCTCGACCAGGTGGTGAGCGCTCACCAAGCAACCAGCCGCGATCAACTCGGGCGCAATGGCGTGACGCTGTTTCATGGTCGCGGCCGGTTCATCGATCCACGCACGATCGAGATCGTGCAGGCCGGCGGCCGGTGTTTGCACCTGCGCAGCGACCTGGTGGTGATCGCGACCGGCTCGCGTCCGCGCACACCCGACGGGATACCGGTCGATCACACCCAAGTGCTGGATAGCGACTCGATTCTTTCGTTGAACTACCTGCCGGAGTCACTGACGGTGCTCGGTTCCGGAGTGATCGCCTGCGAGTATGCGTCGATCTTCGCCACGCTCGGCGTGAAGGTCACTATCGCCGACAGCGCGTCGCGGCCGCTGGCGTTCATCGATCCCGAGTTGTCGGGGCGATTCGCCGATTCGTTTGCAGCCTCGGGCGGAACGTTCCTTGGCAATCGAAAGTACAAGAGCGTCGAGCCCGACGGTGTCGCAACGGTAACGGTGCGCTTCGACGATGGAAGCGCCGTGACCAGCGAGAAGCTGTTCGTTGCACTGGGACGCCTGGCGAATGTCCAAGATCTGCGATTGGACGTTGCCGGCGTAAGGACCACACCGCGAGGGCATATCGAGGTCGACGAGAATCTCCGCACCTCGGCGCAGCATATTTACGCGGCGGGAGATGTGATCGGGCCGCCGGCGCTGGCCGCCAGTTCTATGGAGCAGGGGCGACGCGCCATCTGCCACGCTCTGGGGCTGCCGCTGGGGAACTCGCCTGAAATGATCCCGATCGGGATCTACACCATCCCCGAGATCTCCAGCGTCGGATTGAGCGAGGCCGATGCACGGCAACGCTTCGGCGACGTGTTGATCGGCCGCGCGCCCTTCTGCGAGGTTGCGCGCGGACAGATCGCAGGGATCGAAGACGGATTTCTAAAGCTGATTACCGATCCCGTGGGCCGCCGATTGCTGGGCGTGCACATCGTCGGGGAAGGCGCCGCCGACCTCATCTCTGTCGGTCAGATGGCGCTCTTGGCTGGATTCGAAGTCGATGCCTTCGTCGACAACATCTTCAACTTCCCGACGCTCACCGAGGGGTATCGCGTGGCGGCACTCGACGTCGTCAGGCAGCGCGTTCGGCTCGCAGCTGGTGTGTTGACGACCGCGTAGCGCGTGCGTTTCAGCTCGTCACGGATTCTTCGGGTCGGCTTCTTTCGCAACCACCGGCGGCCGGTCGGCCTCTGGAATCGTCGGCGCGGCAACCGGAGCGAGTGCCGCGATTTGCGGAAGATCGATCTGCCGCGCTAGCTCGGCCAGCGCTTCTCCACTCACGCGGTCGCCCATCGCAATCAATCTCAGCCGCGGGCTGACGCGAACTTGCAGCACGCCACGATCACCTGTGTTGACGAGTACCGCCGCGAAGCCTCGAACCTCCAGACCCTTCTTGTCATAGGCATCGCCGCGCTCCGAGAATCCGATCGCCGGGATCTCCATGAACGGATCGCCCTGTTGGGGAAAGCCGGCCGAATCGATCAGTCGCAGACTGAAGGCGCGGCCATCGCTGCTCGCGAAGTCGGCTGTGACGTCGCTCATCGAGGCCGGGCCGATCGGCATTAGCCGCGCTTCGATCTGAGAGCGCGAGAACCGATCGAGCTTGTTGGGGATCATCCGCTTGAGCGCTTCGGGCGAGACCGGTTGTGTTCGCGCTGCGAACTTCACTGCCGGCGCGCCGCTCAGGTCGTTGAGGTGTAGTTGCGGCTTGATCTGCTGATCTTCTTCTCCGGCGTTGGTACGACGCTTTGCCTCCTCGGCATGCAGCGTCGAGACGGCTAGCAAGAGCATCAAGGGTGTCGCGATTCCAAGCTTCCTGTTCATGATCTCTCCGTGGTGTTCAGCTCGTCTCTTGCCTCAGGGTCGAGCCGCCATTGTTACGCGCATCGCTTCGCTGAGAAGCTGTCGCGCTGGAAGATTGTCGGGACTGCGATCCACTCCAGCCTTGAGGTATTTCACCGCTTCAGCCGGTCGTCCGGCCAAAAACAACTCACGACCCAAGTTGAGCATGGTCGAGACACTTGCGGGCCGGGCCAACAACATTTGTTGAAATACCTCCGCTGCCGCGGCGTGCTGGTTGTTCTGACTCAAACCAACCGCCTGCGATTGAAGCTTGTTGAGCAACTCAGGGTCGGACTGCAGCGCCAGCGCGAACGCGTTGTCCGCCTCGGCGCGTTGATTCGCACTCGCCAAAATCAAGCCCCCCAGGAAATACCCTTCAGACGGCAGTTTGGCCACCTCAATCGCACGTTTTGCCTGCTGAGCCGCGTCCGCAACATTCCCTTCCTGCATCCGCACCTGGGCCAATTTCATCAGCGCGTTGGCAAGTACGAGCCCGATGCGGTCATCCTGCGGCGCCAGCTCTGCCGCCCTCGTCAGAGAGCGGACGGCAGCTTCGAAGCGCCGTGATCCCAGCTCCGTGCGCCCTAACCCGAACCAAAGCGGCGCCAGGTCCTGCGGCGATAACTCGAGCGCCTTGCGCCAGGCATCGGCCGCCTGCTTGAAGCGCTTTGCGCGTTCGTCAGGCGCGATGCCGGGAAACTCGGCCCATTGTTCCAGCGCCACACCGTAGTTTTTCCAGACGAAGGCGCGGCGCGGCTCGACCGCGAGCGCGCGCTCGAAGACATCCTTGGCCTCCAGCGTCCGCTTGTGGGAATCCTCCAACAGCGTCTGCTCGCGAGCCGCATCGCCTTTGAGAGCTGCCTCTCGGGCCTGTTGCTCGACCTCGAGTCCACTGGCGCCGACAGCCAATCCCAACTCGACCAAGGCCTGAGCGGAGGTCGGGTAGTGGACCAACGCGCTTCTGGCCAGGCTCTCGGTGGAGCGCCAGTCGTCGACGCGGAGCATCGTGGAAATACCGAAGACGAATACGAGTGCAAAGACCGCATACCGTGCGTAGTCGTGAAGACGCGCCGGCCAAGCTTCCAGACGCGAGGCCAAAACCAATACGGCGCCAGCGACCGGCGCATACAGAAACCGCTCGCCAAACAGCACTCCCGCGATGCTGACCAAGTTGAGCGCTGGCGCCAACGTCAGTACGAAAAGCAGCGAGCCGATTGCCGGCCATGGATCGCGACGGGTGTGTGCCTTCCACACGCTCCAGACCGCAAGCGCAGCGATCAGCAAGACTCCAAGCACGGTGCGCGGGTCGAACAAACCTTGCGACAACGGCAACGCGCCGACGCTGTAGAAGTAGTTCAGTGGCCACGGCCAAACGACGAGACGCGCTGCGGTGAGATAGGTCGACAGACCAGTGCCGATTCGAACGCTCAACGGCTGATCGAACAACGGCTGATCACCAACCGCGAGCATCGGCACTCCGCCCAGGCTGCCGGTGAGAACTAGGCGCAGCGCCAGATAGCCGGCCAGCACAGCGAACAAACCGAGCCATGTGCGCGTGCGCGCGTGGCGATGTGCGGTGGTGACGCGGCCGCTGGCGCTCATCGCCAGATCGAATCCGACGATCACGAACGGGAACGCGACCGCGTACTCCTTGCAGAGCATCGCAGCGGCTACGAGCCCAATGATCCAGCGTGCGCGTTGCGGCTCATCGACGCAGAGTGCCGAGCGCAAGTGCAGCACCAGCGCGGCAAGCAATGCCACAGACGCCATCAGGTCGGCACGACCCACCAACGAGGCGACCGCTTCGCTCAACGCCGGATGCATCGCGAACAGCGCCGCAGATGGAACGACCCAGCGGCTGCCGGGCTTCCACGTCGCGATCATGGCGCCGACCAGCACCGTTCCGAGTGCATGGAGCAGCATGTCGACGAGATGGAAGACTTGCGGCGTGTTGCCGAAAATCCGAGCCTGCAGCGCGTAGCTCAGGCTGACGAGCGGACGATACGATCCGGTCGACGCCGGATGATCGAGCGAGGTGCCCCAGAAATCGACCGCAAACACCTTCAGCAACGGACCATGCTGAACCGCCGGATTGTCGGCAATCGCGCGGAACGAATCGGCGATGAACGGTTTGGCAGGGAGTAGCAGATACGGCGCGACAGCCAGCAGTGCGAGCAGCAAGAGAGTGCTCGGCGCGAGTCCCCAGATCGTTCGACCCGGGTGCTTGGTCTGTGTCTCTTTCATGGCGGCGCGACATCGTAGCGCGGAACATCGTATCGGCCACTTCCGTCTTGAACTCCTGCCCTGCGCGGTCCGCGGCGACCAACATCGATCGGCCCGCGCATACGGGCCGGAAAACAGAGAAATGAGGTGAGCCACGCTTGAAGGCGAACGATCGCGGTGATACCAATACCGCCGCTGTCGAGCACGCATCGAGACACTACGGTGTGCAGAAGCCAACACACACGGAGGATCCGGAGTCCATGGCAAAGCAAGAGAAGGCCTCGAAAGGGGCCGCGATGAGTGGCAAGCAAGCGAACACCAAAGAAGCGCTCGTCGTGGTGAGCAAGGTGAGGGCTGCACTCCGCAGCCACGATGTCAACGTAGCCTCCGATGCGGCCGAGGCGCTGAACGACATTTGTCATTGGTATGTCGAACAGGCTGCCCGTCGCGCCACCGCGAATGGTCGCAAGACCGTTCGCGCGCACGATTTCACGGTCTAAGATGTTGCCCGTCGCGCGAGTGCAACGGCACGCGGGCGAGCGAGTTTCGGCGATACTCGGGGCGTGCCGGCCTTCCAGCCTGCACGCCTTTTTTCGTTTCTTGCGTTACGACCACACCTGCTGCAGGGAGCCATGAGCGCAACGGCAGCCATCGTATTGATCGGCAACGAACTGCTCAGCGGGCGAGTCCAGGACTGCAACTTGGGGTTTCTGGCCCGCGAGTTGTGGCAGCTTGGCGTGTCGGTGCGCCGCGCGAGTGTGGTGCGCGACGATATCGAAGAGTTAGCTCACGAACTGCGCAGTTTTTCGGCCTCTTACGATTGGGTCTTCACCACCGGTGGTATCGGACCGACCCACGACGACATCACCATCGCCGGTGTCGCGCGCGCGTTCGACATGCCGATCACCGAGAGTCCCGAGTTGGCAGCGCGACTGCGCAGCCACTTTGGTGACGCAGTCACGGAAGCTCACCTTCGAATGGCGTTGGTGCCCGAAGGCGCCGTCTTGGAGTACGACGAGACCGGTCACAGTTGGCCCACGGTGCGCGTCTGCAATGTCTATATCTTTCCGGGAATCCCCGAAATTCTGCAGCGCAAGTTCGCCGCACTGTCGCAGCGATTTCGACAAGCGCCGTTTCACCGCCGGCTGCTGAGCTTGGTTTCGGACGAACCGAGTTTGGTACCGCTGCTCGATCGTGTGAGCGCTAGCTATCGCGATGTTCAGATCGGCTCCTATCCGGTGGGGCGCACGGTGGTCTTGAGCTTCGAAGGGCACGACCATCAGCGAGTCGACGCCGCGGCCGACGAGGTTGATCGCCTCACCGCCGGAATCCCGCGTTCCTAGCGGGCTTACAAGGCCGTGCTTGCCAGCTTGCCGAGTGCACCACGAGAGCCAAGATTCTCTCAGCGATGAGCCAAAGACCTCCCATGTCCTCGCGGCCCCCCGGTCCGCAAAGCGCGACCGAGCGTTGGTTCAATGTTGGCGTCGAGTTAGCGCGGAACGGACGCTATACCCAAGCACTCGAACCGCTCGAGCAGGCAATGGCCTACTCGATCAACGAACCGGCCTCCAGTGCCTACGCGCGCCCGCTGCGCTCGTACTTCGGTTTGGCAGTCGCTCTGGGGCGTGGCGACATCGTGCGCGGCCGCAAGTTGTGCGAAGAGGCGATCTCGGATGGCACGCTCGACGTCGAGTTGTACGTCAATCTCGCACGCGTTTATCTGAAAGCGAATCGCAAAGACCTGGCGATCGAAGCGATCGACACCGCACGTGCGATCGACCCGGACCATCTGGTCGTCAATGGGCTGTTCAAACAGCTCGGCGAACGAAGGTCGCCGGTGTTCACGTTCTTGGACCGCAGTCACCCCATCAATGTGGTGGCAGGCAAGCTACGTCATCGTTGGGCGTCCGCACCTCAGCTGCTGAACTCGCCTCAGCGCTAGCGATACGCTAGACGATGCGTGGCCGGTTCACGGCTTCGGTGGTCGCCCAATCGACGCGCGTGGAGTGATGCTTTTCTGCAGTCGCTCCTTCGTGTGAATCGGCCGAAGATCCCGCCGAGCCGCCCGACTCAACCGCAAATCCGGCGGCGCGGTAGGCAGCAAACCCGCCTGCAATGAAACGCACGCGCCGAAACCAGCGGTGAGCCAACTCCGCCGCCGTCTCCCTCGCGAGGCCTTCGGTCGCACCGTCGTCGTCGATCAAAATCACCAACTCTCCAGTCGAGGCCCGCTGCGGAATCCAACGCTCCGCTTGCGAGTGAGGAGTGTGGCGCGAACCCGGGATGTGCGCGGTTAGAAATGCGTCGGCGGCCCGCATATCGAACAGTCGCACCGTACCGCCCGGGACTTCGGGGTCGGTGAGCCCGGCGCGCACCAGAGTTTCCAGGTCTTGCGGCGAAATCGATCGGATCATGCGCCCTTGGCCTCCTCGACCGCCTTGATCAGGGCGGGAACGAGCTCGTTGAGATCGCCCACGATGCCATAGGTCGCTTCATTGAAGATCGGTGCTTGTGGATCCTTGTTGATGGCGACCACGGTTCCCGCGCCTCGCATGCCGACGCAGTGTTGAATCGCGCCGGAGATTCCCAGCGCGACATACAGACGCGGCGCCACCACCTGGCCAGAGGAACCGATCTGATGCTCGTGGGGCAACCACTCACTATCGACCACCGGGCGCGACGCACCGACCGCGGCTCCGAGCGTGTTGGCCAAGCCGAAGACCAGCGCGTGGAATTTTTCCTTGCTGCCCAGACCGCGGCCGCCGGCCACGATCACACCGGCACTGGAGAGATCGACGGTTTTTGTTCCGGCCGCGCGAATCTCGCTAACCTTTCGGCGCAACTTCGCCGCATCGATCGCCGCGCTCTGCTTTTCGACGCTTCCGTTATGAGCGGCCGGCAGCCCGTCGACGGTAAACGCGCCCGACTGCAGTGTCGCGAAGTGTGGCGCCGGTCCATTGTCAACCGTGCGCGCTACCAGCTTGGCATCGTAGGGCTGGCGCAAGAACACCGGCTTCGGCCCCTCCAGTTCGATCGCGACGCAGTCGGAGATCACGGGAGCATTGAAGCTTGCCGCCACCAGCGGGAGCATGTCCTGTGCCTGATACGTATGGCTCATCAAGACCCAATCGGGTTGAAGGCTACTTATCACGCTCGCGAGCGTCTGCTTGTAGGCGTCCGGTGTGAACGCCGCCAACTGCGCGTGCTCGAGTTGGTGAACCACATCGGCACCGCGCTGTGCAACCTCGCCGGCCAAGGCATCGACGCCTTCACCCAATAGCGCCGCGACCGTACGGCCGCCGGTCTTGGCCGCCAATTGGCGCGCAGCGCCCAGGGCCTCGAAGCTGCCGCGGCGGATCTTGCCGTCTTCGTGTTCGATCACAACCAAGATGTCGTTGCTCATCGTCGATCTCTCCGCTTCACAGCACCTTGGCTTCACGCCGCAATTTGTCGACCAGACTGCGCGCCGCCGTCTCGGCATTTCCGCCGATGATCTCGCACTGACTCTTCTTGACCGGAGGTGACAGCTCTAGCACCTGCAAGCGGCTGCCGTTTCTTCCGACCTGTTCGAGCGACAATCCCAACTCGCGCAATGTTGGTTGAGATACAGGTTTCTTCTTGGCGGCCATGATTCCCTTGAGCGAGGTGTAGCGAACTTCGGAGATCCCGCTCTGGATCGAAAGCACCGCCGGCAGCGTTACATGCGACAGCTCTTGGCGAGCCGCTTCCAACTCGCGAACCACTTTGATTCCGGTGCCGTCGAGTTCGACACCCATGGTCAGGAACACTGCAGGCCAATCGAGCAACCCGGCCAACAGAATCGGTGTCTCGCCGTAGCCCGAGTCATCGGATCGAGTGCCACACAAAACCAACTGAAACTCTTCCGACTTCGCAACCGCCGCCAATGTGTGCGCTACCGCCAGCGGATCGGCGACTTGAAAATCGGGCTCGACCAAGTGGATCCCGCGGTCGGCACCTTTCGCGAGCGCCGTGTTGATCGCTTTGCGCGCGCGCTCCGGTCCGAGTGTGCAGACCACCACCTCGGTCGGCTCGCTGCGCGACTCTTTGATCCGCAGCGCCGTCTCGACCGCATAGTCGTCGGACTCGTTGATCTCCCAATTCAGATCGGTTTCTACGATCCCAGTGCGTGAGGCGTCGAGCGCGAGCTTCGAGTCCTTGTCCGGGACCTGCTTGATACAGACCAGGATCTTCATCGACTATCCATCCCTGCCCCGGCCGGCCCTTTGACAGAGCCCTCCGGACGGCGGCTAACTAGTTGTTTGCGGGGCGAGAGGTTACCCGCAATCGTGCCCACCCGCATCCGGCGAAAAACACGCGGGGGGGCGCCTTCTCGTCAGTTGGAGGGTCTATGTCGCTCGGTGGATCCACACAGGTCCGATGGATCGGTCACGGTACTTTCGAGTTTCTGATGCCCGGCGGTGAGGTGGTGCTGCTCGACCCTTGGTTGGAGGGAAATCCGAGCTGCAGTTTCGCGGACAAAAACCCTCGTCGTGTCGACGTGATTCTCGTGACACACGGCCATAGCGATCACGTTGGCGATGTCGTGCGGCTTGCCAAGCAGCACCGGGCCAAAGTGGTTTGCATCTACGACATCTGTACATGGTTGACCAAACAGGGCGTCGACGGCGCACAACTGGTCGGCATGAACAAGGGAGGCAGCACCGAAGTCATTCCCGGCTTTTCCTTGACCATGGTGCGCGCCGAGCATTCTTCTGGGATCGACGACGGGAGCGGCAGGCTGGTCTACATGGGTGAGCCGGTCGGCTACATCCTGCGATTTGCAGGCACCCCCACGATCTACGCGTCGGGCGATACGGCGGTCTTCATGGACATGCAGCTATTCGGCGAGATGTACCAACCGCACACGGCGATCCTGCCGATCGGCGGGTTTTTCACGATGGATCCGCCCGCAGCGGCGCGCGCAGCCAGGATGCTCAAGGTCAGGAACGTGATTCCTGGCCATTGCAGTACGTTCCCGCTGTTGTCCGGTACGCCGGAACAGTTGCAGCAAGCGCTGGGCAGCGATGTCGCGGTGCTCGCCGTCAAACCGGGAGCCGTCATTGCTTGACCTCGTTGCCTGATACTCTTCGTCGAATCCGATCTGAAAAGGGGGAACCATATGCGACGCGTCGCCTCGATCTTCGTACTCATCGTGCTGGCATTTGGAATGTCGTTCGCACAGGAAGAACCGGCGAATCAATCGGCCGACAGCGGCCTGTCGTCGATTGCCTGGACCTCCGGACCGAGCGTCGGAAAGCTCGGCGAGATGGCAACGATCAACGTCCCTGAAGGATTCGTCTTCGCTGACGGTGAAGGAACGCGAACGTTTCTCAAGCTCTCCCAAAATCCGTCCAGCGGCAAAGAACTCGGAATGCTGTTGGCGGCGCGCGACACCGGCGGCCCGCGATACTTCGTCATCTTCGAATTCGATGATGTGGGTTATGTCAAAGACGATGAACGGGACGAGCTCAACGCCGACGGCACGCTGGCGACACTGCGCGAGGGGCTCGTTTCAGGCAACGAGTATCGCAAGCAGCAAGGTTGGGACACGCTCGAACTCGTCGGCTGGGAAAAGCCGCCGTTTTACGACGTCAAGACGAACAATCTCACGTGGGCCACACGCATCCGCGGCAGCCGTGGCGGCGAATCGGTGAATTGGTCGACGCGGCTTCTGGGTCGACGCGGTGTCATGAATGTCGATCTGGTCATCGACCCAACCAACTTGAACGCCGCGCTCCCTGAATTCGAATCGACACTCGGCAGCTTCGACTACACCGCAGGGCATCGCTATCGCGAGTGGTCGAAGGGGGACAAGGTTGCGGCCTTCGGCTTGGGAGCGCTGATGGTGGGTGGTGCCGGAGCCGTAGCGGCCAAACTTGGGTTACTCGGGAAGTTCTGGAAGTTGATTCTGATCGGCTGGAAATGGATCGCGATCGCTGCTGTCGGGTCGCTGGGAGCGTTGCGCCGATTCATCACCGGCCTTCGTCGGCGGGATGACTCTGCCAACGACAACACACCACCACCGCCGTTGCCACCAGCGCCGCCTGTTTCCTCCGAGCCGATCGGTTAGCCGATGCGCGAGATCGCACCGCTGTATGCGGTGCTGGTAGTGCTGTTGTTGGTGGAGAGCCTGGTTTGGGTCAAGAGCGGCCGGCAGCTCGTCTTTCGCTGGTGGCGTGGGCGGGATCGGTTGGTCGACGGTGCCGACCTAGTGGGCAATCAACATGGAGGCTTCGCACTGCTCGTGCCGTGGCTTTGGCGCGGCGAAGCGTTCTTGTGTGGCGGCGTCGATGCCGAGGTCAGCGCCAATGTCGCGCGCGGGCCGCAGTTGTTGCGTGAGGAGGTAACGCGCGCGCGCCTCGTGCTTGGACCGCTGCGCGTTGCCTGCGCACTCGAGTGGTTGGTGTTGTTCGGAGTGTTCCCTGCATTGGTTGCGTGGTTTGGCTTGGCAGCCTGCTGGCCGGCGCTGCTGGCGATGCTTGCCATTGCACAGGTCTTGACGTTGGTGCTGGCATGGCGCGCGCATCGCATTCTTTATCCGCAGGCACGCGCCGCTCGTTGGGGACTCGCAGCGCGCTTGGCCGCATCGCCGCCGGCCGCAGTGCGGGCCGCCGACGCACTCTCGTTGCCGCTCTTCCAACAGGAACACGCGATCGCGGTTGCGCTGGCGGTCGGTGCACGACACGCCGCCATCGATCCGGCGCGACGCGCTCTCGTCGACGCGCGTCAACGCTCGGTCGAGCCGCCGCTGCGCCGACTTTTCGAGGCCTGGGAGTTGGATGTGGATGCGTTACTTCGTCCGCCGGCGAAAGAGTATGAGGGGTGCGTCGTGTACTGCCCGCGGTGCCTCACGCAGTACGTCGAGCCGGTGACGACTTGCGTCAATTGCCCCACGGTGGCACCGCTCTCGCTCTAGTTTCGGTGCTCTTTCGTTCGCGCATCGAGGTTGCGAGTTGCCTTGCGAGCGGTATGTGGTCGAACGGCGCTACGGTCGATCGACCCGTCGCCGTCCAACGTACGGCTGATACCAGCTTTCGCCGAGTCGTGCGACGGCTCGCAGCTTTTCTGCATCGACCAGCCCGCGCTCACTCAGCACACGGTCGAGCGCGTGCACTAGCACGACCTCGCCAAACACCACCATCGCGCCGCCGATCTGCTGCTTGCTGTGCAGCACGCATTCGATGTTGACCGGCGATTCCAACAAGCACGGCGCATTCACACGCTCACCCGGAAACGAATGCAACCCCAGGGCGGCGAACTCACTGTGTCCTGCCGGAAACTCGGCGGCCGATCGAACCATCACCTCGGTCAGCTCATCGGGAACCAGATTCACGACAAACGCGCCGGTGGCCTCGATGTTCGAGAGCGTGTCTTTCGGCTCGGGTAGCTTTGCTTTGTGCGTGCCGATCGAGATCATCACCACCGGTGGTGCCTCGCTGACGGCCTGGAAGAACGAAAACGGCGCGAGATTCTCGTCGCCCGCGGCTGAACGAGTGCTGATCCAGGCGATCGGTCGTGGAACGACCAACGATGTCATCAGGTGATAAGCGGAGAAACCGGGTCGCGGATCGAGCGTAATGGTGCGTCGCGAGTTTTCCTGACTCATGGCCCGAGGCTAGCACGCGCCTCGAGTAGGAGCACTCGCACCGCTTCGGCATCCTCGCCGCGCGGGTTGTGGTGCAGGTAGCTTTCGAAAGCCGAGATCGCTTCCGGCAAACGCCCCATCAAGTAATAGAGGCGCCCCTGATCGCGAATCTCACGCGGATCGTCGGGGCGGATCGTGAGCAGCATGCGCACCGTCAGCAGCGCACGTTCATGGGCACCGGCGCGCCAATAGATCGATTTCAGATGCGCCACCAAACGCGCCAGCATCTGTGCGTTGGTCAGTGGGCGCAGGAACGCTTCGCGAAACTCGATCCGCCGCCCGGTTGCGGATGAAACCAGTTCCTTGCACTGCTCGATCGAGACCGGTTTGCCGCCGGCTTGCGGATCGAACAGGAAGAACTGATCGCCGTGGTCTTGTCGCAGCAGGTACCGGCCCGGCAGTGAGACGCCGCTGAAGCGCAAGCCGGCCCGCCGCGCCGTCTCCACAAACAAGATCGACAGCAAATTGGGCGTTCCGACCCGCGTGCGAAGCATCACATCGAGCATCGCCATGTCGGGCGCTTCTTCCGCGTCGGTGCATCCGCGGTAACCCTTCTCCAAGAACAGCACGCGCGACACCGCGGCGGCTGCGAATCGCGGATGGGTTGCATCGCCGAGTTGATTGCGAGCCGCCTTGCCCAGCGCTTCGAGTTGGGAGCGGGCCATCTCCACATCGCAGTCCGGTGTCTCGACATGTGCCACCGCCAACGCTCCGTCGGCCAGACTCCACGCCCCTTCCGGCTGCGAGAGCAGGTCGGCGAGCAAGTCGATGGCGCGCGGCGTGGGCATTGCTTCGGTAGGCTCCTTTGCCTCGGAATCTAGGTCGCGTTTAGCGGCGGTTCCAGGGGCTTGGAAATGCCCGCCTCGCACCGTTTCTGGTGCGAGACCAAGCGCCCCGCGCGAGCCGCGGGCTAAGATCCCACACCCTCTCAGCAGGCGCCATCCACAGGCGGAGTGTTGATCGTTCTGTCGCTTTTGTACGCACTTTTTTTCGCGGCCCTCGGTGCCTTCGTACCTTGGATGCCGCCGCTATTGGCCGAACGCGGTTTTTCGGCCGGCGCCATCGGCAGCACGCTGGCGATCGGTGCCTGCGCACGAATCGTGCTGGCTCCGGTGTATGGAAGATTGGCCGATCGGACGCACGACCCGCGGCGATTGTTGGTGATGGTTGCCGGCATCGCGGCGCTGGCGGTGGCCTCGACTGCGCTGCTGGACAACCGCGCAGCGATCGTTGCCGCGCTGGTGATCCACGCGATTGCAGTGGTCCCGGTGTTGCCGATGGCCGAGGCAGCCACACTGGCCCATCTCGGTGAACGCTCCGATGCGTATGGGCGAGTTCGTCTGTGGGGTTCGATCGGCTTCATCCTCACCGCTGCCGGCGGCGCACCGCTGTTTCGAGATGGTGGGTTGCAGTGGGTTCCGATTCTGGTCGCTGGATGCTGGTTGGCGATTGCCGCACTCGCGATTGCGTTGCCGCTAGCCACGGCTCGCGATCTTCAGCAAGCAGATACGCGCGAAGCAGACGCGGCGTTGCTCCCGTGGCGTGCGTTGACACCGGTGCTGTTGGCGGCCGGGCTGGGCGCCGCGAGCAACGGTCCTTACTACGCGCTGTTCACGCTGCAGATGAACGCGCGTGGTGTCGATCAGATCGCGACCGGTTTGCTCTGGGCCTGGGGTGTGATCGCCGAGATTGCGTTGATGGCTGCGGCGCCAGCACTGCTTGCCAGGATGCGGCTCGCAACCGCGTTGCGCTGGGCGCTGCTGTTGTCGTGTGCGCGTTGGTTGCTGTACGCGTCTCAACCCGCGCTAATCTGGATCGTGGCGGGACAAGCGTTGCATGCCGCCTCCTTCGGGTTGGTGCATGTTGCTTCGGTGCAACTCGTGGGATCGCTGACACCAGGTGCGCGACGCAACAGCGGGCAGGCCTGGTTGTCGGTGGCGACCGGCGGTTTGGGAAGCGTGATTGGATTGCTCTTTGCGGGTCAACTTGCCGGCTGGAATCTGCAAACCTGGCCGTACGTTGGTGCTGCCGTATTGGCCTCACTGGGCCTTGCGTGCGCAATGCGAATCGAGCGCTGACAGCCGATCGTGTATCGTGCGGCGCACGACAGAGGAGATCGCCCCCATGACATCGCTCGAAGGCAAGCTCGCACTCGTCACCGGCGCCAGCTCGGGATTCGGTTTGGCGATCGCCCGCACGCTCGCGGCACACGGCGCGCGCGTGATTGCCGCGGCGCGTCGCGAGCCGCGCCTGCAGGCATTGCGCGATGAGTTGGCGGCTCAATACGGCAGCGAGTCGTGCGCCGCTCTTGCCATGGACGTACGCGATCGCGACGACGTACGCGATGCCTTCGCGAAGCTCGAGAGCGCCGGCTGGGGAGCCGTCGATATCTTGGTCAACAACGCTGGATTGGCAGCCGGGCTGGAGACGATCCAAGACGGTGTGTTCGAGAACTGGGACCGGATGATCGAAACCAATCTGACCGGACTGCTCAACGTCACGCGGTTCGCGTTGCCCGGCATGATCGAACGTGGCGGCGGACAGATCGTACAGATCGGATCGGTGGCCGGCCGCGATCCGTACCCAGGTGGGAACGTCTATAGCGCCACCAAGGCTGCGGTCGCGACGCTGACGCGCGGGATGCGCATCGACCTGATGAAAAGCAACGTGCGCGTGAGCAATGTTGCACCCGGACTGGCCGAAACCGAGTTCAGTGTGGTCCGGTTCGGGGGCGATGCCGAGCGAGCCAAGACACCGTATGTCGGGATCGATGCATTGACTGCCGACGATGTAGCCGATGCCGTGCTGTGGGTTGTGACCCGACCGGCGCACGTCAACATCGACGAGTTGGTGATCATGCCGACGGCGCAAGCGTCGGCCAACCACGTTTATCGGCGTTAGCCCCCAAGCTCCGGCTCAGGCTCGAGCATTCGGTTGTCGGTCACCGAGCGTGAGCGGGCGGCTGCAAATGAATGCTCTGCCCCTCGCGCACCGGCGCAGGGATCAGCGGATATAACTGCGTGCGCGCATAGGCGGCGAGTTGATCGAAGGCGTGAGGCGAGGCTGGATGCCCCGCCTGCCCACCCGGAATGATCGATCGCGAACGCACGTTGTTGGACTCATCCCAAGTTGCCACGTAGCGATACGACGACCCGTGAATCGCTCGCAGAAGTTGTCCGCGATACGCCTCGCGCGGGCGGCGATAGGCGGTCACGAATACGGTGTCGCGATCGCCCGGCACGGCGAGCATCGGCGCATTGAACCAACGCGCCAACGGACCGATTCCCACAGGGGAGGTAAGAGCCAGCACGTGGTGTCGTTCCCAAGCGTCATCACGCTGCTCACCCAACGCTTCGTACGACTCGTCCAGCGCGCTTTGCAACCAGGCGCACGGTGATTCCACCGCGCTGGTCGCCGGGTCATCGAACCATGGTGCCAACGCTGCGTCTTGCTCCTGCGCCGCGAGCATGTTGAGCCATGTGGTTGCGTACGAGGCGAGGTCCAACCCGGTCTTGCCGAGTTTGGTGGTGTCGCGCCCGCGCCGCGAGAGCGCTTCGAGCAGGCCGGCGTGCAACAACGCACCACGTCCCGAAATCTGACCGTTCCAACCCAAGTACGCGCGCGCCGCGGCGTTCGGTGTCGGTGCACACGTCGCGACCGCCTGCCGCAGTTGCTCTCCCAAGAGCGAGTACGTATCGGCCAGCATTCGTTCCATCGATGCGGCATCCAGCTTGGTACCGCTGTTCAAGAGCGCGCGGATTCGATCGGCACGCCAGTTCTCGAAGTAATCACCGCGCAACGCGACTTGCGACGGGTCGCGCGGCGTTGCGGCGAGCCCCGGCTCATTGGCAGAAACCACGATTCCTTCGGGTGGGTCGATCAGCGTCGGCATCGCCTCGACCGGCACGAATCCGTTCCAGCTCTGCGCGCCTTGCCACGGCAACGGCATCAACCCGTCCCAATCGTCGCCACGCCGTTGCGGCGCGCGCCCGACCAACGCGTGGGCGATCGAGCCGCGCGAATCGGCAGCGACAAAATTCAGCCCCGGCCCCGGCATCTTGCGCGCCGCATCGACCCCTTCGCGCACGTCACGCGCGGTCGCCAGGGCCACCACCGAATCGGCGAGCCCGTCGTTCTCGAGCGCAGCCCAACGCAACAGATAACCGCGGCCTGCGAACGGACTGGCTCCCACATAGGTCGCTGTGCCGGCACGCGCGATCCGCAACGTGTGCGGCGTTCCATCCCTGACGGGAATCGATTGTTCGTCGATCTCGAAATCTCGAAACAGGTTCCCCTCGCGATACTTGGTGGGGTTCTCCGCGTCGTCGACTTCGACCAGAAACAGATCGGCGTCATCGAAACCAGCGGCCGTGAACGACCAGGCCAGCGTCGCGTTGTGCCCAATGATCACGCCCGGCACGCCGACCAACGATGCGCCTGCGACGCTGCCGCCGGGCCACGACAACCGCACCTCGTACCAGATCGAGGGGAGTTCGTATCCCAGGTGCGGGTCCCCCACCATCAACGCACGCTGTGTCGCCGACCGTTGCGCCGAGACGGCCCACGCGTTGCTCGCCTCGGATGAAAGTCGATCGCGATACAGAAGTCCGGCACGAGGTGTTGTGGTGCTTGACATCGACGACGAGCGCAGCGCGGACGGGGTGGACGAGGGTGCTTCCGGTGAGGCAGACGCGGCTGCCATGAGCAGGTCTGAAGTCCCGCTCGGAATTGGCGGCAGTGCCGCGCCGGTGAGCGCCGGCCACAACGAGGTCGCGGCAGGTAGGCCGAGCGTCTCGATTTGCTCGATTCGATCGCGCTCCGCGCTCGCGGCGTTGGAAAGTTCTCCAGCGAAGATTCGCCCCAACGCCAAGATGTCGGCCGTCTCCCACGGTTCGAGCGTGGCACCGGCGACGCGGCAATCCGGTGGCGGTGACTCGTGCACCAACCTCAAACCGGCGGCGATCCCGGCGAGGTAGGCTCCGGAAACATCGCGCATCGCGGGACTCAACCGCTCACTCTCGGCCACGGCCAGTCGTCGATAGCCCAAGCGCAATGACTCTTCGTCCAGCCACAGCAACGAGTCGCCAGCCATCTCCGCCAGTCGCCCACGCACGGCGCGGCGCCGCAGCTCGAGTTGCAGCGGCCGATCGAGTGCATGAACGAATCCTTCTGCCGCCAACGCGTCACTCAGTGATTGCGCTTCGATGCTGGGCACGCCGCGCGCGTCCCATTCGATCGTGACCGGTGCCGCGAGGCCGGGCAGATCGAACCGACCCGATCGCGGCGGCAACGTGCTCGAGTAGGCGTGCCACAAGTACACGCCGCCCGATACCGCGAGCAGTGCGAGTGCTGCGCCGGCGATTGCCACTGCTCTCCAGACGGGTCGCGCCATGCCGCGTAGACTAACCGCGACTGGAGCACTCCTCGTGAACGGATCGACACTGTTGGAGTTTGTGGAGAAGGGGCCGCAAGACGCGGATGCCTCGATCGTGTGGTTGCATGGCCTGGGTGCCGATGGCTACGACTTCGTTCCCATCGTGCCCGAGCTGGGCTTGCCGCCAAGCCTGAAACTGCGATTCATATTTCCTCATGCCCCCGAGCGGCCCGTCACCATCAATGGTGGGATGCGGATGCGCGCCTGGTACGACATCGTCTCGCTCGAAGCGCGGCGCGACGATGAGGCCGGGGTTCGCGCCTCCGGCCGCGCCATCGACCAACTGATCGCACGCGAACGGCAGCGTGGGGTAGCGTCGCAACGGATCGTGCTTGCCGGCTTCTCGCAAGGCGCGGCGATCGCGCTGCATTCTGGCTTACGCACGTCCGAGTCACTGGCCGGGATCGTGGCGCTGTCGGGATACATGGTGCTGCCCGAGACGCTGCTCGCCGAACGTACCCCGGCCGCGCAAGG
Source organism: Acidobacteriota bacterium (assembly GCA_046331425.1). Taxonomy (GTDB): domain Bacteria; phylum Acidobacteriota; class Polarisedimenticolia; order J045; family J045; genus JANNUT01. The sequence goes on from JAXLQU010000018.1 coordinate 103,913, forward strand.
GGTGCCGCTGTTCATTGGACATGGCTCGCACGATCCGATGGTGCCGGTCGACGGAGGCCGCGCCGCTGCCGAACGGCTCTTGGCACTTGGACATCCCGTGGAATGGCACGAGTACCCGATGCCTCACAGCGTTTGCGCCGAAGAGGTGAGGGACATCGGTTCATGGCTGAGGTCGGTACTCGGGGCTTGATCGGCTACCCCACAAACCGAAACGCGGCCGGGAAGGCCGCGCTTGTCCAGCAAAACTGTTGGCGGGAGCGACGGGACTCGAACCCGCGACCTCAAGCTTGACAGGCTTGCGTGCTAACCAGCTGCACCACGCCCCCGCATATTCGTCTGGTGGGCGGCACCGGGCTCGAACCAGTGACCCCCTGCGTGTAAGGCAGGTGCTCTGCCAGCTGAGCTAGCCGCCCGAAGACCGCAAAGACTACGCAGGGTCCCTGGGCGCGTCAAGCAATTCGGGGACGTCATACCTATTTCCCATCGAGCACTCTCGCGCGGGAGGGTTTGCGACACTCGGCGTGGCGAGTCGGGCCGCAGGCGGCATGGGCAAACGCTAAAGTGCTGACTGGGGTCGGTCTTGCTGCACTCGATCCGCACCCGAACCTGCCGAACACGTGTTGCGTCCATAAATGCCCTTCACTATTCTCCCCGACTCTGTTCGACGGGTTGCCCGCAGGGAGCCCATTTGGGGGCAGAATGGCGGCGTTCCCTGAGTGGTCGTTTAGCTCGGAGTCGGTGGCTCTCTCGGGGAAGCGGCTGTGCCTGGTGGGTGGCGGGGACCGATCCCGCCGAGATTCGTTCGAGGAGCACCAATGAATCGCCGGTTACTGACTCTGATTCTGCTCGTCGCGATGGTCGTGCTCACCGTGGGTTGCGATGGGCTCACAATCCGAAAGGCGACCAACGAGGGTCATCGTCTCTTCAATCAACAGAAGTATCTCGAAGCGATCACCGCCTACGAGAAGATCCTCAAGCTCGATCCCAAGAACTGGATTGCAAACTACCAGATCGCGTTGGCCTACACGGCGCTCTATCACCCCGGGTCAACGCACCCGATGGACAAGGAGTACGCCGAGAAAGCAACCAAAGGTTTCGAGGCGATGCTGCAGATGACGCCGCCCAGTCCCGAGGCGATGGAAAAGGTTCGCGACTACTACCTGGCGGTACTCAATTCGTCCGAACAGTACGACAAGGCGATCGACTACTACGAGGCGCTGCTCAAGGCCGAGCCCAACAACATCAAGGTCTTGGAGAAGCTCGCCGTTCTTTACTACGAAAAGCGCAAGGTCTTCACGCCTGCAATGCAGGCCTACGAAAAATTGGCCGAACTCGACCCTCAGAACAAGGAGCGCTGGTACACGGTTGGACAGCGTTACTGGAATCGTTCGTACAGCGGCAACAAAGATGGAACGATTTCGATCGAAGAACGGCAGTTGGCGATTACCAGAGGAATGGAAGCCTTGGATAAGGCGCTGAAGCTCGATCCGGAGTACATGGAAGCGATCGCCTATTACAACCTGCTGTGGCGCGAACGCTCCCAGGTCCTCAATTCGCTTGGCGATCTTGTGGGCGCCAATGAGGCGTTCCAAAAGGCCGAGGATCTGAAGAAGCGAGCCGTGGAGATCCGCGACAAGAAGAAGGCTGCGAAGCCTGCCTGAGCGGGCGCCACACCACCGAGGACAAGGCCATGTTCGACACGATGCTCGAGAGCCGCAAGAACCAATTGGATGCGAAGCAGGTGAAGGCAACCGCAGGTTCCGCAGTGGTCCACATTGTGGTCATCGCCGCGCTGGTCGGCGGGTCGTACTTCGTGGTGGAAGCAGTTCAAGACCCCGACTTGTTGGTGAGTTTCATCGGGATGTCCGCACCACCGCCTCCGCCGCCACCCCCTCCACCGGCCGCCAAGAAGGCGAGCACACCGAAGACCGAACCGGTGCAACCCACGGAAGTCGTGCAGCCCACGATCATCCCCGAGCAGGTGCAGGAGGCGGTCGAGGGCGGAGACGACACCGGTGTCGAAGGTGGTGTGGAGGGTGGCGTTGAGGGCGGTGTAGAAGGCGGTGTGGTCGGCGGTATTCCTGGTGGCGTCGTAGGAGGCGTGGAAGGGGGCGTCAGCGACGAACCGCTGATTCTGACCTCGGACATTACGCCGCCTGAACTGGTCAACAGGGTCGAACCGGACTATCCCGAGATCGCCAAGCGAGCGCGCATCGAAGGCAAAGTAATCGTGCAGATCGTGGTCGACGAGTCGGGCAACGTTACCAACGTCAAGGTGCTGCGGTCGATTCAGATGTTGGACGAAGCAGCGATCGAAGCCGTGAAAAAGTGGAAGTACAAGCCGGCAATCCGTTCCGGCAAGCCAGTGAAGGTGTATGTAACGGTCACCGTCAACTTCAAGTTGCGGTAACCAAAACCAGAGTCTGACGACCGGAGGAGCGCGTTCCCATGCAGATGTACATGAAGATGTTCGGCGACATGGGTGCAGTCGCCTGGGTAGTGCTGGCGATCCTATTCATCATGTCGATCTATTCGATCTCGATCATGTTCGACAAGTACAAGACCTTCAAGGCGGCGCGCACCGAGTCCGTGGCCTACTTGCCGATCTTGGTCAAGGCGCTGCGTGAGAACAAACTCGACGACGCCATCAATCAGTCGAGGAAATTCAGCAAGTCGCATATCGCCAAGGTGGTGAGCGCTGGATTGGTGGAGTTCCAAAACCAGAAAGCCGATGGGACTGCCTTCGACCTCGTCGGTGCGGTCGAGCGCCAGCTAGAAATGGCGGGCGCCATGACGACTGCCGAGATGAAAAAGGGGCTCGGCGCACTGGCCACCATCGGTTCGACGGCACCCTTCATTGGGCTGTTCGGAACGGTGATGGGAATTCTCGCTGCGTTCCAGGGGATCGCGACCAGCGGATCAGGCGGACTGGCGTCGGTGGCCGGTGGTATCTCCGAAGCGCTGTTCACCACCGCAGCCGGGCTGCTCGTGGCAATCCCCGCGCTGATGGCTTTCAACTACTTCACCGGCTCGCTCGAGCGCTTCCAGATCGAAATGACCAACTCGGCTCGCGAGGTGGTGGACTTCTTCCTGAAGCGTCACGGGGCGGGTTATGGGGCTAAGTAGCGGAAGCTCCAATCCTGCGGAGGTCAAGTCCGAGATCAACGTTACGCCGCTCGTCGACGTGATGTTGGTGCTCTTGATCATCTTCATGGTGGTCACGCCGATGCTCCAAAAGGGGAAGGCGGTTCAGTTGCCGCTCACGGCGGCACCTCAACCACTTCCCGAGGACAAGAGCCAGACGCTAGTGGTCATCACGCGTGAGGGAACACTCGAGATCGAAAAGGAGCCGGTGAGCGACGCTGACTTCCAGGCCAAACTGCAGGAAAACTTCGAGCGCAACCCCAACAACAGCGTCGTGATCAAAGCCGATTCGCAACTTACCTACGGCGACGTGAAGAAACGGATGCTGCAAGTGCGAGCCGCCAACTTCATCAATGTGGGGCTGATCACGAGCAAGCGCGACGGCACCACACTGCCCAAGTAGAGCAGTGCGCTCAACCGAGGAATAGACATGGGAATGAACGTCGGAAGCAGCGGAAAAGGCCTGAATGCGGACATCAATGTCACGCCGCTGGTCGACGTACTGCTGGTGCTCCTGATCATCTTCATGGTAACCGTGCCGATCGTTCAGATGGGCTACGACATCGAGATCCCTCGGGAGACCAATACGCCGGCACCTTCGGATCAACTCGCCAAGCAGTTGATCCTGGGAATCAACGAAAACGATTGCAACGCGGTGGCGCCGTTGGGTACGGCGGGCTTGCCGCCCAACTGCGTGATTCGAATCAACAAGGACGGCGTGCCGATCGATCAGCTCGCAACCCGCGTGGCGCAACTGATGAGCAACCGCCCAACCAGCGACAAGATCCTGTTCCTGGCGGCACAAGAGAAGATGAACTACGAGGCCGTGATTCGGATCCTCGACATCGCTCGATCGCAAAGCGAGAACGTCAGCATCGGGATCGTCACCGACGAGAATCTGGCGTTTGGCGGTGGACCAGGCGGCGAGTAAGCGACACCGCATTCGAAGCACAAATGGCGCGGCGGCCTGTGGGTCGCCGCGTTTTTATTTTGCCGAGATGATCATCGGGTCGCCGGCAAAAGGACCTGAAAACACCGAGGGCGGCCGTGAAGGCCGCCCTGCTACTGCGTCGAGGTGTCGGCCGTTCAGACGTACGACGAAACCGCGTCGACTTCGGTGGTGTGAATCTCGAAGATCTGCATCAGCTTGGTGAGCACCATCAGGTTGTTGACCGAATCGTTGAGGGCCGCCAGCTTGAGATTGCCGCCCGCTTCCTTGGTTTTCTTCAGCGACGCAACCAACTCGCCCAGTCCGGCCGAATCAACGTACTTCACGCTCTTCATATCCAACACCAAATGCTGATTACCCGCTTTGAGTTGCTCATCGAGGGCCTCGCGCAGGACGATGTCCCCCTCACCGATGGTCAAGTTTCCTTGCGGGCGGAGGATCGTGACCTTGCCATGCTGCTCGACCGACATTTTCATTGATTCGCTCCTTCGACTGCGGCCGCGGAAGCACCCCCGGGGCCTGTGAACAACGCTCCCCCCGTCCGGGGGACCAATCTCGAGTGGCCGACATTCTAGCCCGGAAGCCTGCGTCGGTCAGGCTTCGCCGCGATTGACTTTTACGGGGGCTGGCCTATCGTGCCGCGGTCGCATCCGGTACTTGCCGCGCTTCGGTGGCTGTCCGCCGCTGGGCCGGGAGGGTTTCGTTAGAACCATGAACGCCCTGCCGATCATGCTCGGCGCGGTCTGCATCCTGGCGTTGGCGTACCGCTACTACAGCGCGTTCGTTGCGGCCAAGGTGTTGGCGCTGGACAACGCCCATCCGACCGCGGCGCATCTGCACGCCGATGGGCAGAACTACCACGCCACCAATCGCTGGGTCTTGTTTGGTCATCACTTCGCCGCGATTTCAGGCGCAGGACCATTGGTCGGTCCGGTGCTCGCGGCGCAGTTCGGTTTCGCCCCTGGACTGTTGTGGTTGCTGATTGGCGTGACGATCGGCGGCGCCGTACACGACTTCGTGATCCTCACCGCCTCGACCCGTCGCGGCGGTCGTTCGCTGGCGGCGATCGCCCGCAGCGAGATCGGACCGTTGGCCGGGTTGATCTGCGGCGTGGCGATTCTGTTCATCGTGATCGTGGCGCTGGCCGGCCTGGGGCTGGTGGTCGTGGAGGCGCTGGCCGAGAGTCCGTGGGGCACGTTCACCGTCGGGCTGACCATTCCGATGGCTTTGGCGATGGGTTGGTGGATGTATCGCATTCGGCCCGGCGACATTCGCACCGCCACGATCGCGGGTGTGATCGGCCTGTTGTTTGCGGTGTGGGCCGGCGGGTACATTGCAGATTCGTCGCTCGCCCCGCACTTCACATTGTCGAAGACCACATTGATTTGGTTGATCGCCGGCTATGGGTTCGTGGCCTCGGTGTTGCCGGTCTGGCTGCTGTTGTGCCCGCGCGACTATCTCAGCAGCACGATGAAGATCGGCACCGTTGCAGGGCTGGTGTTGGTTGTGATGTTCGTCGCGCCGCGCCTGCAGATGCCGGCGGTCACGCCGCTCTCCGCGGGCGGTGGACCGATCATTCCGGGCACGCTCTGGCCGTTTGTATTCACGACGATTGCATGCGGCGCGATCTCGGGGTTTCACTCGCTGATCGCCAGCGGAACCACGCCCAAGATGCTCGATCGCGAAACCGATGCGCGCATGATCGGCTATGGCGCGATGTTGATCGAAGGGTTGGTGGGGATCACAGCCTTGATCGCTGCGTCGTCACTGTGCCCGGGCGATTACTTCGCGATCAACGTCGATCAACGCACCGAGGAGGCGCGTGCTCGCTACGAGAAGTTCGTCGCGGCGCACGATACCGAGAGTTTTCCGTTGGCCGAGTGCCGTTTGACCGCACTCGAATCCGAAACCGGAGAAAGCCGCTTGCGCGGTCGCACCGGCGGCGGCGTTACGCTGGCGGTGGGTATCGCGCAGATCGTTTCGTCGCTGCCTGGTATGAGCGGAATGATCAAGTATTGGTATCACTTCGCGATCATGTTCGAGGCGCTGTTCATCCTTACGACCATCGACACCGGCACTCGCGTCGCGCGCTTTTTGTTGGGCGAGTTTCTGGGGCGTGTCCATACACCGTTCGGTCGCCCCGATTGGTGGCCTGGGGCGCTGCTCACGTCGGCCGTGATCGTGGTGGGGTTTGCGACGTTCATTCAGTTCGGGACGATTTCGACGATTTGGCCGATCTTCGGCATTGCCAACCAACTCTTGGCCAGCATTGCGCTTTGTGTCGGCACGACCGTGATGGTGAATGAGGGCCGCCGTCGCTTCGTTTGGGTTACGTTGCTGCCGCTAGCGTTCGTGGCCACCACGACACTCAGCGCCGGTTGGCTCTCGATCACCGGGAACTTTCTCAAACTGACCGAGAACCCCGCCACCGCACTGCGCGGCTGGGTGAATGCAAGTTTGACTACCGTGATGATGGCGGCGATGCTCGCAATCTTGGCCGCTTCGATTCCACGCTGGTGGAGCACCCAGCAAACCAACACGCCGCAGGTGACCTGACATGCCCGAGAGTGTTTCCTGGCAAACCATCAAGCAAGCGCTGGTCGGCAAACCGATCCCATCGCATTTGGCGCACCACGAGCGATTCAGCAAGACCACCGGCCTGGCAGTCTTGTCGTCCGACGCGATGTCCTCCGTGGCCTACGCCACCGAAGAGGTGCTTCGCGTACTCGTTATCTCCGGCACCGCGTACCTGTGGTACGTCGCGCCGATCTCGGGCTTGATCGCGGCGCTGCTGTTCACCGTGGCTTTTTCGTATCGCTACACGATCACCGCGTATCCGCAGGGTGGCGGCGCCTTCATCGTCTCGAAAGAGAACCTCGGCGAGAACTTCGGATTGATCGCCGCGGCGTCGTTGATGATCGACTACATCCTGACCGTGGCGGTCAGCGTGGCCGCCGGCGTCTCGGCCTTGGTCTCGGCCTTCCCGCAGGTCGGTGAGCACCGCGTCGCGATCGGGTTGACGTTGCTATTGCTCTTGGTGATCGGCAACCTGCGGGGCATTCGAGAATCGGGCGTGATCTTCGCGCTGCCCACGTACTTCTTCCTGCTCAGCATGCTCACGCTGATTGTTGTCGGCGTCTGGCGCGTGGCAACCGGACTGGCCACCCCGATCGAATCGCTCGATCCATTCCACACCGAAGTTGCGGCACCGATGACGATCTTCCTGCTGCTTCGCGCGTTCTCCAACGGTTGCACGGCGATGACCGGGATCGAGGCGGTTGCCGATGGGGTGCCGGCGTTCCGGCCGCCCGAGCCGAAGAACGCGCGCGCGACATTGCTCATCATGGCGGTGCTGTGTGTGGTGCTCTTCACAGGCATCAGCTTCCTGGCCAGCCACTATCACGTGATTCCGCAGAAGGAAGAGACGATCGTCTCGTTGTTGGCGCGTGGCGTCTTCGGTGGAAAAAACGCTCTCTACTACTGTGTGCAGATCTCGACATTGTTGATCTTGTTTCTGGCCGCCAACACCGC
>JAXLQU010000019.1:0-101362 GCA_046331425.1 Acidobacteriota bacterium
GACGCGAACGCGCCCTTCGCGCACGCGAACGCGGATCGTCGCGGCGTCGAGCAGCAATTCGAACTGCGTTCCGATGTCTTCCACCGTGCCAAACGGTGTCAGCACCGAAATCCGCCGAGAGTGCGTTGGAGACGCGGCAAGCCCGGTGTCGATGTAGACCCGGCCGCGCTCGAGGCGAATCTGGCGATCATCGAGCACCTCCACCTCAGTGTCGCCCGCCATCCGCACGACCACGCCGGAACTCATCTCGAAGGCCGCGCCGGCATCGGACGCATTCTCGACTGGCGTGCCGGGCAGAAGCGGTGCACCCGCGAGCAGCGGCGCACGATCGGCACCGAGCACGCGTCCATGCGCCACGACCAACCTCGCCGATGGCGGGAGCGTCGAGTGCACCATCGATCGCCACAACCCAAGTGCAACCAGCGACAACATGGCGGCGGCGGCAACACCGATCATCCAGCGGCGGCGGCGCTGCGGTTGCGCTCCAAAACCGGCACGCCACTCGGCACGCAGTCGTTGTTCAACGCGTGCGCGGCGCTCCGGATCGATCGAGGGGCGCCGACCCGCTTCGCGGATCATCGAGCCGATCGCATCGGTCGATTCATCGTGACCGACTGCTTCGTCGTTGCTGTTGTGATCTTTCATCGCCTGATGCCGTCCGTGGTTTCACGACCCCGTGCCAGCGTTTCAAACTGCGTGCGGAAAGCCTCGCGGGCGCGCGTCAAGAGCGACTCCGCTGCCTTGAAACCAACACCCAACCGCTCGGCGATCTGATTGACCGAGATCCCGTCGGTGTATTTCCACTGCAAGCAATCGGCGTAGCGCGAGGGGAGCAGGTCGAGCACCTCGTGCACGGTCTGGGCCAGCTCCTGCTGCATCGTCGCCCTCCGCGGGTCGGTCTCGCGACTCTGCATCTCGATCGCCGCAAGCACCTCCGGATTGTCGTCGGTGAGTGGTACCAATCGGTTGGGCGTCGCATGACGGCGATGCCAACGACTGATCTCATGACGGCAGAACGTGCACATCCAAGAAAACAGACTCGACTCAGCTCGGAACGTCGCAATCTTTCCGAGCGCCTTGCTCAACGCCTCCTGAACCACATCCTCGGCAGCATCGTGATCGAAACCCAGGCGTGGCAGTGCAAACCGGAACAGTCGATCGAAGTGGTCGTCGAAGAACTGCTGAAAGCTCCGCTCGTCGCCGGCCAACAGGCCTTGGACCAACTTCCGATCCTCGAAATACGGCGACTCCACTGAGCGTGCTCCGAGGCCATCCGGCCCTGATCCCGTGCAGTATGAGCCGCGACACTGCCGGGATCCTTCGCTCCTCGGCTCGATTTCAGGCCTTGATTTCGGTGGGCGCGCGGACCGTTCGAACCAGACTGGGTCGATCCGTTCCGCGCACCCACCCCAGACGTCTAGCGCGCTGGAAGCTGTTGGCACTTCGGGTCAACGTTGCAGCCGGTCAACAGCAGCGCCGTCCCTTCCTCCGGGTGGATCGAAAGGAATAGGCCGACACCGGGGGCGTAGTACTTCACCTCCAATGAGCCCGGCTCGTTTCGATTGGTGTTCTCGGTGACCACGCAGTCGTCGTGGCACATCAACCTGGCCAGGGCTCTTGGGACGAACCGGTCGAGTTCCTTGTCCTCGCCATAGCTGTAGTCGGTGCTCAGGATCTCGGCGAGATCCTCCGCATTCCCAAGCGCGAACTCTTCCAAATAGACCCGCCCCTCTCGGGGCGAACCGGGAAACTGGATCCCCGCCTTGGCATTTTCACGGCCGACCTTGAACGACCCGTCGATGCGCGTCAGCTCGGGGCGCTGCGGCCGATCGCCGTCGAACAGCTCGTAGTCTTTGACCTCTTCACCGCAGTACCAAACATCACCCGTGATCGCTACCGCGAGCCAATCGTCGGTCGCTTCCGCCACGAAACCGCCGGTGGAGACCAGATCGCGCACCACGACACACGTGACCTCGTCGACCAGCTTGGTTTCGTTGACGACCTCGACGGCGACGCTCTCACCGCCGCCGTTGTACTCCCAGCGATTGCCGATCTTGATTGGGAAATACCGATTCACGTAGGTTGGCGAGGCGTAGTTCTGTTCGGTGAGAACCTCGTCGAAGTCGGGGTCGTAACGAGCCTCGCCCAGATCTCGGCAAGAATCACGCCGTACGTTGTACGTGTCCTGGCACAACTGCACCGCTTCCCGGCGCGCCGCATTGTTGTCGGCCTCGCATCGTCCGCGCTCCGGCGCGTCCGAAAAGTTCGTGCAGACCGCGACACCCCTCCAGTAGTCGTCCTGCAGCTCGAAGCTGCAGGCTTTGAACATCGCTTCGGCGGTCGCCGTGCAATAGCGGCCCGCGGTCGCGCTCTTCTGCGGGTTGACGGCCGCCATCGCCGTAGCGCCGAGCGCAAGGCTCAGCACGAGTGGAGTCACGCAATGGATGAAATCACCGAGCTTTGATGCTTGTCTCCGACGCATCACCAGATCCTCCAGGGGCCAGGCGCCGGGCCCGCTTCGATTGAGGGCGCCTTCGCACGGTAGGAGCCCGCCAGCCCGAGAACTCCTTCGCATCCCCTGAAACGATCGGCCTTCCGCCGTGCACGGGGTGAGTCCTCTAACTTTTCTTGGATCACGAAACGATTCGCGAAGGATTTGCGGCGCGGCGGCACTCCTATCCGTTGCGGGACCTTTCCTCGCGGACATTCCGACGACTCACGGAGACCAGCTCATGAACGCCAGACCCAGGATCGATACGAAATCTGCATTGCTGTTTCTGATGGCCCTTGCCGGCCTCTCGATCCCGCCGGCATCCGCCGCCGCGCCCGAGAGGTTTACCTCCGACTTCCGCCTCGCCCAGTGCGAAGGGTTTTCGACCGCAGGGCAGAATCCGTACTTTGTTCTCGAACCCGGATTTGAAACCGTCCTCGAGGGTCGCGAGAGCAAGGCTGACGTTTCGGTGACCGCCCTCGTAACCGAGGAAACATTCATGGTCGACGGCGTGCTCACCCGCGTCCTGGTAGAAACCGAGACTGCCGACGGCGAACTCGTCGAGATCTCGCGCAACTACTTCGCGATCTGCAATCGCGATAACAGCGTCGTGTACTACGGCGAAGACGTCGACATCTACGAGCAGGGTGTCATCACCTCGCACGAGGGAAGTTGGCGGGCCGGTGTCGATGGGGCCAGGCCGGGGATCTTGATGCCGGGCACGCTGCTGGTCGGCTCACGTTACTTCCAGGAGATCGCAGAGACGAACAAGGCGCTCGATCGCGCCGAGGTCGTCAGCCTCACCGCGGTCGTCGAAACTCCCGCAGGTACCTTCGACAACTGCCTGAAGAGTCGCGAAACGACGCCGCTGAAGAAGGGCAAGTCCGAGATCAAGCACTACGCCCCTGGGATCGGCTTGATCCAAGACGGGCCGTTGAAGTTGGTGTCGTTCAGCGGACTTTGACTCCTTCACGCGTAGGTCGCCGAAACGGCGGCGGCGCCAAGGGCTGAGTCTTCGGCGCCGCTACCGATCTCTGACTGCGCCAGCCCACGGCCGATGTATCAGATCAGACGGTATGGACCTCTTGATGGAGCGAAGTAGTTCTTGGGCCGCTGGTCCAACAGAACGACTCGCTATCGGAAAGGGGTTCGACATGAAACGCCCAAATCTCCCAACTCTGCTCGCAGTCGCACTCTGCTCTCTGGTTGCCATGACGCAGAGACCGGCGCATGCCTTCGACGCTCGTCCACAAGCGCCCGGACCGCACACACAAAGCGGAGAACCGACCCCCTCCGGCCTCCTCGACTTTCAACTGCGTTCTGTGCTGCGTGAGCAGGGGTTCACCGGCAGGGTCGGCGTATCGCTTCAACAAAGGCTTGGCCGGCCGATCGACCCGAAGCTTGCCGATCTGGGGCGTTTGCTGTTCTTCGACAAACTCGGCGCACTGCGCGGCGACAACACCTGTGCCGGATGTCACGCACCGTCACGCGCATTTGGCGACAGCCAGTCGATTGCGATCGGCGTGCAAAACAACAACCTCGTCGGCCCCGATCGCTTCGGGCCGCGCAATCAACGGCGTAGCCCTAGCGTCATCAACACGGCGTTCTACCCTGCATTGATGTGGAACGGAAGATTCTCGGCTCCGTCGGGTAATCCATTCGACAACAGCCAGGGGTTTCTGTTCCCATCGCCCGAGGGGACGACCAAGTTCCCTGCCGGCGACCCGATCGTGACGCATCTACTCGTCGCGCAGGCCCACATTCCGCCAACCGAATTGGTCGAGGTCGCCGGCTTCACCGGCACGCGCGGAACGATCGGCCCCGAGTTCGATCAGTTCGACGATGGTGTCGGCGATCCAGTCCCTGCACCCGATAGCAGCGGCTTTCGCAACGAGCCGATCCGTCAGGCGGTGCTCACCAAGCTCAACGGATCGGCCGAGTACCGTCGCCTGTTCAGCGAGCAGTTCCCTGAGGTGGCCGCCGGTGCGCCGATCGACTTCACGATGTTCGGACGCGCGGTCGCCGAGTTTGAATTCGCGATGACCTTCGCCGACGCGCCGATCGACCGCTTTGCGCGCGGCAACACCCGCGCGATGACCGCCGCGCAAAAACGGGGCGCGCTCTTGTTCTTCGGCAGCGCACAGTGCGTTCAGTGTCACAAGGTAGCCGGCCCCTCCAACGAGATGTTCAGCGACTTCCAAAACCATGTCGCCGGTGTGCCCCAGATTGCGCCGTTCTTCGGCGAGGGGTTGAGCAACATGATTTACGACGGTCCGGGGCGCGATGAAGACTTCGGCCTCGAGCAGATCTCTGGAAACTCCGGCGATCGTTACAAGTTCCGCACCTCACCGCTGCGGAATGTCGCGTTGCAACCGGCGTTCTTCCACAACGGATCGTTCACCAAACTCGACGAGGCGATTGGCTATCACATGGACGCCGTGGGGTCCGCACCGCTCTACGACGCCGCCCGCGCCGGGGTCGATGTCGATCTCACTCAACGTCTGGGGCCGAGCGCACCGGTGCTCGAACGACTCGATCCCAAGCTCGCCACGCCGGTCCGCTTGAGCACCGCGGAATTCGCCGACCTGGTGGCGTTCGTGCGCGATGGGCTGCTGGACGATCGCGCGCGGAAGGAAAACCTCTGCCGGCTGATACCGGCGAAACTACCCAGTGGCCTCACCTCGCTCGAATTTGAAGAGTGCGCGGACGCGTCTGAGTAGGAACCGTCGCGGGACTCAAAGGCTGCCCGCCCACTTGCGGGGCGGGCGGCCCGCGGCGATCGCGCCCGGCCACGGTCCACGCGCGACGTGCAACTGCCTACGAGTTTGGCGCCTGCCGACTTGGAACCGGTCGACTCTTCGTGACGGGGTTGATCAGAAGATCGAGCGAGGGCCGTTCAACAGGCTGGAACGGCCCGCAGCGGCCATCGCTCGTGCACTTCGAAAGCTACGGAAGGATCCAGCCGGTTCCGCGAAATCGTATCGACGAGTTGGATCTTTGTCGTCAGGATTGCTGACGTGTCTTTTCCTCTTTCTTGGCCTGCTTGGCGAGACGCTTTTCTTTGAGCGTTTTCGTGGGTTCTTTTTTCGCCGACTTCTTCACGTCCTTGCTCTTGCTCATAGCGTTCCTCCTTACGCGCGACCGATATCATGGCGTCGCGACTCATTCGTGGCGCGGGTAGCTTACCCCCGGAAGTTGGTTTGGTCACTGCGAAGGCCGCGCTCTTGACAGAGTTCTCAGCCCTCGAGGAGGTCGTTTTGATCGAGTCACGACGATCTCCGGGCGTGGGCTGAGCCCCCGCCCAACTCGTAACCAGGCAACCTCTGCGCCGCCATGTATCATCTGCGCGGTTTTTGTCCGGAGGCGGGATGGACTCGGAATTCCAGCAAAAGCTCAGTGCCTTGAAGATCGACCGTGACGAGGATCATCGCTCTGGCGGTGGCCGAGTGTGGATCGTGGTGGTGGTGCTGTTGATTGCGGCCGGTAGCGCGGTAGCTTGGTGGTTGCTCCGCGAGCGCGCACAACCCGTTCGGACCGCGCAAGTGCAGGAGGTGGCCGCCACCGGCTCCGGCGCCGCATCGGTGCTCAACGCATCGGGTTACGTCACCGCACGGCGCCAGGCCACCGTGTCGTCGAAATTCACGGGCAAGGTCGTCGAGGTCTTGGTCGAAGAAGGGATGAAGGTCGAGAAGGGACAGGTTCTCGCGCGCCTCGACGATAGCCAAGAGCGTTTGAACTTGGGAATGTCGCGCGCGAATCTCGAGGCGGCGCAGTTCTCCGCGTCGGAGACCGAGGCGCGCCTGCGCGAGGCGAACATCCGCAAGCAACGCTTCGACGACTTGGTCGCCAAGGGGATCGCCTCACGTTCCGACTGGGATGCCGTCGAGGCCGAAGTCGATGCACTTCGAGCGCGGCTGGAATCGCAGCGTCAGCAGATCCAGTCGTTCCAACGTCAGGTCGGGATGGCGCAGCAGACACTCGACGACACGGTGATTCGCGCGCCGTTCAGCGGCGTGGCGATTTCCAAAAACGCGCAACCGGGTGAGATCATCTCGCCCATGTCGGCCGGGGGTGGATTCACGCGCACCGGGATCTCGACCGTGGTCGACATGAGTTCGCTGGAAGTCGAGGTCGATGTCAACGAGGCGTACATCCAGCGCGTTCAGCCGGCGCAGAAGGTGCTCGCGACGCTCGATGCCTATCCCGAGGCACCGATACCGTCGCATGTCATCACCACCATCCCGGCGGCCGATCGACAGAAGGCCACGGTCACGGTGCGCATCGGATTCGATCAACTCGACGCGCGTATTCTTCCCGACATGGGGGTGAAGGTCGCGTTTCTTTCCGATGCGCCGGCACCCGATGCAGCACCACGGCGCGTGGTCCGCGTACCGCGGGCGGCCGTGCGAGGCATCAAGGGGGAAGAGTTCGTGTTCGTGGTCGGTGGCGACAAACGCTTGGAACGACGCGCGATCAAGCTCGCGGCAGGCTCCTCCGATCCAGTCGAGGTGGTCGCGGGGCTGCGCGCCGGTGAATCGATCGTGGTCGAAGGCAGTGTCGATTTGAGTGCTGGAACGCTGGTCCGCGAATCAACGAAGTGAGGAGCTAGTCGTGGAAACACTGGTCGAAGTGAAAGATCTGCGCAAAACCTTTGCGCGCGGCGGTGAAAAGATCGATGTGCTGCAAGGGCTCAATTTGGACGTAGCCAAAGGTGATTTCTTGGCGCTGATGGGCCCGTCAGGCTCGGGCAAGTCGACGCTTCTGAATTTGATTGGCGGACTCGATAGCCCGACCGGTGGATCGATTCGTGTCGGCAACGAGCGGATCGACAAGCTCTCGGGCGGTGCACTCACTGCCTGGCGCGCGCGGCACATCGGGTTCGTGTTCCAAATGTACAACCTGCTGCCCGGCCTGAACGCCGAACGCAATGTCGAACTGCCGCTTCTGCTCACCAATCTGGCTCGCGCGCGCCGCAAGCAGCAGGTCGAGATTGCACTGTCGTTGGTTGGCCTTTCCGAGCGCGCCAAGCATCTGCCCCGTCAGCTTTCCGGCGGGCAAGAGCAGCGTGTGGGGATCGCGCGGGCGATCGTGACCGACCCGACGCTCTTGCTGTGCGACGAACCGACGGGCGATTTGGATCGCAAGTCGGGCGATGAAATCCTCGACCTGCTGCAGGCGCTCAATCGTCAGCAGGGCAAGACGATCATCATGGTGACGCACGACCCGCACGCCGCCGAGCGTGCGACGCGCACGGTGCATCTGGACAAGGGTGTGTTGGCGGGGACGGCCGCATGAAGTTCTTCCACCTGCTGTGGAGCAACCTGTGGCGTCACAAGACGCGAACCGCGTTCACTTTGCTCTCGATCTTGATCGCGTTCTTGCTGTTCGGTTTCCTCGCCGCGGTCAAGGTGGCGTTTCGCGCGGGTGTCGATGTCGCGGGCGCTGACCGTTTGTTCACCACGCATAAGACCTCGATCATCCAGCCGCTTCCGTTCAGTTACCTGGCTCAGATCAAGAACGTGCCGGGAGTGGTGGCGGTGACGCACATGTCTTGGTTCGGGGGGATCTATCAGAATCCGAACCAAGGTTTCCAAGGCGTCCTCCAATCACCGGTCGATCCTGAGTCGATGCTGGTGATGTACCCCGAGTTCAAGGTGCCCGACGATCAACGACGGGCCTGGATCGAAGATCGCGAAGGGGTGTTGGTGGGAAAAACCACGGCGGCTCGTTTCGGTTGGAAGATCGGAGATCGGATCCCGATTCAAGGCACGATCTGGCGCAAGAAGGACGGCTCGGCCTTGTGGGAGTTCAATCTGCGCGGCATCTACGACGGCGGCAAAGGCGTCGACACCACGCAGTTTCTGTTTCACTACGATTACTTCGATGAAGCGCGGCAGTTTGGACAAGGGATCGTCGGTTGGTATGTGGTCCGAATTGCCGATCCGAAGCTGTCGGGAGAGGTCGGCAAGAAGATCGACGCGATCTTCGAAAACTCCTCCGCTGAAACCAAGACCGTTACCGAGAAAGCGCTGGCTCAGAGCTTCGCCGACCAAATCGGCGATATCGGCATGATCATCCAACTGATTCTTGCCGCAGTGTTCTTCACCTTGCTGCTCGTCGCCGGCAACACGATGGCGCAGTCGGTGCGCGAGCGAACGGCCGAGCTGGCGGTGCTGAAGACGGTCGGTTTTTCCGATGGCCGCGTGCTGGCATTGGTATTGGCAGAGTCGTGTTTGGTCGCGGCTGTCGGCGGCTACACCGGCCTAGGGCTGGGTGCGTTGATGGTTTCCAGCGGCGATCCGACAGGCGGTTTCCTTCCGGTCTTCTATTTCCCTGAGCGCGACGTCGTGATCGGCATCGTGCTGGTGTTGGTGCTCGGTCTCGTTGCCGGCATCTTGCCTGCGTTGCAGGCTAGGCGGCTGCGCATCGTCGATGCATTGCGGAGGGGTTGAGCCATGTCACTCACCAACTCGGTCACCCAAATCGGGGCCGTTACCGTGACAGCGTTGCGAACCATCGTTCAGCGGCGCGGTGCGTCGCTTGCCACCGTGTTCGGCATCGCTGGCGTCGTCGTCGTTCTGGTGGCGGTGCTGTCGATCGCCGAAGGGTTCCGCCGCGCCCTGACCAGTGCCGGATCGCCGCAGAATGCGCTGGTGATGCGCGCCGGCAGCGACAGCGAAATGATGAGCGTGATGCTCGGCGATTCGGTCGAGATCATTGCACAAGCTCCGGGCGTGGCGCGTGGCAACGTCGATGGCTCTACTGCCTCGACGCCGCTTTCGTCGGCAGAACTGTTCGTGGTGGTCGACGTGCCGAAGCGCACCACCGGATCGCCGGCCAACGTGCCCTTGCGAGGCATTCAACCGGCTGCGTTTGCGGCACGCCCCGAGGTCAAGATCACCGCGGGACGCAAGTTCGAGTGGGGTAAGAACGAAGTGTTGGTCGGCGAAGGGGCGCTGAAGCAGTTTCGCGGTTTGGAGGTCGGCTCGAAACTGAAGTGGGGCCAGAACGAGTGGACCGTCGCCGGCACCTTCTCGGCCGGCGGCGCGCTTTGGGACTCCGAACTCTGGACCGATGCGCGCGTGCTGCAACCGGCCTATCGCCGCGGCAACTCGTTTCAAACCGTGTTGGTGCGGCTGGAGTCGGTGGACTCTTTCGATACGTTCAAGAACGCGCTCACCACCGACCCGCGCCTCGATGTGCAGGTGATGCGCGAGAGCGAGTACTTCGCCAACCAGGGCCGGACGTTGCAAGCGATCATCCGCCGGCTTGGATTTCTGCTCGCGATCTTGATGGGAATCGGTGCGGTGTTTGGCGCGTTGAACACGATGTACTCGGCGGTCGCCGCGCGGACACGCGAGGTGGCAACGCTGCGCGCGATCGGCTTCGGCGCCGTGCCGGTGGTGATCTCCGTGTTGGCCGAGTCGATGCTGCTCGCCGCGCTGGGCGGATCGATCGGCGCCGTCGGCGCCTGGGCGTTCTTCGACGGCTACCGCACCTCGACGATGAACTTCGACACCTTCAGCCAGGTGACGTTCGCGTTTGATGTCACGCCGGAGTTGATGGCTCTGGGGATTTTCTTTGCACTGGCGCTGGGGTTGGTAGGCGGACTGTTCCCTGCGATTCGCGCGGCACGGTTGCCGGTGACCGCGGCACTGCGTGAGGCGTAGCTCTTGCGCGTTTTGAGATTGATGGGGACTTAGCGAGCGTCGTCCACCGGCCGCTCGTACTTCTGCTCGGTGTCGGTCGCGAACCGATGGCATTCCGAGTACTCGACCACCGTCGACTCGCGGAGGTTCTCGTCGTCGTCGGTGGCGCCGACTCGTTCGCGGATCGTCAGCTCGGCGCGACGCGGAAGCCTCTGCCCTTCGAATTGAAGGTCATAGATCACCGTCAGCCGCCCGACCAAGGCGCGTTTGGCGGTGGAGATCACCCAGCCAAATAGATTTATCTTGAACGCCGTCTGGCGGCGCATCCGTCGCGCGTCGATCGTGCGCAGTTGGAAGTTGGGTTCGGCGGTGATCAGCGATGGGAAGTCGTGGGTCATGTCCCAGGTCACCCTTCCGGACCAGGCGTCGTGCCGCGACAGGTCAAGCGGTGACTGTGCCGATTGCCATTCGATGACGCTCTCATCGAAGGATCGACGCGTGACTTGAAAGCCCAACGTGCGCCGGCGCGGCTCGGCCAAGATCGCCCACCACAACATCGGCTCCGGCATCTCTTCAGGCGCCGCTTTGGATGATTCCCTCTTGTCGTCGGGCTGGAAGCGGACGGCGCGCAATCCCAACGGACCGTCATGGTCGCGGACGAACATGACGTCGTAGAACTCGTCGCGCTGCCTGCGCTCGAAGCCCTCGCGGAAACGCGTGCGCGTGATTCGCTCGCGGCACAAAAGGTTGGGTAGCAGCGCTTCGAGTTCGGAGACGCGGGCGTCGATCGAGGCTTGGACTTCGGGCGTGAGCGCGTGATCGGGAATCGCTCGCGCTGGTTTTCCGGAGGAAATGGTGAGTAGCGCACTCGCGGTGAGGAGCCAGGGTGCGATGCTGGCGGCGAGATTCTGCCTCATCGGGATGGCCTCCGGCGGTGGTTGGGTGGTGCGTCAGTCTACTGCCGGTTGGCGGTGCCGCCTGTCAGCGGATTGCTGAATCACGCTGGCAGCATTGCGAGCGCGGCCGGTCGGGCTGCATCGGGTGCGGAGTTGGCGGAAGTGGGGTCGCTGTTTGCGCGCGTCGTATTCGTGGTTCGCCGGCGGCTCTGCGGTGCGGCCGGCGTCTCCGGCCGGCCGTGTTCTTACGACACGCCGTACTGCTGCAGTGCCGGCCCTGACGAGGCGGCGCGTTGCCGGAGGGTGCTGTTGCCGATGGCCGAGGTTCGGTTGCCGGTGATGTGCGGGAGTGGGTGCTTCCACGATTTGATTGTGTGTTTCGCACAGTTTGGCCTCGCGATGGGCCGACTGAGGTGGTGTTGTGGTGCGTGGTATTGGAGAGCGTGGTGTTGCGTGGTTGGAGAGCGTGGTGGTGCGTGGTGCGGTGATGCGGATGTGTGGCGCTGTGACGCGTTGTCTTCGTCACGTGATGTTGGGTCGTGCGCCGTCGCGGGGCGTGGTGCGCTGCATCGTGCCGCGTTGAATTGTGCGGCGCTGCTCGTGTGGCGTCGCGGGGTAACGTGGCCTTTGCATCGCGCGGCGTCGTGGCCCGCGGCGCTGCGCGTCGCGCGGTATCGCCACATTACGGTGTTGCCGCACTCATTGTTGAGGCGCGCGGCGTTGCATCGCACACCGTGACTTCGGCGCTCGACACGCGTGCTCCTTTTCCTCGCGACTGCGCGCCTCTCTGCGGCGGATGTCAGCGCCCAACGGCGATTGCCACCTCTCTCGTCTGCAACATAATTCATATTTCTATGCGCACTTTCGATTGCTGTTCGCGTGCTTTGTATGTACCTTTGTGCAACGTCGAGGGTGCAGCGTGTCGCTTACATTCCAGCGTTCGAACAAATCATCTGCGCCTTCTGCGTGGCTTGCTGCAGTGCAGGCGATGCGGCGGTGGCGCGTGAGCTTCTCACCAGGTCGGTGCGCGTGTCGTTGCCGCTGGCCAAGGCTGCGTCGTTGGTGAAGGCGCGCGAGTTGTGGCGCGGTGTCTGGTGCGCTTCGCTGCACGATTTCACCAGAGAGAGGTTCGAGCGGCATGGACGGTGGCTGCGCGACCATGCGTGGCGTTGTATCAGTGCGTCGAGCGGTTGCCGGCGTTGCGCTTTGCGTTGGACGGGTGAGGATGGTGAAGCGCCGATCGGGGTGTGTAAGGGGTTGTTGGTGGGGCGCGCGGCGTCGGCGGACTTCCGTTGGCATTGTGGGTGGGGCGCGCGCGTCAGCTTTCGTTGAGGGAGTTAAGCGAGGGTTGTGCGCGAGGAGGAACGAGGGGCGAGGGATGGAGGCGGAGCGCTGTTTGCAGTGGTGAGGCGGCGCAGTCTCGCGGGTAAGGCGGTTGTGATGGTGTACGCGGGTCGCGATGTGGATGCAGTGTGTTGCGAGGGTGATGCGGCGGTTGAGCGTGAGAGTTGGTGATGACGCGCGAGTTCGCGGGGACGTGGGCGCAAAGGGGCTGAGCGATTGCGATGACGTTGGTCGCGCGAGTTGCAGCGACGTGGAGTCGCGTGGTGCTGGTCGACTGCGATGCCGTTGGTGGCACTGGCTGTGATGAAGTCGGCTTGAGCGAGTTGGCCGTAACTGGCCACGAGGGCGCAGGTCTGCGAGCTGGATCGCGCGGTCAGTGAGTTCGCCTGGGCGACTTGGCCCTTCCCGATGTTGCGGCGCGCAAGTCCTCGCTTCAGCACATCGCTGACGCCGAACACGACATCGACGAGATACCGCGCATGTTGGCGATCCCCGCGCCGCAGGCAGTGCGCGCGGCGTTCGACAGCGCCCTCGACTTGTATCGCCGCCTCGAAGGGGGCGATGCCACGGTGACCTCCTTCATCGAAGCACCTGTCGCCGAAGAATTCGCCAGCGATAAGTCCCCGGACGCCTTCTCCAAGAGGTTGCGCGCGAACGCCGATCCGGTGGATCCACCCTCGATTCGAGCGGCCGGCCATGAATCGTCGTGCTCGAGATGCTCACGCGGCCTCGACGAGATGATCGCGCGTGCCGGCGAAGGAGCGACGAAGCAGATACTGCAGCAACCAACGCCTGGGCGCAGCGTCCGATGACATCGAGCGCACGTTGGGGTTGCGCGGTCGAGATGACGCGACAGCGGGGCGTTGCGTGCTGAGTTGGGGGTTTGCCAGCATTGGAGCGTATGCGGAAAGCGCGCGCTTGGGGTTGCCGCGGACGACGATCGAGGACCGGGTGCGTGCAGCACGTGCGCGCTCGCCAAGCGGCCGGCGTTGCGACGTGCGTATCTGCACGACGGGATCGGGGCCGAGAAGGCGCTGCTGGCGGCACAGCCGCGATCTGGGCCGAGGGTATGTCGCACCGGAATGCGAGGCCGAGTGGTGTCGAGCATTTGGAGCGGTGCACGGTAGCGGCTGCGCGATGAGAAGCGGGCGGTTGTGGTCCTCAGCGGTCGATGGGCGGTTCGAGGCGCCGCGGCCGATGTCGGATCAAGCGTGGATGGACTCGTTGAGATGCGGACCGGGCGATACGGTCAAGGCGGTGCAGCGTGCGGGACGTGCGGGCAGACAACGCGTTGCTGGTGCCGGTGAGTGGCAGCGTGCTGCGCTTGCGCTTGCCGGTGGAGTTTCCGAACGATTTCGGCGTGCGTCGAGTCGCGTCGTCACTATCTCAGAATTGATGCAGACGCGTGCGACGGTCGCAGCTGTGGGTGAGGATGACCCTGCATCGTGGCGCGCTGCCTGGACGTTCTCCATCGCGTTCGCGCTTTGCCGGCGTGGGTTGGGTTGCTGGTTGCGGATGCTGGAGGAGTTTTACTTTACGCACGATGCTCGAGAAGCGCTCGGCCTCGTGGTCGGAGGTGTTTGTGCGCTCAGGATGCGAGGCGCCGGGATGCACATCGCGGCGAGTGGAATGGCATCACCGCCACCATGTCGCGGCGGCAGCGATGAAGACTAGTAACGGCGATGCGTTGTGCGCTCGACATGGTGAGCATGGTGGGCACATGCGGGTCACGGCGACACGCCGCTGCGACGCGTGTGGCGATTGGGGCGTGCGGATATCGGCGCAGCTGGTTTTGCAACGAGCGGCGGGTGAGGAAGCCGGGGCGTGGTGCCGATTGGAACTGAGTGATGCGCGTGGCGAGGTTTCGGGCGACGCAGCGCGGCGGTTCACGTGAGCGGCACGGCGCGAAACCGAATACGCTCAGCGCAGCGCTCGGCGTGGCAGCGCGTGGCGAAATCGGGCAACTCAGCGCGGCAGGTTCACGTGAGCGGCACGCGACGCGAAACCGGACAGCGCAGCGCCTGGCGTGGCAGCACGTTGCTGAAGCCGGGCGACGCAGCGCGGCGGTTCACATGAGCGGCACGGCGCGAAACCGAACCGCTCCACGCAGCGCTCGGCGTGGCAGCACGTGGCGAAATCGGGCGACGCAGCGCGGCGGGCCACGTGAGTGACGCGACGTGAAGCCGGATCACGCAGCGCAGCGCTCGGCGTGGCAGCGCGTGGCGAAACTGGGTGACGCAGCGCGGTCGTCCGACGACAGAGTGCGTTGCGGAACTCGGTCGCGCCCCGTGTTGCTCCGATCGAGTGGCGCGTGGCGAGGCCGGGCGCTCAGTGTGACTCACAGAATGACGCCTGTTGGTCGCTCCATGGAAGTGGTCGAGGGAACTTGATGAGCACTGCATCGACGCATTCGCTAGACAAGGCACCACGGGCGGCCGTCGTTGCTCATGCAGCACGCGAGCGTCGAGAGGTGCGGACGCTGGGCGCAGAGCTGTTGAGCACACGTCCCGGCATGCACGCTCTCAGTTACACGCCTCGGCGCCCCTGCGCGGTCACTCCTGCATGGGGCACGCGCGCTTTGCGCACTGCCGCGTCGTCGCGAGCGTCTTGGCGCCGACGGTTCAGAAGCCGGCCGGCTGATGATCTCTCGTACCAAGCGGGCGATTTCTCGTATTAATACGTGTCCGGCAGCCGACCCGGCGCCGGGCCGTCCCCTGCTCTCACCCCTGCGCTTCTCCAACCCCATCAAACCAGTAAAAAAACCACCTTGGGCTCTTGATCCATCTCTATTTTCGCTATACATTCACTTCCGCTTCAGACACACCCCTCAAAGGTCCAATCACCATGGTTCGTTCGGCCGGCACATCGTGGGCTTCGCCCCCGCTCGCCTGCGGTGTGCCGGCATTGCGTGGCCGTGGAGGTGGGCGGAGCAAGCAGGAGGATGACGCTCATGCAGCGGCGATATCGCTCGATTCCATCAACCTCTCGGTACGTGCGGTGCACCGCTACAAATGCTTCCCGGCAAGAGCGTCGCTGCGCTCTCCCCACCTCCACGGCGTCATCGCCAGCACAACCGGCTGCGACGTCGGCCGTGACGTCGGCCGTGACATCGGCCGTGACGTCGGCAATAACACCGGCAGATGCGTCAACAACACGATCAGCAATCACACCTGCGCTAACTCCGGCAGCAACCCCGACGCATTCATCCTCATTACTTTCGCCACTCGCACCGCTGCGCGCCGCGCTCGCATGGTTATGGCGGTCGCTGCAAACCCAAGCAACCTCCATCGCGCGGTCATACGTCAACACGTGGGGAGCGTTCGCGCATGACCCTCTACGCCCCGCTGTGGTGCAAGTCCAACTTCTCGTTCCTCGAGGGGGCGTCACACCCCGAGGAACTGGTCGAAGCGGCGAGCCTCCTTGGCCTGCCGGCCATCGCGCTCACCGATCGCGACGGGCTGTATGGAGTGGTGCGAGCCCACGTCAAAGCGCGCGAGTTGGGAATCAAGGTCGTGTTGGGGAGCGAGATTACCGTCGACGACGGCTCGACCATTGTGCTGTTGGCCACCGACCGCGCGGCGTACGGCCGGCTCTGCAGCCTCGTCACCGTCGGGCGCCGCCGCAGCCCTAAAGGTCAATCGCAGGTCAGTTGGGACGAAGTCGCCAGTTACAGCGACGGGCTCGTTGCGCTGTGGGGCGGTGATCGCAGTTTGCTGGTGAGCGATGTCGAACCGGTTGGCGTGGCGACACGCTTGAAGGAAGCGTTCGGCAATCGACTTTACGCGATGCTGTCGCGGCATCGGCGTGAAGCCGAACGCGAACAAGAAAAACGCTTGCGACGACGCGCCACGCGCTGGGAGCTACCACGTATCGCCGCCGTCGAGGTGCTGTACCACAGCAAGTCGCGACGCAAACTGCAGGACGTGTTGACCTGTATTCGTTACGGCTGCGCGCTGGGCACCGCGGGACATCGCATCAAGCCCAACGCCGAGCACGAACTCAAGACGCCGTACGCCATGCAAGCATTGTTCGCCGACGACCCGCAGGCGGTCGCACGCACGCTCGAGGTCGCGCAGCGCTGCGAGTTCCGCCTCGATCAACTGCGTTATCGCTACCCCGAAGAGCACTTGCCCACCAACCAAACACCGTCGGCGTGGCTGCGTACCCTCACACAGCAAGGAGCGCAGCAGCGTTTCCCCACCGGAATTCCGCAGGATGTGCAGGCGCAACTCAACAAAGAGCTCACCCTCATCGACGATCTGGAGTACGGCGGCTACTTCCTGACGATGTGGGAAATCGTCCAGTTCTGCCGCGAGCGCCGCATTTTGTGCCAGGGGCGCGGCTCGGCCGCCAACTCGGCCGTCTGTTACTGCCTCGGCATCACGGCGGTCGATCCGGTGCGGATGAACCTGCTGTTCGAGCGGTTTCTTTCCAAAGAGCGCGCCGAGCCGCCCGACATCGACCTCGACATTGCGCACGAACGCCGCGAAGAGGTCATTCAACACGTCTACGACAAGTACGGCCGCGATCATGCCGCAATGGTCGCCAACTTGGTGCGCTATCGACCGCGCTCGGCGGTGCGCGATGTGGGCAAAGCGCTCGGGCTAGCCGAAACGGCGCTCGATCGCTTGGCCAAACTGCTGCCGCATTACGGCGAGGTGCCGCCACATGTGCTGACACAAGCCGGGCTCGACCCACAAGCGCCGGTGCATGAGCAACTGCTCGAACTCACCTCCGAAATTCTCGACTTCCCGCGGCATCTCTCGATTCATCCCGGCGGGTTTTTGTTGGGTCACGAGCCGGTGCACTCACTCGTCCCGATCGAAAACGCCACGATGGAAGCGCGCACCGTCATTCAATGGGACAAAAACGACGTCGAAGACTTGGGGTTGTTCAAAGTCGACCTGCTCGGCCTCGGGGCGCTGACGCAGATCGACTTATGCCTCGACATGATCGAGCAGCAAACCGGCGCGCGTTACAGCATGGCCACCATCCCGCCTGAAGACCCAGCCACCATGGAAATGATCGGCAAGGCCGACACCGTGGGTGTGTTTCAAATCGAGAGCCGCGCTCAAATGGCAATGTTGCCGCGCCTGAAGCCGAAGAACTTCTACGACCTGGTGATCGAAGTCAGCATCGTGCGCCCCGGGCCAATCACCGGCGGCATGGTCCACCCGTATCTGCGCCGGCGGCGTGGCGAGGAGCCGGTGGAGTATCCGCACCCATCGCTCGAACCGGTGCTGGCCAAAACTCTGGGCGTGCCGTTGTTTCAAGAGCAGGTAATGAAGCTGGCGGTGGTCGCCGCCGATTACACGCCAGGCGAAGCCGACCAACTGCGCCGCGACATGGCAGCCTGGCGGCGCACCGGTCGCATCGAAAAACATCGCACGCGATTGATCGAGCGGATGACCGCCAAAGGGATCGCCCCCGAATTCGCCGAGCGGGTCTTTCAACAAATCCGCGGCTTCGGCGAGTACGGCTTCCCCGAAAGCCACGCGGCGAGCTTTGCGTTGATCAGCTACGCCACCTCGTGGCTGCGCTGTCACTACCCTGCCGAATTCGTCGCCTCGCTGCTCAATGCACAGCCGATGGGGTTTTACTCGCCGGCCACCATTCTGGAAGACGCGCGGCGCCACGGCGTCGAGATGCGTCCGGTCGACATCGTGCACAGCGATTGGGATTGCACCTTGGAAAAGCGACCCGACGGCGCCCGCGCGGTGCGTTTGGGGTATCGCTACGTCAAGGGTTTGCAGCAACTCGAAGGGCGTCAGCTCGAACTGATGCGCCCGTTTTCCGCACTGCGCGACGTGGTGCAACGCACCTCTCTTTCTTCGCGCGCGCTCTCGGCGTTGGCCGAGGCCGGCGCGTTCGATGCGCTGGGGCTCGATCGCCGCACAGCCTTGTGGGAACTCAAGCGCCTGGTGCGCACGCGGCATCATCGATTACCCAATGACGACACGCCGCAACAGGGTCGGTTGTTTGCACCGCTCAATACCGCCGAAACGATTGCCTGGGATTACGGCACCACCGGCCTGTCGCCCCGGGGTCACCCACTCCAAATCCTGCGCGGCGATTTAGCGGCGCAAGGGTTGCCCGACGCGCGCACCGTGCTGGCCAGGCCGCACGGCTCACGTGTGCGCTACGCCGGCGGCGTGATCGGCCGCCAACAACCGATGACCGCCAAAGGGACCGTCTTCGTGACGCTCGAAGACGAAAGCGGCTTCGTCAATGTGGTCTTGTGGAAGGACGTGTATGCGCGCAACTCATTGACCATCAAAACCAGTTGGCTGTTGGGCGTGGAAGGCAAGCTCGAAAAACAAGACGGCGTGGTGCACTTGATTGCTGCGCAGATCTTTACGCCCCGCGTGCGATCGCAAGCCACCACCACACACAGCCGCGACTTCCGCTAGTGCCCTCGCTGCAGACAAAACTCAACCGATGCGCACGCAAGCATTGCCCCGCCGCGAGATCGGCGCGTGGCTAGGTCAGCCGCGCCACGAATCGTCGACCGATCAGCGGCAACTGCCCCGCCGAACCCAAGCGCGCTTCGGCCTCCATGGTGCGCTGCACGATCTTCAGGCCGACCACGTTGTCGCTGACCGCGCGCGCCAACAGCCGATACAGGTACGGCGTGCGCTCCTCGCTGGACTTCGGGAAGACGCGCTTCAACTCGCCCTGCACCGCGCGCCACTCGTGCAGATGCCGGTCGCGGTACTCGCGCTGCCAGGCGTACAGATCACCGCCGCCGCGCAGAAACTCGTCGACGAAGTAATCGGCATCGGCCGCCAGCTCATGCTTGGCTTGCAAGGCACGCAGCAGTTGCCAGAACCACTCGCACCCCTTGGCATCGAGCGCCTCCCACGCAAACTCCTCGACCAACAACACACCCTTGGGCGCCAGCATCGAGCGCAACGAGGCAATCGCCTGAGTCAAGTCCCCCATGTGATGCAGCGAGCGCGCACACAGCACCGTGTCGAACGGACCGCCTTTGAACCGTGGCCATTCGGCCAGATGCGCATCGACACCCAAGTCGCGCGCATCGGCGACATTGTCGGGATGATCATCGATTGCGGTCACGCTGAAGCCGCTGGCCTTCATCAGGGCTGCCACCTCGCCGGTGCCGCAGCCGATGTCGAGCACGCGACCATCGCGCAGCGCGTGCTTCACCACGAAGCTGAGCGTTTCCTTCGCTCCCAACTGACCGGGTCGAGCTGCCACTACCAAGCCCCCACGTACGGTCGCTGCAAGCGCGCCGTGACATAAATATCGCGCGGCCGCACACGCGTGATTTCGATCTCGCCAAACCCGAGCCGGGTCAACAGTGCCGTCACCATATCGGGCCCGAGCCACTCGAACTTGTGCGACGGGATTCCTTGCTTGGAGTAGTACAAAGCAACATCGGCGACCAGCTTGCCAAACCCCTCGTCGGTGGTGGGATCGGCCAATGTCAGCGCCAACAGCCCGCCCGGTCGCAATGCTTGCGCCGCCGTGAGCCAGTACGCGAACTGGATCTGCAAATCCACATGCACCATGGCGTCGATGGAGTACAAAGCGTCCAACTTTCCAACCCAGCCACGCGCCTCGATCGCTTGCAACAGTTGCCGATGATTGCGCTGATCGATCAACAAGGCGCTCACCCGCCCCGCGGCGATCTCCTCGTGCAGTCGTTCGGCCAGCACTGCCAGGAAACTCTCCGAGACATCCGCACACAAAACGTTGGCACCGGAAAAATGCCGCACCACCTTCTCGGTGTATTTCCCCGAGCCTTGCCCCAGCTCGACGAATCGCGTCGACGCGCGCGGGAGCTTGTCGGCCAGCAGCGTTTGGAAGATCCGCTCCCAATTGGCCGCGTCGGCCCACTCGTCCCCGGGCCAGACGGTGTGGTCACCCGGCACTCCCTCGTTCTTGATCTTCTCTCGAGCCGCACGCACGTAGGAATCCCACTCACCGCCATAGGTGCGGCGCTTGGTGCGGACCAGTTCGTACCCCAACTTGCCCAAGATCTGCTTGGAAACGTTTCGCAACATGCGCAGAGCATGCCACAGCGTCTGCGACTACGATGCGCCGCATGAGCCAACACAGTCTGCAGATCTTCGACGACCCGGAGGCGGTCGCCCGAGCCGTAACCCAAAAACTGCTCGAACTCGGCCGCGAGGCGATCGCACAGCGCGGGCTGTTTCGCGTCGCGTTGGCCGGCGGCTCGACTCCCAAGCGGATGTACCGCGAGTTGGCGCAGATGCCCGAGGGGTTGGACTGGTCGCGCGTGCATGTCTTCTTCGGCGATGAACGCTGCGTCCCCCCCGATCATCCCGACAGCAACTACCGGCTGGCCTTCGACGAGCTGTTGCAGCAAGTCCCGATTCCGCACAGCCAGGTTCACCGCATCCCTGCCGAAAATCCCAATCCGCAGGCTGCGGCTTCCGAATACGAGACCACGCTCCGCAACATCTTCGGCGCCGACCGAGCTTGGCCCGTGTTCGATCTGATCCTGCTCGGGATGGGGCCCGACGGGCATACCGCCTCGCTGTTTCCCGGGACCACCGCCCTCGACGAGACCTCGCGGTGGGTCGCCGCCACCTGGGTCGAACGGCTGCAAACCTGGCGGATCACGCTCACCTTCCCGGCGATCAACGCGGCGCGGCAGGTGCTGTTTGCCGTCACCGGAGCCGACAAGGCCGACCGGCTGGCTCAGGTGCTGGGCCGAAATGGGGGTGGTAACGATCTACCGGCGGCGCGCATCCGTACTAGCGGAGGAGGCGCAACCTGGTTCGTCGACCGGGAGGCCTCCGGAGGAAACACCCTGTGAGCGAGGCGAAGCAAGGCCGCCCTTGGCTGAAGTTACTGGTGATCGCCGTGGTCATCGTCGGATTGATCCTGTTGGGGAAGCAGTTCGGTTCCCGCATCGAAGAATTCAAAGCGTTCGTCGCGAGCTTGGGCCCGTTGGGCCCCGCGGTGTTCGTGGGTGCCTACGTCTTGGCCACGGTGTTGTTCGGTCCGGGCTCGCTGCTGACGATCGCCTCGGGTGCGATCTTCGGACTGGGATTCGGGTTCGCCTGGGCGTTCTGCGGGGCGGTCATCGGATCGTCGTTGGCGTTTCTGATTGCGAGGTATTTCGCGCGCACCTCGGTGGAGCGCTGGACCTCCGGCAACGCCAAGTTCAACGCGGTCGACCAAGCGATCGCACGTGAAGGTCGCAAGATCGCCTTCTTGCTGCGGCTCTCGCCGGTCTTTCCATTCAACTTTCTCAACTACGCACTGGGGTTGACGCGCGTCAGCTTCGGCGACTATCTGCTGGCTTCGTTAGGAATGATCCCGGGGACCTTGTTGTTCGTATACCTCGGCACCGTGGCCGGCACCGTCGCCGGCGGCGGTGAGGGTCAGAGCACCGGCAAATACGCGCTTCTGGGTGTCGGCCTCGTCGCCACGGTGTTGGTAACCGTGGTGATCACCCGCACCGCTCGCAAGGCGCTCAGCGCCGCCACCGGAGAGCAAACCGCATGAGCGAGGGAGCGCAGGTACTGCAGCACGACACGCACGACAAACAGTTGGTGCAACACGTTCATCCTCCCGGCTGGAAAAATCCGACCGCGAAGGATCGCTATCACATCGTCGTGATCGGAGCCGGCACCGGCGGCTTGGTCACCGCAGCAGGCGCCGCCGGATTGGGCGCGAAGGTTGCCCTGATCGAACGACACTTGATGGGCGGCGACTGCCTCAACGTCGGGTGCGTTCCGTCCAAGGGAGTGATCAGCGCGGCTCGTTCGTGGCATCGGGCGCAGCGCTCGCACGATGACTTCGGCGGCCCGGCTGTTTCGGGCAGCGGCAACTTTGCGGCGGCAATGGAACGCATGCGCCGTCTTCGCGCAGGAATTGCTCACAATGACGGCGCCGAGCGGTTCAGCTCGCTGGGGATCGATGTGTTCTTGGGCCAAGGCACATTCATCGACCCCACGACGATCGAGATCGGCGGCCAAACGCTCGCGTTCCGCCGAGCCGTGATCGCTACCGGCGCGCGTGCCGCTGCTCCCAAGATCGAGGGGCTCGACAAGGTTCAGTACCTGACCAACGAATCGATCTTCACGCTTACCGAACTTCCCGCTCGGCTGTTGGTGATCGGCTCGGGACCGATCGGCTGCGAGATGGCGCAAGCGTTCGCGCGCTTGGGGAGCCAGGTAACGGTCTTCGAGCGCGGCCCCGAGATCATGCCGCGCGAAGACAAAGATGCGGCTGCGATCGTGCGCCGCAGCATGGAACGCGACGGTGTGGTGTTCGAGTGCCGGACCAAGTTGTTGTCGGTCGAGCAGCAAGGTCAGCAAACCATCGTGCACTACGAACAAGACGGCCAACGCCGTTCACGGGCGGGCGAGAAACTCCTGGTGGCGATCGGCCGTGCCCCCAACGTCGAAGGACTCGGCTTGGACCGCGCCGGGGTAGCGTTCGACGACAAGGGTGTCACCGTCGATCGGTATCTGCGCACCACCAACTCACGCGTCTACGCTGTCGGCGATATCTGCTCGCCCTACAAGTTCACGCACACCGCCGATGCGCAAGCGCGGATCGTGATTCAGAACGCGCTGTTCGATGGCATCCCGCTCGGCCTGGCGATGAAAAAACACGAGTTGATCGTGCCCTGGGCCACTTACACCAGCCCCGAGGTGGCACACGTTGGGATGTATGAGCAGGACGCCGCCAAAGCCGGCATCGAGTTCGACACGGTGACGGTCTCGTTGGAGCACGTCGATCGCGCCATCTTGGAGGGAGAGAACGAAGGGTTCCTGCGAGTCTTGGTGCGCAAAGGGACCGACAAAATCGTGGGCGCGACGCTGGTCGCCGAACATGCGGGCGAAATGATCTCCGAGCTGACGCTGGCGATGAAGGCCGGCATCGGTTTGGGAACGATCGCCGCCACCATTCATCCCTATCCCACGCAGGCCGAGGTGATTCGCAAGGCGGGTGACGCGTTCAACAAAACCAAGCTGACCGCGCGCACCAAGAAGATCCTCGGATTCATGCTAAGAGTGTTCTCTTAGAGCCAAACCTGCCGACGACGCTGCCGCCGACACGCGTTACTTGCGCAGATCCAGTAAGGAGATCACCTTGTCCGCCGGGAGCGACATGCCAGGCACACCGTACGAGCGAGCCGAATGGCTGGAGGCCGATGGGCTGGGAGGTTTCGCCTCCGGCACCGTCTCCGGGATTCGCACACGGCGTTATCACGCATTGCTCTGTTGCTCGCGTCGTCCACCTGTCGATCGTTTCGTGTTGGTCAACGGCCTCTACGCGTGGGTCGAAACGCCCAACGGCTCATTCCCAATCACGGCGCATCGCTACGCACCCGACCAGATCCACCCCGACACCGCGCCTGCACTTTCATTTTTCAAAAGCGAACCGTGGCCGCTGTGGACCTGGCATCTGGACGACGGCACCACACTCGAGGCCGAGATCATGGTTCGCCACGAAAAGCCGATCACGGTGCTCTCGTGGCGTTTGACTTCCGGCCCCTCCGGCCCGGTCACGTTGCATGTCCGCCCGCTGCTGTCGGGCCGCGACTTTCACAGCTTGCACCACGAGAATCCCGTCTTCCGCTTCGATGCGCAGCACAGCAACGGCCGGGTGGTGTGGCATCCGTACGACAGCGTGCCGGCGATCGCCGCCCACGCGACGGGCCGATACACACATGCTCCCGATTGGTTCCGGCGTTTTCTTTACGCCGAGGAACGCGATCGCGGATTGGATTGCAGCGAGGATCTGGCCACACCCGGCTACTTCAGCTTCGATCTCGCGGCCGGCGATGCGCATCTGATTCTGGAAGCCGACACCGATGGTGAGTTCGACCCCAGCACCGAATCGGCCGCCTTGCGTGCCGCGGCACTGCGCAACGCCGAGCGTCGGCGTCGTGCGAAGTTCAGCTCGCGCTTGCATCGCGCCGCCGACAGCTACCTGGTCCGGCGCGGCGATCGGGGCCGCACGATCATCGCGGGCTATCCGTGGTTCGCCGATTGGGGCCGCGACACATTCATCGCACTGCGTGGTTTGTGTTTGGCCACCGGACGGCGGCGAATCGCGGGCGACATCTTGCTGTCGTGGACCGGCAGTGTTGCGGGCGGGTTGCTTCCCAACCGCTTCCCCGATCGCGGCGAGCCGCCCGAGTACAACACGGTCGATGCCTCGCTCTGGTTCGTGTTGGCGGCGCACGAGTACCTGCACCCGCACGACGGCAGTCCGTTGCCACCGGCGTCCGAACAGAAGGCGCTGCGCACCACCATCGAAGCGATTCTCGACGGGCACAGGCGCGGCACGCGCTACGGCATTCGTGTCGATGACGATGGGCTTCTGTTTGCCGGTGAAGCGGGCAGCAACCTGACCTGGATGGATGCGCGTGTCGATGCGGTGCCGATCACACCGCGCTGGGGCAAGCCGGTCGAAATACAGGCGCTGTGGTTGTCGGCGTTGCAAGCTGCCGGCGAATGGACCGATCGCTACGCAGCGCTGCTGAATCGTGCCGCGGCGTTCGCCGCCAAGTTCTGGAGCCCGGAAGGATTTTTGTACGACGTCGTCGATGTCGAAGGCAAGGCCGGCGCGGTCGATGCCACCTTGCGACCCAACCCGCGCGCGCTGGCCGCAGGCGGATTGCCGATCGCGTTGTTGACGAACGACCAAGCGCGCAGCGTGATCGACATGGTCGAGCGGCACCTTGCCTTTGGACCCCCGGTCGGTCTGCGCAGTCTCGCTCCCGAGGAGCCGGGCTACGCCCCGCGCTATCGCGGCGGCCCCAGCGAGCGCGACGCGATCTATCACCAGGGTGCGGTTTGGCCGTGGTTGATCGGTCCGTTCGTGGAGGCCTGGGTCAAGTCGCACGGCAACGACGCCGAGGCCCGGCGCCGCGCCCGAATCGTGTTTCTCGACCCGCTGTTGTCGCATCTGGATGCCTGCGGGTTGGGACACCTGCCTGAGATTGCCGATGGAGATGCCCCGCACGCACCGCGCGGCTGTCCGTTCCAAGCCTGGTCGGTGGGCGAGGCCCTGCGATTGAGCGAAGTCGTGCTGATGTCACCGACACCCGAGGCGGTGTCTCGCACACAATAGGCGGATGCCAGGAAAAGCTGAGCGCCGCCGACTCGACGAAGACGCGCAACGGACCAAGAACTGGAAACGCTGGGGCCCGTACCTGGCCGACCGGCAATGGGGCACGGTGCGCGAGGACTACTCCGCCACGAGCGAGGTCTGGTCCGACTTCCCTTTCGATCACTCCCATCTGAGAACCTATCGCTGGGGCGAGGATGGACTCTTGGGACTGACCGATCGCGAAGGGCGCGTCTGCTTTTCGTTTGCGTTTTGGAATGAACGCGATCCGATTCTCAAAGAGCGGCTGTTCGGCTTGACGGGGCCGGAAGGGAACCACGGCGAGGATGTGAAGGAGGAGTACTTCTTCCTCGACTCCACGCCGACGCATTCCTACATGAAGGCGCTCTACAAGTATCCGCAAGCCCGCTTTCCGTACGAGCAGTTGCGCGAAGAAAACAAGCGTCGCAGCCGCAACGACCCGGAATTCGAACTGGCAGAGACCGGTGTCTTCGACGAAGGGCGATACTTCGATCTGTTCGTCGAATACGCCAAGGCCGACACCGACGACATTTTGATTCAACTCACCGCCGTCAATCGCGGACCCGAAGCGGCGCGATTGCATCTGCTCCCCACACTGTGGCTGCGCAATACGTGGGACTGGGGCTCGGCCACTGAAGGAAGTCATTGGCCCAAAGGGGCGATCACCCGGCACTCGGCGCGACAACTGCGACTGGACCATCCAGGACTCTCGAGCTACGTGCTCGGGTTCGCGGCAACTCCTGGATGTCCCGAACCGACGCTCTTGTTCACCGAGAACGAGAGCAACAGCCAGGCGCTGTGGGGCGTGGCCAACCGCCAGCCGTACGTCAAGGATGCGTTTCATCGCCGCGTGATTCAGGGGCAGCTCACCGCTGTCAACCCTGCCGAAGTCGGTAGCAAGCTGGCGATCTGGTTCTGCGAGCCGATCGGGCCCGGGGCCAGCGCGACACTTCGACTGCGCCTCACCATCTTGGCGCAGGCGCCCGAGTCCGATAACCCGCTGGGAGACGACTTCGCGCGCCTGTTTTCGCAGCGCAGGCGCGAGGCCGACAGCTTCTACGACTCGATCCTCCCCAAGGTGATGAGCACTCAAGAGCGCAACGTCGCGCGGCAAGCGTACGCCGGGTTGTTGTGGAGCAAGAAGTTCTACTACTTCGTGGTCAGAGATTGGCTCGATGGAGATCCCGCACAGCCCGCGCCGCCGGCCGAACGCAAGCGCGGCCGCAACTCCGAATGGCCGCAGCTTTTCAATCGCGATGTGATCTCGATGCCCGACGGCTGGGAATACCCCTGGTACGCCGCCTGGGACTTGGCATTTCACATGTTGGCGTTTGCGCGCATCGACCCCGACTTTGCCAAGCAGCAGCTCGTGCTGTTTCTGCGCGAGTGGTACATGCATCCCAACGGGCAGCTTCCGGCCTACGAGTTTGCGTTTGGCGATGTCAACCCGCCGGTGCATGCCTGGGCGGTGTGGCGCGTCTACAAGATGACCGGCCGGCGCGGCAAACGAGATCTGACATTCTTGAAGCGCTGCTTTCACAAGTTGATGATCAACTTCACCTGGTGGGTCAATCGCAAGGATGTCGAGGGGAACAATCTGTTCTCGGGCGGCTTCTTGGGGCTGGACAACATTGGCGTCTTCGATCGCAGCAAGCCGTTGCCGGGGGGTGGCCGGCTCGAACAGGCGGACGGCACCGCCTGGATGGCGTTTTACTGCGCCACGATGCTCTCGATCGCACTCGAGATTGCGGCCGACGATCCGGCCTACGAGGACGTCGCCTCCAAGTTCTTCGAACACTTCGTCGCGATCGATGCCGCCATCAATCAACTCGGCAAGGACGGGTTGTGGGATGAAGAAGACGGCTTTTATTACGACGAGTTGCACGTCGACGGACAAGAGCTGCCGCTTCGCGTGCGCTCGATGGTCGGGATCATCCCGTTGTTCGCGGTCGAGATCTTGCGCGACGAGGTGATCGATACGCTGCCGGGATTCAAACGGCGGATGGAGTGGTTCCTGCGCAATCGGCTCGACCTGGGGTTGCAAGTGATCGCCAGCGAGCATCACGGCCACCAGCACCGCCTGCTGTCGCTCGCGCACCGCGAACGATTGGTGCGCGCGCTGAAACGGATTCTCGACGAGGCTGAGTTTCTTTCGCCCTATGGGATTCGCTCGCTGTCTCGCGCACACGGCGACAAGCCGTACACGCTGAAGCTCGATGGCGCGAGCTACTCGGTTGCCTACGAGCCGGGCGAGTCGCGCACCGGAATGTTCGGCGGCAACAGCAATTGGCGTGGCCCGATCTGGTTGCCGGTCAACCTCTTGCTGATCGAAGCGCTGGAGCGGTATCACCATTTCTACGGCGACGACATCGTGGTGGAGTGCCCGGCCGGGTCTGGAACGTTCATCGATTTGTGGGGCGTGGCGCGCGAGCTCGAGCGCCGCCTCTGCGCCCTGTTTCTGCCGAACGAGCGTGGCCAGCGCCCCTGTCACGGCGGCGACGAGCGGTTCGCGAGCGATCCTCATTACCGCGATCTGTTGCTGTTTCACGAGTATTTTCACGGCGACGACGGCAAAGGGTTGGGCGCCTCGCATCAAACCGGCTGGACCGCGCTGGCGG
This sequence comes from Acidobacteriota bacterium, assembly GCA_046331425.1. Taxonomy (GTDB): domain Bacteria; phylum Acidobacteriota; class Polarisedimenticolia; order J045; family J045; genus JANNUT01. The sequence goes on from JAXLQU010000019.1 coordinate 28,103, forward strand.
CATTGTTGATGGCCGATACCGCACGGTGGCGCGAGTGATTTCTGTGATCGTGCCGGCACTGGACGAATCGGCGACGATTGCGACCTGCCTGGCGAGCCTCGTGGCCGAGCCCGAGGTCGCCGAAGTCTTGGTTTCCGATGGCGGCAGCCAGGACGACACGATCGCGATCGCCGCCGCGCATCCCAAGACGCGTGTGGTGCGGGCCCCGCGCGGACGCGCGCGACAAATGAACGCTGCGGCGCGCCAGGCCTGCGGCGAGCTGCTGTGGTTCGTGCACGCCGACTCGCGTTTCGGCCCAGGCGCCGGTGCGGCGATCGAGCAGGCGATGAGTAACCCCGACGTGGCGATCGGCGCGCTGCGATTCGCGGTCGATGCCGCGGGGCTGCGCTTTCGTTGTGTCGAGTGGTTGACACGTTGGCGCGTGCGACTTCGTCGAACACCCTATGGCGATCAAGGGTTGTTCGTGCGTGCCGCCGACTTCACGCGCTGGGGCGGCTTCCCCGAGCAACCGATCTTGGAAGACCTGCACTTCTTGCGAATCGCCAAACGGCACGGCCGCGTGAGCGTGATCCCGATCGACTTGCATACCTCGCCACGGCGTTGGGAGCGACACGGCGTGCTCCGCGTTGCCTGGCAGCATCAACAGATCTTGTGGCTCGATGCGCTCGGCGTTTCGCCCGAGCGAATCGCCGCGAGGCGTGCCTCACGATGACCACGATCGCTTTGTTTCTGCGGTGGCCCGAGCCGGGGCAGGTCAAGACGCGCCTGATTCCGGCGCTGGGTGCCGACGGCGCCTCCGCGCTTTACGAACGACTCGCCAAGGCGGCATGTGCCGAGATCGAAGCGCTCGATGAACCGCTGCTTGCGCGCTGGGCCTATGTGACACCGGCCGAGCGCGCCCTCGATTGGACCGCGCGGCTGAGTCTGCGCTGGACCGCGGTGAGTCAACCCGAGGCAACGCTCGGGCAGCGCTTGCAGTACGTGATGGCGTTGGCGTTTTCCACCGGCGCCACGCGCGTCTTGGTAGCCGGCAGCGATATTCCCGAGTTGACGCGTGAGGTTTGGCGCGAGGCGATCGAGGCCTTGACGACGCACGAGGCTGTGATCGGCCCTGCCTTGGACGGCGGTTACTACTTGCTGGGGCTCAGGCGCGAAATGCCCGAGCTGTTCCACGCGATCGATTGGTCGACCGACCGTGTGCTCGCGCAAACCTGCGCCGTGTTGGATCGATCGCAGACTCGTTACACGCTGCTACGTCCATTGCGCGATCTGGACACGCCCGACGATCTCGCGCAGTTTTATCCCGGTTTGCGACCGTAGACCCACGCTTGTTTTTCGAGCCAGCGCGCCAAGGCGTCGCTTGCCATGTCGGGATGCAATCGAAAACTCCAATGACCGTCTTCTTCCCCGGGCGTGTTCATGCGCGCCGAGGCCCCGAGTCCAACCAGGTCTTGATGCGGCACCATCGCCAGGAACGCGCGCGAGGCGTACGCCATGCGCACGATCTCGGTGTGGATTTCGCGCGGCTCGTGCCCGAGGTACTGCGCGAGGTACTCCTTGACCTCCGGCGTCGCCTCGTCGTCCCACCAGCCGCGCACGGTGTTGTTGTCGTGCGTGCCGGTGTAGACCACCTGGTTCTTGCGATGCGCGTACGGCACGAACTCGCTGCGCGGCTCGGGCGCAAACGCAAACTGCAAGATCGCCATGCCGGGCAGGTCGAGTGTGTCGCGCAGCGCGTTGACGTCGGCGGTGATATCGCCCAGGTCCTCGGCCACCAACGGGAGTTGTCCGAGCGCCGCTTTCAGCGCATCGAACAGCGGTTTCCCCGGACCCGGCATCCAGCGTCCGGTCTTGGCGGTGTCGCTTCGAGCCGGCACCGACCAGTACGAGACGAAGCCGCGAAAGTGATCGAGCCGCAACAGATCGCACTGCGACAGCGCGCGCTTGATCCTTGCGATCCACCAGTTGTACCCCTCGTCGTGGCAGCGTCCCCAATCGAACAGCGGGTTGCCCCACAACTGACCGTCTTCGTTGAAGTAGTCGGGAGGGACGCCCGCGATTTCTCGCGGTTGTAAGGCATCGTCGAGTTGGAATAGATGTCGATGCGCCCACACGTCGACGCTATCGAACGTGACGTAGATCGGGACATCGCCAAAAAGCTGCAGGCCGCGTTGCCGGGCGTACTGGCGCAAGGCGTCCCACTGCCGTGCGAACAAAAACTGCTGGAAGGCGTGAAAGGCAACCGCGCCCTCGTGCGCCTCGCGATAGCTGCGCAACGCACTCGGTTCGCGATGCGCGAAGGCCGCCGGCCAATGCGTCCAGACCAACCCGGGGTGTGTATCGCGCATCGACGCGAACAAGGCCCAATCGTCGAGCCAATGCTGCTCGCGATGCCGAAACTCATCGAACGCCGTCACCAGGGCCGGCCTGCGCGTATCGCGGAACTGCTCCCAAGCGCGCTGCAAGAGGCGATGCTTCAGCGCGATCGCCGCATCCCAATCGACACGCGGGCCGCTGTGCATCGCCGATGCCGGCAACGCGTCGGTGGTGAGCAAGCCGTCTTCGACCAAGCGTTCCGGGCTGATCATCAGCGGGTTGGAGGCGAAGGCCGAGCTGGCGGAGTAGGGCGAGTTGCCGGCGCCCGGTGGATTCAGCGGCAGAACCTGCCAATACGACATCCCCGCCCGCGCCAGCCAATCGATGTAGGCCTGCGCCATCGACCCCAAATCACCGATGCCGTACGGCCCCGGCAGACTGGTGGGATGCAGAAGCACTCCCGCCGCGCGCCGGTCGGTCAATGCTTCAGACGATTTGAGCCGCTCGTTCACGGGGTGTTGTTCATCGGGCTGCGAAGGATATCAGCGCGCCAGCGTTTCGACCGCCGCCGCGAGTTTTTCGTAATCGGAAGGCGCGTTGTAGAGCTGCGCTGAGATTCGCAACAGTCGCCGTGGCGGCGCGGGCCAGGCGAAGATCGGCACTTCGATTCGGTGCTCATCGAACAGCCGCTGCTGCCATGGGTCGGCCTGCAAGAACGAAGTGCGGCCATCGGGCGGAGCATCAGGCAGCTGAATCGTGGCGATCGAGCCGAGCATCGACTCGGGACACAACGGCGGCCGATTCCATCGTTCCAGCAACATCCGCCGCGCCTGTACCACCTGCTGATGATTGCGTTGCATGACCTCGGGCCACCCGCCCGGCACCCACGATGCGATCGCATCGAGCGCTGCTGGTATCGACAGATAGGCGGTCGGATCGACGGTGCCGGTCCATTCGAACTCGGCGCGGAAACGTTGCGATTCGTCGCTGAGCGGCTTGTTGGCGCCGTGGCTGACCACCAATGGGCGGACTTGGGCCTGAAGTTCGCGGGCCACGTACAAGAACGCCGCACCCTTCGGGGCGCACAGCCACTTGTGCGCATTGCCGGTGTAGAAGGACGCACCCAAACGACGCAGATCCAACGGCAACATTCCCGGCACATGTGCGCCGTCGATCAGCGTCTCGACGCCCCGCGCGCTCAGCTCCTGCACCAGCTGTTCGACCGGCAACACCAGGCCGGTAGGGCTGGTGACGTGATCGATCAACGCCAACACGGTGCGCGATGTCACCTGATTCAGGACCAACGACACGATCTGCGCGTCGGACTCGACCGGTAGCGGCAGTGTCACGACCCTCACAACCGCGCCGCTGACTTCGGCGACGCGATCGAGCGCCATGCGGCAGGCGTTGTAGGCGTGATCGGTGACCAGCAGTTCGTCGCCCGCTTCGAACGGCAGCGACCAAAGGACGGTGTTGACCCCCGAGGTGGCATTGGCGATCGGCACGATGTCGTCAGGGTCGGCGTTGAGAAACCCCGCCAAGCGCTCGGTTGCCGCGCGCAACAGGCCGGGCAACTCGCGATCGAGAAACTTCACCGGCGAGCGTTCGAGCCGGTCCTGCAAGTCGCGTTGCGCGGCGAGCACCACCCTTGGGCAGGCTCCGAATGAACCGTGATTGAGATAGTTGATGCTCGGGTCGAGTGTCCAGTGTTCGGCGAGTGCGGAGGGCATGCGGCATTGTAGTGGAGCGAGCGCCGAAATTTGCGCGGGTCGATGCGACCGTGAAATTCTCGTTCAGTTCGGTGCGAGTGCCGCCCAAGCGGCTTTCAGACGCGTCGCCCGCTGCAATGCAGCGATGTAGTCCCATTCGGCGGGGTGATCCTTGGCGGTGAGCACCGCGGCGGCCGCGCGACGATCCTTGGCCGACCACTGCTTCAGGTCGGGAAGCGAGGCGATGCTCAGCGCGAGTTGCTGAAACCAGCGGCCGGATGGCGCGACATCGAGAAACGCGGCGATCTGCTCGGACGCGGCGGCGCGGGCGCGTGTCGCATCGCCCCCGTGGTGGTCGGCGATCCACCTCGCGGCGTGGCGCGAAACCTGTTCGGGGTGCGGCGACGGTTGTGAGCCGCTGGTTGTCGTGAGGCTCCATGTCAACTGATCGGCCGCGAATCGTCGAAGGAGTTTTGCGGGGGTGCGCGCGCCGGCGTGCGAGGTGAGTCGTTTCTTCTCGCGCTGCGCGTCGATTCGCAGGTCAGGGTCGACCGGGCGAAAGCCGAGCTTGTAGTAGAACCAAAACGCGCCGCTCTTGATCGCTTCGGTGTTGCCGCGGCCGAACTGATAGGGATCGACGAAGAACCGTTCTGCTCCGCAGGCTTGTCGATAGGTGCGCAGTACTTGCGCCAGCAGGAACGCCGACTCACCGCCGCGAAACTCGGGAAAGATGTTGATCCCTACTTCGGCACGATCGAAGAACAACCACGCTCCGCCGTACGCCAGCGGCACGGCGTTGCGGGCCGCCATGAAGCCGACATAGGCATCGAGCGGCAGGCGCTGCGCGGGGGGCAGGCTGAACAGCGCGATGTCGATGCCGTGATCGAGTGAATACAGCCGTACGGTTTCGGGCTGCGCGTAGGTGATTGGATCGGTCTCGCGGCCACGCACCGCCAGGCTGAGTCGCGCGGTCTCGATCAGCGTGCGCGCTTGCTCCGCGTTCAATCGACGCGTGGCAGCCAGCGGCTGTTGCACGATCGCCGGTAAGTCGACCTGGCGCTGCAGGTCGCCGTGATGAAAGTACGGGTCGCGGGGTGGGAAACGCAGTTCGGTGCGCGAAAACCCTGGCTCGGTCAGCGCCCAGCGGCAATACAGATCGAGCCGTTCGAACAGCGCGTCTGCAACCTCGGTCGATAGCTGTAGCGACGCGATGCGCCGGCAGAGCCACCGCAGCGACGTGGTCGCATCGCCATGCAATCGCTCGCACCACTCCTGCGTGCTGATCGTGTCGTCGAGCAGGCTGTCGCGTTCGATCGGTTGCGCCAATCGTTCCAACATCGACTCGAACGGATCGCCCGCCGAACCATCGTCGTCCCACGCGATCTCGATCGATCGAGGGAAGCGCTCGCACAGCCACTGCGTCAGCGTCCAGGAGAACCCGGCCTCGATGATCGCGCCCGGCAGTCCGCTGTTCTTGGGGGGACGCTTCGGTCGCAGCGCGACGAGATCGCGCCTCGCCTGCCGCAACTCCGCCTCATCGCTCGGATAGGCGGCGCGAAACAGAGCCCCGTCATGCCCCGCAAGCCTGTCGTTCAGCATCCCGCGCACTCTACTTGAACCCCACTCCAATCCGCGCCCGCAATTCGGGGACGGTCTACCTAAAGCGGTGTTAGTCCCGCCGTCGAACGTTCGCTCGATCGGGTTTTGACGTCCGGACACCCTAAGGCAACGCGACTTACAGCGCTTTAGGTAGACCGTCCCCGGATTTCAGAAGCGCCAGTCGACGACGAGGCGGAGTTGGCGGGGCTCGGCGGGGTGAAAGTGCACGTCCTCGATGGGGGCGGCTTCGCCTTGCAGTCGCGACTCATACAGATAGTCGATGTCGCTGACCGTTTCGTTGAGCAGGTTGAACGCTTGCAGGCTGAGCTTCACGGCGTCGCGCAGCGTGTAGCCGGCCTCGGCGTAGAGCAGCGTCGACGACTGCGAGCGCGTGGTGTTGTCCTCGATCAATGGCCTCGGGCCGAAGTGACGAACGCGCAGCGCGCCGGACCACTTGTGTTGGTCGCTCAGCGTGATGCCTGCGGTGATCGCGCGTTCGATCGAACCGGGGATCCGATCGCCGGAGGGATCGTTGTCGGTGAAGCGCCCACGTGAGAGCGCAAGGTCGAAATCGACCGACACCCCGGGGCGAACCGTCCAGAAGTTGGCCCATTCCACGCCGACGCGGCGACTCGGCCGGCTCGCTTCGGTGGTACCGGCATCGCCCACGAACACCAGTTCCGAATCCAGTTCCAAAGCGAACGCGGTCAACGATGACTGCAACTCGGGCAATGCTTCGGTGCGCACCCCCAGATCGAGCCCCTTCGCCCGCACCAACGGCGCGACGCGCGTGGCTCGATCGCCACTGACCGGGTCGACGCGAATCGTGGTACCGCGTGCGTCATTGCTGTGATACCCGTAGCCCGCATTGAGATACAACTCGGTGGCGTGCCACGGCCCGAAGGCAACGCTGAGCTTGGGGCTGAGCAACGAATCGCTCGCCGTTCCCGAGTTGGCGGCCCGATCGCTGTCGACGCTGGCGCGATAGCCGTCGACGCGCACGCCTGTGACGGTCCGCAGCCACGGCGTCCACTTGGTGCGCGCTTCGGCGAACACTCCGCCGCCGTACTGCTGAATCGAATCGGCGCGAGTCACTGAAAGCAGGTCGCGGCGTCGCGTTTTGGCCAGGCTGTTATCGATATCGTCACGCCGCACCTGCAGCCCGCCCGACAACTCGAACTCACGCGAGCCGATCGCAACCGCGCGCGTGTGCGTGAGCGCCACGCCGCTGACCAGTCGATCATCGCGCTGACGGAACTGATCGCCGTTGATCGGGTCGTCGAGAAAGTAGGTGAAGTTGGAGAACAGTTGCAGATCGTAGTCGATCAGATAAGCGGAGACGTTGGTGATCCCCTTCCCTTGCACGTGCCGGAAGCCGCCGGAAAGGCTGAAGCGCGAACTATCGCCGCCGTCGCTATCGTCCAGCGACCCGAACCGATCGAGCGCTCCGCCGCGCACGGCTCGCGTCGGGATCTGATCGGTCGAATTCCAGCGACCGTCGTACGCCATCGCGGTCAGCGAGAGCAGATCGCCCCCCCGGTTGCGGCTGTAGCGCACCAAGCCGTTGAGCTTGTGGTACGCATCAGGCACGACCCACGGTCCATCGTTTTGCAGCCACTCGCCGGCGATCAATAGATCGCCCCCACCGACGCGGAACGAATCGGCCAAGAGCGCACGACGATAGCCGTCGGCCCCCGGAGTGATCGAGAAGATCCCTTTCGGCAGTTGCGACATCAACTCCATTTCCACCGAACCAGCCGCCGAGAAGTCGCCTTGATGTGCGTCGTACGGCCCCTTGTTGAACCGCTCGTACGCCACCAACTCCGGGATCATGAAATTGAGATCGGCATACCCTTGACCGTGGCCATGCGATGGCATGTTGACCGGCATGCCGTCGACGCTGACACGAAAATCGGTGCCGTGATCCAAATTGAAGCCGCGCAAGAAATACTGATTGGCCTTACCGCTGCCGGAGTGCTGCGTGATGATCACGCCCGGCACCGCTTCGAGTAACTCACCGGGCCGCAGTATCGGGCGACGCGCAAGGTCGACGGCGCCAACCGATCCTTGGTTCGCCGAGTCGGCCACCCCGACCAGCTCGCCGGCGCGACCTTGGACCTCGACCGATTCGGTGTAGCCAGCATCGGACGCGTCGAGGGCGCCGTCGGCTGAGAGCGCCGTCACCGGTCCGTCGCCCGCCGAAGCGTAGCCTGCAACGAGAAACAGCGACGATACGATCCAAAACGCGCGCACGCTCTCGGCCACGATTCCTCCGAGAGTTGATACGCTCCAGAGCGCTTCGTGGATGTCAGCCGGATGCGCGCGCTTGTGGCGACAGGCCGCGAGCGCCTCCGCCGCTTCGGGATCGCCCGCGCGCTACGGATAGGACCGGCACATCGCCTCCACCGCCGCCTTCGTCTTGGCATCGAGCTTGGCATCGTCTCTCATCGCCTTGCAGCGCTCGCGCATGAACGGACCCCACATCGCGTTCCAACCATCGGCCGGCGTCATGCGCGCACCGAGCGCCTTCCCCAAACGGCGATCCGCAATCTCCGTCATCAATTGCTGCTCGGTGCTGAAGTAGGTGACCACGCGACTGCGCTCGTGCAGCAAGAAAAATCGTTTGCCCGATTGGCCTGCAACGTATCCGTCGTAGTAGCTCCACCACTCGACATGACTCACAAGCACATCGTTCGAGGGGGGCGCGGCCTGAACGAACGTGGCGTGATCGGCCTTCCATGGATCGGTGTGCGAGACACGATTGCCCCCGGGGGTTGTCACTTCCCATTCGGCGATGCCGGCGGTGGCGTGCGCCGGCAGCCGTGCAGCCAGGCTGCCAACGATCAAGAAGAAACAAGCGCGGGACATTGTGGCGTTCACGGTGAAGCCTCCTGACTTCAACGTCGGCCTCACGTGTCGACAACGCCACACTCAATATGATCGACAAGATCGCGGTACACGGCCGCCGTGTGCTTCAACTCGGCGTGTCCGACCCGACACCTTTGCCGCCGCGAAACTCCGACTTCAGGGGTGAACCCTCGGGCAACTTCAAGTCGATCCGAATCGCCCGCCACGCTTTCCTCAGCTCGACCGGCGTCGGCTCTCTGTACCGATCCCTTCCCAACAACTCGATGTGTCGTTCAACCTGCGAATCGAACAAGCGAGAGAGCGTCCGTTCGATCACCTCACGTGTCCACCAAGGGGGTGACTCCTCGCTGACGAGCCTCTCGATGGCAGCGAGCGCGAGCTGATCGACAGCCCGACTTTCCACTGGCCCTTCACACTCGCGAGAAAGACCAGCACGTTTGCACCGACCTCGAATCGTGGGGGCGCCGGACAGATGAAGCGCATGAACGGGACGCGCAGGCGCGGTCGAGATTTCCGTTTCCACGCTTCGACCGCAGCGAGTGTCGCGACATCTCCACACCACTCCTTCGGTTCATAGGTTTGAACTTCGATCGAAACAACATCGGCGACCACGATCAACTCTGCCTTCCCGGCTCGATCCCACAACGTCGCTGGCGGGATTGGATAGGCGACGGCGCGGGACACCCACCACAGTGCGCCGCCCGCTACGAAGGCAAGACGCAGATCCGAACGTTTCATCGACACCTCCTCGCAACCGATGAACGGTGGTAACGGTCCGACCGCAGAAAGGACAGCGCGTGGCCGCCAAAGTTCCCCCGTGTCTGTGGGGCATTTATGCAGCGACGGGTCGCTGCCTTCGGCCCTCGATTCCGGTAGAGTCTCGTGCCGTGGCGGTGAGTCGTGGCGAGCTGTCCGTCGCCGCCTGGTACATCCAGTCGATCGTCGGGAGGAATGCTCGTGAAGCGAGTCAACATTTCCAGCGGTGCACCGTGGGAGTCGGTGGTCGGGTACTCGCGCGCGGTGAAGGTCGGTTCGTATGTCTTCGTCGCCGGGACCACCGCTACCGGGCCGGACGGGAAGATCGAGGGTCTTTCCGACGCGTATCGCCAAACACAGGTCGCGTTGCTCAAGATCGAGGCGGCGCTGAAGGAAGCGGGCGCGTCGTTGACCGACGTGGTGCGCACGCGATTGTTCGTCACCGACATCACGCAGTGGGCAGCGATCGCGCGCGCGCACAGCGAAGCGTTTCGAGACATACGACCGGCCTCGACCATGGTGCAGGTGGCCGCGCTGATCGATTCCTCGATGTTGGTCGAGATCGAAGTGGACGCTGTGATCGGTGCTGGGGCCGGCTGAGCTTTCGAGCGTCGCGCTCGGCGCGATGCAGGATGAGGCAGCCGGTTCATGCCCGGCCCTGACGCGCTCGTCGAGGATGGCAACGCCTCGCTAAAACAGCAGCCGTGCCTGAGCGTCCCCCATCGCCGCACGCACCGGCGCATACCGCACGCGATGCTCCGGGCATGGCCCCAAACGATGGAGCGCCTCGACATGCGCCTCGGTGCCGTACCCTTTGTGTTGCGCAAAACCGTAGCCCGGGTACTGCGCTTCCAACTCCACCATCCGCGCATCGCGATAGGTCTTGGCCAAGATGCTCGCCGCGGCGATCGCCAAGTGTCGCGAGTCCCCTTTCACCACCGGCTCCTGTGGAATGCTCAGATGCGGCAAGCGTCGCGCATCGATCAACAGGTAGTCGGCCGGGGGATCGAGTGCGTTGACGGCCTGCGTCATCGCCAACAGCGCGGCGCGATACGGCCCGATCGCATCGACCTGTTTGGATGAAACCTCGATCACGCAATACGCGATCGCCTGCGCGCGAATCTCGCTCGCCCAGTGCTCGCGTTGCGCAGCGCTGAGTTGTTTCGAATCGAAGACCCCTGGTAGGCGCGCACCCGCAGGAAGCACCACAGCAGCACCGACCAATGGGCCGGCCAATGGGCCCGCTCCGGCCTCGTCCGCCCCGGCGACGAAGCGAAATCCCTCGGCCCTTAGTTCGATTTCGCGCCGACCCAAGCGCGCGCGGCGGTTTTGTAGACGACGATCTTGGGGCATCGGCCGGGATTGTATGGATAATCGCGCCCTATGGTGTCGGGACACGGGGTTTTCATTACGCTCGAAGGGATCGAAGGGGCCGGAAAGTCGACCCAAGCGTTGCGATTGGTGCAAGCCGTCGAAGCGTGCGGGCGCACCGCGGTCGCGACGCGCGAACCGGGGGGCGGCGGGCGCGTCGGCGAATCGTTGCGAGCGCTGCTCAAAGACCCCGCCGTGTGGGCCGACCTGGAGTTGTCGGAGATCTTTCTGTACGCGGCCGCGCGCGCGCAGCATATCGAGGCGATGATCGCTCCAGCACTCACGGCTGGTCATGTGGTGATTTGCGATCGGTATCTGGACTCGACGCGTGCCTACCAGGGTTTCGGTCGCGGGCGACCGATGGACCTGATCGAGAGTTTGCATCGGCTGGCGCCGCTGACACTGCGTCCCGATCGCACGCTGCTGTTGGACCTGGCGCCGCACGAAGGGCTCGGTCGCGCGCGCACACGTGTCAACGACGAGCACGCCGGCTACGACGATGCCGACGAGGCGTTCTTCGAGCGCGTGCGCAATGGCTTTCTGCAGATCGCAGCCGACGAGCCGCAGCGCGTTCGTGTGGTCAACGCGGCGGGCTCGCCCGATGACGTGCATGCGCGCGTGGTCGAGGCGCTGCGCGATTTGATCCCGGCGCTGACACCGGTGGCGGCGCGATGAGTTCCTTTGTCACGCTTTCGAAGTTGCTGGGCCAGCCCAGCGCAGTCGCTGCTCTTACGGCGCTGGCGACCCAACGCGACGAGCCGGTGCCGCCGCTGTTGTTTCAGGGACCGGAAGGGGTCGGCAAGCGCACGGCCGCGCTGGCGTTTTGCGCCGCGCTGGTTTGCCAGCAGCCCCGCGGTGTCGATGCCTGCGGAACCTGCGCGTGTTGCCAGCGGATCGTGCAGGCGCACGAGGTGACGGCGCTGCGTGCCGGGTCGAGCTCGGGCGACTCGGCGCGGCATCTGCCCGACGCTGGGTTCATCGGGATCCCGCAGGGGAAGACCCGCGTCTCGATCTTGCAAGCGCGCGACATCGCCTTGTCGTTGACGCAGCAGCCGTACGAGTTGTCGCGGCGGATCTACATCGTCGATCCGGCCGACAGCTTGACCAACGCGGCGGCCAACGCGCTGGTGAAGGTGCTGGAAGAGCCACCGCTACATGCGGTGTTGATTTTGATTGCGTCGGCACCGTGGGCGTTGCCGGTGACGGTGCGATCGCGGCTGACCGCACTGCGTTTTCGCGCGCTGCCTCAGGAGATCGTGCTGACGCTGTTGGTGGCCGGCGGGATGAACGAGGCCGATGCGGCGGCGCGCGCGGCGCTCTCGCGCGGCAGTGTGGCGCGCGCGTTGGCGCTCGATCCGATGCAGGAACGCGAGCGGCTGGCACTGTGGTGTGAGGTGTTGGAACGACTCGCACGCGGCGAGCGCGCGGCGGCGATCGCGGTGGGAATGAGCGAGCGCGTGACCGGCGATCCGGACGCGGCGCGTGCCGCGCTCGAGCAGTTGCTGGATGTATTGCGAGATGGGGTTGCCGCGCATACGGGGAATGCCCCGTTGGTTTTGACGCGGGAACAAGCAGCGCGGTTGGCACCACTGACGCCACGATTGTTGGGCCCGGCGGGAGATCGCGCGGCGTTGGTCGAGCGGTTGCGCGCCGAACTGGTGATCTTTAACCGCAATCCACGGCTCGCGGTCGAAGGGGCTGTGTTGGCACTCGGTGGTGCATTGCATGCATCCGACTTGCCGGCGATTTAGAGGCCGGCATCAGACGAACTGAATCAGCAGGGAGAAGCTCATGAGCAGCAGCGATCCGAAGCGCCCTCAAACGGCGCAGCAGCAGACGGTGTCGATCAAGATCAGCGATGAAGTGCACAAGGGTGTGTATGCCAACCAAGTGATCATTGCGCACAGTCGCGATGAGTTCGTGATGGATTTTGTCGCCGACTTCCCGCCTGGCGCGCAAATCGTGGCGCGCGTGATCACCTCGCCGGCCCATGCGGCCGCGCTGTTGGAAGCGCTGGGTGAGAATTTGCACCGCTACGAGCGTGCGCACGGGGCGGTACCGAGGCGCGCGTCAAGTCCGCCCGCATCGGCTTGAGGACTCGCGCATGGATCGGCCGCTGCTGAATCCGCAGATTCACGATTACTTGACGCAGTGGGTGCCGGCGCGCGATGCGATTGCCAGCGAGATGGAAGCGATCGCGGCGCAGCGCAACTTTCCGATCATCGGCCCGCTGGTCGGGCAACTGCTGTTCACCTTGGCGCGAACCCATCGTGCCAAGCGGGTGTTCGAGATGGGCTCGGGGTTTGGATACTCCACCTGGTGGTTTTCGCGCGCGGTTGGGCCCGAGGGGGAGGTCGTGCACACCGACGGTTCGCTGGAGAACAGCGCGCGAGCGCAATCGCTCTTGGAGCGCGCCGGCTTGTCGCAGCGTGTGCGGTACGCGGTGGGCGACGCGCGCGAATTGCTGGCGCGCGAGTCGGGCCCCTTCGACGTGATCTTCTGCGACATCGACAAGGAGCAGTACCCCGAGGTTCCCGAGCTTGCGGTGCCGCGCTTGCGCCGCGGTGGCCTATTGATCTTCGACAACATGCTCTGGTCCGGCCGCATTCTCGACGCGGATCACGAAGCCACCGACTCCACCCGCGGCGTCCAACAGATCACGCGCCTGCTCTTCGCTCACCCCGACCTGGCCACCACGATCATCCCCCTCCGCGACGGCGTCTCCGTCTCCGTAAAACTCTAACCCCGCCCAAAACTCCCAACCCAATTCGGGGACGGTCTACCTAAAGCAGAGTTAGTCGCACCACTCGATGCGATCAAACCGTATCGTCCGAACTGAAGTCTCGCCCAGGTCTGACGCGACTAACTCTGCTTTAGGTAGACCGTCCCCGAATTGGGCGCGGCGTTAGCGGATTTTGGAGAGGAGGGCGGTCATCAGGCGGTCGCGTTCGTCGGCGCGGAGTTTGCCGGACTCGAGTGCGTGCCAGACGTGGCGAATCTCTTCGAGGAATGGCGGTAGGCGACCGGCATCGGGCCGCTGTGATGATCGAAGTAGTGCATCGCTTCGCTGTACAACTCGTCCAGCTCCGCATCACCGCTGGCGAAGCGTTCGGCGATCCGCATCAGCTCGGTCCAATCGGCGTCAGCGTTCATCGTCGGGCCCGATCGTCAGCGTTCATCGTCAGATCCGATCGTCAGCGTCCCCTGCCCCAGATCCAATGTGAAGGTCGCATCGCCGATCACATCGAGTCCGAGAAACCCCGCCACAGCGACACCGCCAATGCGGGTCCGCTCGCTCAAGTCGATCACCGGTTGGTCCGGCAGCGGATGCGCCCACGTCCCCAATGCCACGCGCGCGGATGACAGACGGCCCGACAACGGCACCGCACCGCCGTAGCCGCGCGCCTCGCCCGCTCCGCCCACCCGCACGTCGCCAAACTGCTCGGCAGTCGCGTAGTCGATCATGGTGCTGCTCGCGCCGGTATCGAACACCATCCAACCCTCGAACCAACCCCGCGGGCTCGACAGCGTCACCGGCACCAAGAGTTGTCCTTCGACTCGCAAGATCGGCAACGACGATCGGTCGTTCGGCCATGGCTCGGCCGCACGCGGGTCGGGGTCGTCACTCACCGCGACCGCGGCGCTGAGTTGCGCACGATTCTCGCCGCGCGCCACCGCGATCTGCAGCCCCCCCAACAGATCCACACCTGCGATCGCTCGATAAATACCGATCGGATGCAGCGAGCTCGCCGCCATCGTGCCGAGTCCGTCGCGAAACACGATCGGTCCGAAATCGACTCTCGGCACCAACCCGCGGCGCACCGCATGCTCGCGATCGCCCCCGCCGCCGATCAGCGTTGCGTCGACCAACTCGCGAAACCCGATCTTCTTTTCGATCGTCGGCGAAAGATGCAAACCCGACGCACCGCTGTCGAGCAACACCGGCACATTCTGCTCGTTACCGAGTCCACAGGTGGCGATCAACCCCTGGCGGCGGCCGGCGCGCTCGCTGTACACCGTGTACGGAATCGCACCCGGCAGTTCCTCGCGCTCGACGATCCACACCGGCGTGTCGGCCAACACGCGCAGAAAATCGAGCGCCTCGCGCGCACCGCGAATCCGCTGGTACGGCTCGCCCCGCATCGCCGCGATCGCCAAGTAGCGCGCCAGCGCATCGCGCCGCTCAGCGCGGTCGACCGATGTGTCGGCGACACCGATCAACGCGGTCGGATCGCTCGGATCGAGCGCCAGCGCTTTCAAGTACGCAGCGCGCGCCTGAGGCTCGCGCCAGCGAGCCTGCAACACGAACGCCAGCGTGTGCCATGCCACCAACGACGTGTCATCGAGCTTGAGTGCAGCCAGCGCCAGCGCGTGCGCTTCGCGTGGACGCCCGCAACGCCACAACTGCGACGACGCCAACGCGGCCAGGTCGGCATCGGCCGTCCGTTCGACTACTTCGGTCAAGCGCGCGGCTGCGGCGCAAGCACCCAACCCTTCGCGATCGAGCCAATCCGCCAACGCATCGCCGCGCAACGCGCAGAGTGGATCGTCGCTCATGGCGGCGGCCGCTGCGCGCCGACGCAATTCGTTTCGCGAAACTCCCAGGTGCGAGGCATTGGCCGCGGGGCAAAGCGCACGCCGCGCCGCACCGTCGATGGTCGAACTCGCGGGCGCTGGCGCCTGCAGCTCGGGGCCTGCCTCTCGAGGAGTTTCCGCTACGGCCAGTCCAGCGCCGCACGAAACCGCAACAACGGCGATCGCCTTGTTCACACCACTCGCCACCCGCCGCCGCACACTACGCATGCGCAACCATCAGCGCCAGCGTCTCCAACTCCGCCGTCTGCGGGAACATATCGACCGCCGCCAACTTGGTCAGCGCAAATCCATGCAACGCCAATCCGGCGATATCGCGCGCCAGCGCGGCCGGATGACACGACATCATCACCAAGGCGCGCGGCCGCAAGTCGGCCAGCACCGGCGCGAGATCGGCCCCCAATCCAGCGCGCGGCGGATTGATGATCGCCGCATCGAAACGCTCGCCCGACTGCGCCATATCGCGCAATGCGGCGCGCGCGTCGCGCGCCACGAATCGGCTGCGGTGGCGCCCCGTGCGCTCGGCCGTGCGCTGCGCGCGCGCGATCGCCCCCGCGTGATTGTCGATTCCGATCGTCTCGACCTCCGCGCCGGTCGACAAAAAGCCCGCGAGCCCCGGTCCACAAAACAGATCCAAAAGACGCGCAAGCTGCGGCACTTCGGCCGTCAACCACTCACCGGCGCGCGCGTACATCATTGCGGCAACCGGCGGATTGACCTGCAAGAAGTTGGTTGCGCTGAGCTCGACGTCGATGCCGCCGATCGTTTCGACCACGCTGTCACGTCCGGCCAAGAGCGTTTCACGCGCGATCTTCTCGTCACGCACCTCGACCCGCACCACGCCGACGAGATCGGGCGCGCCCTCCATGGCACGAGTGGCGGCCACGGCGGCTTCGGGCCACGCACCGGTCTCGCTGACGATCACCGCCAGCCATTCGTTGCGTGTCAACGATCCGCGCAGTTCCAGCGCCACAGGCCACTGCGCCGACCCACGTCGCGTGTGACGATCGAGTGCCTCCACGACACGCTGCGCCAACTGCGAGGCGCGCTCGGGACCGATTCGGCAATCGCCCACCGCGATCATCGCGTTGTCGCGACCGCGCTGATGAAATCCGATCAACGGCCCATGCTCGCGCGGCGCCACCGCGAATCGCACGCGGCCGCGATAACGCAGTGCCAACGGTGACGCGATCGTTTCTGGGTTCGGTGTGTCGAGTCGGCCGATACGCCGGATCGTCTCGGCCAGATGATGAGCCTTGAGCCGCAGTGCGATCACCTCATCCAGCGGCATCAACGGGCAGCCGCCGCAGGTTCCTTGATGAGGGCACGGCGACGTCCGGCGGCCGGGTGCCGAGCTCTCGATCGAGAGCAGCCTGCCTTGAACCAACTTCTTCTGCAGCTTGTTCAACTGCACGCGAACCGTGTCACCCGGCAGCGCCCCCGGCACGAACACCACCATCCCTTCGACCCGTCCTACACCAGCCCCTTCGGATGTAATGTCGTCGATCTTCAAGACCAGTTGGGCGCCGGGGCGCAGCACGGACGAAGGCTCATTCATGCTGCGCAGCATAGCGTGGCATGCTTAGGGCCACACGCGGCGGTCGATCGCCGCAGTCCAGCCCAAGGAGCTCTCATGGATATCCTGGATCCCTCACGGATGCGTGAGGCGGACCGGATCACGATCGAGGAACTCAAGGTTCCCGGCCTGTTACTGATGGAAAACGCGGGCCGGGCGGTGGCCGAAGCGGTGGTGCGCACGGTCGACGACGCGGGAGATCGAATCGTCTTGGTATTCGCCGGCCCCGGCCACAATGGTGGCGATGGTTTCGTGGCGGCGCGGCATCTCGCGCGCTTGGGTGTGGCGTGCGAGGTGCTGCTGATCGGCGCGCGCCACACCGCGTTGAAAGGCGATCCGCGCACGATGGCCGATGCGTGGGTGGGACTTGGCGGGTCACTGATCGAGATTCCCGACCTCGCCACGTGGGAACGAACCGACACCGAGCTCGGCCCCGATGCATTGGTCATCGATGCGATCTACGGCACCGGCTTGGCGCGGCCGCTCGATGGACTGGCGGCCGCCGCGGTCGATGCGATCAACGAATCGGGTGCGTGGGTTTTGGCGGTCGACGTTCCCAGCGGTGTCGATGCCGGTCACTCACAGCCGATCGGCCCGTGCGTGCATGCCGATGTCACCGTGACGTTCGCGCGCCCCAAGCCGGCGCATCTGTTGCCACCGGTCGAAGTGCTGAGCGGTGAACTGATCGTGGTCGACATTGGAATCCCGCCGCGCGCGGTGGCTGCCACCAAACCCGATCTGCATTGGGCCGACGAGTCGTTGATTGCGGGCTTGGTGCCGGGACGCACGCCACTCGATCACAAAGGGGACTTTGGCCATCTGTTGGTGGTAGCAGGCTCGGTGGGCAAAGCGGGTGCTGCAGCGATCACCGGTTGGAGCGCCTTGCAAAGTGGTGCCGGCTTGGTCACCGTCGCGACACCCGGACCGGCTCGCGCCGAGGTGGCCTTGTTCGCCCCCGAGTTGATGACCGAGCCGCTGCCCTTCAGCGACGATGGCGAACTCGAACGCGGCGCATCGTTGGTCGCGATGGAACTCCTCGACACGCGCGATGTGCTGGCGCTCGGTCCGGGACTCGGACAGGGAGAAACGATTGGACTCGAGATTCGCGCGTTGGTGGCCGAAAGCGATCGACCGATCGTGCTCGACGCCGACGGCTTGAACGCGTTTGCGGGCGACCTCGCTGCGTTGGCGACGCGGCGTTCGAGTTTGGTGGTGACTCCACACCCGGGCGAAGCGGCGCGCTTGTTGTCGTGCTCTCCGTCCGAGGTGCAAGCCGATCGTTTGCTGGCGGCGCGGCGGATCGCACGCGACGCCGATGCGGTGTGCGTGCTGAAAGGGTTTCGCACGATCGTGGCGGCACCCGACGGGCAGGCGCTCGTCAACTCCACCGGCAACCCCGGGATGGCGACCGCCGGAATGGGCGATGCGCTCACCGGTCTGATCGCAGGATTCATGGCGCAAGGACTCGAGCCGTTTGCGGCGGC
Organism: Acidobacteriota bacterium; assembly: GCA_046331425.1. Classification (GTDB taxonomy): domain Bacteria; phylum Acidobacteriota; class Polarisedimenticolia; order J045; family J045; genus JANNUT01. Next base: position 46,375 of record JAXLQU010000019.1, read on the forward strand.
GAGTTTGGCTGTCTACTTGCACGGATTGGCCGGCGATATCGCCGTGGAGGAGGAAGAGACGCACGCCACACTCAGCACGACCGCCTTGCTGCGACATCTTCCCGCGGCACTGCGGCGCTTGACCAATGAGGATCTCGACGAACCATGACGTCCGCTCCAACCACATTCACCGTACGCAGCGAGGACGCCATGCGTCGGCGCGCCGCGGCATTTGCGCAACAGCTCGCGCCTGGTTCTCTGGTCGCTTTGGAGGGTGATCTCGGTGCCGGAAAAACTGTTTTCGTGCGCGGCTTGGCTGCCGGTTTGGCGCACGATACCGACAATGTCTCGTCCCCTTCGTTCGTGTTGGCGATCGAACATCGCGGCGGCGTTCGATCGTTGTTGCACGTCGATCTGTATCGCCTGGCCGACGGAGCCGGCCTCGACGATCTCGGCATCGAGGAGGCGTTGGCTCGCGATTGGATCGTGGCGGTGGAGTGGGCGCAACGCCTGCCCGGCTTGCTGCGGCGCCGCGCCTGGCGCGTTTCGATCGTTCATGCGACAGGCCAGCCCGAAACCGAGCGTGTCGTGACGATCTTCTCTCCCGAACATCCTCTGCATGTCTCATCCAATGAACAGTCAGCTTGACCGCGGCAGGCCGACGGTGCTTTCCTTCACCGACACCGATCGGTTGCGGCGGGGTGAAGCGTCGACATGTCGATAAATCCGTATGAGGCACCGCAATCGAGCGGCGAAGGCGCGTTGGAGAACGGCCCGCCGCTGCCGTTGGCCGGACGCGGCCGCCGCTTCGGCGCCAAGCTGATGTACTGGCTGATGGCCGGACTGCTTTCGCTCGCAGCCTCGCGGTTGACGTCGGACAGTTGGCTTTTTCAACCCTCGTTCGGCGACTTCGAGCAATGGGCCAGCGAGATCGGGCGGTACTACGCCGCGTACCTGGCATTTCTGCTGACGATCGGCGCGATCAACCTTCTGCTGCTTCATCGCAGTGGCCAAACGATCTTCAAGTCGCTCTTGAGGATTCGGATCGTGCGTTACGACGGTACCGAGGCGGGATTGAGCCGTCTGGTTTTTTTGCGTTGGCTGCCGTTCGCACTGTGCGCGATCCTGCCGTGCCTGAACATCGCCTTCTTTCTCTGCGATGCGCTGTTCATCTTTCGCGACGATCGACGCTGCTTGCATGACCTGCTCGCCGACACGGTGGTCGTCGATGCCGTCGCATATCCGCCCCGGCGCGTCAGCATCGCGGCCTGAGCGCTGCCTATGCTCGACACGCGACTCGCCATCGAGACACCCGAAGGGGTCGATCTGGCGTTGCGTGCGGCGAGTCCCGCGGCGCGCAGCCTCGCCTGGTTGATCGATGGAATGATCCGGTTCGCGCTGCTGATGGTCGCTTCGAATCTGCTTGCACCGCTGTTGGGGATCGGCGCGTTCCTGATCGCCACGTTCGCGGTTTGGTGGCTCTACGGTGTGATCTTCGAGGTCTGGCTGGGGGGCGCGACACCCGGCAAGCGAGCGCTCGGTTTGCGCGTGGTTCACGACGACGGAACGCCGGTGGCGCTCGGTGCTTCGGTGCTGCGCAATCTGCTGCGCGTCGCCGACTTCTTGCCGTTTGCTTATGGCTTGGGGTTGATCACTTCGCTGTTTCATCCGCGCTTCAAGCGCTTGGGCGACATCGTGGCCGGAACGCTGGTCGTGCATGTCGAGCGCGTCTCGGACAGCCTCACCGAGGAGCAGGTCGAGGCCGCACCCCCGTCGATTCCGCTGCGGCTTGAGGAACAGCGGGCGCTGGTCGAGTTCTCGGTGCGCGCGGCCGCGCTCGGCGCCCCACGCTCCGGCGAATTTGCGGCGCTGTTGACGCCGCTCACGGGAGCCAGCGACCCGGCACGCGGCGTGGTCCGTCTGAAATCGATCGCGGCGTGGTTGCGGAGACGCGGATGAACCAGCCGGAATTCGAACGTCGCCATGCCGCACTGTGGGAGCGACTCGACCGCCTCTGCACGATGCTGGCTGCCGGTCAGTCGGGCGACGTGGCTGACTTTCCGCGCGAGTATCGCTTGCTTTGCCAGCAACTCGCCGTGGCGCGCGGCCGGCTGTACGGCTTGGCGTTGATCGAGCGCCTCGAGCAGTTGGCGCTGCGGTGTCATCACCAACTGTATGGCGGGCGACGATCGCTGCCGCGCGGTCTGCTCAACTTTCTGTTGCTGGAATTTCCTGCCGCGATTCGCGCTCATCGGCGCGCGGTGTTGTTGGCCATGCTGTTTTTCTTCGGCCCGGCGTTGATTGTGATTGCCATTGGCCAGAGCCGCCCCGAGGTGACGCACGCGGTGCTCGGCGGCGAGATGATGCAGGCGCTGCAGCAGATGTACGACCCCACCGCCGATCAGTTTCAAACCGACAGAGAGCCGGGCGCCGACGTCGGCATGTTCGGCTTCTATATCGAGCACAACATCGGGATCGGTTTGATCTGCTTCGCGATGGGATTGTTTTGGGGTGTTGGCTCGATCGCGGCACTGGCCTACAACGGTTTGGTCTTAGGAGCTGCGTCGGTCTATGTGGTCGAGCTGGGGTATCAAAGCACTTTCTTTCCGTTCATCATCGGTCACGGTGCCTTCGAGCTGCCGGCGATCGTGTTGATGGGTGCGGCAGGTTTGGATCTTGGACTGGCACTGTTGTCGCCCAAGCGCCTGACCCGCGGCGAGGCACTGCGCACCACAGCACACAGCGTGTTGCCGTTGGTGCTCGGCGGCGCCGCAATGCTGGTGATGGCGGCAACGCTGGAAGCGTTCTGGTCACCGCGCCCTCAAATTCCGATCGGCATCAAGTACACGCTCGGCACACTCTTGTGGCTGCTGGTCGCAGCGCATTGGCTTTTCGCAGGTCGACGCCATGCAGCTTGAAAAATTGGCCGCAACGATTCGTTCACGCCCTGGGTGGGAGGCGGTCGATCTCGGCTTTGCGATGGTTCGTGTCTGGTGGAGGCCGCTGTTGCGCGCTTGGTTCGTGAGCGCGGCGCCGGCGGCCCTGCTGCTCACCGCGCTGCTGTGGGAGCACCCCGGGTGGGCGATCTTTTTGGTGATTTGGTTCAAACCACTCTGGTCGCGGGTCGTGTTGTTGGTGTTGTCGCGCAGTTTGTTCGGCACGGTGCCGACGGCGCGCCAGGTGCTCTTGTCGTTGTGGGAACTTTGGCGCTTCGATCTGTGGCGATCGCTGACCTACGCGCGACTCGACCCGACAAGAAGTTACAAACTCCCAGTGCGGCAGCTCGAGGGACTTCGCGGCTCGCGCGCGATACAGCGCACTGGATTGCTCTCACGCCGTGGCGGCGGACTGGCCAGCGCCCTGGCGATGGTGTGCAGCCTGTTCGAAACCGCCCTGATCGTGGCCGCCGTGGTGTTGGTACTCAAGCTGTCCGGCGCCACGCTGATCAACGTCTTCAACCCCATCGAGTCGCTCGAGGTTTGGTCGAAGCCGTGGGTGCGGCGTCTGTGTCTGTTGAGTTACCTGCCGGTGCTATCGCTGGGCGAGACGCTGTTCACGGCCGGCGGTTTTGCGCTGTATCTCAACCGGCGCGTGACGCTGGAGGGTTGGGATATCGAGCTGACGTTTCGGAGACTCTCGGCGCGGTTGCTCGCGGCTGCTGCGTTGTGGCTAGCGCTCCCCTTGTCCGTGACCGTGCTGTCGACCGTGACTCCGGCCGCTCACGCCGACGACACCGGGGCGTCGAGCACTTCACACGCCAACACATCGACCACGAGCCACGCGGCCACGAGCAACGCCGTCGATGCGGACGATGACGCCTCCGCGGGCAACGCATCCAGCAATGCCATGACGCCTCCACCGGGCAACGAACCGACCCCCGAGCAAACTCGCGATGCCGCGCGCGCGATCCTGCGAGGCCCAGAGCTCTCACGCCGGGAGAAGATCGTGCGGTATCTGCCGGCGCGATCGAGCCAGCAACCCAGCGATCCCGTGAACGTAGGGAACAGCGGACAGTTTGCGAACCTGATCGGAATGCTGGCGCGCCCCGTGATGTGGGGCCTGGGGCTGGCCGCAGTGATCGCGATCGTGCTGTCGATCATCCGCTCGCGCAGCGGCGAAGCGTTTGCAACGGTCGACCTCTCGTCCGCACCTCCCGAGATTCTGGTGGGGCTGGATGTGCGCCCCGCCTCGCTTCCCGACGACGTTCCCGCCGCCGCTCGCGCGCTCTGGCTACAAGGCCAGCGAATCGCGGCACTGAGTCTGCTTTACCGCGCAAGTCTTGTCTCCTTGTTGCATCAGCGCGGGGTCGCGCTTGCGCCGAGCTACACCGAGGGTGACTGCCTGCGCGCAGCGGGTGCCGTGCTCCCCACGGAAGCGCAGCGTTATCTGCGCCGCCTTACGGATGCCTGGCAACACGCCGCGTACGCACAGCGCACTCCGAGCGATGATGTCGGCCCGCTTCTGATCGACGAGTTTTCTCTACACTTCTCGGCGGCATCATGACGCGCCGCGACTGGCTTTTGAGCCTTGCGGCAATTGCGATCGTGACGCTGCTGCTGTTTTGGCAACCGATCGGCGCTTGGCTTGGGCTTCTCGAGCGCAAGGAAGTCGAGATCGATCGCGGCCCCACCGCCGAGGCGCGTGCGCTGCCGCTGTTTGCGGCCGAGCGACTGCTCCAGCATTTCCATGTCAAGACAGGACGCCTGGCGCACTTGGACCAGTTGCCCCCGACCAGCGACACGTTGATCGTACCGACCGAAGAGGTTTGGCTGACACCGCTTCAAAGGGATGCGCTGCAAAGCTGGGTCGAACAGGGGGGCAATTTGTTGCTGCTGCTTCCCGCTAGCGATGCCGAGTTCGAAGGCTCACTCACTGACCAGTTCCTTCAGGCATTTGGACTGAGCGCTCGTTGGTCGAGCGGTAGCGATGTCTCGACCGCCTCGGGATATCAGCAAGGGGGCCGGCTCTGTCCACCAACCGGACTAACCGATCCCGAACTGCCCGGCCAGGACAATCTCCTGCCCGTGTGGTTGCAGCCGCCGCTGGTGCCATCCTCCACCAAGATCACGATCCACCGCGGTCGTCGTGGAAACGCAGGCCTACAGATCAAGGCTCAGGTCGAACCGGACTGTTGGGTCGGACCGCCGGCCGGCCCCGAGCGTGCGAACGATTGGTACTGGATGACACATCAGACAGTGGGTTCAGGTGCGCTTACAGTCTTCGCCGAGAGCGATCTCTTCGACAACCTCGAGTTGGTGACCCGTGGTAGCGCTCATTTGCTGGTCGGAATGGCGCACTTCCCGCGCTCCGGCGTCACGGTCTGGTTCCCTCGACGCGTTTCGCAGCCGGCGCTCGTGGACTTCTTGGCTCGACTCGGGCTTCCGTTAGGACTGAGTCTTCTGTTGTTGCTCGCGGCGTGGGTTTGGAACACCGGCAGTCGCTTCGGTCCGTTGTTACCGCTTCCAAGCACCGATCGACGGCGGCTGCTCGAACACATCGAAGCCGCCGGGCGTTGGTCGTGGAAGATGAAACTCGCCGATGTGTTGTTGAGCGCGGTACGCGAAGCGGCATTGACGCGCGCGGCTCGTCGCGATCAACGCTGGCGAACGGTCCGCGGCGAGGCCATGCGGCGGGCCTTGCAACAAGAGTTGATGGTCTCTGCCAAGGACTTGGACGATGCCTTCGCGGTGGGGCCCAACCCCCACGCCGAAAGCTTCACGAAATCGGTTCGACTTTGGGAAACGATGAGGCGAGACGGATGAGCGAGATGGATTTCGACGCAGTCAAACGAAAGCAGTTCGAGCAAGCGGCGTTGGATGTCGCCTCGATGCGTGAACAGATCGGCCGTGCACTCGTGGGGCAGGCGGACGCGGTCGAGCAGGTGCTCGCCAGCTTCTTGGCCGCCGGACATGTGCTGATCGAGGGTGTGCCCGGTGTCGGCAAGACGCTGTTGGTCTTGGCGCTCTCGCGCACCTTTGGCGGCAAGTTCGCCCGCGTGCAGTTCACGCCCGATCTGATGCCCAGCGATGTGATCGGCCACGCGGTGCTCGACACCAAGTCGGGTGTCTTCACCGTGAGGCAAGGGCCAGCCTTCACCAATCTTCTGTTGGCCGACGAAATCAATCGTGCTCCGGCCAAGACGCAAGCAGCGCTGTTGGAGGTGATGCAAGAGCGTCAGATCACGATCGAGGGAGAGAGTTTCAGCCTGCCCGCGCCGTTCATGACGCTGGCGACGCAGAACCCGATCGAGTTGGAGGGGACGTATCCGCTTCCCGAGGCGCAACTCGATCGATTCTTGCTGAAGGTGCGAATGTCATACCCCAGCGCCGAGGAAGAGTTGCAGATCGCGGGCTCCACCACGCAGGGCAAGAGCGGCGACGCGCTCGATGTCACGGGCGTCGAAAAGCTTTTCGACGCGACGCGTGTCTTGGCGATGCAACGTGCCGCCGCCGAGGTCTTGGTCGACCCGCGCGTGCTCGACTATGCGGTGCGGATTGCGCGCGCGACACGCGACTGGGCCGGTATCGCGATCGGCGCCGGCCCGCGCGGCAGCATTGCACTGATTCGTGCAGCACGCGCGGCGGCGCTTTTGGCGGGGAGAGATTTTGCGACGCCCGACGATGTCAAGACTCTCGCGCCGGCGGCGCTGCGACATCGCATCGTGCTGACCGCCGATATGGAAATGGAAGGGCGCACACCTGACGCACTGTTGGCGGCGATTTTGGAACAGACCGAGGCGCCGCGATCGTGAGGCCAACCGCTCGCACGCTGTGGGCGTTCACAGCGCTGGCGGCAAGCGCCATGATTCCTGTGTGGGTGTCGGAGGCGGCGTTGCCGTGGTGGATGCTCGCCGCGGTTACCGCTGCCGCGTTGATCGTACTCGCAGCGTTTACCTGGCGGGTGCCGGTCCCTCGGATCGAGCGACGTGTGCCGCTCAGTCTGCCGCACGGCGCTTCGTCCACCGTACGCGTGAGACTCAACAACGAAAGCCAGCGCGCGTGTCGCCTGTCGATCCACGATCATCACCCCCCCTCGTTCCTGGCCGACCCGCTCCCGCAGACGGTCACGATTCCGGCTTCCGGATTCTGCGAGATCCGCTACACGGTCACGCCGCACACTCGCGGCAAGCAACGGTTCGGTGCTGTCGATATGTTGATCGATGGCCGGCTCGGCTTTTGGCAACGGCGCATCCAGGTTCCGGCCGCGATGGAGGTGCATGTCTACCCCAACTTCGCCGCGGTCAGCCAATACCGGTTGCTGGCGGCGGCCAATCGAGCGGGTCAGTTGGGGATTCGCCGGCGGCGGCGACGCGGCGAAGGAATGGAACTGCATCAACTGCGCGAGTACCGGCCCGGTGACACGCTGCGTCAGATCGATTGGAAAGCGACCGCGCGGCGCGGTTCGTTGATCAGCCGCGAATACGAGGTCGAGCGCGATCAAACCGTCCTGTTCTTGCTCGATTGCGGCCGCCGCATGCGCGCCGACGACGAAACCGGGACGCACCTCGATCACGCACTGAACGCTGTTCTTCTGCTGTCGTACGTGGCGCTGCGGCAAGGCGACTCGGTGGGGTTGGTGACGTTCGGATCCAACGATCGCTTCCTGTCGCCGGTCAAGGGGCGGTTGGCGATGCGTTCGGTGCTCAACGCCGTCTACGACCTGGAATCCTCGACCGCAGCTCCCGATTACACGGCAGCGGCCGAACGCTTGACGCGCCTCCATAATCGTCGCGCACTCGTGATCGTGATCAGCAACCTGCGCGACGAGGATCAGTCCGAGTTGCTGCCGGCCTTGTCGCTGTTGCAACGCCGGCATCTGGTGGTGATGGCCTCGTTGCGTGAGAAGGCACTCGACGAGGCGCTCGACACACCCATTCGAACGCTCGACGAGGCGCTGCTGGTGTCGGCCACCCACCAGTACCTTGGCGCACGCCGCCAACTCCACGAGTCGCTCGTGATGCGCGGCGTTCAACTGCTCGACCTGTTGCCCGCCGAGTTGCCGGTGCGGTTGGTCAACCGCTACCTGGAGATCAAGAGCGCCGGCGTCTTGTAGGCGCGCGCTACTTCAACTTCATCAACGCGGTCTTTTGTGGGTCGACCTCGATCTTGCTAGGTGTCGCCACCAACGGGAACGACTGATCGGCAACCGGCTTGTTGATGAAGAACATCTTTGCCTCCTGTTTGCCATCGCCGTAGGTGAGCACAATCGGCACATACAGGCGCTTGAAGTGAGTCTGGTCGGTTTGCACCGCATGGCAGACCAACGCGGGCTTACCGTCGGCGCCCGCTCCTAGCTTGGCGTCGATCGCGATCTCCGGGGTCCCTGGTTGTTTGATCCAATCGTCGACAAACCACTGCATGTCCTGCTTGAGCAGTTGTGAGGTTGCGCGTGCAAAGCTGTCGGTGTCTATCGGTTTGTACTCGTTGTCTCTGATCAGCTTCTGCATCAAGGCAAAGTAACCCTTGTCCCCGATCCATGACCGCAGCATGTGGACCACCAACGGTCCGCGCTGATAGAGCAAACAGCGTCTGAGTTTTCCAGCATTGGCGCCGCGCAGAGTGTTGGCAGCCTCGATCGACGCGCCGCTCTCACACCAGGGCGCATAACCGGTCCAATCGGACTTCAGCGCGGTCCAACCCTTGAGCGTTCGCCCTCCCGATTTTTGTTCGTCGATCTTCGCGTATTGCAGTGCGATCCCCGACTGATACTCGGCCAACGACTCCGCCAACCAGTTGTCGAATTCACTGGCCGGCCAGACCTTGTTTCCGAACCACTGATGAGCGAGCTCGTGGGCCAGTAGCTGCGGCACCTGACGCGCACCCCAAAATGCGACCAGGTCGCTGTCGACAACGTCTTTGACCTCTGGTGCACGCACCCTCGTGTTCACGTCGCTGAGCATCACCAATCCAGGCGGGCTGATTCCGAACTGAGTGAACTGATTTCCGGTGGGAATCTCGACAATGTCGAGTTCTTTGTAAGGGTATGGACCGAGCATGTCCTCGAACATTCTCAGGAACACTGCCGACATCTCGGCCAATTCCTTCAAGCCCACCTGGCTGGTGAGGCCGTAGCCGAGGATCCGAATCTTCTGACCCCGCTCGGTCGTTTTCTCGAGCGGTGTGTACTTCCCCATGAACAAGGCAAAGTCTTCCACCGGCGCGGTACTACTGGCGGTCATTACGTTGAGGTCGCCCTCTTCCCTGGTCGAAGTTGTCTCACCGCTGCTCACGGGAATGAACGGCTTCTTGCATCGGGCCGTGACCTCGAACGTAAAGCGCTCGCTGCGCAAACCCATCGGGCGCGGATACCAATCGAACAGGTAAAGGTCGATGTAGTTTTGCCCCCGCTCATTGTTCATCGCGGTGAACACTTCGGCGCGCGAAGCGACCGTGATGCTCAACTCCGCACCGACGGCCGGCTCGGCCCCCAAATCAATCATCAGCTCGCCATAGCGGTGCGAGTAACTCAGCGCGGTTCCGGCTTTGTCGACCACCGAGGTCACCGTGAGCGGATTGACCTTGCTGGTCCACGTCGTGGTGTCGGCCGGATCGCGATTGTTGGCCAAGACGAAGCCCAAAACGCGTTGATTCGGCCGCTGGATCTGCAGTGTCAACGTGCTCGTGATCGTGCCCGATTTGTTGTCGGGAGTCGTGACATCCCAGACTATGTTCTTTACGGAGAAAGGCGCCACGCGTGAGGCGGCGGGGCGCTCGGCAACCTGATGCGAGAGCCCTCGTTGCGCGCGGAAGTCGTAGCCCGCCGGTTGCCAAAACACCCACAACAGTTCGCGCTCGAGTCGTACGTCGTCGAGCAAGTAACCCACGTCGGCATGCTCGCCATCGATCTCGGCGTAAGCAACTTGGCCGGGTGCGCCGTTGGTCAATATCTGGGCCGCTACGTGCTCGAAGCCAACCCCTTCGAGATTCCCCTTGGCCATTCGCTTGTCGAACCAACTGCGCGCCGATGTGCTGATCGGGGCGCTGCCGGCCGGTCCCAGATCCTCGGCCGGGAACGGCTGCGTGGTGAGCAGCATCGCGAGCCCGAACTTGTCATAGATCGACGAGTCTGAATGGCCGAGATTCTTGGCTTGCAGATCGACGTTCTTGGCCATCGTCTGCAAATCGCTCGGGTCGTCGGAACGGTAGGTGTAACGCGCGACGCCCTCGAACACGTAGCCCACCGTCTTGCCATTTCCTGCTGTCAACGGCCACAGTGTGCCCTGCTCGATCTCTAACGTGAGATCACCGACTGTCAACGATTTTGCTGCGAGCGTGTAGCCCGCACCGGGCGTCAGAGTCCTGTAGGTCGAGAAGAGATCCTCGGCCCGCGCCACGAACGACACCGACGCACACAAACCCAACAACAATCCGGCTTGCCTGATCATTCTGTTCATTGTTGCGCTCCCTGCACCCCAGTCACACCACGTCAACGTCAAGCTAAAGTTTGGGTGGCGAGTCATCGTGCTCTTCGAGACCCTCCGGGGCCTCGCCCGCGCCGTACATCTTTTCCCACTCTTCTTCCGTCAGTTCACCGACGGAGGACAACACCTCGTTGGCAGCCGCGACATCGCGCGGCCATACCAAGAACTCGATCGGGCTTTGACTGCGGAACGGATCGGATCCGTCTTTGCGACGGGTGACGAATTGAATCCCGGCCGATTCCAAATGCGCGGCGATCCCGCCCGCCTCGACGGCGTCCTGCGCCTCCGCCACCAACACCTGCGCGTTGGCCAGATCGACAGCGCGCGTCTGTGTGGCCTGCTCCTGCTTGGCCACGCCGATCCCTTCTGCGGTGGCGCGATCGATCAGCGGGACGTCGCACAGGTGACACGTACCGGAGGCGAGCGCGAAGGCGCCGCCGCATCGAGGGCAAAACGTGCGTGCGTCGGGATCCGAGAAGTCGAAACGGGGGTTGGCCATGCGCGGATTGTAGCGGCCCACGCCAACCGGACGCAGCCGGATTCGTCAAGCCCGCGGCTAAGGCTGCGACGCGATCGCCTGGTCGAGCAGCCGATGTAGTTGAGCCTCATCGAGCTCGCCGGCGAGTCGCGCCAGGATTCGGCCGTCGCGCGCGATCAACGCCGTCCCAGGGAGCGCCGTCCCCAACCCGAACGCTTCCATGTGCTGCGTCGACGCACCGATCCAGATCGGGAAGTTGGCGCCTTTCTGTTGCGCCAGTTGCCGGATGAACAGCCGACGCTCGAACGGTTCAACGGCGACACCAACCACCTGCACCTGCCGGGCGGCGTACTCGCGCTGCAATTTGGCGAGCATCGGCATCTCGCGCAGACATGGAGGGCAGAACGTGGCCCAGAAGTTGACCACCACCACCTGCCCTTTCAACGACGACAGCGCCTGGAGCGAGCCGGACAGATCTTGCAGTTGCAACTCGGGCGCCATACCGGCGGTCTCGCTCTGCTGAACCGGGGCACTCATCCGCTCGATCGAATCGACGAACAGCAGACGGGTCTTGCCGCGCGATTGCACTCGGCCGGTGACGCGCGCTCGATGCGGCACCATGTCGAGGAAGGCGTGCTTGCCCGGGTTGTAGCTGCCTGGATAGAGCAAATAAAGAACGGTGTGTTCCCCTTCGCGCACGGCCAAGGCGCGTGGCTTTCCTTTCTCGGCACAGTCCTTGGCGCACTTCAGGTCGGCCGAGGTTCCGTAGGGGGTGGTGGTCCGGTCGGCCTCCGTCCAGCATTCGGAGCAGACGACCTGGCCTTCGAACGACTGCGTGTCGTCGGCTCGCGCCGCAACGGCCAGCGGCCAGCCAAGCGCAAGAAACAACAGCCATCGCGTCACGCAGCCTCCGATCCAATCCGTCAAGGAATGCAAGGGTACGGTGAATCGGGCGAAATGGGCCGTGCCGGCCTCTGAACAGTGCGGCAGCAGAGCCTCGACCGCGAGATTGGCCGATGGCAGGGTTGCCGTGACCGCAGGCTCAATCCACGTTATCGTCTCGGATCGTTCATCAACGGTATGTCCGGCCTGATACGTGAGGGGAGCCGGACTCCCGTCACCCCCTCAGCCGTCTGAAGGGCGGCACCGCAAGGAGTAGGTTGTGACACAAACCGCAGTTGTTCATCCGTTCGAAGCCGCCAAGAAGGCGGGGCGCGTTCCGTTCAAGGTCAAAGACCTTAGCCTCGCCGAGTTCGGCCGCAAAGAAATTCGCCTGGCCGAGCACGAAATGCCGGGGCTCATGGCAATCCGGGCCGAATACAAGGGAAAGAAGCCGCTGGCCGGCGCCAAGATCATGGGGTCGTTGCACATGACGATCCAGACCGCGGTGTTGATCGAGTCGCTGGTCGAACTCGGCGCCGACGTGCGCTGGGTAAGCTGCAACATCTTCTCGACTCAGGATCACGCCGCTGCTGCGGTCGTGGTCGGCAAGCGCGGCACCGTCGACCATCCGCAAGGAACGCCGGTGTTCGCGTGGAAGGGCGAGACGCTCGAAGACTATTGGTGGTGCACCGATCAAGCGTTGGTGTGGCCCGACGGCAGCGGCCCGACGCTTTTGTTGGACGATGGCGGCGACGCCACGCTTTTGATTCACAAGGGATATGAATTCGAGCGCTCCGGCAAGATCCCAGCGTTCGATCCCAAGAACGATCCCGAAGAATGGGGTGTGATTCTCGATCTGCTGCGTCGTCTGCAAAAGGAGCAGCCGGGACGATTCGCCAAGGCGGTGGCTGGCCTGCGTGGCGTGAGCGAGGAAACCACCACCGGCGTGCACCGGCTGCAGCAGATGGCCCACGACGGGTCGCTGCTGTTCCCGGCAATCAACGTCAACGACTCGGTCACCAAGGCAAAGTTCGACAACATCTACGGCTGTCGCCACTCGGTGATCGACGGATTGAATCGCGCTACCGACGTGATGCTCGCCGCCAAGGTTGCCGTGGTGTTCGGGTTCGGCGAGGTCGGCAAGGGATGCGCGCAGGCGTTGCGCGGACAGGGCGCCCGCGTGATCGTCACCGAGATCGATCCGATCTGCGCATTGCAAGCGGCGATGGAAGGGTTCGAGGTCAAGACGCTCGAAGACGTGGTCAGCACCGCCGACATCTTCATCACCGCCACCGGTAACAAAGACATCATCACGGCAACCGACATGGCCCGGATGAAAGACAAGGCGATCGTCGCCAACATCGGTCACTTCGACAACGAAATCGACATGGCTGGGCTGAAGAATGTCGAGGGTATCCAGCGCATCAACATCAAGCCGCAGTACGACGAGTGGGTCTTCGCCGACGGCCACTCGGTGATGATCCTGGCCGAAGGGCGATTGATGAATCTTGGCTGCGCTACCGGCCATCCGAGTTTCGTGATGTCGGCCAGCTTCACCAATCAGGTGATGGCCCAGATCGAACTGCACCAGAGTGCCGAGAAGTACCAAAAGCAGGTCTACATGCTGCCCAAGCACCTCGATGAGAAGGTCGCGCGGCTGCACTTGGAAAAACTGGGAGTGAAGTTGACGGAATTGACGGACTCGCAGGCCAAGTACTTGGGGATTCCGAAGAACGGTCCGTACAAGCCGGAGCACTACCGCTACTAGGAGGCTAGCCGTAGAAACAAAAACGACTGATGTTAGCGTCAACAACTGCCGCGAAACTGAAATTGGGCCGGTCTCTTTTGACGAAAAAGGGCCCTTGCGGAGTGGCGCTGATCTCTACGGCGCAGGCTCCTAGCCTGAGTTTTTCGCGCTTCGAGAGGTTTGTTGTGCGGTGGCGCTGATATTTCCGCGTGTTTCTTTTGGATCAAGCGCGTCCAGATGAAAGAAGCGGGGCCTACCTGTGATAGAGATTCGTTTGGCCAGAATTCTCATCAAGGAGACCCCGCCGAGTTCGAGCACAGCGTGATTTGTTCTTCTCCTCCCGTCAACGCAGACCACGTAAGGATGGTGAGAATCGGCGGGTGTCCTCGCGGCACTTCTCGGCTTTGGATCCGGCGGCACTGGAGGTTCGATTCAGCAGCACGAGTTTGACCTCGTTCGGCGGCTATCCGCTGTGGGCTCAATTCCTGGACGGGCTGGGATCCGAGCAGAAGTTCGCGCAGCATGTGGACACCTTGCGTAGCGCGAACGCCTTCACCGCTCCTGATCTGGCACGCCTCTTCATCGACACGCGAGTACTGGGCGCGGAGCGACTGCATCACGTCGATTCACTCGACGAACCCGGCGTACACGCTGAACAGACAATCGCGCACGGCCGGAGAACCTGTGGACGCTGCCATTCTGTGGAGAACGCCGAAGGGCCGGCGTATCCCACGCCCTTGGACGCGCTGCGCGCGCCCACAGCGACCACAGGTACTGCTGCTTCCTGTTCATCGAATTTCAACTCAGAATCCACCAATCACGGTGCCACCGAAACGGGGCAACTTCATGTTGTGTCCGATTCAGGATCACAGTCCCGAGGTGTGGTTCGCAGCGAATAATCGCTCTCGAGTATTGGGTACCATCGATCAGCTTCTGGAGCGACTGCTAATCGGATCTTGTCGAGCGTAGGATCTTGAACCTCGACGAGGGTGCCGAATCAATGCGAACACCCGAGAGTCGGCCCACGTAGGAAACCAACTCGAGACTGATTGACGCTGCCAGACGGTGGGTGTAAATCACGCTTGCTTAGGCGCCCACTCTTCTGTTGTTGGATCGGAGGAATCATGAAACCACCGTCGGGCAGACGCTTTCGTCAGCCAGCATGGTGGACCATCGTCGTCGTTTCCCTGATCGCCCGCCCTCCGACTCGAGCGGACGATCGCACTGGTTCCCCGCAACCGGTATTCGAGGCTCACATACAAAGCCTCCCGCACCCTGGCCCGCACCCCCCAATCGATTATCTGTCGCCTCCTACAATTCCATGCGATGTCGCCAACCCGCCAACGGTGACTGCCGCTCATGTCGTGAATGATCCCGGTCTTCTGGCTCGAGGAGTTACGTTGACGGCAAGCCCACCATCGGGCCAACTGCTCCGCAGCAACAACATCGGGCCATTGGCGCATCAGCCAGTGATCGCTGACATTGCGACGTGCAGCAGCGGTCAAGCCGGACTTTCCGAATGCGTGGACACTCCAGTCGGCTTGTTCGCTTACAGTCCAGAGATGCCGAGTGCGGACTCATTCGGCGAGGTTCTCCTGAAGCCTCAAGGGACTTTTGCTTCGCTTGCTGAGCAGAGGTTCAACTTCGGACTCAGCGGCCGATACTCGACCGGCTATGGGCCCAGCGCTGTTTTCGCGCAAGTGAAGTACTTCAAAGGTTTCTTGCAGCCTTGTTTTGCGACACTCGTAGTCTTGTCTCATACCGAGTTCGCCAAGTTGACGCCAGAAGCCACGAACACCTGCAGGAGCTGCGCGGACTACTGGGCCATTGTGCGTCCGACACCAACTACCCCGATGCCTGCGGGTTTTTGTTGGCAGGCGAGTGACTACAGCAATGATCCGCCACTGAACGGGTATTTCTTGATTCGGTCAGAGATCACCGACGACACACTGGATCAGCCGATCGTTGACGCAACGATCGCCTGGGGTTGCACCGACGGGCAAGACATCAGCAACTGCTCGAAGATCACACTTTCGCGGACTTTTCCCAACGGCGTCGGGTTTTGGAAGGTAAAAGGTCGCTGGTATCTTGAACCCCATGACGCCGGTTTCTTGATCGATCGCTTTCGTGCCGGAGCTGCGGCACCGTGACCCTACGTCGACAAAGCCTGATTCTTTTCGTGTTGCTCTCTATTGCTCCGACGCTGGGTGCCGTCTCTTTCGGCGCCCGCGTCGAAGTGGATCTGGCAACCGCCACGGACATGTTCACGATCAAGGGTGCGGCCATTTGGGACCGGATGGGAACTCGCGTGACGTCATGTGACGCCAACGGCGACGGGATCGCAGATCTCCTTATCGGCGCGGACAAGGGCGATGGTATTGCAGGAACACGATTCGACGCTGGCGAAGCATGGCTCGTCCTGGGCAACCGGAAGCGCTGGCAGGGAGTGAAGACCATCGGCCAGACTGCAACCACTCGGATCCTCGGGGCATATCCTTTCCTGGGTATGGGAATGGCCGTCGCCTGCGGAGACCTGAACGGCGATGGCTTCGATGACTTGGTCCTTGGCGCGGTCTCTGGGAGCGGCCCGTCGCGTGACGCAACCAATACCGGCGAAGTGCACATCGTCTTAGGGCGCGCAGTGTGGCCTGCGAGCATCGACTTAGCGACTGGAGGTAGCACTGTCATCTATGGTGAGACGCGCGATGATTTGTTCGGAAACAAAGTCACGATTGGAGACTTGAATTCAGACGGCACAGACGACCTCGTCGTTGGTGCGCGCAACGCAGAGAACGCATTCGGCGTCGGCGACCCGGGGAGAGCCTATCTGTTGTTCGGAAGAGCCGTCTGGCCCGCGAGCCTGCTGGTGTCCACCCAAGCCGACGTAAAGCTGTTCGGCCAGGGCACGTTGCCGGACTGGTTCGGTGGAAGTCACGCAGTTGCAGATCTCGATGGGGATCAGACGGATGATGTCGTCATCGGCGCGCCTTCCGCGGACGGTCCCGACGATACTCGGTTCGAGGCTGGCGACGTTTTCATTCTGCGTGGACGCACCAATTGGCCGACAGAGATCGATCTCTCCAATGTTGCCGCTGACACTTACATTGTCGGCGCAGAGACGGAGGACAACGTCTCGGTTCTATTCGGGCTCGCCATCGGAGACATCGTCGGCGACGGAAAGCCGAGACTCTTCATCGGGTCCACTGACGGGGAAGGACCCGACAACACTCGCTTTGGCGCTGGAGAGTTTCGGGCATTGACACTCGGAGGATCGTTGCCGCCATTGGTCGACCTAGCAACCACCTATAGCCATATCGGGTACGCCGCGACAGGTGATTTTGCGACGGCCTGGCTCCTGACCGGAAACGTCAATGGGTTCGGTGCCACCGACCTCGCGATCGCGGTGGTTCAAGGGGATGGAGCTAACGACACCCGCGCAGAGTCCGGCGAGACGCTCATCTTCTATGGCTCACCGACATTCGCCAGCTACGCTGACTTCGCAGCAGGAGACGGTGACCTGATCATTTACGGGAAATCGGCTGGCGAGAAGAGCACACTCAAGGCCCTCGGCGATCTCAATGACGATGGGTTCGACGACATTGCAATCGCTGCTTGGACCGACAGCAGGTCTGTGCTGAGCGAGCTTCGGCTGGTTTCCCCGTTCGATTCCGACGGCGATGGCGTGAGGCAACTTGCCGACAACTGCCCGCTGGTATCTAACCCAACGCAACTTGATGCGAATGGTGATCAGCGGGGCGATGCTTGTCAGTTGGATTGGGATGGCGATTCGTTGAACGATCCCGACGACTGCGCCCCAAAAAACGCAATGGGCGGCACACCAGCCGAGGTCATGAACGTTCGGTTCGCAATCGCGAGCAAAACGAACTTGAACTGGAATGCTGCGCCCTTCGGGCAGCGATACGACGTCACGCGAGGCAATCCCGAGTTGCTCGCCGGCTCGGACTACGGCTCTTGTATCACCAACAGCGACGCCGATCCTACCGACCTTTTCTTCACCGACACCACGCTGCCACCCGCGGGACACGCGCTCACATACCTGGTGAGCGCGCGCAACACGATTTGCGCTCGCTCGGGAACACTGGGGTCCAACTCGGGCGGCGTGCCACGCAACAATGCGAATCCTAGTGCTTGTCCCAACTGACCTGCACGCATCGATTGCACGCTGTTAGTCCTGCCCCCCGAAAAGCGACGCGGGGACACCGGCCGATTCTCACCATCCGCACGTGGCCGGTGTTGAGGAGAGGAGAAGTAACAATTCCGCTGCGTACGCACTCGGTGGGGTTTCATTGATGAGAACTGCACACAAACGAATCGCTATCACAAGCAGGCTCCGCCTCTTTCATCTTGACGCGCTTGATTCAAGTAAGAACACGGGAAAACCTCAGCACCTCCGCACAACAAAACTCACAACGCGTGAACAACACAGGCTAGTTCAGCAACCATCGATCGGCGATCGCGGCCGCCCCGCTCAGGGCGGCCGTTTTTCTGTCAATCGCAAAAGTTTGTTCACAGCACAGAGAATTCCCGGGGCGCCGCTAGACTGTCGAGCGAGGAGGAGATCCCCAATGCGCCATCGACTTTTGATCGCGAGTCTGTCACTGCTGACGCCGGCATTCGCTGCAGAGCCGGTCGATCCAGCCGAGGAGATGTTCACCGTTCAGTTCGTGGTGCTCAAGGACGGACCAAACCGAGAGAAACTCGCCGAGGAGGTGGTCGAACAACGGCAGGGCGAGCACCTGGAGGGTCTCGAAGCGCTGATGCGCAGCGGTCAGGCCTTGATCGTCGGACCGGTAGAAGGCGATGACACCTGGCGCGGGATCGCCGTGATCGATGTCGACACCAAAGAAAAAGCGATCGCGCTGTTCGCCAACGACCCTTGGATCAAGTCCGGACACTTGGTGGTGGAAAGTCGCCCCTGGTATGTGGCCAAGAAAGTCTTGCGGCCGCTGAAGGGCCAGTTCACAGATCTCGAATCGTGCGTTCTGGGATTGCTCGAACGGCCCGAGAACGCACCGCAATTGAGCCCCGAACAGAGCAAGCAGGTTCAGGCCGGCCACATGCAGAACATCCATGCAATGGCCGAGTCTGGAGACCTGGCGGTGGCCGGTCCGTTCGTCGAGGACACACCGCTGCGAGGAATCTTCGTGTTTCGCACCACCGATCGAGCGCGCGTCGAGTCGTTGGTGGCGCGTGATGCAGCGGTTCAAGCGGGGCGACTGAAGGTGCGGTTCATGACGTGGTGGGTTTCGAAGGGCGTGCTACCGCCAGCGCCGCAGCATTGAGCCGACGATTGCGGCAACCGACGCCAACAGCAACCAACCCCAACGAGGAAACGACCCGCGGGGCGGCTCGCAGCCAAGCGGTCCAGTCGATGTCGTCGGCCCGAAGCACCGTTTCGCACTCGCTGAACTCTCCATCCCTGTGGTCTGATTCAGTGGAAAAGAGAGCGTGTACCGAGATAAACCGGATCGGGCCAGCCGGATCCTCGGGTAGAGTCCGACTCGATGCTCGACGCGGTCCGCACGCTGTTGATCGATCTGGTCAGACTCCCCAGCTACGCGGGAATTCCGCAGCAGGAACGTGAGGTTGCGCAGCGGTTGGCGGAGTTTCTGCAGGCGCGCGGGGTGTTGACGCGGCTGGTCGAGGTCCGCGATGGGCGGCCGAACCTGCTCGCCTGCGTCGACTCCGGCCAGCCCGGGCCGCATCTGTTGCTCTTGGGCCACACCGATACGGTGCCGCTGAATCGCGATGCGCCCGGGGTCGGACTGAGCGGGTCGATCGTCGGCGACGCGCTTCTGGGTCGCGGTGCGGCCGACATGAAGGGCGGACTCGCTGCGATGGCCGGCGCGCTCGCGTCGCTGGCTGCGGACGCGTCGCTCGGCAGCGGGAAGGTCACCTTCGCCGCGGTGATCGACGAGGAGTTGGAAAGCCTGGGAGCTGAAGCGCTGATTGCACAGGGGCTGCGCGCGTCGGGCGCCATCATCGGCGAGCCGACACAAAATCGCCTGGCGCTGGGGCACAAGGGACTGGAGTGGTTGGAGATTGTGTTCACCGGGCGCGCTGCGCATGGCGGCACACCGGAAGCTGGGGTCAACGCGATCAACGCGGCGGCACGATTCGTGACGCTGATCGAAACGCAACTCGTGCCGGCCTTGATGCGCCGCGCGCATCCACTCTTGGGTCCACCGACGATCAACTGCGGGTCGATCTCGGGTGGTGATCAACCGTCGACCGTCGCAGCGCACTGCGTGCTGCGCGTCGATCGTCGCTCCGTTCCGGGGGAGAGCTACGTTTCGATCTGCGCCGAGTTGCGCGAGCTGTTGCATCGGATCGAACGGCGTCGCCCCGGCATGCTCAGCGAGGTCCGCCGCATGCCGGGCGGGATGGCAACGCTGGAGCACTTGCACTCGGTGATCGATTCTGACCATCCGCTGGCGTGCGCGACACGGCAAGCGTGTGAAGCGGTCACCGGCGTCACGCAAACCGAGCTCGCCTTCCCGGCCTGGACCGATGCCGGACTGCTCACCAACTTCGCCTCGATACCGTGCGTGATCATGGGACCCGGCGACTTGAGCGTCGCCCACACACCGTGGGAATCGGTATCGCTGCAGCAAGTAAACGATGCGGTGGCGATCTATCGCGAATCGGCAAAGCTTTTTTGTGTGGGTGACTCGTGAAGCCGCGCGACGGCGTCGTGCGGCACCGCATGCAGCGCGAGTAGCGGTGTTCCCGATGCGTCGATTCCCTCACACCTATGTCCTGTTGCTCGCGCTGGTCGCGGTTGCTGTGCTGCTGACGCACCTGATTCCCGCCGGATCTTTCGCTCGCGTCGAACAAGACGGCCGTCGCTTGGTCGTGCCGGGATCGTACCAGTCGCAACCATCGCATCCCGCCGGGATCGGCGATCTGTTCCTGGCCTGGCCCAAGGGACTCGGCAGCACCGCATCGATCGTGTTCTACATCTTTTTGATCGGCGGAACGTTCGGCGTGATCAATGCCACCGGCGCTATCGATGCAAGCATCGGTGCGGTGGTCAGCGCCGGTCGCGGTCGAGGGCCGTGGGTCTTGACGATCTTGATGCTTGCCTTCTCGATCGGTGGCGGCACGATCGGTATGGCGGAGGAGACACTTCCGTTCATCCCTGCGTTGGTGCTGCTGGCGCGGCGCTTGGGGTACGACGAGGTGACGGGCTGCGCGATCGCACTGGTTGGCGCGGGCGCCGGTTTCTCGGGTGCGTTTCTCAACCCATTCACGGTGGGTGTCGGCCAAGGGATCGCCGGCGTGCCGTTGTTTTCCGGGATCGGATTTCGACTCGTGGTTTGGGTCGTGGTGACCGCGATCGCGATCGCCTACGTGTTGCGCTATGCGCATCGCGTGCGTCGCGATCCAGCGAGCGAGCCGAGTGATGCGGCGACACACGTCAGGCTCACGACGCGTCATCGCGCGGTGCTCTTGGTTCTGATCGCCGCGTTGATTGCGGTGGTGATCGGCGCGATGCGCTGGAACTGGGGCTTGGATCAACTCGCCGCTTTGTTCGTTGCGGCCGCCGCGTTGTGTGGCTGGGCCGGCGGCCTGGGTGCGAACGACACCGCCGAGCGGTTCATCGAAGGGGCCGCGGGGATTGCGGGCGGTGCGTTGGTGGTGGGGCTGGCGCGCGGCGTGTTGGTGATCTTCGATGGTGCCGGGATCACCGACACGTTGCTTGACAAGATGGCCGGCGCGGTTGCGGGATTGCCGGCGTGGGCCAGTGTGTTGGGGATCTACGGCGTGCAGGTCAGCTTGAGTTACATCGTCCCCTCGGGCAGCGGTCAGGCGGCGTTGGCGTTACCGATCCTGGTGCCGTTGGCCGACATGGTGGGTGTGACGCGACAGACTTCCGTGTTGGCTTATCAATTCGGCGATGGTTTCTCCAACATCCTGACGCCGACGCAAGGCTACTTCATGGCCGCCTTGGCGCTGGCGAAGATCCCGTTCGCAACTTGGGCGCGTTTCGTGTTTCCGTTGCAACTGATTTGGCTGGTCGCCGGTGGAGTGCTGCTGTTGATCGCGCACGCGATCGGCTGGTCCTAGGCGTGCGGCTACTCTTGCGGTAACTCGTGGTAGGCGATCCGCTGCGTCGGTGTGCGGGGCAAGCCAGGCACGAAGCGCCATTGCGTCGGCAGTTTGAAACCCGCCAGATGCTGTGCACAAAACGCCGTCAACTCCTGTTCGCTCACGCCAACGCCGTCGCGCCAAACCACGTAGGCGCGAACGTCGTCGTCACCCAATGGCGATGGCACGCCGACGACTGCTGCTTCGAGCACCGCAGGATGTTGTTCCAGCACCGCTTCCACTTCGCCCGGCGTCAAGTTCTCGCCGCGGCGGCGAATCACCAGCTTCTTGCGACCCAGGAAGGTGTAGATACCGCGCTCGTCGCACCGCGCCAGATCGCCGGTCTTCAACCATCCCGCATCGAACGCTTCGGCGGTCGCGTCAGGATCGCGAAAATAGCCGTCGAACGTGGCGTCGTTTCTGAGCTGAATCTCGCCATCTACCAATCGCACCTCGGCGCGATGCCGTGGGTCGGGATGAGAACGGGGCAGGCCGAGGCTCGCCACGTCGCGTGATGCATCCAGCGGTTGAATGAAACCGAAGGTGCTCTCGGTCAGACCGTAGCCGATCACCAGGCGCGTGCCGGTGCGCGCCTCGAAGTGGCTGTGTGCCGGTTCACCCAAGGCGGGAGCGGCGTACACCAATCGCAGTCTGTGCGAGCGCTCCTCGCTGCTGGCTGGTCGCTCGAGCAAGATCTTGAGCATCGCGCCGATCGCGTTGCAAACCGTCGCCCCGCTCTCGCCGACGGTCGACCAAAAGCGCGAGGCAGAAAACTTGGGTGCCAGGGCCAGCGAGGCGCGCGCGGCGATCGCGCCCAGCGTCGAGTAGTAGCGCGCGTTGATGTGCGACAGCGGCAAGCAGGTGAACAACCGATCGTCGGATGTCAGTTGCAGCCACCACGCGAACGCTTCGCCGGTCAGCAGCGCCATGCGTCCCGACAGCATCGCGGACTTGGGCGCACCCGTGGTCCCCGAGGTGGTGAGGATGTCGCTGACCTGTTGCGGGTCGGGTTCGTCGACAGAGGCAAGCGTGCGCGTCGATGTCGCCAAATCATTCCAGTCGATGTGCGTGCTGCTGGATGAAGGGTTGGCAAGCTGAACGCGGCTCGCGCCGTCGCTGTCCGGTTGTGAGGTGTCGAGTTTCGCGGTGTTGTCGGACACGATCAGATGCCGAGGATGCAGCGCTCGATCGACACGCGAAAGCCGCTGTGTGTCGGCGATCCACGCGTGCGGCTCGAGGTGTCGCAGCGCGCGCTGCAGTTCCATAGGTGCCAGCTCGGTGTGCAGCGGACAAGCCACCGCCCCGATCTTGGCGGCCGCCAGCCACGCCCACAGATGCGTCGAGCCAGTGGGCAGCGAGATCGCGAGTCGATCGCCTGGCTTCAAACCGAGCGCGAGGTACTCGGCCGCCACCGCATCGGTAAGGCGCGCACATTCGTCGTAGCTGACGCAGCGATCGGCCTCGTACAAGAAGGTGCGCTCGGGTGCTGCGGCACAGGCCTCATCCAGAAAGCGCCGCAGACTTTTCATGGCGGTGTGGCCGTTGCAAGCGGATCTGGCGGCGAGAGCGCCGCACCCGGACCGCGATGATATTTCTTCATCACCTCTTGCAACCGCTCGTGCGGCAGCCCGATGATGCGATGGCCATCCACTCCGTCCATCGTTCGGCCGGCCACCATGGCGTTGACGATCGCCTCTTCCACCGACTGCGCCGTCGCTTCGAACACGCGGTCGAGCGCATCGTTGGGGAGCATGGCGAGACTGACCAACCCGTTCGCGAACGCAGCGTGCGGGTTGGCTGTCGAGAAGGCCAGCATCAAGTCGCCCGAACCGTTGCCGCTGTAGCTGCCGACGCGCGCGAGCCCCAGCGCTGCGCGATGCGCGACCCGCTCGAGTTGATGGGGCAACAGCGGTGCGTCGGTGGCAACCACGATCAAGATCGAGCCGTACTCGTCTTGTCGAGAGGCCCCGTCTTGAATCTCCTTGCCAACCGGCACACCGGCGATCGTCAGCCACGGTCGAAGCCCGCAGTTGCACTGCACGATCGCGCCGACGGTATACGTCGCGCCCGCCGCCTTGACGACGCGCGACGCGGTGCCTATCCCCCCCTTGAACTCGAAGCAGACCATGCCGGTGCCGCCGCCGACATTCCCTTCGGCCACCGCTCCGCCGCGCGCCGCATCGAGTGCGGCGAAGGTGTGCTCCGGCTTGACGGCAAAGGCGTTGATGTCGTTGAGCCAGCCGTCCCACGTCTCGCCCACCACCGTCAGCGACCAGTAGTAACCGCTCGCATCGGGTGCGCCCCGTTTGATGCGCCACGCGATCACGGCGTCGCGCACGGTGCCGACGCTGTGTGTGTTGGTGAACAACACCGGCCCTTCGAGAAAGCCGCCTTCTTTCAACCACGCGGTGCCGGTCAACTCACCGTTGCCGTTGAGTGGAAACCACGCACCGAACACCGGGTCGTCACTGCGCGAGCCGCGCGGGAAGATCGCCGTCACACCGGTGCGGATCGGTTTCTTGGCGGCCGGTGGGTCGAGGATCAGTGTGGTGTGGCCGACTTCGACGCCGGGAACATCGGTGATGGCGTTGAGTGTTCCCGGTGTTCCTTCGAAAGGGACACCCAGATCGCGAGCTCGAGGTGTTGTCGGCGGCGCGGCCGCAGCCAGGGTCGAACCAACCACGAGCCACACCACGGGGGTCATGCGCATCGCAAGTACCTCATTAGGAAGGGCGCTCAGCATACGCATTCGTGCGAGCGATTCGTAGCCGATGGCTGTCGCGCTGCGCGCTACAGATCGACCTCGTGGAGGAACCGATTGACGATGCAGAACTCACGCCGCGTTGAGCGCTGGAAACCGTGACTATCGTCGAATATCTCGGACGGCAGTCCCTCGATCTGTCGCGACAGGAAACGCTCTCCCGACGCCCCCGGTCAACTCCGCCCGGGCACTGCTCGCACACACGGCACTTGCATCGAGTCCATGGCCCAGACGCGGTCGTGCGGAGAGGGGCGCAGGATCTCGAGCGTTGGAACCCAGAGTGGAGTGCCCCTGACTTCGTTGACACCCCAACGAGAGCCACCGTGCGGACCACAGCGCCGCTCCATCGCGAGAGGACGTTACGGGCATCCTCCCGGGGCGCGCTGCTGCCCTGCACTGGTTGTTCCCCAACTGCCGCTGCCGCAACTGTTGCGTCCGCGAACGAGATACCAAAATCCTGTGCCGCTCGCAGGTGTGGTTGCGTCCGTCAACTCAACGCCGGTGATTCCATACCCAAGGCACGACTCCGTTCCACCCGAACCGACAGGAAACTCACTCAACGACCCGCGACGCGCATCGTGAACGCTCGCAGCGCCCGCGTTGGGTACCACCGAGTCCCAACGTAACAGTGTGGGCGACGACCAACGTAGTCCGGTTACGGCGGGCGGAATCGCGAACACATTCGCGTCACTCGCCGCGCAATCGCAGGCATCGCCCGCGAGGTCGTCGTCGACGTTCTCTTGGCCGACGTTCACCACGGTGGCGCAATTGTCGAAGCCCCCCACCTTCCCGTCTTGATCGGGATCGAGTCCGTACGCCCAAATGTCGTTGTTGTCGATCAGGGCCGCGCTGCACGTCCGACCGCCGATCAACAAGACCACCGACTTCGGTGGATACCACACAGCCTGTATGCCGCACCGATGGGTTTCTGGTTCGAAGCTCTGCGGCTTGCTGATCCATAGGGTCCCGTCCCATTCCCAGACCCTCCCTTCGAGGGGATACCCACCGCCGATCAAGATCAATCGCCGACGCTCAGGGTCGTAGACCATTGAGCCCGCACGTCGCCCACCCGGTGGGGCAGGATCTGCCAACAGTTCCCAGTTGACGCCGTCGAAACGCCAGAAATCGGAGCGCACCAGTTCGTTGTTCACCACCCCGCCGTAGAGGTAGGCGCGACCGTCGATACCGAACTCACTCACAACGGCGTCGCCTCGTTCCGTCGGCCTGACGAGGGGCTGGTACTCGGTCCAGTTGATTCCATCGAAGAGCCACGTGTCGTTACCCCACTCCTTTGGCCAAGGTAGATCGCCACCGAAGAGCAGAATCCCGCCGAGAGTGGGGGTGGCGGCCCAGGAGTGCCGAAACCGCGCCGAGGGTGGTTGCGGGCCGAGTACCGTCCACTGGTCCAGCGGAGCATGGTACGAACTCGCTTGCGCATCTGTCGGGTCTCCTCCGAACTCCACCGTCTTGGATGTCAGCGCGCTGAACGCAAGCTGGGCGTAGGCCGTTGAGGGAGGGTGCTCTGTCGACGTCGAACGCTCCCAGCCCGTTTGATGCGACCACAGCCAGGTATCGCTAAGCGGGGTCAGTTCAAGATTGCTTCCGCCGTAGAGGACGACTTTGCCGACAGTTGAATCGAAGGTCATTCCGAATACGGATCGCGGCGACGGAGCGTTGACGATTGCGATCTGTTGCCAGGTTGTTCCATCGTAGGTCCAGGTGTCGCCATAGTCTTTTTCGCCGACTGTGCCGTCGTACATCACGACCTTGGAACGCCCCTCGTCGAAGACCATGTGACCATCCAAGCGTGCAGCCGGTTTGACCACTGGGTTTGGCCTCGTCCAGTTCGTGCCGTTCCACTCCCATGTCTCGTCGTACTGAATCGTACTCGTGGCCCCACCGAAGATCACCGTACGTCGGCGGACGCTGTCATAGGCGATTCCCATCGCGAACCTCGGTGACGGACGGAAGGTTCCCGGATTGCGTTGTGTCCAACTTGTGCCGTTGTACTCCCAAAGGTCGTTGTAGACGATGCCACCGTCGCGAGAGCCCCCGAACAGCACGGCGACTTGGCGTTGGGAGTCGTAGGTCATGCCGGCGCGCCAGCGGCGGCCTGGGCGCGACGGCGTCAA
Organism: Acidobacteriota bacterium; assembly: GCA_046331425.1. Classification (GTDB taxonomy): domain Bacteria; phylum Acidobacteriota; class Polarisedimenticolia; order J045; family J045; genus JANNUT01. Next base: position 72,886 of record JAXLQU010000019.1, read on the forward strand.
GATCTGGGTCCAATTGGTGCCGTCGTACTCCCAGGTGTCGTCCAGGAACCGGCCTCCGTCCTCATCATAGCCGCCAAACAACACCACTCGTCCACGCCGCTCGTCGAACGTCGCATTGCAGAGTGCTCGCTTCGAAGGCGACAGCGTCGTGGTGATTCTGGTCCAAGCGACACCATCGAATTCCCATGTGACTGTATCCCTACTCGAGTACGCCACGATGACACCTCGTGATCGGTCGAACGTGGCACACGAGATGAAGGTCCCAGCCGCGGGAGGTGCGAAATGACGAGTCCATTTGTTCCCCTGCAGAAACCAGGTACGAAATGTCTGTCCCGATCCAGCGAAGTTGAACTGGGTCGTCCGTGAACGCACGTTGTCGTAGACAAGCCACTGTGGACTCTGGCTTGGTTCGCCCTCGTCGATCAGTTGCCACGCCGTAGGGGGCTCGTTGCCGTAGCCGAACGATGCTGCGGCGGCGAGCCCCACGAGCGCGGACACAACCAGTGACTCGATCGATGTTTGTCGTGGTGATCGTCGCCTGATCATCGCGCACTCTCCAACTGAGTCATGGCAGCGGCGTGAAGCTCGCCTGCATTGAGAAGTTGCTTGAGTTGCCGCTAAGATCCACGGCTTTGAGCACGACATAGTAGGTCTGCGAACTGGACAATCCGGTCACGACCCACTGCTTCGGCTGACTCGCGCCATATACGGCACCGTTGATCTTGGTGTATGGCCCACCAGAGTAGTTGCTGATGTAGATGTCGTACCCCTTGAGATCTCGATCGAAAGAACCAGTCCACGAGATGGTGCCACCTTGGCTAAGTGGCTGGATCACGATTCCGATCGGCTTCCCAGGCGGTGTGGTATCGGTGACGGTGATCGCCGTTGCCGCGGTCATCGTCCCAAGCGCACCATCGTCGTTGTAGGCCTGGACCGCATATCGGTAGGCCTTGCCAGGATCTACCCATCTGTCGGTCATGCTGGTTCCGGCACCGAGATCGCGGTACAACCCTAGCGGCCCGATGGCGCCCTCTCCACGATAAATGTTGTATCCGACAAAGAAGCCGCCGCCGCTGCACGGTCCACCGATCGAGAGATTGGTCGAGCCAGCGCCCGAGTTCGCGACGGAAAAACCAGGCGTACACGGCGCGGGTCTTGGTAGCGGTGTGAGGTTGCGTGTTTGCTCCTGGAACGAGACCCACATCGGGAGACGCTGGTTGTCTTCGAATCTCGGCCCTGAGGCGTTCCCGATGAGCTGGGGTTGTTGGGAGCTGGCCTGCGCGACGTAACGCCACCGGACCGTGGCGAACTTGTACACGCCGCTCTCAGGGTCCTCTGTGACCGGGCAGCCCCCATCGTTGCCGATCGGGTTCCCGTCATCATCCAGTTTCAGTTGCCCATTCTGGAGGTAGAGGTAACCGTCCTGCAAGTTGCCGATGTCGCTCCAGCGTCGCGCATGGTTCCCGACAAGGTCCGAGTCGTCGGTGTACGTCACATTCCGGCTGCCGGCTGCGACCCGCCGGGGCTCTGACACGAGTTGAACATAGCTGCCCCGGAGTACCGAGAGCATTTGAGTCCAGTCGAAGAAACTCGCCTCTTGGAACGAAGGCGACCCGACATATGATGCGTTGATCTTGTCGAGGTCGGTTCCCGCGTCGTACTTGGTCTTGAGATGAACGTGGCCAGGCGTGAAGTTGGCTGCATCATTCACGAACCCGAACTCATGATCCAGACCGAAGAAAGCAAACGCGAGCTCGTGAACCCTGAGGTTCAGGACCGAGTCGAATGAAGTCGCATACACAAGTTCGTACCGTGTCGTGTGTATGCCGCTCATGGCACCTTGAATCCCGCGGATAACTCGAAGATTGCCGTCTTTGAGTCCGAGGTTGCGCGGTGCTCCTTGGTCTGACCAGCCATCTTCCGTCTCGCCGATCGTGCCCGCCTGATTGCGGTCCAGCACATCGGATAGCAATGCCCCACCAGTGTCCTTGACACGCATCACGTCGTTGACCCAGTTCTTCGAGAAACGAAGCTGGAACGACTCCCTGTTGGCAAGCGTGCCGCTTGGGAACCCCTCGGTACATCCGCAGCTATTGTTCGTAGGGCAGGCGAGGGCTTGCGCCGGGCAAGGGTTGTTCGGGTCGTCCTTGTTCCACCACCTGACATAGTCGGTCGTGCTGAGCCCGGTTGCTGTTGAGTCGAAAGCAAAGAGGTATAGGTAGCGCAGTTCGTTGTTTCCCAGGTCCCGAAGGATCAGCTCATATCGCTTGTTCTGGACGGCGCCGGAGATCCACGCGGTCACGGGAGCGCGATCAGCGCCGGCATCTGCGACCATGAACACGAGTTCATCTCGAAACTGGAGCTGATCACTGGCGAACGGACTTGCGTAGCCGGTGGGTGGATTCTGAACGTCGAAATAACCGTACTCGCAGACATCCGCTGGGCCGATCAAAGGAGTCGACGTGTTGGTGTTGTACTTGAGATTGATCTTGCGCCGTTTGTCGATCTGGAACGGCACCGCTGTAAACGACTGAGACGCTGCATCGTAGCGGTAGAGATTGAGTCGATCGCTCTTGTAGGTGTCAAGGTTGAGCCAGCTGGCCAACGCGTCCAACTTGACGACAATGGGCTCTAGCTCACGCTTCTCCGAGAGACTACCGGCGAGGATCGGTGACACCACTGCGGCTAGGGCGGCGAGCGCTGCCCCCCCCCGCCTCCATACGGCTACTTGCTTCGGGTTGGTTACTCTCATTGTGTAACCCCTTATGCGACCTCCATGGCACTCCAACCTGTCGGGCGGCTAGTAGGTACGCCGCTTCGATGGCTGCTGTCAACTGACTTTTGTGGCGGTGCCGTTCCAGGCCGTTGGCAGAGACCCGTGCAGACCGGGAGGCGGCGAGGGAACACGACGCCCGAGGCAGGACGTGGTGTTCCTACGGCTTGCCGGCTTGCCGCGAATGCGGTCGAGTCAGCTGCCGCGCGCGTACATTTCCCAACTGCCCATCGCACTATTGAGTTATCGGCTCAATGTTGAGCGTGGCAACCTCTCGCAAGCACCCGGGTGTGTCGCGCTCCCCAGATGTGACTCAAGAATTCGCCGCGCCAACGCCGGTGTGGCGAATCCGGCTGCGAACTCTGGATCTCCCCCACTCCCATGGACACCGACACAGCATCAGCCGTCGCCTGGCGCATCGCCTTGGATTCGAACGAGTCTTCGTAGCCGGTGGTCGAAAGTAGGTGCTCGCGGTTGTAGAAACTCTCGATGGACCCGGCCATGTCGCAGCGAGCCGCGTAGCGAGTCGTGACAGCAGGTGAGCCGATGAGATCCTTCTCTACGTTCCGGACCAGCTTTCCGGCGACGGCGTTGCCTCAGGAGCCTCGAACCCGGCTCGTGCGCCGCGCGATGATGTTCCGTTCAGGGGCCGGCAGTACCTGCGATCCTCCCCCATTTCTGGTGCAGGAAGCCTCGCGTTTCCGCGCGCACTTTCGGTCAGCCTCCCGCGTCCCGAAGGCTCGCAGCAGCAGAAACCAAGCTGCACCCATTAGAACTGCGTTGCGGGAAGTCGGGAGAAGCACCTTGGCTGGCAGTCCCGACAGTTGCGCCCAACTCGCCGTCGCCAGCGCCGCTTCATTCTCGTCACGACCGAGCAAATGCGCGCTATCACGGTGTCGACCAGATCGAAGTCGGTTCAGATCTGGATGATCACCAGTTGTGGGAGCCTTTGTTTCATGGCTCTCGCGCATCGGTGCAAAATCGCGGCCCTTTGGCGCATCCTTGAGCGCCGATTGCGCCGCGTCAGGCTGCAGATCTTCCTCATCTCCGACCGTAGCCCCGTCGAGTGCACTCTGTGTGAGAAACGCTGGGTCGACCAGAACGAGGCAAGAATCGGACTTCCTCCGCGGCCGAGACAAAGTGAGAGCCGAATCTGGACGAACTTCGTGACCAAGATCCCTGGTCCAAGTTACTAGAGCGCCGACGTCGCTGGAAGCGCCCTGAGGAGGATCGACGATCTCCGCCGCTACCTGCGATCGACCCAGCGCGGGCCACACACCGCCGATCGATTCTTCTATGAGGTGCTTGGCCGGCACGCAGCATGAAGGCCATCGACCATGAGCCGCCGCCAGCAATAATCTGCCGACCTGGGCCGCGACCGACCGGACCTGAGAGCGAGTTCAGTATGCTGTGTGCGATCGACGAGTCGGCGACAGGAGCGATCTTGCGGGATCGAGGGCAGCGGTCGTTTATACAAGGCTTGGGAATGACCGCGACCATCGCGCTGGTCGCCGGCAATATCGTCGGCTCGGGAATCTTCGTGATGCCCGCGGCGCTCGCCAAGCAAACCGGCCCGCTGTCGTTGATCGCGTGGCCGATCGTCGCCCTGGCCTACCTCTGCCTGGCCAAGATCTACACCGACCTGGCCTCGATCTACCCGATCACGGGCGGGATGCAGGCGTACGTACAGCGCGCCTTCGGTGATACGGCCGGCTTGATCGCGGCGTTCATGTATTGGGTTTCGTGTGTGATCAGTAACGCAGCATTCATTACCGCGTTCGTCGGGTACTTCCAGGTCTTTGTTCCGGCGGTCGACACGCCGCTGGAGTGCTTCGCGGTGGCGCAGTGCGTGTTGTGGAGCGTGACGCTGGTCAACATCTTGGGGGTGCGCGCTGGCGGCGCCGTACAAACCGTCACCGTTGTATTGAAGGTCACGCCGCTGTTGGTCCTGGCGGTTGTGATGCTGCTCAATGCCGACACGGCGAATCTCCATCCATTCGCGCCACATGGTAACGGCGCGCTGTTTCCTGCGATCTCGCTGATCGCTTGGCTGTTTCTCGGCGCCGAATCTGTGACGGTGCCGGCCGGTGAGATCAAGGACGCCGCAAACACGATCCGCCGCGCCGCGTACATCGGGTTCGGAATCGCGTGTGTGGTGTACGTCGCGGTTGCCGGCGGGCTGATGCTGGCGATCCCGAGCGCCGAGTTGATCGACAACCCGTCCCCCTTGGCCTACGCGGCCACGCAATTGCTTGGACCGTGGGCTGGCGTTCTGATCAGCGCTGCTGCGTTGATCTCGATCCTCGGGATTCTCAATGGATGGCTGTTGGTGACCGGCCGATTGCCTTACTCGGCCGCAACGATGGGGGTTGCACCCGCGTTCTTCGGCACCCTGCATCCGCGGTTCGGCACGCCGGCGGTCGCGCTGGTGTTTTCTTCGGGACTCACCGCAGTCTTGGCGCTGTCGTATTTCAGCCAGACGATTCTCGACGCCTACACACGGATTTCGTTGGCGGCCACCAACACTGCGTTGGTCACCGTCGGAATGACCTGCGTCGCCTATGTGGTCTTGTCGCGGCGCGAGGTCGCCGCCTTCACGCTGCGGCAACGCAAGCTGGCGTTGATCTACTCGCTGGTCGGCGTCGCAGTGATCGTGCTGCTGATGGCCGGTAGCGGTCGACTCGAGCTGATCGGAACCGCGGTCTGCATCGTGCTGCCGCTGCCGTTCTTCTATTGGGTGCGGCGTATGAGGCGGCGCGGATGAGCGCATATCGTTACGCCGTGTTGGGCTGCGGTCGTCAGGGGTTGGCCTCGGCCTACGATCTGGCGCGGTTCGGCAATAGCGACGCGTTGCTGTTGATCGACGCCGATCGAGCGCGCGCTGAGCGCGCCGCCTCGTGGCTCAACGCACACCTGGGCGAGTCCAATCTTGCGCTCACACCGATGCCGATCGATGGGAGCGATCCAGTGGCGCTGACCCGCGCACTGGAAGGATGCGACGCGGCGGTCAGCGCGTTGCCTTATCAACTCAACCTGATCGCGCTGAAGGCGTGCCTAGAGGCGCGCACTCACTTCTGCGATATGGGCGGGCACACCGGGATCTTGCTGCAGCAGTTGGCGCTCGATGCTCACGCGAAGACAGCGTCGATCGCCGCGGTCCCCGACTGCGGCCAGGCACCCGGAATGGCGACATCGCTGATGGTCTTGGCTCTGCGATCGATCGATCAGCCGGAATGGATGGAGGTCTGGGACGCGGGGCTGCCGCTCGAACCACAACCTCCGCTTGGCTATCGCCTGCTGTTCAGCGTGCAAGGTTTGACCAACGAGTACGACGGGCCCTGCCGCAACATTCGTGATGGACAGGTGGTCGAGCTGGCGTCGCTGTCCGAACGACAGCGCGTCGAATTCCCTGCGCCATTCGGCACGCTGGAAGCGTTCTGTGCCAGCGGCACGGCATCGACGTTTCCCGACTCATTTGCCGGCGCTCCGCTGCAGCGATTCACCAGCCGGATCATGCGCTACCCCGGGCACCTTGATGCAATCCTGCTGCTGAAGGAACTCGGGTTCTTCTCCGAGGAGACGGTGCTGATCAACGACTTGCCGGTGGTGCCACGCCGCGTCACCGAGTCGCTGCTCGAGCGCGCACTCGACCCGGGCGAGAACCCGGTGCGCGATGCGGTGCTGGTAAGGATTCATGTCGGTGGCCGGCACGACGGTATCGAGACGACCGTTGCGTTCGATTGCCAAGTGCACTTCGACCCCCACACCGACTTGACCGCGATGCAGCGATGCACCGGCTTCGATGCGGCGATCGTGGCCGCGATGCTCGCTCGCGGCGAGGTTGCGCCGGGCGTACACAAGCGCGAGTTGGCGATCGACCCGTTTCGCTATCGCGATGAACTGACCAAGCGGGACATCGTGGTCACGCAGCGCTCGATCGCGACCTAACGCAGGCTGCCCCGCGCACACAGCGTTAGCACAACCCGGTAGAGGATCTCACCGCCGCGCTGGATGTTCTCGAGCGAGATCCGCTCATCGTCGCCGTGAACGCGCCGGTTCTCCTGTTGCGAGATGCGGTACGGTTCGAAGCCGTAGGCTTGGATGCCGAGTGGCCGCAGCAAGCTCGATTCGGTCCACCCGGTGAGAATCGTGGTGGCCACAGGAACCCCTGGGTCGACCTCGCGCGCGACACTCTCGATGGCATGCATCAAGGCGCTGTCGATCGGCGAGGCCGACGCTCCGATCACCGGCGAGATGGTCGACACCGTCACGTTCGGATCGGCGATGAGGGCCTGAATCGCCGCAATGAACGCCGCTGGATCCTGCCCCGGCAGCAAGCGGCAATCCAACTCGGCCGAGGCTTCACCGGGAATCACGTTGGTTTGCGGCCCGCCCTTCAAGACGGTGATCGAGATCGTGTTGCGAACTTGTGCCGCTCGCTCCGGCGTGGCGAGAAATGCAGTGCGGAAAGCCTCGTCATTCATGGCGCGGCTGAGGTTGCGCAAACTGTCGGGAGCCAGGCCGTCGAACCGATCCGCCAATCGCGCGTAGTAACGAGCGATCGCCGGCAGCACCACCACGGGTGATTCGTAACGCCGAACCCGCTCGAGGGCCGCGAGCAGTGATTCGACCGCGTTGTCTTGCTTGAACGGTACCGAGCCATGACCAGCGCGGCCTTTTGCCGTCAGGCGCAACCAGACCGCCGCCTTCTCCGAGATATCGACGTTGTAGGACCGGACCGCGCCGTCGACCTCGTCGATCACCTCCCCTTCGGTCAGACTGAACGCCACGTTGCGAAACAACTCGGGCCGCCGTTTGATCAGCGCGCTCATCCCCAGCGCATCGACCTCCTCATCGGCGGTCGCCAACAGAATCACGTCGCGCGCCAGCGGTATCTTCTCGCGCTCGAGTCGTAGCAGTGTCGCCAGGTGCAGGATTCCGGTCGTCTTCATGTCGAGCGTGCCGCGGCCGTACAGGTAGCCGTCTTTGATCACGGCGGCGAACGGGTCGACGGTCCAGCGCGCTCGCTCGACCTGCACGACGTCCATGTGATGCGACAGGATCAGACCGGGCTGCGAGCCATCCCCCTTCAGTCGCGCCCACAGGCATGCGCGGCCGGGAGCGATTTCCAACAACTCGTTCTCGATCCCCTCCCGATCGAGAATCGCCTTGAGAAACTGCGCGGCCTTCAGCTCGTTTCCCGGCGGGTTCTGCGTGTCGATCTGCAAGTACTGCTGCAACGCAGGAAGCACATCGAACGTCGCGGGCGCAGCGGCCGGGGCGGCGCTCACCGGCGCGATGGCCAGCAAGCTCGTCAATAGGGCCATCATGCTGCCGCCTCGGCCAGCCCGATGACATGATCCAGAATCGCCAACGCTTCGTCACATTCGGCATCGCTGACGGTCAACGGCGGCGTGATGCGCACCACGCTGCGCCCACACCCCAGCAGCAACAACCCATGATGAAACGCTTCGCTCACCATCCGATCGCGCAGCCGTGCATCGGGTTCCCGCGTCTGCCGATCGCGCACGAACTCGACACCGATGAACAGTCCGCGGCCGCGCACCTCACCGATCGACGGGTGCTTGGCCTGCAAGCCACGCAAGCCTTGCAGCAGGCGCGATCCTTGTCGTGACGCGTTCTCGACTAGCCCGGCGCGGAGCAATCCGATCGTCACGTTGGCGGCGGCGCACGCGAGTGGGTTGCCGCCGTACGTGTTGCCGTGCGCGCCTGGCTTCCAACTCATCACGTGCGGCTTGGCGATCGTCGCGCCCAGTGGCAGTCCGCTGGCGATTCCTTTAGCGCTGCAGACGATGTCGGGCTCTACATTCCACTCCTGAATCGCCCACATCCGCCCCGTGCGCCCCATGCCGCATTGCACTTCATCGACAATCAACAGGATTCCATGCCGATCGCACAACCCGCGCAGCAACGGGAAGAAATCGTCCGGCGGCACGACGTAGCCGCCCTCACCTTGCAACGGCTCGATCAAGAACGCGGCAACATCCTCGGGTGGACACTCGGTCTTGAAAATCAACTCCTCGATGTATCGCACCGTCGCCGCACCCAACCCTTCGCCGTCGGCGCGAACGGCAAGCCGGGGGCGATACGGATCGGGGAACGGCACGTGCGTCACGCCCGGCATCCCGGGAAAAAACCCTTGGCGTTGCGTCGGCTTGGAAGCGGTGAACGACAGCGACCCCAGCGTGCGTCCATGAAACCCACCGTGAAAGCCGATGAAGCGCGGCCGATTGGTGTGATGTCGCGCCAACTTGATCGCGGTTTCGACCGCTTCGGTGCCGGAGTTGCAGATGAATGTCTTGGCACCGCCGCGAAACGGTGCAATTTCGCTGAGCGTCTCCAGCAGCGTGGTGAACCCTTCGTGCCAGAAGTCGCTGCTGATGTGCAAGAACTTCTCGGCCTGTTGCTGCACGGCACGCACCACATCGGGGTGCGAATGCCCCGTTGTGCAGACGGCGATTCCGGCGGCGAAATCGAGAAAGCGATGACCATCGACATCCCACACACGTGTGCCGCGCCCACGCTCGATGACAAACGGATAGTCACGCGGGTAAGAAGGCGAGACCACGTGGGCATCGCGCTCCAAAAGGCGTTGCGCGTTCGGTCCGGGTAGGTCCATGCGAGCAGGGCTCATGGCAACAACTCCTCCTGATCGAAGCGGCGTCGTTTGGCATCGGCCTCCAAGCGCTGTCCGCGGGCTAGCGCCGCCGCAGACTCGCCGGTCTGCCGTTTGCGGCTGAAGACGTCGGCCAATACATACTCGCCGAGCGCACTGAACTGTCCGTGAGGATCGACCGCCAACCCCTCGCGCGCCCAGCGTTCCGCTTCGTCGAGCGTGCCTTGTTCGAGCAGCGCTCCTGCCAGGAAGAAACGGCCGGTGCCGAAACGCGGATTGACCTCACACGCTTGGCGTAGCGCCAACATCGAGCCCTCGCGGTCCCCGAGTTGCTGCAACAAGCGACCCAGATTGAACGCCGCTTTGTAGTCCTTGGGATCGTCGAGCAACGCTGCCCGATACGCTTCGATCGCGTCGCGCGGCCGGCCCGATTCCTCATGCAACAACGCCAGGTTGTAACGAGCATGCTTGGCCTTGGGGTCGAGCGTCAGGGCGCGCTGCAAGGCGGCGGCCGCCGCGGCGTAGTCCTTGGCGCGAAACGCCACCACCGACTTGCCGACCTCGGCCCGCGCGGTGCCTCGCTCGAGTTGCAGCGTGGTATCGAACCAGCGCGCGGCGTCGGCGTTGCGGCCTGCATCTAGTAGCACCTGAGCCAACCGATAGGTGATCTGCGCGTTGTTCGGGTCGGACTTCAAGAACCGCTCGTATCCCAACACCGCGTCGTCGAGTTTCCCTTCCGCGGTGAGCGTGTCGGCCAGGCCGATCATCGCGTAATCGTGATCGGCGCGTAGCGCGAGCGTCTTGCGATAGTACTCCCCTGCCTCGCGCCAACGTCGCGCTTTGTAATACGTGTTGCCGATCAAATACCAAGCGTCGATCGTCTTGTGATCGAGCTGCAAGACCTGCTCGAACAGGACGCGCGCCTGCTCGTCTTTCTCTTCCTTGAGCAGCTCGCGCGCGTGGTTCATCAGGTTGTAGACCTCGATTCGATCCTTCGGATCGGGCAGCTCGCGAAAGCTGGCATCGATGGGCGCGCTGACGGTTCCGACGTATCCCAACGAGGCCAACCGCGACAGCGTCTCCTCATCCTCTTCGACCGGGACGGCGGCCGACGCCGCAGGTGTTTCGGCATCGAGTGCCGCAAGCCGCTCTCGCATCTCGTGGAGCACCGAAACCTGTTGCGCCGCGAGGTTGGTCAACTCTTGCGGGTCGTTGCTGTGGTCGTACAACTCAGGCTTGGGTGCTTCGATCAATCGCCAGCGGCCGTTCTCGACGCTGCGCAGCTCGGACCAACCGTAGTGAAACCGCCCATAGAACGATTCGGCATAGCCGCTGCGCGGGTCACCTGACGTGGTGCCGGCGATCAGCGGTAACAAACTCTGCCCTTGTCCTTCGAGTGCGCCCGGCAATCCCACCAACTCGAGCAGCGTCGGCGCGACATCGACGATTCGCGCAGTGGCCGCAACGCGGACCCCGGACAAGCCGCGCTGCGGGGCGGCGATGATCAAGGGAATGTGGGTCGTCTGCCGATAGATGAAGAGTCCGTGTCCGTGCTCGTCGTGCTCGCCGAGGCTCTCGCCGTGATCGGCCAAGAGCGCAATCACGGTGCGATCGCGCAGGCCGAGGCGCTGTAACCCATCCAGCATTCGTCCCACCAACTCGTCGGTCCAAGCGATCTCGCCATCGTAATCGCGACCGGCGTAGCGGCTGGCGTACGGCTCGGGCGGATCGTACGGCGCGTGCGGATCGTAGAGATGCACCCAGGTGAAGGTCTTCTCGGCCTTGTGTTGCGCGAGCCAATCGAGCGCGGCGGTGACCGTCTCGTCACCGCGGCGTTGAATGTCCCCCATGTCGGCTTTCTTCTCGGCCATCAGGTCGAAGCCGTCGTGATAGGTCTGAAACCCTTGCGCGATCCCCCAGCGATGATCGAGCACGTATGCCGATACGAATCCACCGGCGACCCAGCCGTGTTGGCTGAGCACTTCGGCGAGAGTGAGTTGATCGGGTGCCAGCTTGAAGCCACCGTTGTCGCGCACACCGTGGGCCGCGGGAAAGCGCGCGGTGAACAACGATGAGTGGGCCGGGAGGGTGAGCGGCGTCGACGACACGGCGTTCTCGAACTTGACCCCTTCGCGCGCCAGGCCGTCGATGCGCGGCGTCGCCACCGACGTGGCGCCGTAGCAGCCGAGTCGATCGGCGCGCGTGGTGTCGAGCGTGATCACCACGACGTTGAGTTGTTCGGGCCTCAGGCCGCGCGGGAGCGCACCGAAACCACCGCCACAACCGGCCGACATCGCGGCGGAGACACATGCCCAACAGAGGGCCCTGACCATGAACGCACGCTGCTGCATCGGGGCGATTGTAGAGCCCCTTTCCTCGGTTCCGCGGAGCGTGAGTTGTGTTACGGTTCGCAGCGCTACGTATTCGGGACAGATCGGGAGTGCGGTCTGAAGCCAAGAGTTGCTGCAAGGAGGGGTGATGCGAGCCGAACGGATGAGTCGATGGCTGGTGTGCATCGTGCTCTTGGTTGCTGCGGCAACGGTGGTGTTCGCGCAGAGCAAGACCACGGGTGGGTTGCGAGGGCTGGTGACCTCGGAGGGGACTCCGGTTCCCGGCGCCTCGGTGGAGATCACGAGCGCCTCGATGATCGGCGGCAAGCGCGTCACGCAGACCGACGTCGACGGCCGCTGGCGTTTCGCCGAGTTGCCGCCGGGGTCGTACACCGTGACGGTGATCGCCGTTGAACTGAACACGCAGACGCTCGACGCCGTCAAGGTTCCGCTCGGCAAGACGGTCTACCTTCCGGTCGAGATGAAACCGACCGGCGGATCGATGGAAATCAACGTCGAAAGCGCGCGACCGGAAATCGATGTCACCAGCGCAGCCACCAGCACCACGCTCCCCTCCGAAGTCCTGAGCAACCTGCCCGTCGGTCGATTCCAGGTCGATGTCATCAACCTGGCGCCAGGGATCAACGAAAGCTCCGCTTTTGGCGGTGGCGCTGACGCTGCCAACGCGTATCAACTCGACGGTGTCGACACGTCCGACCCCGAAGGGGGCACGCCCTGGTCGTTCATCAATTACTCGATTGTCGATGAGGTGCAGTTGGTGGGACTCGGTGCGCCCGCCGAGTACGGTCAGTTCACCGGTGTCGTGTTCAACAGCACGACCAAATCGGGCGGCAACGACCTGTCGGGCGAGGTCGAGTTGTACTACACCAACGAATCGCTGACATCGAAGAATGTTCCCGGCAACGTCGACATCACGCCTCCCACGATCGACAAGGCGTGGGACTTCTCGGCACAGATCGGCGGGCCGATCCGTAAAGACAAGCTTTGGTACTTCGCCAACGTCCAAAGCTACGGTCTGGACGAATCCGACGGCGGACCGATACGCGAGGAACGCTCGCCACGCGCCTTCGGCAAGCTCAGTTGGCAAGTCAACCCGAGCAGCAAGCTGGAGGGATGGTTGGAGTACGACGAGTACAACATCAAGGGACGCGGCGGCGACGCGTCGACTCCGCTGGAAGCGACGGTGCGCGAGGATGCGCCCGAGTGGGTCTGGAACTTGTCCTGGCAGAAGATCGTGAGCGACACGACCATCATCAATGCCACGATCCAGGGCTACACCGGGTACTACTATCTCAATCCGGAGCGCGGCTACGACATCCCTGGTGAGTATGACGGGGTCAACTACTCGAAGAACTCTTACTACTTCTACCTCGCCGATCGCGATCGGAATCAGCTCAACGCCTCGATCTCTCACCACGCCGCCGATTTCATCATGGGTTCCCACGACTTCAAGTACGGGATGGAGTTGGAGCGATCGGTGGTCCGCAGCCGCTATGGGTACACCACCGGCAAGTGGATCTACAACGGTTTCGGTGACGATCCGGGCACCAAGGAAGAAGAGGGATGTGACGGTTGTCCGCCGGCAGTTCCCTACGCTACGTCGTACTACGGCAACGGCTACGATGTCGGCGCCACCAACAAGCGGCTTTCCTTGTTCGCTCAAGATGCGTGGCAGATCACGCCGAATTTCACGCTCAATCCGGGGGTCCGCGTCGACATCAATCGCGGCACCGTCCAGGGCAGCACTCCGTACAGCACCGAACCGATCGCGCTGCGTCTTGGTTTGGCGTGGAACCCCGATGGTCAAGGCAAGACGCTGTTCAAGGCACACTACGGCCGCTACTACGAGAAACTCAACTCGACGTATTACTACTACGTCGACAAGGGTGCCTTCGAGCCAGGGTACTCGGTCACCAATTGGCCGAGCGGTTTCGTGGACGAGTCCGCCGTTACCGGCAAGAGATACTCGATCGATCCTGACTTGAAACACCCGTATCTCGATCAGTGGATTGCCGGTTTCGATCGGGAACTACCTGGGGCCTTCACGCTCGGCGCAACGCTGATCTATCGCAAGAACTCCGACTTCATCGAGACGGTGGGGCGACGACAAGACTTCTCGCCGGTCGAGGGGTTCATCCCCAACGAGAACGAGGATTCCCCGATCGCGCCGGTAACACTCTATGAGTACACGGGCGGAGACATCCAGCCGCTGCGACTCGAGAACGCGCCAGGGCTGTTTCGCAGGTACCGAGGTGTTCTGCTCACTGCGACACGCCGCCTGCGCGACAACTGGCAGCTCAACGCCTCCTATGTGTACTCCAAGGTCGAAGGTAACTTCGACAACAACCTGACCAACAGTTATGGACCAAGTTCGTTCCTGGACTCCCCCAACTCGTTGATCAACGCCGATGGCAAGTTGACCCACGACCAGACGCACGAAGTGAAGTTACAGGGAACGTGGCTCGTTCCCCGGGCCAACCTCTCGTTTTCGTGGTTCTACACGTACTACAGTGGCGACAACTGGACGCGTCGCGCTCGTTGCATCCTGGTCGACAATCCCGACGACCCTGGCACGTTCGACTGCCAGCGCGTCGACGGACCAGGCGGTGCGCGCGTGCGCTATTTCGCCGAGACCAGAGGTAGCCGGCGGTTTGCACCAACCAACACGGTCGACTTGCGATTGTCCTGGAATAAGCCGATCGGCAACGGATCGCTGGAGTTGATCGCCGACATCTTCAACGCGTTCAACCGTGGCGTCGCGACCGACATCGAGGATCGTGACGGTGGCAGCTTTGGTCAACCGTTGAGTTGGTCGACCCCGCGCAACATTCGTTTGGGTGTTCGATACGGGTGGTGACGCGCCTTGGTCTTGGGTGTGCCCTTGCTTTGACTCTCACCGCGCCGGCGGTGGCCGAACTGCCATCGCCGGCGATTTCGTACCCCGCGCCGGCGCGCTACGAGGTCTTGATCAAACGCGATTGGCTGACGATGTCCGACGGCGTGCGCCTGTCGGTGACGTACTTCCTGCCGCAGCCGAAAACTCCCGACGAGAAGTTCCCTGTTCTGTTGGAGCTGCTCCCCTATCGCAAAGATGATCTGTTCTACATCCGCGATTACCCGCTCTACCACTGGTTCGCGCAGCGCGGTTACGCCATGGCCAAGGTCGACGTGCGCGGCACCGGGTCGTCGCACGGAACGGTTCCCGATCGTGAGTACTCCGACGTCGAACTCGACGATGCCGTGCAGTTGGTAGCGCTGTTGGCGAAGCAACCGTTCAGCACGGGCGCTGTTGGAATGTGGGGTATCAGTTGGGGCGGCTTCAACGCCCTGATGACCGCGATGCGCCGACCTCCCGAACTCAAAGCGATCCTGGCGCTGCACGCCAGCGACGATCTGTTTCACGACGACGTTCATTACATCGACGGAGCGCTGCACATCGATCCATATGCACTCGAGATCGATCACGAACTGGGGATGCCGCAGTCCCCTGACTACGTTCTGGACGAGTCGTGGCAACGGCAGCGATTCGAGGCCTACCCGTGGCTGCTGACGTACCTCGAGCGTCCGGTCGATTCGGAGTGGTGGCAGTCGCGCTCGTTGCGCTTTCATCCCGAATCGATCCAGGTGCCGGTGTACCTGATCGGCGGATGGCTCGACGGTTATCGCGACACGGTGTTGCGTGCGCTGGACTACCTCAAGGTGTCGGTGAAGGCCGAGATCGGACCGTGGAATCACAACTGGCCCGACACTGGCGAGCCGGGCCCGAATCACGAATGGCGGCAACAGGCGCTGCGCTGGTGGGATCGGTGGCTCAAGGGTGTGAAGAACGGTGTCGATGAAGAGCCGCGCTTGTCGCTGTTTCTGCGTGCCGGTCACGCGCCGGGCGAGGATGCGAAGCAGGTCCCTGGCTACTGGGTGCAATCCGACTGGAAGCCGAACGCACGTGCGAGTGTGCGCTGGCAGTTGTTGTCGGGCGGCGTCCTCGGCCACACCGACAGAACCTCCGCGGGACCAGCCACGCTTACCCGCGCGGTGGCGCCGGCCACCGGCACCGCAGCCGGTGTTTGGTGGGGCGAGCCGACCGCCGACATGCAGCACGATGTCGAAGGGTGCTTCGTGTTCGACAGCGCCCCGCTCTCCAAGCCGATCACCGTCGCTGGATTTCCGAACGTGGTGCTGCGGATCGGCAGCTCATCACCCGTCGCTACCTTCAGTACGCGCCTCGAAGACCGCGCGCGCGATGGCCGTGTGGCGCTGGTCACCGGCGCCTTGCAACCGGGCACGCAGCGCGTGTCGCGCGAAGCACCGAAACCGATGCCGACCGATCGACCGGTGCGGTTGCAGTTCAATCTGCACGCCACCAGTTGGACCTTCGGTGCAGGGCACCAAGTGCGATTGACAGTCTGCGGTGCGCAGTTTCCGATGGCATGGCCTGGCCCGGCCAATAGCACGTTGACGCTGACGGTCGATGCAGAGAGCAGTCTCGAGTTGCCGACGCTGCGGAATTGCAACGAGGCTGACGTGGCGTCGGAGGAATGCCTCGAGACGATGCCGAGCCCGCTTTTGTTTCGCCCAGAGCCGCGCGCGGAGCGGCCCGATGCCAAGGAACTGTCAGGCGGAGACTGGCCCGCCGCCGGAACCGTCACGCGCGACACCAAGCGCGGTGTCGTGCGCTACGAATGGCGCGGCAACGAGCCGTGGCAGATTGGGCAGCAGCGCTTCCACACCGAAGAACAGTATCGCTACGAGGTCAGCACCACCGATTCGGCGCACGCCTCATTCTTCGGACAGATCCGCGACGCCTTCGAGGCGAAGGCCGGCCGCTTCACGCTCGAGACCAAGTTCGACGTGCGCTCCGACGCGACGACGTTCTACGTCACCGTGACCCGCACGGTGTGGCGCGGCAAGCAGAAGTTTCGCGAGAAGGTCTGGGCCAAATCGCTGCCGCGCGGATTGATGTAGCCGCGACGACAGCGTCACGCGCGACCGCGCGGCACGCGGCTACATCGTCCCGAACCAGGTCAGCAAACGATGCAAGCGATCGACAAGGTGCTTCGGCTGCGTCATCGAGTGCGGTTCGTCGGGATAGATCGTGAGTTCGGTCGGTACGCCGAGATGCTTCAATCGCTGATAGAACTGCATCGCTTGCGGCAACGGGCAGTTGCCGTCCTTCTCGTTGCTGATCAGGTACAGCG
The DNA here is from genome assembly GCA_046331425.1 of Acidobacteriota bacterium. Lineage (GTDB taxonomy): Bacteria > Acidobacteriota > Polarisedimenticolia > J045 > J045 > JANNUT01. Next base: position 89,842 of record JAXLQU010000019.1, read on the forward strand.
GCGTCTTGATGTTGGCGGCGTATGAGCCTGGCGAGAGCTTGCGATAGTGATCGGCATCGTTGAACGGATCGCCGAGCTCGGCCAGATACTGCGAGAACCATTGGTCCTGCCCGAAGCACGACAGGTAATCGATTTCGAAACGCTCAGGCACTCTAGCTTGAATCGATCGGTGTGGCCCACCGTCCAGATCGTCATGATCCCGCCGTATGACCAACCGCCGAGCCCGAGCCGGTCGGGATCGACCCAGCCTGTGGCGATCGCGGCGTCGACCGACAGCATCAGGTCCTCGTACTCACGCCAATGCCAGTCGCCCCAAAGCGAGTGGCAGAACGCCTCTCCATACGACGTGCTGCCGCGATAGTTGACGCGCAACACCGCCATCCCCGCTGCCGGAAAGATCTGATTTTCCAAACCGACGTCGAAGTAGTCGCCGTCGAATCCTTGAGGGCCGCCGTGGATGTACAGCACCAGCAGGTACTTCTTGCCCGGTACTGGATCGAGCGGCGGATACAGCCACGATTCGACCGAGTCGCCGTTGGCGTTCTTCACGCTGAGCTTCTGAGGGTGGAGAGTTTGACCTCGGACAACAAGTCATCGTGCCAGTGCGACAGGCGGCGGGGCGCGCCGCCGCCAAGCGCGCGCACATACAACTCGGCGGGGTGCGTCGGATCTTCCTGCGCATAGACGAGCTGCTTCCCGTCGGGGCTCAGCCGCGGCACGCCAATCAATGCAGCGCCGCCGAACAACTCGCGCACCTCGCCGCGCGCGAGGTCGATCGACGCGAGATAGTTCGCACCGCGGCGATCGAAGGTCGTGATGATGGCGTCGTCGCTGGGCGTGAAGTTCAAGCGCGCCAAGTTGGTGGAGCTAACGTTGAGTGAATCGCCCGCGACCCACGTATCGAGATGGCCGCTGAGATCGCATGGTGTGCCGCCCTCCGCCGCGACCGTCATCACGCGCGTGACGATGTAGTAGTCGTTGGCACGCACCTGTCCGATGAACGCGAGCTTGTCGCCTCGATGCGACCACGCCGGGAATGCATCGGGTCCGGCGTTGGCGGCCAGCGTACGCAAGCCGGTCCCGTCGGGTGCAATCACGAAGATGTCGGTGTTGTCGTTGGTGTCCGGATCGGGCGTGCGGTTGGAGACGAACGCGATGGTTTTGCCGTCGGGTGACCAAGCCGGTTGGCCGTCGTCGTACGGTCCCGAGGTAAGTCGACGCGGCTCGCTCCGCCCCGACGCCTCGACGATCCAGAGATGGCTGCGGCGCTCATCGAGAAAGCCAGCGCCATCGGCTTGAATTTGCGTGCGCTTGATGACGATCGGACCGTCGGCCAACTGTTCCGCCGTTCGCGTTTCGGGATCTTCGCGCACCACCACGAACTGCGTGCCATCGGGAGAGGCCGCGTACCCTTCGACCCCTTCCTTCAACTGCGTGATTCGCTTGCCGCGAGCACTGCGTGCCTTGGCGACGTAAAGCTGCGCGCCATCGCCCTGATCGACCAGATAAACCAGCGCGCCGTTTTCAAGAAACCGCGGATGCGACACGTCGGCCTGCTTCGGCCCGACCTGCGTCCACTCGCCCGTGCCCGAAAGCGGTACCAACCACAACGTGTGGCCGTAGCTGTTCTTTTCCTCGAGTGCGGTCTCCAACACCACCGCGGCGGTCGATCCATCGGGCGACAGTTCGAGCTGTGCCGGCGTTTGCAGCCGATAGGTGTCCTCTGGGGTCATCCCGCGTGGTGCGGCCCAAATCCAAGACAGCGGGCAGAACGCAAGAGCGGCAATCAAAACAGACTTAGGCATCGGCACTCTCCACAGGAAGCGGCGCCTATGATACGGTCGCCGCGTGTTCGATCCGTCGTCGTTTGTCGAGCTAAATCGTCGCCACACGCTGTTCACGTGGACCGCGCAGGCGGGGTTGTATCCGCCGCTGGTGGTGTCGGCCGATCGTTGCCACTACACCACCGCCTCCGGTCAGCGGATCTTGGATTTGGCAAGCGGCGTGTTCAATGCCAACGCAGGGCTGTATCACCCAGCGATTGCCGATGCGATCGCTGCTCAAGCGCGCACGCTCTGCGTTGCCGCTCCGTACATGGCGACCGAGATCCGAGGCCGCACCGGCGAGGCGTTAGCAGCCGTGACGCCGCCGGGACTCGATCGGTTCTTGTTCACGATGGGAGGAGCCGACGCGGTCGAGCACGCGATCAAGATCGCGCGGCTCGTGACCGGACGCTCGAAGATCGTGGCGCGGCGGCGTTCGTATCACGGCGCAACGCTCGGCGCGTTGGCGGCGACCGGTGACGAGCGACGCGATCCGTTCGAACCGTGGTTGTCGTCGATCGTGCGTTTGGAAGACCCGTACTGCTATCGCTGCCCGTGGCACACGTCGCCCGATCGATGCTCTCGCCCCTGTGCCGATCAGATCCAGGAAGTGATCGAGAGCGAGGACCCGTCCACGATCGCTGCGGTGGTGGTGGAAGCGATCCCCGGCACCAACGGCGCGTTCATTCCGCCACGCGAGTGGATGCCGCGCCTGCGTGCGATCTGCGATCGACACGACATTCTGTTGATTGCCGACGAGGTGCTGACCGGTTTCGGCCGCACCGGTCGCTGGTTTTCCACCGAACATTGCGATGTGACCCCCGACATGATGGCGCTCGGCAAAGCGATCACCAGCGGTCATGCACCACTCGGTGCGGTGGCCGTCAACGCGCGCGTGGCGCAGCACTTCGACCAAAAACCCTTGGTCACCGGGATGACGCACACCGCGCACCCGATCGCACTCGCCGCGGCGCTCGCCAACGTCGCGGTGTTGCAGAGCGAAGGACTGGTGGCGCGCGCTGCCTCGCTGGAAGGGACGCTCCTCACGCGCCTGCGCGCGATGCAGGCGCGGCACGCGATTGTCGGTGATGCGCGCGCTATCGGCTTGTATGGCGTGCTCGAGTTGGTGAAGGACCGCGCCACGCGCGAGCCGTTCGTGCCGCAGGGCGGATCGGCGGCGAGTACCGCGCCGATCAAACAGATTGCAGCGCGATTGCAGGGGCGCGGCGTGCATGTGTCGACGCGCTGGAATTTCTTGTTCGTGGCGCCGCCCTTGTGCATCGAAGAGCACGACCTGCACGCAGGGCTCGATTTGATCGACCAGGAGTTGGGGCAAAGCGCGTAGTTCGCGCGCGGCTCGGATCTGACAGATACACGATTGACTGATGTGCCACTTCCGGGCGCAGGGTTTCGTTACCAGTACCTGGTTCGCGGCCGAAACGCGCTTTGCAAGCTCGCCGGCCCGTGGGGATCTGACTCGTCCGGCACACCGCGACACAACGACGACCCGGATAGTTGCCCGTGACGTTCGCCTGGGCGGAGCGCTCGCATACGCTGAAACACGTCTGAGGGTCGGGTCCTGCCCGTTCGCCGCTGCTGGACTTGGGTAGATCGATGCTCGCTATTCCGGCGACTCCATGCGGCTCGGCCTGAAGCACGCCTCCGTCGTGCAGCCGTCACGGTCGCCGCTCTTACAAAAGCAGCAACAACTTCCCTGCTGTCCGACGCGACTCCAATCGGCGATGTGCCTCGGCCGCAGCGGCAAGCGGTAACGCCGCGGCGATCGTCAACCGCAGCGATCCATCCGCCGTCCACTGCACCAAGTCTCTTCGTGCTTGGGCGGCGAGCTCTGGAGCGTGATCGAGGTTGAGACCGAACGCTCCGACGTGGATCGATCGGTCGTACAACGATTCAAGATCGATCGACCGCGGCGCGCCGCTCGCATCGCCGTAGTGAATCAACCGGCCGAACGGCGCGAGTACGGAAAGGCTCACCGGCTGCGTTGCGATTCCGACCGAATCGAGCACCAGATCGACGCCGCGACCATCAGTTGCGGCAAGGACTCGCGTCGCCAAATCCTCGCCGTAGTCGAACGGTTCGCCGCCAGCGTCGATCACGGCAGCTCTCTTGGCGGCGTTGGAGACCGTGCCGAGCACGCGTGCGCCGAGCCGCCGGCACAGTTGTGTGGCGATCAGTCCAAGCCCTCCGCCTGCGGCATGAATCAACACCGTCTCGCCGGCTCGCAGTTCCGCAGCCCGGTGCACCAACAGGTACGCCGTCAATCCTTGCAGCGGAAGCGCCGCGGCCTGTTCGAAACTCAGACGCGGGTCGAGCCGAAACAAACCGTCGGCGGGGGTGACCGCAAACTCGGCATACGTACCGCTGACCGCCGGCGGCATCGCCCAGAACGCGACGCGTGCTCCGACGATGGATGGATCGACACCGGGACCGGCGCGCGCGACGACCCCGGCACCTTCGCTGCCCGGAATCCACGGCAGAGTGGGCCGCATGTAAGTACCGCGCCGACGTTCGGTTTCTGAGAAGTTCACGCCGGTGGCGACGAGCTTGACCAGCACCTGCCCCGCAGCCGGCACCGGTACGGGAACTTCCTCGAGTGCCAACACCTCGGGTGTGCCGAGTTCACGCACGACGATCGCGCGCATCGATGGACCGCAGGCGAACGAGCTCACCGCACTCTACTCGAGTGAATAATTCGGTGCTTCCTTGGTGATGATCACATCGTGCGCGTGCGATTCACGCAGGCCGGCACCGGTGATCCGCACGAAGCGGGACACACGATGCAACTCGGAAATCGAGGCCGCGCCGCAGTAACCCATGCCAGCGCGCAAGCCGCCGACGAGTTGGTAAACGATGTCGCGCATCCTTCCTTTGTACGGCACGCGTCCCTCGATCCCTTCGGGCACCAGCTTGCTTTCGTCGAGTTCATCGTCCTGCGCATAGCGATCGCGCGATTTGCCGCCCTTCATCGCGCCCAACGAGCCCATGCCGCGGTACTCCTTGAACTGACGCCCTTGAAACAGGACCGTTTCGCCGGGCGACTCTTCGGTGCCGGCAAACAGCGACCCGATCATCACGCAGTCGGCGCCGGAGGCGAGCGCCTTGGTGAGATCGCCGGAAAACTTGACGCCGCCGTCGGCGATGATCGGCACACCTTTCGGTCGACAGGCACGCGCGGCGGTGCTGATCGCGGTGAGTTGCGGCACGCCGGCTCCCGACACGACGCGGGTGGTGCAGATCGAACCGGGACCGACGCCGACCTTGACCGCATCGACACCCCGTTCGACCAACGCCTTGGCCCCTTCTTCGGTGCCGACGTTGCCGGCGATCAACTCGAGTTCGGGATGTCGATCGCGAATCCGGTCGACCATCTCGAGCACGCGGCGCGAATGACCGTGCGCGGTGTCGACGCAAACCACATCGACGCCGGCGTCGGCGAGCGCGCGGACGCGGTCGAGCGTGTCGGCTCCCGTACCGACGGCGGCGCCGACGCGCAGCCGGCCGTGCACGTCCTTGGCCGCCTTGGGGTATTCGATTCGCTTCTGAATGTCTTTGTAGGTGATCAGACCTTTGAGTCGCCCGGCGGCATCGACCACCGGCAACTTCTCGATTCGATGGCGATGCAGAATCTCTTGAGCGAGTTCGAGGCTGGTCCCTTCCGGCACGGTCACCAACTGCGCGCTGGTCATGTACTGGCGAATCGGTGCCGTGTACTCATTGCAAAAACGCAGGTCGCGGTTGGTCAAGATACCGGTCAACTTGCCGGTGGAATCGGTGATCGGGACGCCGGAGATCCGGTAGCGCGCCATCACCTCCATCGCCGCTTGAACCGGCCGGTCTTCGGTCATGGTGATCGGATCGACGATCATTCCCGATTCCGACCGCTTGACCTTGTCGACCTCGGCCGCCTGATCGTCGATCGATAGATTGCGATGCAGGATGCCGATTCCTCCCTGCTGCGCGATCGCGATCGCCAGGCGTGCGCCGGTGACGGTGTCCATCGCTGCGGAAACCAACGGGACGTTCAAGCGGATGTTACGGGTGAGCGATGTCGACGTATCGACCTCACTCGGCAACGTTTCGGAGTAGCCGGGGCTCAGCAGGACGTCATCGAAAGTGAGTCCCAGAGGGATCTGGTCGTCGAGCATGGGGGGACCTCTTGGAAAGGTCCGCGCATTCTAGGGGTGGGCCAGACAAACCGGCAACCGCTCAGCGGTCTGCCAGCCCATGGCACTTCTTGTACTTCTTGCCTGAACCGCACGGGCAAAGATCGTTGCGTCCGACCTTGGAGGCGGCTGCCATGCGGACTGTCTGTGCCTGCTTGGCCTCCTCGCCCGCTTTCGAACGGGAGGCTGCTTGGAAGATCATCTCCTGCTCGCGGCGTCGCTTTTCTTCTTCGGCGCGACGCTCCTCGTCGGTCATCGGTTCGAGCAGCATCAGGTAGCGCACGATCTCTTCGTCGATCCTCTCCTTCATCGACATGAACAGCTCGAACGATTCCTTCTTGTATTCGACCAACGGGTCGCGCTGGCCGTAGGCGCGCAGGCTGATCCCCTCTTTGAGGTGATCCAGCGCCAAGAGATGATCCTTCCACTGTGCGTCCATGATCTGCAGCATTACGAATCGCTCGTAGCGCCGCATCAGCTCGTCGCCGACCCGCTCGATCTTGGCTTCGTAGCGACCCCAGACCTTCTGCCACAGTTGCTCGATCACCGTTTCCCGCGGGGCGCGGACATCGACACCTTCCTTGAGTGGGTCGAAACCGAACTGCTGTAGCAGCTTGACCTCGAGTTCCTCAGGGCTGAGCGCTTGCGAGGGGTCGGCAGGAAGGTACTCCTCGACCATGGCATCGAGCAGTTCCTGCGAACGATCCTTCATGTATTCCCGCGTGTCGCCATCCTCCAGCAACGCGCGTCGCGTGCCATACACTTCCTGACGTTGCTTGTTCTGCACGTCGTCGTATTCGAGCAAGCGCTTGCGGATTTCGAAGTTCTGGCCTTCGACCGCCTTCTGCGCGCGTTCGATTTGATTGCTCACCATTCGCGCTTCGATCGGCGCCTCGTCGGCCTCCTTCAGTGCGTACTCCATGAGCTTCGAGGCGAATCGCCGCATCAAGTCGTCTTCGAGCGAGAGGTAGAACTTGGTCGAGCCGGGATCGCCCTGACGGCCAGCGCGGCCGCGCAGTTGGTTGTCGATGCGGCGGGCTTCGTGCCGCTCGGTACCCAGAATGTGCAGGCCCCCCGCTTTGATCACCTCGTCGTGTTCCCGAGTCGTGATCTCGCGCGCCTCTTGAAGTGCTTGCGACTGCTCCGCTTCGCTGGCTTCGTCCCAACTCTTGCCGGCTTTCTCGACCAAGATCGAGCGCGCCAGCACCTCGGCATTGCCGCCCAGCAAGATGTCGGTACCGCGACCCGCCATGTTGGTGGCGATCGTCACCGCGGCCAATCGACCTGCCATCGCGACGATGTCGGCTTCTCGCGCGTGCGCTTTGGCGTTGAGCACTTGGTGCGGGATTCGTTCGCGTTTGAGCAGCTCTGATAGCTTTTCCGACTTCTCGATCGAGATCGTACCGACCAACACCGGCTGCTTGCGCGTGTACGAGTCCTTGATGTCCTCGACCACCGCCTTGTACTTGCCGGCCTCGCTCTTGAAGATGATGTCCGGGAAATCTTTTCGGATCATCGGCTTGTTGGTGGGAATGCTGACCACGTCGAGGTTGTAGATCTTGGCGAACTCGGCCGCCTCGGTATTGGCGGTTCCGGTCATGCCTGACAACTTCTCGTACATGCGGAAGTAATTTTGGAACGTGATCGTGGCGAGGGTTTGATTTTCGTTTTGGATCTTGACCCCCTCTTTGGCCTCGATCGCTTGATGCAGCCCGTCGGACCAACGGCGGCCCGGCATCTTGCGCCCGGTGAACTCGTCGATGATCACCACCTCGTCATCTTCGATCACGTAGTCGACGTCGAGTCGGTAGAGCGAGTGGGCCCGTAGCGCCTGATTGACAGCGTGCAACGTATCGATGTTGGACGGGTCGTAGAGATTGCCGATTCCAAGAATTCGCTCGGCGTGTGCGACACCCTCCTCGGTCAGTACCACGTTCTTGTTCTTTTCGTCGACAATGTAGTCGCCGGTCTTTTCCAATTCCTCGCGCTTTTCGCGCTCCACCTCGCCGGCGATCACCGCACCTGGAATCAGTCGCGGGATGACGCGGTCGACACGCCCGTAGATTCCAACGTCACCTTCCGATGGGCCGGAGATGATCAGCGGGGTACGCGCCTCGTCGATCAGGATCGAGTCGACTTCATCGACGATCGCGAAGACGTGTCCCTTCTGCTGGACCATGCCGGTGGTCATGAATTTCATGTTGTCGCGCAGGTAGTCGAAGCCGAATTCGTTATTGGTGCCGTAGGTAATGTCGGAGGTGTAGGCCTCGCGGCGCTGTTCATCGCTGAGGTTGTGCTGAATGCAGCCGACCGACATTCCCATGAAGCGATAGACGCGGCCCATCCATTCGGCGTCGCGGCGCGCTAGATAGTCGTTGACCGTGACGACATGCACACCGCGGCCGGTCAATGCGTTGAGGTAGGTGGGCAGGGTTGCCACCAGCGTTTTACCTTCGCCCGTTCGCATCTCGGCGATCTTGCCCGAGTGCAGTTCGATCCCACCGATCAACTGCACATCGAAGTGCCGCATGTTGAGCACGCGACGCGCCGCCTCGCGCGTCACGGCGAACGCCTCGGGAAGCAGATCGTCGAGTGTTTCGCCCCGTTCCAAACGGTCGCGGAACTGTGGGGTCATGGCCTGGAGTTGTGTGTCGGTAAGCGCGCGTATCTTCGGCTCGAGTTCGTTGATCGCCGCGACGCGAGGTGCGAGTTTCTTGAGCTCGCGCTCGTTGGCGGTGCCGAAGATCTTGCCGAGTATCGTTTCGAGCATCGGTTTGCTGCCTCGGTCGTGTTCGGGTTCATGCGCCGCGTGACAACCACCTGGCGCGCGAACCACGGATGCTAGCCGCGCCGCCGGTGAGAGGCCAGAGGCCAGACGTGAAAAGAGGCGGGCACGGCCCGCCTCGTATGTGATGGGGTTGCGCGATGCGCCAGCGTCAGTGGAACAATCCGTCCCCGCTCATGTAGCGCATTGGATTGACCTGCGTGCCCCCCTCGAGAACCTCATAGTGCAAATGGGACGCGGTGGCGCGACCGGTAGCGCCGACCAAGGCGATGAGATCGCCGCGTCGCACACGCTGCCCGGGAGCCGCCCGGAACGCCGATAGGTGGCCGAAGCGCGTGGTCAGGCCATCGCCATGGCTGAGATAGATGACGTTGCCGTAGCCGGCGTGTCGCTCGGTCTTGACCACGATTCCATCGGCCGGGGCGTAGACCGGAGCACCTGTCGGAGCTTCGATATCGACGCCACGATGAAACTGCTGAAGTCCGGTGAATGGGTCGCGACGCCAACCGAAGCTGCTGCCGATGAGACCAGGCGCTGGGACGATCGAGGGTATCTGAGCCAATCGCTCGACGTGCGCTTCTACCGCGCGCTGAACCGTGTCGAGACGTCGGGCCAACAATTGACTGCGTTCCAGCAACTCATCGGCCTCACCGCGCATGACATCGGCGCGTGCGATCGGGCGGAGTTGCTGCAGGTTGGTCGAGGCGCCAATCGCGTGCGGTTGTCCATCGGCGATCTTCAGCCCCGCGATCTCACCGAGTTTGGAAGTGCGATCTTCGAAGCCATCGAGCTTGGTGCGCAGATCGCTGAGCGTGGATTCGATTTGGGCCGAGCGTTGCGCCAGTTGATCGCGCTCTTCGCGAGCTGCCGCGAGTTCCTGTGAGAGGCTGCGACCCCACCATGCGAGGAACGGGGTTACGAGCGCCAGCATCAGCACCAGGATCAAAGCCCCGGTGCCCCACAGGATCTGCATCCCCTTGACCTGAAAGCGACGCAGCCGGGCCTGAGCGCCCGCAACGATCATGACCGTGAAGTGGCGGCGGAAAAACCTCACTCAGACTCCCCTCGTGGATTCCCGGTCCCTGTTCGAAACTGTTCTACCTACCCTGCAAGGCCGCGAAATATAACCTCCGGCCTATTCTGGGGCAAACAAGATCGATGCCACTCGTGAGGCGGATCAAGCCCGTCGCACCGCTCACCTCCGGTCTCGAGCTTGGGTTCGAACAAACATGAAGCGAAAGTACCGATGTTCGCGGGGGTCGGTTAGGATCCGCGACATGGATGCCGGACAGACTGCCGGAGGGCTGATCGTCTCAGCGCTACCGGGACCCGACTTGCCTCTGCCGATCGAACGAGCGCTCGCCGACCTGGCTCCTGCCGGCGTGATCCTGTTCGATCGCAATCTCAAAACCGAAAACCAGATCCGAGATTTGACTGGAGCGATCCGCGAGGTCGTCGGACGGCCGGTGTTGATCGCGGTGGACCTCGAAGGGGGACGCGTCAATCGACTCAAGCATCTGCACCCGGCGTGGGCGGCACTGCCACGCGGGATTCAACAGGCGAGTTGGGAGCGCGCCAAGCTCGAAGACCTGTGGGAGTCGGTAGGTCAGGCGCTCGTGGCGCTCGGCTTCGATATCGATTTCCATCCGCCCGTCGATCTCGACGATTCCGACGGCACGAATGCAATCGGCGATCGATCCTTCGGGCTCGATCCAAAACGCACGGCGCAGACGGCGCGCGCGATCTTGGTGGGGCTGCAGCGCGCCGGGATCATCGGTTGCTTGAAGCACTATCCCGGGTTGGGCGGGACAACGCTCGATACGCACGTTGGATTGGCGAGCTCGCCGCTCTCCAAAGACGAACTTTGGGAGCGACATGCAGCGCCGTATCGCGAGTTGGCCGAGATCGCACCGATGATCATGACGGCACACGCTCACTACCCAGCGGTCGATGGTCCCGAGCCGCTCCCTGCGACGTACTCCCCGCGCCTGCTGCAAGAGTGGTTGCGTGACCGCATTGGCTACCGGTCCGTGATAATTAGCGATGATCTGGAAATGGGCGCCGTCGCCGATGGCACCTCTGCCGGCAAGCGAGCGCTGCTCGCACTGAAAGCCGGATGCGACCTTGCGATGTTCTGCCAAGAACTCGATGCGCCGTTGTATGCGCGCGACGAGATCGCTGTTCGCCTCGAACGCGGTGACCTGGCGTGGGACGAGATTTCCGAAAAGTCGACGCGGCTGAAACTACTGTTGGCCAGCCACAGGGGGGGGCGCGGGGCGCGGCCGCCGTATCAGTCCGCGCTCTCATCGCTCGAATCACTACTCAGCACGTAGGAGGTGTCGACGAAATACATCGGATTCGTTGTCTCTGCTCTTTCCTGGTTCTGGGAGACATGCGCTTAGAACCCGGTGCACACGTGGGTTCAGCATGCGAGTTTCTCGAGCATGCCGATGGCTCCCCGCAAACCTCCGTTTTGTCCCAATCGGCAATGTCGTTGGCATCGCGCCACCGATCTCTCGGGCTGGCGCTACCAATCGCGCGGCACGCGGCACGTAAGACGCAGTCCACACCCAGTGCGTATGTTCTCCTGCTCCGACTGTCGTCGCTGGTTCTGCGATGCAACCTTCACGATCGACTACTGGAAGAAGAAGACAGGCATCCTCACCAAGGCCTACCACCTGATCATGGACGGCCAGGCGCTGCGTCAAGCGGCTCGCACTCTCGACGTG